>JBGCGG010000103.1:0-10334 GCA_045110585.1 Phormidesmis sp. | reverse complement strand
TGTTGAGGGACTAACAGACCGCCAAGCTGCGAATGCAGTGCGCAGTCGTATCGACTGGAAGTACTTGCTTTGTCTAGAGCTGACGGATGTAGGCTTTGACCATACCGTCTTGAGTGAGTTTCGTACTCGATTAGTAAGCGCCAACGAAGAACGTCTAGTGTTCGAGCGGCTGCTAGCGTTTTGTCACGAGAAGAGCTGGGTAAAAGCTCGTGGCCGCCAGCGCACCGATTCTACTCATGTGCTCTCAGCCATCCGCGCAGTCACTCGGCTAGAATGTGCAGGTGAAACGTTACGAGCCGCGTTGAACGCCCTAGCAGTTGCTGCACCTGAGTGGACAGTTGCTCATAGCGAACCTGAGTGGGTAGAGCGCTATAGCGAACGTATGGAAGACTACCATCTGCCAAAAGCGGAGAGCAAGCGGATTGCTCAAGCTGAAGTCTACGGCAAGGATGGATTGTTGTTGTTAGATGCTATCTTTGATGAGTTGAGTCCGCTCTGGCTCCGTGAGATACCAGCGGTTGAGATCCTGCGAAGAGTTTGGATACAACAATATCATTGCCAGAACAACAAGATTCGCTGGCGTAAGCAAACAGACGCACCGCCTGCATCTATCATGATTAGCTCTCCCTACGACTGTGATGCCCACTACGCAAAGAAAAAGACAACTTCCTGGGTGGGCTATAAGGTGCATATCAGCGAGACTTGCGAGCCTGGGGAATTACATCTCATTACAAACGTTGAAACGACAGCTGCACCCGTCGCAGATGGCAATACAACAGAGGCTATTCATCAGTCCTTAGAAAGCAACAACTTACTGCCTAACAAACACATTGTTGACACGGGCTATCTCGATGCTGAGTTGATTGTGACGACGGACGAACAGTATCAGGTAGACTTACTGGGGCCGACGAGAAATAATCTACATTGGCAAGCGAAAGCGGCTAATGGGTTTGCGGCAGATGACTTTATCGTTGACTGGCAGAAGGAAAAAGTGATTTGTCCAACCGGGAAAGCAAGCGCTTCTTGGACACCAGCTATCGACAGCCGCAACAACGAAGTGATTAAGATCAAGTTTTTGCCTGCAGACTGCTCAGTCTGTCCCAGTCTGCGTCTGTGTACGCGCTCTAAACGACCGCGCCGCTCGATAACCTTACGTCCAGAAGCGCAATATAAAGCGTTGGCTAAGGCAAGAAAACGTGCACAAACAGCCGATTATCAAGCTGACTATGCTTTGCGGGCGGGCGTTGAAGGCACGATGTCTGAAGGGGTTCGAGCTCATGGCTTGCGCCATGCTCGCTACATCGGTTTAGCAAAAACACATTTACAACATCTGATGACGGCCACTGCCATCAACTGCAAACGAATACATAACTGGCTTAGCGGTGTTCCACAAGCGGCCACTCGCACTTCTCAATTCGTCAGACTGATGCAACCAGCGGCTTGTTAAGCAATATTTCGCCAGCAGTATCATTTTTGGTGATCCGCAGCAAGTGATCGCAAACTATTGAGGCCGTTACGGCCCTTTGGTAGCAATGGAACAGAAAACCACGCTAAGGCTGAAAGCATTGATATACATGCTTTTTGGTATAGTTCTTTTGAACTACCTTTAAAACACTATTTCTGTACCAGTTAGACAGTGCCCTAATTGGTACAGAAAAATAGAACGGTATATCAAGGGTTTCAGCCCTCTTCTGCCAGAGAGGTTTAATTGGTACAGAAATCAGAAGTGCTTAGCGTGGTTTTCTGTTCCGATGATACTGAGACCCCAATACTGATTTTCCGCACTTCTGGGAGTTCGCCAGCAGTATCTAACCGTTTTCAAGACAGTATTAGAGTGCTATTTTCCTCGTGAAAGTCTTCATTCTCAATGAGTTTAGCCGCTAAGTGCGGATCGGCAATCGTGTTTACATTGTAAATACGTTTGGCTATACTGACCTCTATGGATGTGTACTTTCCGCTCAATGGCATCACCTTCGTCTGGAACGACCAGAAGGCAACAGCTAACCCACTCAAGCACGATGGCATCACGTTTCCGCAAGCCGCTGAAGCTTTCTTTGATCCGCTTCTAGTTGTCGTTGATGCCAGTCGCAACGATGAGGCTAGGGATGCTGTTATCGCGCTAGACAAGCGATGGAACCTCTTATTCGTTGTGTTTGTAGAACGAGAAGACGACTACATCCGTATTGTGTCCGCCCGCAAAGCGACTCGAAAGGAGCGCGAATACTATGAAGCCTGAAGCTCTCAAAAAGCGACTGAAACGAGATCGCCCGATGACGACTGTCACTATTCGTATGCCCGAGGATGTCATTGAAGACTTAAAGCGGATAGCGCCTATCTTAGGGTTCTCCGGCTATCAACCGCTCGCTCGGACTTACATTGGTCAGGGCCTGCGCAGCGATCTAGAGCGACTAGAGAACGACACTGTTTCTTCCCTGATTGAGAGTTTGAAGCGTCATGGTGTCGGCGATGAAGTCCTACAGGAAGCGCTCAACGAAGTCGTAAATGGATGAAATGACTTGGCGGTAAGCACTAAGCCACTCCTGGCGGCACGTACACACTCTGATCCAGATTCAGCGTTGGAGGTTTCCTTAGTGCATCGCCCACATCCGGCAGTATACGGCCCATATAGCGCTTAGCGTTCCGTGCTGAGGTATGCCCGAGCCATTGCTGAATCTGGTGCTCTGTCTTGCCCGCCTTCGCCAGATAAGTAGCGCATGAATGCCGCAGTCCGTGGGATGACCGATCCTGTCGCACAAAGCCATCGCATCGCCTGATAATTCGCTTCAGCAAGTCAGATAGTCCAGGCGCACTGTAGGTTTCTCCTTTGCGTTCTTCTCCATCTTTAGTAAGCCATCGTTGTTGTTTTACCTTTATGTAGCTCCGCCCTTTCTCTGTTTTAAATATTTCACGAGTGGCAACAACACCTTTTCGCTCATACATTTCTTTGAGATTCAACAGAACCTGATAGTCGTCTTCAATCATCGGGTGAAGGGTTTCAGTCGCTCCGCCTTTTAACCTAGTAATAGAGATAGTTTTGCTATCGAAGTCAATATCTTCCCACTGCAACAGAGCAGCTTCACTACTTCATAAGCCGTGATGAAAAGAGACTTCAATTAAGGCTGTGGCTAGCTCGGGTCGCTTGCGTAGTGCTCTAGCTTCATTCAACAGCGCTTTGATCTCACCCATCGTAAAAAACTTGGTGGGCACATCCTTTTTCGTTTTCCGCCGCGTTTTCCGCAGTGGAATGTGCGATCGCGCTTCTGAAATGGGCTGATCCATGGCCGTTTTTCGTAAGTCCAGAATAATATACGTCATTATTCTGGACATTCAGGCCTGGTTTCGCGGGGGTGGGGATCTAAGGCTCATATGGCCGACTGTTCAGATTTCCTTATCAAAGTGGATAGGGGCTTTCAGCGATCGGGAAAAGAGTAATCTATAGTCTGTGCTTATGTATCCGGTCTGGATGGGATTAGTGCCAAGTGAGCAAGCCAGCGATCATCAGAAGTTCTGTTCCCTGTATTCTAAGAAAGTGTAGAAATAAACAAAAATTCTAATTGATTTTTGATCCAGGGTAACTCAAGGAAATTCCAATGCAGCACTACCAGCTTGCAGATAGCATGAGCGCTGATAATAGTATCTTCTCTGTATGGACGTTGCCGAATCAGTTCGCCCAGGGTTCTCCGCCTGAAGATCCAGTTCCAGCTCCAGCACCGACCCCAACTTCAGTACCGACCCCGGCTCCGGCCCCAGCTCCAGCACTCAAGGATTACATTCCACTTCCTGTAGTAACGATTATCCTTGGTGGGTTAATTACAATTATTTGGGCATTGATAATCAAATGGAAAGAAGCAGAAGTTAAAAAGATAGAAGCGGAGAAAACTACACAGCTGACTCGAATAGAAGGAGAGAAGGCATTAGAAATCAGCCGATTGGAGACAGAGATAAGTAATCTGAAGCAAGGACAGAGAAGTGAGCTATCTGAAAAGAATATAAGAATTCAAATTCTAGAAGCAGAAATCAAAAATCTTAGAGAGGTAACAGCTATAGAGCCATTAAATTATCTAAGAGAAACGAAGCCTGTCCTTGAAGAAATGATTGAAAAATATAAAGGGGAAATCAGTCAGCTTCTCGAAGAAAAAGGTCAGCTTAGCTTAGAGAAAGAAAAGCTTCGCCAAGAGCTAGAAAGCAGACTATCCTCATTTGAGAAAAATCTACAGCAGTTATCTGTTTTAGAGCAACATCTCTTAGAACGCTCCGCCAGTATTCAGAAGGCTAGTTTATGGTTGAAACAGTCCCAATCTGATATAGCGAAAGAAGCGTGTCGTGTCGCCATAGAAAGACTTGATCACTATGCGGCTATGGAAAATCAGAATACAGAAAAGGAGAGGATTCAGCTTCAGCAGGACATTACAATCTATCTCAAACTTGTTAGTGAAGCACTAAAATTAGGTAGAACTAATCTGCTTGACAAAGCAAGACAAAAAATTACACCTGTGTTTCATCCTGTTGTTTACTCAGAAATATTCAAGGTCATCAGGGATGATATCACTCCAATACGACTGACTGACAGTCAAGCTGTTAGGGAAGTCAATATATATTTTAACCATCTGGTCAATATGTTTGAAGCTGAATCACGCTAAGGCTATTCATATTCGCGATTTACTCTTAATTTGTTTTTAAGAATCACCCTAAACAGAGCGCGCATCCAAGACAGCCGTAAGAATTTCATCTTCCTGCTGATCTAGTGTGCTAGGCAACTCTGTGCGAAGCTTTGAAACATACTGCTTGGCCTGTTGGATGTGCTCAATCGTGGCGGCAAGTTCAGCACTATCTCCGGTCTGATTTAGCGCATGAGTAGAACTTTTCAAAAATTGCTCTGCTTGCTGAAAAGATGTCTCAAGCTCTGACAAAAAACTCATAACTTCCTGGTTGAACGTCTGTGTCATGGGAAATCGAAATAGTTGAGTAGCCACCCACGTTTTCATGAGAATTTATGGTCAGTCGGGAGAATTTAAAGATTCAGTCCCGCTACGTACCGCAGCCTATTTAACTATCATCGAAAACAGCCATAGTTTATAGTACACTTGTATCATAATTCTGCTCTTATTATTCCCAGTGTCAGAAGTCGGAACATGTAGTACTCCTCTTAGAAAAGTCCAAGCCAGAAAAGCGAAGAAAGTGAACGATTCTTCCTCTATGCGATTGCACGACGCGAACCCATAGGACTATCGGGGAAAGGAGTGATAGTGTTTTCTCGCTAGTCCCATAACACCGTCTGACTCGGAATATCGAAATGCACCCCTTCTGACACACTTCATTTGCAGTGCTCAAAACAGCGTTTTCGCTGGTTTCAGATGTCTTAAAACTTGTTTCTAAATCTATGTGCCTCAGCTCTTCGTCTATGACGAGTTTTGAGACAGTGAACTAGAGCCTACTCAGGTTTGCTGATAGAGCAGGCAACCCGAAAGCCAGTTCCACTGTACCTATAGTCAGGCATCGTCTCTGTACGATAGGCGCAACGACAGTTGTCTGCATAGTAGTCGCATGACCCACCTCGGATGACAACTAATTCAGGCGCTTCTTCGTACAGCCAAGGACCGCCATCGGTAGGCGCACCAGTGTAGTTCCAACGCCACGTATCCCCACAGAGTTCATACACGTTGCCGTGTACATCGTAGAGTCCGAAGTCATTCGGGTAAAAAGTGCCGACACGAGTTGTTTTAAGTTCGATAGACGATTGCTGCTCTACGTCTTCTATGTCCCAGTAGTTTGCAACTAGCGGAGAGATGTCATCACCAAAGCTGTAGTGAGTAGTGGTCCTAGCACGACAAGCGTACTCCCACTCAGCCTCACTCGGTAGGCGATAGCATCTACCAGTTACCAGGGATAGTCGAGCGCAGAACTCGTTTGCATCGAGCCAAGAAACGTTCTCTACAGGCAAGTCATCTCCTTTGTGTGCCGAAAGGTTGTGCTGCATGATAGCCTTCCACTGCTGCTGAGTCACTGGATACTTGCCAAGATGAAAGGAAGGCATAGAAACAGCATGTATCGGCATCTCACTCTCGCAGGAGTCGCTACCCATCGAGAACTCGCCGTCTGGGATGTAACCATCTCTAGCGGAATATCCCCTGGCAGAGTCTCAACGAAGTACTGAGACGTTCTATGTGTTGTTTCTACCGCACTGTCAATTAACCGAATAGCTTCAAACTCGTACGTGTAATAGCGTGGCTTACTCTTTTTTTCTACTGTTCTGATAACAGGTCTTTCAGGGTACTTGAATGCCAGCATTGGCTCTATGACGTTTTTCTGATGCGTGATGACTGCATCGGCATGAGCCTGCATTGCTGCGCGTTGTTCTTCAGGCATAGCTTCCCAGCCTGCTCGAACATCCTCTGGCAATCCTTCCATGTATACCGCTTCGTCCATACGTACCTCCTCCTTTCAAAGTTGACCTTACGGCTTAGTTTTCAGCGTGACTAACCGTGATGCCATCTAGATAACGATAGACGCTAGCTTTTGAGAGGTTATATTCTTCCATCAACGTTCTGATGAGTGCGCCTTCTTGCCGCTTCATCTGTAGCTCCACCTGTTCGTCCTCGGTTAGATGCTTTCGTCTACCCAGATGAACGCCATTAGCTTTAGCATTTCGGATGCCGTCCATCTGTCGTTCAGCGCGAATTTCCGTTTCAAACTGAGCGATCGCACCGAGCATATTAAACAGCAGCCGACCCGTCGCATCACTCGTGTCGATATTTTGGTCGATAACCTTGAGGTTCACGCCCTTCTCCTGCAACTGCTCAGCCAACTGACACAGATGCAGCGTAGAGCGAGCCAGCCTATCGAGCCGAGTCACCACCAGCGTATCGCCGTCTCTAACGTATTCAAGACAAGCTTTCAGTCGTGGCCGAGTGCTAGAAGTGCCCGTCTTCTTCTCTTGGAACACCTTGTCGCAGCTCTTCAGCTTATCAATCTGTACATCGAGACTCTGGCCGACAGAACTTACCCTGGCATAGCCAACCGTAGACATGACCTACCTCAAACGTCTACTTATATCTTAGACGTTGTGAGAACGCTATTTTGAGACATGGAATGAGGCACTGTTTTATATCTGTCTCATAAGGCCTAAAATTTGAGACATTCAAGAGGCTAGTTTTTCTTGACGTCTGCTTACTAGAGAGGAAGACTTTCTGTAGGTAAGCCGCCTGTAGAAAGTACGCACGTATTATCCTGGTCATCTCGCCGCACAATAACTGATGACATGGGATTTGATCTCTAGAGAAAGAGTTTCCGCTCCTCTTTTGAACTCTCTTGGTTACTTGTACCTCGTTGTCAGATAAACTCCACTATGTTTTCTTCGTTTATTTAAGTTGGTAATACTAAATACTTCTTATCAGCTTATTCTTTATAGTTTAAGAGAACTCAGTATGAATGTAATGCTTTAGAAAAAATCAATCAAGATTATGTGTTTAAACCGTCTTGAAACAGCTGAATTATGATCTTTCTAAAGGAAAAGCAAGTAAAATTACAGAGAATAGCGTCAATTTAAAGGTTTACAGCGCAAAGACTTAGGAAAAGCTTACGAAAAATAGCAAATGCGTCAACAGAAGTATTTTTCGACGTAGTGACTGAAAATGTCTTTCAGCATGACTTTTATTTGAAGTAATTTAGAAAACTTGATCAGAGAGGTTTTAAGCATCTATCTTGAAGCTCACAATTCACATAGAGAGAGTCAGCAGCGTAAAAGGGCTAGGTGATACGAAGGATACCGTACAAAACTATGAACTTATTCCTGGACGAAGATACATAGCAGGTAGCGATAAAGACTGCAGCTTGCCTCTCCCAGACTCTTCTGATGTATCTACACATCATATTGAATTTAACTTTAGTTCTAATGAGGGTGTATGGCAGCTAAAAGAGATTAGTCAGAAAAATAATGTTCTTGTTAATGGAATTTCCCTTTTTCAATACCGACCTGTCACTTATTATCAGATAAATTCACAAACTCGTATTGATATCGGAAGAGAAATTTCCTTAGTCGCGATTCCAAGCGGCATTGAAGCTTCTACAACCTACAACGATGCACCAAGCACAACCGAGCAGCCTAGCGCATTAGCGCGTGAGTCTGAAAGGGTTGCAACACAGAGATTAGGAGGCGTGAGCACAGTCTTACAAGACTCTGCTCCTAAAGGTAGTCAAGATAGAGTAGAGAGTAGTTCAATAGCTCGCGGTTTCGACTCCCTGAGCTGGCAAAATATTGGTACGCCATCAATCATAAAGCTTGGATTTAGCTGGTTCAAGGCTGGTGCTCCTGCAGATGGTGTCGGACTAAAAATACGAGCATTTGACCTACAGCACACGTATAGGCTTGACCAGAAGGAAAACAATATTGATAGTATTTGCGAAAAACTTTATGTTCGTGTCTATCAGGCAGTATCTGAAGGTCGTTTAGGTGATTCAAAGGTGCGCCCAGTCATCTATGCAAAAGACACTGCGAAGGCACCGGATCGTCGCAGATATATCCTCATAACTAGAGATACTGTTCATGGGAACAGATCGACAGTCTTCGTGCGCTTTATTGAGTTTGGAGAGAACCTTTATGTTGGACTCGATGTATATACATTAGGTGATGTGAGCTGGTTTAAGGTATTGAAGAAGGGAGCAATTACAGCTGCCTTGTTCTTCTTAAGCCCCCTTACTCTTTTCCTATCTCTATTTTCTATTCCTATAATCTGGTGGAAGCTTTTCTGGCGTATCAGCTACGAAAAGAATGTAATGCTCGCTATACGTCAAGAATTTCCTGGAACAATTGGTGGTGGACCTTTCGATTACGACGATGTTTTCATGTTCTCAAAAAGCACTGTTTCTCTAATTGTGAAGACAGTAAGAAACGTTTTCGAAGAAGAAAAGCTTCCACTTGAAAGCTTAGACGCATTCATTCAGCAAATCAACAACGTGACGCAAATAAATACTGAGGGAGGTGCTATAAGTATGGTTAATTCAGCTGTAGGTACTGATAACAAGGTATCGTAGCAGCACTGCTTAGAGATATACATTTCCTAGTCTCAACTGTCTAGCCAGCTGATAAGCGTTATTCGAAGAGGTAATACAATGTCTAATAATTCAACCAGCATTGATACCGGTGGCGGTGCTATAAGTATGACGAATAGTGCAGTTGGACAGGACAATGAGGTTAGTAATAACCAGTCTACTGTTATCACTACTTCTAGTGAAAGTGACATTTCGGAACGCGATGACTTACTAGAAGCGCTTCAGGAACTTCTAACAGGCCTAAGCCAATCTGAAGATATCCCACCAGATGACAGCAAGGACTTGAGGTACAGTGCCGAAGAAGCCATTGATGCTGCACAGGCACAACCGCCGAAGAAAAACCGAGTGCTTGATAAGCTGACTTCGATACAGAAGACTTTAGAGAGCTTAAAAAACAGTGCCGGTTCGGTAGTTGCGTTGGGAAGTCTAACTAAAAAAATTTTAGTAGCCGCAGGTGCTCTTTTGTAGTGGCATAATTCAGCAGCAGATAATACTTCTAAGGTTGCATTCTGGAAGCGATCGAGCAGCTTTCCATTTCTAAAGTTAGGCATGATATCGAAGAATAGCGTAAAGGCAATGGTCAGATATGGTCGGAGGGATCTGAAATAATACGTCTATACCAGGTCAAAAACCTTCCCTTTTGGCACTTCCCTAACGTTTCTACTGGCTATCTAATTCAGTATTACCATTCTGATTATTCCGGGTTATGAGGCTGGTCACCACCACCACAATCGATTCTTGGTATCTTAACTGACTGTCCATCAATCGAGAAAAACTTTGGTAGAAAGGCTTGCAGATCTAGAGGCTCTGTCGCTTCAATGTCAGTCAGAGCAATCAAAAGCATACATTGCAGAATCTATTCAGTGCTATAAAGCAGGGGCATATCGTGCAACGATTGTCAGTGTATGGATTGCTGTAGCTTTTGATCTGATAGACAAGGTTCGAGAGCTTGCTTTATCAGGCGATGGTTCTGCCAAAGAGCTAGAACAGAAATACGAGAAGTATATAAACCAGGTTGGAAGAGGAAACTTAGAGGTTATCAAAAATGCTCTTGATTTTGAGCGAAATATCTTAGAATCCTGCCACGACAAGCTAGGATTTTTTGACTCACAACAGCTAGTTGATTTAAAGAGGTTACGAGAAGAGGGGTACGAGGAGTATTGGTACAAAAAGGATCGCTAAGCCGTCCAGTTTTCTGGACAAAGCCGAAATAGGCCGATAGACTCTGGTGTATGGAATCTCCAGAACGTCTGAAACAAAAGGTCTTGCAAGAAAAACGGGTAGCC
>JBGCGG010000102.1:0-55668 GCA_045110585.1 Phormidesmis sp. | reverse complement strand
GGGGCGTTGGTTTGGCCCGTAGCAAGATAGTGGAGAAGCGCGATCGCCTGCTGCTGCGCATACTCATTTCTAAATTCATTGGCCAAGTCATCTTCTGTTAACAATCCAATATCATCGAAATATATTTTCAGGAAAGGATGTAACAGAACCAATCCTGCATTGTTGAGATAAATGCCATTGGCAATTTCATCTCGTGAGAGATTAGGAAAGACAGCGCGCTTGGGCGGATTAGAGATGAGGGGATGAGCAGGTATCTCACGTTCATTTTCAATATCTATTGGAGTGGCGATCGCCTCCGTTTCAGACAGAGAAGTTGCCTGCATCGCATCATCGTTTTCGGCTGGCGCTGATAAAGGGGGTAAGGAAGCAGCTTCTTCTGCATCAGGAGTGATCTGTTGGTTTGGCAGCGTGTTGTTTGGCAGCGTGTCATCTGTGGGTGGAGGGCTATCGTTGGGGATATCCGGCGAGCTTGCCGCTTGCATGAAAGAAGATTGTGCTGACTCAGAAGAAACTCGGAGTGATTCAGAAGAGCGAAAATCTGATTCAGACGTTGATTGAGTGGATTCAAAAGAAGGTTGATTTAAATCTTGAAAAGTCGTTGTTTCAATTTCCAAAAAAGTTGAAGTTGGGTCTGGCTCAGAAACAGAACGTTCAGAAACAGAACGTTCAGAAACAGAATTATCCCCATCAAAAATCATCTCATCAGAATGCTCAACAACAGATCGATTCTCATCAGAACGCATCTCATTACTGGCAATGGAGACTGGTTCGGCACCTAGTTCAACGACTAGGAACGGCTCCTGTAAGGATGAATCTTGCACGAATGAGGAGGGGTCTGGAACCGCTAGCGATGCATCTTGTTGAGTGGTGGCTACACCTTGATTAGGCAACTGCGAATCCTGATTAGCTTGTGGTAAATCTTGTTCTGAAACAACCGACATTTCATCTGATGCACTTTCAGCTTGTGCAGAAAAGATCTGAGCTGATTCGGCAGAAGATTGAACAGGTTCTGAAGAAAGCTGAGTGGGTTCAGGAAAAACACGAGCTGATTCAGAAAAAAGCTGAGGTGATTCATCATTAGATTGATCTGCCACCTCAGATGCCGCCCCAGACACCGCCTCAGACGCCACCTCAAACGCCGCCTCAGCCGCCGCCTCAGACACCGCCTCAAAAGCCGATCCTACATCTTGAGAAGTGGACGTTGGTGCGGAAGAAGAAGGCTGAGTTGTTTCCGAAGAAGACTGAGCAGATGCAGCAGCAGCCGGATTAGACTCTGGCAAGGGCGGTACAAATTCATCAGAAGGCCGAATGGTCTCCCTAGAGCCAGCACCTACGGCTGAAGAAGTTGAAGTGGGCGCTGACTCCACATCCGCAGACGATGGAGGTAATTCACGGAAAATCGGGGAGGAGGTCACTTCCTGAAAAGAGTGGACTGATTCATCAGCAGGCTGAGCAGCCTCTTGAGAAGTCGCCGTTACTTCTGGCGAAACTGAAGCAGATGCGAAAGAGGGTTGAGTCGTTTCTGGAGAAATTTGAGTCAATTCTGAAGAACTGTCTGTAATTGGTTCTGAAAAACTATCTGTAATTGCTTCTGAAGAACTGTCTGTAATTGGTTCTGAAAAACTGTCTGTAGTTGCTTCTGAAAAACTGTCTGTAGTTGCTTCTGAAAAACTGTCTGTAGTTGCTTCTGAAAAACTGTCTGTAGTTGCTTCTGAAGAACCCATTGCAAATTCTGGAGAAGCTGAGGCGGGTTTTGACGCAGCTACATTCTGCTTAGAGACGGGTAATGGCTGCTGGGTGGATGAGGCAGCTTGGCCCTCAGCAAACGATTGCTCACCACCACCAGAGGACGCCTGACTTAAAGAGATAGCGTCTTGAGCATCTAAATCAGGCAACTCCGGCGGCTGAGGGAATGAAGCTTCTGTAGTTTGTGAGAGGCTTTCCTCGGTGGTGGTGGCCAGTAAACGATTGGCAGGTGTGGTCGCCGCTCGGGGAATTGTTGTTGTTGCTGTTACGGCAGGCACATGGCGGCTAATCGCAGCATGCCAAACAGATGAACGGGTTAGCTTAAGTGTATCAACAGCGTGGGTGAGGTAGGCATGCAGCGATGCGGCATGGAAAGAGTCGTTAGGGGAGATCGCACGGTCACGCCTGTGGCGTAATATCACTTGAACAAACTTCGGCAACCAAGCTTCTATCCAAGCACGGAGGGGAAAGGATGCATTTTGTGTGGAATGAACCGCTAACTGCTCGCAGAGAATGAGCTGAGCCTGTTGTTCTAAATATTTTATGTCGGCATATTGAATAGTGACGCTGTTAATTGTAGGCGAGCCGGCAGCATGGCCCTGCGGTCTCCAAGGATGCGCGTTGGCAAACTGAATGAGTACCTGAACATTTTCAAAAAGCGCGGGCCATACCGTCCAAGCCGGTTGCCATCGCACAACTAGTTTTTGAAAAAATGAGGGCGGCAATTGCGTAATCAGGCGCTGCCTTGCGGTGGGCTGAGTGGCTAACAGCTTTTGGAGAGGCGATCTCGCTAACGCACTGCCAGGCAGCGCGCTAAAAGCGTTACTATTCAGCGCCGCTTCCCAAAGCGCAACCCAATCAGAAAAAGGTGCCGAATCCTGCCACCAAGGCAAACGCCCATATTCTAAAAAGTAGACTAAAACCTCCCAATCTGCAGCGGATGCAGATTGAGAAGGCACAGTCAATTGATCTGAAGAAGGTGACGATAAAGAGGGTATCTGTGATGCAGATGTTGACGAGTCTTGAGGCAGGGATTGAAGCGGTTCTGTAGATAAATCTTGAAACGACTGAACAGCTCTAGTCGTTTTCTGCGGAAACCGATCTGCGAGGGCATACCGGAGGGCTTCGAGCAAATGTGGGATAAAGTCGTTAGCTAGCTGATCGTATTCAATCGGTGGAAGTTCGAGGGTAAGGTCATCTAACCGAATCACCTCATCACTATTTACCCACTGATCGAACAAGGCAGAGATTTCTGAACTAGCCTGCTGCTGTATTAACTGACTCAGCGCCTCTTGCAGCGCCCAAACCTCATCTTCCGGTTCAGCCGTTTCCACGTCTAAAACAATTCTGCCAATAAGGTGAGATTGAAAACGACTCATAGCAAGAAACTAGAGAAAGAGAACAGCAGGTGAAATGGGGTTACTTCTTGCCAAAAAACCTACCGAACAACCCATCATCCCCCTCAAAGTTTCTCAACTGCTCATCTGTTGAACTTGGTTTCTTTTCAGTACTTTGCTCAATCTCATCTGGTTCAACAGGCGCACTCGTCGTATTGGGAAGCACCTCATCGACAGGTTCCACTGAACTATCGGCCTGATTAGAAGTCCCAAGTGGAGGAGGACTGGGCGTTTGAGGACTGGGCGTTTGAGGACTGGGTAGGGGGCGAATCAGATTAAATTGACTACGATCCATCGCAGCTTTGATCGCTTTATCAGCATGACCATCCAATAGTCCTCGCATTTCACTAGAATCAACCGCCTCTTTCACCGCCTCCTGTGCTTTGCCAGATATTGTTGTCTGCGCAGAGTCAAGCTGACTGCCTAGCGCTTTGTTAACCGCTGCTTTTACCTGCTCATTTATTCTCACTTGCAGCGCGTCAGGCGCTAGCTGTTTTTCCAAAATCTCATCAACACTCGTTTCTATTGCTCTATTCAAAGCATCTTTGGTTGCTTGCGCTTTAACCTGAGATAAGACAACTTCACCTGCTTTGGTCGCTAACGCTTGCTCAGCAGACTTAATTTTAGGATTGAGCTGACTGCTCACCTCACTGCCAACCGCTGCTTTTACCTGCTCATTTATTCTCGCTTGCAGCGCGTCAGGCGCTAGCTGCTTTTTCAAAATCTCATCAACACTCGTTTCTATCGCCTCGTTCAATGCATCTGTGGTTGCTTTTGCCTTAACCTGCGCCAACACAGCCGCACTCGCAGTGGTCGTCAGTTCTGTTTTTGCATTTTTGATATGGGGTTGTAGCTGATCTGGTAAAAGGTCACCTACAAGCGTACGCAAGCGATCAATTCGATCGGTTTCGGTTTCTTCCTTATGAATTTTGATAAGGATACGATGGACATCGGTAGTCTCTTCAGTGAGCGGAAGGCTATATGAGAGAACAACCTCAGATACGCCATCTGGCACATTTTCAGGAAAGAACGTCAGTGGATCATGACCGAATAAACCATTAGCAGAAGAAGCCTCATCTGTGCTGCCAAAATCTGTACTGCCAAGTTCGAGCCCAGTACTGGGATCTGTACCTTCCACAGGTTTAGCAAGAGAAAATTGGCCGCCTTTGTTTTGAACCCGCAATCGAAGAGAGTTCTTGGTGAATAAAGATAGGCTGTTGGCCTCACGGAATGAATATCCTTGAGTTTTCACATCACCTACCCAAAACTGAGCAAAAGGTTTCGAGAATACACGGATAGGGGGCGTCATCAACTGATGATTATCCCAGCGAGCCGTTAGAGATAGTGTCGTTTCTTCTGTAATGTTGTCTTGTAACGCGCCCGCATCGAATAGATAAGCCCCCTCTTCTGATTTGCTGATGCCTTCACCTTCCAAAGTGCCCTGCGCTGGAAGAAGGGTGACTTCAACCAACGGTTGCTCAGCCACCAATGTTTGTGCTTCAGGATAGTTCAACGAAAAAGACGGCGGTGCTAGGAGGACATGAGAAGGGGTTGCCACATAGTAGTAAGGCAAAGCAAAATCAGAGATCGCCCGATCACCCCCTTCACCATCTTCCTCATACAGCACAATAAACGTGCCGCCTTTAGGCACCCCGCCCCAGTGCTCTATGCCAGGATGGCGCTGAGCAAATTCATGAAACTGAGGCAACGCTGGGGCTACCTCTGAGGAAACGGTTTCCTCCACAACATCTGAGATAACGGCTTCCGCTGTGGGCGTCTCGCTATCGAGCTTGAGAAAGAGAATCGTGAAGGTGAGATTATAGCGATCGCGATACTCATTCAAACGCGCCCAAATCTCCCGACAGCTTTTATTTTGGTAGCCTGCGATGACATAGCGATCGCAGCTAGGCGACTGATACAACAAGAGATCAGCAGAAGCTACCTCTGATCGTTGCTCAGCAAAATCGTGCCAGTAGGCAGGCAAATGAGGATGAATGAGATAGGCCGGAATAGACTGCTGATGGAGGGGCGCAGATAGCCATGCAGCGCTCGGTGTGAGCGTTAAGGTATCCGGCGCAGCACCTAAGTCAAAGCTATGGCATAGGTAATATAGCCGCAAATACTGCCGAGCAAATTTCTCCAAGGTCTTTTCTTTCGCCTGAAGATCAACATAATGAACAAAGTCACTTCTGTTCTCCTGATCTTTTTGGCGCGCGGTAGCCCTATCTCCCGCCGATGCCGACCCTAACACCAAAAAAGATTGCTGCCGCGCAGCCGGGAAATAGCCCTCTAGCAGCATGATGACACCAGCCAACTCTTCAGCAGCGATCGCAATTAAGTGCAAATAATCGCTGTAGTTTTGCAGTGCTTGCGCATCACTTAAAAGATTCACTAAACCATCGCTTAGCCTACCTTCCACATCATCTGAGACAGAAATCGCTGAAACAGAAGAAAACGTAGCGCTGTTTTCATCCACCGGCAGTTGTTTAACAATGGCCTGCGAGATAGTGGGAAAGTGCAAGAGAAAACCATCTATAGCCTTCAGCTGCGCGGCAATAACGGTGAGGGAATGGCGGCAGTTAGCTTCGTATTGACGACGCAGAACATCAGTATGGGTAATGGTGCTAAGGCTGACCGTTGGGGCTGCGGCTTTATCATCACCGGCAGCAAGACGGTAGCCAAATCGCTGTAGCGCAGGGATGCGATTGCGCTGCTCCATAAAGGACTGAAAAGCTCGCTGCTGCTTTAAAAGTGCAAAATCATCAACATCTTGCAGCGCACCTTCTAAGTCAGGCACCGACACCATAAAAAAGCGAATTTTTAGCGTTTTCACTTTGTACTGCACTTCGTAGTGAATGAGTCCGCCTTGTCGGGGTCTTTCTTGTAAGTCGGCCACCATCACCAGCGCTTTATCAGAGAAAACATCACTAAAATTCGCATCCGCTTGAGGCACGTTCTCCAGCAATTGAGACAGCAAAAAGCCATCGTTAGGAACCGTATCAAAAATCTCTATTACTGAGCCAGACTTAGCCGCTGCTTTATTTTGTAAGGGAAAGAGATCTAGGCTCTCTCTATAGTGCGTAAACACAATATCGGATAAAGAAAGGTAATAGCCGTTGGGCGTCAGGCAATTACCTTCAGAGAGTTGAATGGTGGCAACAATATTACGCGTTTGCACCGCCCCTGACGGCATGCCTTCACCGATAGCATCAGCCACCGCACTGGTATCAGCACCAGTATCAGCACTGGTATCAGCACTGGCATCAGCAACCGGTGTAAGGGGCGCTGTCATATTTTCTGCACCCACAGTTGGGCTAATCCTTGCACTAGGCGATGGACTAGGCAACGGACTAGAACCCACCTCACTAAACACGCTATTCACTTGTAGCCCTTTCAAAACGCCCACACCAATTAGGTGCTGACGGGTGAGGTGAGTTTGCTCGCTAAAATAGTCCGACAGCTCATTGAGGGCTTTACTTTCTAAGACCTGGTTAGGCACAAAGATAGGGTAGATAGCTTGCACTGATTGCTGAACCATAATGCTAACGAGGTAATGGCTAACGAGGTAATGCTAACGGGGGCAGGAAATAGCGCGGGTAAAAAGCACTAAAAACGACACAAACAGAAAGATGACAAGGCAGACAAATGACAAGGCAGGCTGCACTAAGCAATGAGCGTATTATCTAGGGTGAAAGGCTCAATGCCAGGCAGGGTCTCTCCTATTTCATTAGTGAGTACCGGCGGACGATAGTCTACATTGCTCGATTGCTCAGGAGAAAAGTCACTGTGTAGCTCAGACAGCACACTGACTAGGGTATCGCGAGTAGCTGCTAAGTGGCAGGCACTGCCTTCACGGGTTTTTAGTGCAAGCTGCGCTCTCCAGGCATGATAGGCCGCTTCAAAGCGCTTCATTTGCGCAGGGTTGAACCATCCTATTTTTAAAACCACATGGGCAGGGGCTTCTGAACGCAGCGTACGCTCAATCAGCTGGCGAAAGTTCCGACTGCCAAATCTGGGGGGCGAGGCCGGAAAGATAATGCTTACCCAAAAAGAATAGGGATCGACAGCAGCCGGAAGATGATTGAGCGCCAAGGTATCCCACTGAATATCTACGGTCTCAATGGGCAGCAGCGTAGGTGAATCAGGCATGAGTGTGCCATCTTCTGTAATAGAAAAGTAGGGCTGGGGGCGCAGCAAAATGTGTTCTAACACATAAAATCGCTCACGCGCGTTGTCTGTTTCATCTACGTTTTCATTTATGTTTTTGTCAGCGCTATGAATGCCCAGCAATCGCTCTATTCGTCGCTGAAAACCACTAATACCCTCACCATGATGCGCCAAATGATCCGTAACATTGGGATTAGGTGCAAGGCTATAGTTCATTGCCCGAAAGCGATCGCGGCTCATTGCCGGATAGTCTTGCAAAAAATCGGCTTTGCTGTGAAGCAACTGGCTTTCTTGAGTGCGGTTGTCCCCGGCATAGTTCAGCAGTGTGTGGTCAGTAAAGGTTTCTGAAAAGCGGGCCAGCAAATGGTCTAAAAAGTGATTTCTCCGCTCATAGGCCGTGTGGCTATCTTCTACAATGCTTTGTAGAAATTGGGTATAGGCAGCCTCGCTACCGTCACCACTACCTGACTCGTTTTTTTGTTGATACTCACACACAATCTCTTCTACCCCTGGAAAGTTGAGCGCTTGAGTACGGTACGTGTGCTGTTGAGGCGTATCGTCGGCAGCACCGTCTGGATAGTGCCATTGGCGAGTATCCCAAGAAAAGAGACTGCGAACCTGAGAAAGCTGACTGAGATAGTTCGCTAACACCTGATCAAAAAAGGCCAGATAGGCTTTAAGTTGTTTGGCCTTAGCCTTACGCTCTGTTGAAGCCGTGTCGGGCAGGCCAGCCTCACCCACCCCATACACAAGTGGAAGATCGTGATGAATGGAATAGTGATCGGCAATGTCTCGGTGGATGCCAGTGGGAATGGCTAAATTTAGCTCGTAGGCATCGCGCTGCGCCTTAAGATGAATAATTTGTTGTTGCTGATAGCGTCGCTTAACCTGATTTGCCTGCGCCGTTTGCTGCTGCTCGGTATTGGGGTTTGCTCTAACCGTAGAGACAGGAAATCCGCGTTTAAAGAAACGAATATCCGCATAATCAATGCCTAACACAGGCCGATAGCCAGCCGTCAGCTTTAAAGACCAAGCCTCAAATGGAACGCGGATATGACCGTTCAAGGCACTGGCAATATTTAAGCTCCGAATCGCCACCACACCCGGCACATTGAGAATAATTTGATAGAGATCTGAGGTACGGATCACCTTGGGCAGCTCTAGCTTATCCAGCTCATCAGGATCTATAAATCCGTGGCTTTTTCGAGTTGCCAAATCTGGAGAGATGGCCCAGTCATGTTCCGGCAGCGCAGATGGACGCCCCGCAAAAATTTCATCCGGGCGCTTACCCTTATCCAACATTTCTTGCAGCGTGTAGAAATGAAGATGGGGTGCTAAAAAGTCCTGGACTTTGAGATAAATTTCAACCAGAACACTCTTTTCATCCGCATCCACCGTTAACTCAATATTGGCCTGTAGGGCAATTTCCTCTTCATCTAGCACCACAATCTCGTAAATGTCTTCACACAGATTGCGGTAGCTGTGCAACACAGCTTTCACCTCCGCTAAAACCTGCTCCCAAGGCTGAGAAGACTGCCCGCACTCGCTCTGCCGCACCTCCGGAACAAAATCCAACAGCACGGTGTACAGCCCTTTGATATGCAGCCGTAACGGTTCACGCTCAGGGGGCTTAGCGTATTGCAACACGCTATCTGTGCGGTTGATATAGATGGTTGGATCGTAAGGGTCTTGTTTCGGCACTATCCAGGCATTGCGAACCCCTTGAATATCAATAAGGCGTTTGCGAATATCTAGTAACGTGACTGGATTACACGTCAAAATTTGGTCAGGTGTAAAAAAGTTATCGTCTAAAGGCGTGTCTTTTTCTGCGGTAGTGGCGGTACCCGAGGAGGTAGACGCAGGGGCCAGCAAATCCTTAATATCTAAGTTGTTGCGATAGCCTAGGTCGGTAATGGCGTAGCACAGCACCTCCAACAGCGTAACGCCCGGATCGTGCAGGTTATAGTCTGTCCACAGTTTGCCAGAGAGCTTTTGGAGGTGGTCAATGCCAAGCTGGCGAAGATACTGAAAATCTAGGTAATCAGGGAAATCAGAGTTCTGTTTGGAAATGGTCAGTGCGGCTTCAGCAGCGGATTCTGGCATGAGCTAAGCACCTCCGACCAAACTAGAAATAGTAAGTGAAATGGTAAGGGCCAGGGTGAGCGTGCCAAAGAACATTAAAAAGAACAACATAATTCTGACCCGATCCACTAAGTGCGTAATCTGGTCTTGTAGCTGAAGCCGCTCTGACTCATCGTATTGTTGCTCGCGCTCGGATGTTTTTCTGGTTTGGGTGACATGTTCATTCAATGCCTGAATTAGTACAGGTACTAGGTTTTGATAGGCGATCGCCTGATGCCCATCCGCATCTGTAATCACCACTTGGGGGCACACCTCACACAGCGTTTCCAAATCCAGGCCCAGCTGGAGGCCACTGGCCGCGCGGCCATTCGTCGAAAGGCGATCACTATCTGTCCACTCAAAGGTAATTGGACGCAGCGCCTCTACCACCTCCAAAGCGTTGGGAAACGTCTCACACAGAGAGGCTTGTTGCGCTCTTTGCGCAGCATCTGCAACCTGATAAAAGCCCAGCGCCTGAGTTAGCCCATCCACCTCCAAGGCATAGTCTGTATGCGGTTTGCCAATGCTGAGCTGACCGTTCCCATTCGGAGAGAGGGCGGCCTCACCATTGGGCGAAAGCGACCACAACGTGCGGCCATGTTTGCCCGTGTTCAAATAGTTGCGCTCAGATCCTGCCGGATGGCCCATTTTGAACACAAATCCATCAGAAGCATCCGTGAGAAACACAGCTTCATCTGGCTGGGGCGAAAGCGAGAGATAGGTCGGCAGCGCATCTTCTACGCCTGGGCAGTGGCTTTGTTCATTTAAAATGGCCAGCGTGGGATGGTCAGTCGCTTGGTTGGTGGGGCTAAGGCTCAGCACAAACCGACCGGAGTGGTAATCGTTTACCACATCTAGGGCGGCTTCAGGCGTGGCGGTGCCAATGCCCACCCGGCCATCTGGTGCGATCGCCATTTGGAGCCGCGCTTGGTCGGCCTCAATGCCACCCTCATGCTGACCGCCATAGCCTTGCTTAAAAACAAAGCCCGCCGAGGCATTTGTGAGCCAACCTGCCAGCGGCCCAACCAGTCCCGTATTTAGGTAGGTGAGGGGCTGCTGTTCAGTATCGTGACTGCGGTCATGACTAACCAAAGAAATTGCGGGAATGGCCGTATCTGAGTGGCCCGGAAGCGGCAATAGTTGAATCGAATTTTCGGATCGCTGAATGTCCAAGCTGGCAGCCGGTGCACGGGTACCAATGCCGAGCTGCCCATCGCTGTCTGGCATCACCGTAACGATGCCAGTGGGCAAAATGTTGACCAGTTGTTCGTGAGGAGAAAGCGTTAACGGATTAGAGTTGGGCGTATGCGCACTGCTAAAAGAGAATCCGTGAGCAGCATTTGTTGTAAATGCTGACTGATGAGAATGCAGACCAAACGTGAATTGAACTCGCCCTGTCTCGTCATCCGTTTCACAGCTCGTTGCATGACGGTTTTCAACCGCGATGACGGGATGGGTTGCAGTGGTTGGAGCCGTTTCACCCTCCGCTAACTCACTCAGACTAAACAGAAATCGTCCAGATTGATCTTCATGAACAATATCTAGCGCCGCGTCAGGTTGTTCTGTACCAATGCCCACCCGGCCATTTTCGCGGAGCGCAAGCTGAACGCGACCCGTGGCAAGCGCAGGAAGAGCATCCTCTCTTGCGCCAAACGACTGACGAAACAGGAATCCTTGTGCAGCATTTGTTGTGTAGCTGGCCGTCTGCTCGCTGAGGCCAGACTGAAGGTGGGTTGAACCATTTGAAATCGAGATCGCCGGTCGAGTTAGCGGTTCACACCCCTCATCTGTAAGCGGCGCTAGCGGCAGCAGTTGAACAACTTGAGAACTCGACTGAACATCCATCACAGCCATAGGATGATCAGTGCCAATGCCAAACTGGGGCTGAGTCGTTTCAGGATATTGGCGAATGCGAACAAGAGAATCTGGAGCTGACTCGGCCAGCCCCGACTGGCTAAACACAAAGCCTTCAGTGGCGTTAGTTTCCCAACGGGTTTCAGCTGGCGCGATCGCCATGCTGACGTAAGGCGATCGCGCACTTTCCTCGCCCCCCTCAGGCTCCACTACTCCCTCAGTCCCCACTACTCCCTCAGGCCCCAACTCAGACAAGGACTCAGACGGACGATCAGACGGATGCTCAGTGAGGCACCTAGAAAGCGTCATGACCGGATCATCGGCATGGTGAGGCAGCAGTTGCAAATGGCCAAGCGAAGGCGCGATCGCATCCACCAGCGCCTGAGGTTCCCGTACATTAAGTCCCAAAGCCGCCGCATAGTTCCCTTGCGGACGCAGCGCCATCATCACAGGGCCATGGGTGGCGCTGCCGCGCAGAACCGATGACTCAATCAAAGGTTCAGGGCTTTGACGAAAAACAAACCCATGCAAGGCATTGCTCGACCACGTTGCTTCTTCTAAAGAGAGACCCGTGAACAGGGCGCTAGTCTGTGGCTCTCTGCCATCGGCAATCGCATCTTGGCTCAGTGGGCCGTAGTGCAAAAAAGTTTGCTGAGCAAGGCCCGTCTGCAGCGATAACGGAGACAACACCGGAGGCGACGCCTCAGACAACACCGGAGGCGTTGCTTGAGGCAACGTTGTTGCAGCATTCACCTGGTCAGGAAACAACAGCCAGCGCCCCACCCCCGAAAACGCCGCATCCTTAGCCAGCACATTTGGCTGCGCCACGTTTCGCACATCTAGCTGCGCCTGCGGCCGCTCCCAATGCAGCTCATCTTTGCAGCCCACCCCAATGCCCACACGATGAAACATTTTTGCCCACATCGCTTTTTCTTCAGTCATCACCTCCCAATCGTTATTATCAGGAAAGGCTTCCCAGTCAGAATCAGACTCTGCCGGAGGTTCTGCCGCCGCCGAGCAAATCTCTTGCGTTGCCTTCATCTCCCACAGCTTGCGCTCATAATGCACCACATCACCGGGTTGGTAAGCGCGGCCCGATTTCCAAGCACCATGAAACTTATCGTCTCTGCGATTGAGCAAAGACTCAATCAAAACCGCAAAGTGCGCACTAGACAGCTGTTGATCATTGCCAAAGAGATTTTGAATTCGCTCTCGACTGTAGGCAAGGTTTTGGATGTTTTTAACAGAAGACACGAGTTTATTCACCTGACGTTAGAAGTTCATCGAATCGGGCGCTGTCAGCCTCGCTGAACTCAGCAAGGGTTAAATCAGATAACACACGGTGACCTAAGGTATTGCCCTCGTCTGTGTTTGGGCGATAGGTCTCAACTTGTCTTTTAACCTTATAAATTTCATGCCCCTTTCTTTGAGTAGAAGATGTCGCGGCCAGCGGATCTTGAAAAGGAACCGACACCAAAATTGAATGGGGCGTCGTTGCCGAGACTCGCGGGCGATCAGAGTCATCATCATCCTGATACAGCTCAAAATTCAAAACATAGTCAACAACGGGATGCTCCTCCACAAATTTAAGAATAGAAGACCGATAAATCTCACCACCAAAGTGAATTTCAGCGGCATCACTCGCCGCCCAAGGCGACAAAAATCGAATAATATCTCGCTGTAACTGTCGCCTATAAAACGCAAAGTCACCGCTGTACTGAGGCAGCAGCGCCACCCCAAACTTCACTCGGATCACCTCATATTTTGGATTCACGACCTGAATACTGGCCCAAGGCGAACTAATGGATTTGAGATATTTTTCAATGTCAGCCAAGCGATTGATATTCACCTTTGGCTCCAAATCATTCAGTGCCAAATCATTAGCCGCCGCCTGATGCACCAATGCGGGAATCACCGCTAAGGTAATATGGCCCGGCGCAATCTCACGGAATTGGCCCCCTTCAATGGCCTGACCATGATTCACACAGCGCACCTTATAAATATCTGGGAAGCGCTCTAGCACGATCCGCTCATAGTCAAAAATTGTGACCGCACGCCCTTTGTGCCGCAGATGTTCGCTAATGCGCGTGTAGAACTGTTCGGGCTGCTCTTTTACCTGTCCACCAAAAGAAGCGTAAGGCTGTTGAATTTGCTTGATTTCTGGCTGCGCGTCCACCAGTTTCACCACCTGATCGGGCGGCAGCGGCGCGGCCAGATGGTTGGGATCACTGCCGTTGGCGTGAAAGGTAACGCTAGCAGCCTGCGATTGAATGCTAAGGATACGCGCGATCGCGCCACTGCGTTCTTTAACGCTGACCCTTAACCAGTGCAAATCGCCCCTTAAAATGGTCGTATTCGCATTGCTAATATCATCCGGAATAGAGAGTTTGACAATACCTGAATGAATGAGTTGTTTCGTCTCATCTTTCAAAATCAGATGATCTTCAAGGCGTTTCCAGTCATTGTCATGCAGGTAGTGCCATTTCACTGTCGCCCGTTTTATTTCAGTGTTCGCCGTCTCTTCTGCGAGCTGAAACAACAGCGACAGCGCCATCGTTGGCACCAAGTTCTCTAGGCCAATCAGTAGCTCACCTTCATTTTCAAAAAGCGGCAGCAAAGCCCCTGAGAAGTTAGAGGGGAGTGCTTTTGAGCCGCCAAAGGGGTAGAGATGAAAGAGCTGACAGTTGTCTCGATAAGACTGGGCACTGTAGTCAACAGATAGCGCTGTGATAACAGGCGTATAGGGTTCTTTGGGCAGCAAAGGAACATAGGTTACCTCTTCAGAGGGATCATCAATAGTCTGTTTTTTAGCTTGAACAACCTTTTCGCTGATTGCGCCAGCATCATTTGTTGTTTCTTCCGTTATGATTTCTTCCGTTATGGTTACTTTTTCGTAAAAGGCACCAATAACGGCCTGCCGCCGAACAGGGGTATCGCCCGGAACAATGGGCTGCGCCGAGGCTAATACCTGACGAGCAAGCACAGTAGGATAATCAGTGTGGCCAAAGTCCCTACCAGTGAGCTGAAATCTCAAAAAACCAGACTGGCTTTCGTGCGTTAAAGGCACAAGTGGTTCGGGTGAGATCGTCGAGGAAACGGCTTGGGCCTGCGCAGCAGGTAACTCATCATCTGGCTTCAGAGCGGTTAGATGAGCGGTTAGATCTAGGGTGTAGTGGAGAAAATCCTGTGGTTGACTGTCAGGAAAAAGGGGAATAGAAACGACTTCTGACGTGGGATGCCACTTCCGATGTTGCAAAGAATGAACGCTGAGCTGCCCAGGAACAAAAGGATTTTGGGTGCCGTAGTAAGCAGCGTAGTGCATACCCCAAGCAGGCTGTGTACCGTCATTCGGAATTGCGGATTCTAACTCAAAAGAGATTTTCAAATCTGTCAGCGCTTTACTCAATATTTCTGAGCTGCCAAGGTAAAACCGACTGCCAACTTTAGGCTGAGGGCCAAAGGGGGCAAAGGGCTTAGTGGCATCTAACACCGTTAAATCATTCTGCAATAACAGATTTCGTGCGCCTTCCACCGCCACAGAAATAGCAATATCTTGAAGGGTGGCTTGATCAATCAGCGCATGCACAGCCCCCTTACGTTTTCCCAAGCTCAGCTTGGCCACAGGCACACCTGAAACGCCAATCTTCTCGCCCGGTAGATTATCACTGTTATACGGCACTACCGCAGCGATCGCAGCAGGCAGCTTCGCTTCTATCGTCAGCTGATAAATCTGTACATTTTTATCTGGATGAGAAAGCTGTATCTTGGGTTCGACATCAATCCATTCGCTTTCCCCACTGAATGACAGCTGAAAGAACGCGGTTTGGCTGGCATTAATCTGCTCAATCAGTGAGTCTGTTAAAATCCGAGATTGTTGTGTGAGCGCATGAGGCAGCCCAAGGGTGAGCGTAAAAAGAATGGTGCGATCGCCCGAGGCCAACGCCAGCACAGGAGAGGAGATCGCTAAGCCCACAGCAGCAATAGGCCGATTAGAATCGCCAAATGGTAGCCAAGCGTGAAATGCAGGCTCACTCGGGTCAGGATCCGGCGGAAACTCACCGCCCAAGCCATCCGCAGAATTAACTTGGGGCGAGGCATACAGCCCCCAAGTATTATTCTTATTCTGCGCCCCAGAAGCACGATCAGAAGGAGAATCAGCGCGATGCAGAAAAAGCCCTTTCAGCTCAGCCACTTGAGCCAAATTAACAATAATTTCCTCATCCAGGGTATAAATCCGCTCTACCCCCGTCTCATCATTGCCCGCACTAAACTGAGACTTACCCGCCAGCTTGTGGGCCTGCTGAGATTTATCTAGCGTTAAAACAACATGGGCGCGATCCGGCTGGGCCTCTTTTTCAGCCAGCCGCAACACCTCACGATAGAAAAAATCCAGGTGCCTTTTCGTCATCTGATTGAGATCATCGCGAGCTGGCTGCAAAATCTTCCAGAAGGCCACATACAGCGCTAAGTGAGGCGGCAAATTCTGTCGTTCATTATGCAAACTTTGTTCCAGCGCTTCCTCCGCGCGATCTACAATTTGAGTGAAGGCTTGGAACAGCGGCTGAAAAATACCATCAGCCTGCGCTTTCATCTGAGCTTGAGAGTTAAAGAGATCTTGGAGAAACGGAGACAGGCGACTGCTGCCCGTCATAGGCGGCCGCGCCTTGGCCACAGGTCGAGGGGGTAGGTGCTGAAGGCTAAAGGCTTCAAGCAAATCTTGTAAAATCAGGTGCCGCTCAAAGGAACACACCTGACGGCTATAGCCCAGTTCACTATCTAACTGATAAATCTGCCTGAGAATATGGGGCAGGCTGGTTTTTATGCTGGCCTGAATCATCCCGGTTAATGACGTATCACGATCTAAGCCCTGAAACCAACCCTGAAACCGACTTAAAATCTGTTCATAGATGAGCAATAGATCTTCTAAGGCATCCAGCTGTTGTTGTTCATAGGCCAGGCGCTCGGCAAGCGGCAAAGGCGTAGAGGGCGCTTCATCAGGCGTGACTTCATCAGTCGTGGCTTCATCAAGCGTTTCCACCGCTTCACCATCTGCACGCACCATATTCAGCAGTTGGTTCAAAGCCGCTTCGTAGTGCGTCTGAACGTCTTGCGATCGCGTTTTAATAATACGAGCAATTTGAACAGGCGTACTGCGTTCAAAAAAAGCTTGCCAGTTTTCCTCTCCCTGAAGGTTGCGATCAAAATAAACAAAGTGCTCGCTCAGATGATAAGCAAACACCAAAAAATCAGCCAGTTCCGTTTCATCTAGCTGAACATAGTTAGGCGATAGCGCTTTTCCTGAGCGCTGCTGCTGCGCAACCCCGTCTCTAACTAATGGATTTTTGGTGGCACGGCTGTTCATGTTTAGGCTCTTAAAGTTCGCTCGCAGATTTGCTCGCAGGTTCGCTAATGGCTATGTCAGGCCGACGCTCTCTTGAAGATAAAACGGATAGACAAAGTTAAAGCGTGAGTTCGTACTAATTACGGTGTAGTCCACCAAAATATTCACTACACCTTCTAACTGCTCATCGAGCTGTAGGTCAATCTCCTCTAATTGAATGCGCGGTTCATGATACAAAATCGCATCTTGAATCAACGCCTTAAGCTGGCTTGTCATGGTGGGGCTTAAGGGTTCAAACATCAGCTCAGTTAGGTCACAGCCGTAGGTGGGCTGCATTACGCGCTCTCCTACACTGGTAGAGAGCAAAATAGACAAACTCTCTCGAATATCTTGTTCCCCACTCACTAGCCCTACCCGTCCTGCGGCGATTTCAAAGCTGGGCGGAAAACTCCACCCGGTTCCCAAATGCGCCGGACTTTGAAGCGATGAGCCTGAGGCTTCACTAGGTTGTTGTACATCATCATCATTTAGCATCTTGCTTCTCCCAATCTCGTTTTCCTCACGCGCTCTATCTGCCAATCAAATCTATCCGCCTATCAAATCTATCCGCCAATCAAAACAGTAGGTAAACCCAACACAATGGAGCCGCCGTGAGCTGTGGTATCGCCCATTCGCGCTGCCGGCTTGCCACCAATCAACACCGTGGCCGAGCCGAGCACAATGCTATCTGGCGGGCCAACGCAGGTGCAGCTATCGCCTAGCACAGCGGCGGGCATGCCACCAATCAAGACGGTGGGAATGCCGGGGCCAATAATGGGGCCGCCGACGTGTGGAATCGGGGGGACAGCAGGGGTTTGCATTGGGCAAACGTGCATGTCAGTCAGGCGGGCGGCGGGTTTTCCCATGGTGGTTTCTCCGGTTAAATCTAGTGAGTTTTCAGTGAGTTTTTAGTTAATTAATTTGAACGAGAGAGCCTTTGAGAACAGCGATCGCAGGTGTAGAAACCTCCGCGCCTGCATTCCCGGTAGCCTTAAACTGCGTATTCGCTTTAGCATTTACGTTTAAGCCCTCTAGGCTGGCATCTTGCGTGGCTTTTAGATTTAACTTACCGGTCGCTTCTATAGAAATATCTTTGGGGCTTTTTAGGCTAATACCTGAGCTGTCAAGGGTCACTGTGTTGCCAGTTTGATCACTGAGTAAAATGCTCTTTTCATCATCAGAAATCACTACTGTGTTACCGCCGGGGGTCTCTAGCGTCATAATCTTTTTTTCATCATCAAACAGCACCTTCATCTCTGAGCGGGTAATAAATCCTTTGTGATGATTCGTATTTTCAGCGGTGAGCGGGGCCGGATGTTTACTGCTGTTTAACATGCCTAAAATTACCGGATGGCGAGGATCATCATTCACAAAGCCCAGCACCACCTCATCGCCAATTTCAGGTCGAAAAAAGGAGCCACGTTTTTCCCCCGCATCGAGGGTAGCCACCCTTGCCCAGACCCCATCTGCGGTTTTCTCATCAATAATCGGAGCCTTTACTAACACCCGATCATCTTTAGTCGGATCATCTTGAAGCTGCAACACCACTCCAATTTGTAATCCGCTAATGCCTGGAAGCAGCCCCGAGGCAGGCCGTTCTACCACATCAGCAGACTTGTAAAACCACTGAGGATTAAGACCCACGTGGAGCTGCGAAGTCCATACGCCCCCTGCCATCTCATGCTGAATGCCGGAAATATAGGCTGCACCATTAAAGCGATCGCCCATGCCTTCTAGCTCAATCACATCATCCGGTTTCGCATCCTGATAGCCCTCTATTTTGATGCGCCCCTGAACCTTTCCCAAGCGGCTTTTCAGCAGTTGGGCATCCGCCCATGCCTGCAATTCTTGGGGTTCTATCAAACCACCGTGCCGCAGCTCCACCGTTTTCACATCAATGGCCTTAGCAAGCTTCTTGCCCGCTAAGTTGCCTTGCTGGTTTACGCTCGGCTCTTTGCCCGTTGCGCTCACCAGCTTTTGATCACCATAGTCCCAGGCTTTCACTTCTGTTGCCGCGTACTGGTCTTTCGCATCCAACGACAAATCCATCTCTAAAATGTTGGCCCCATAGGTGAGCGTCAGCTTAGGACTAGCACTCGTCTCAGGCACTTTCACACTCACTTTGCCATCATCTACCAACACAATTTGCCCGTTCATTTCTGCCCGAGAAAGCATAAAATCCCAGTCTGTGGTGTAGTACTGCACCAGCTCAGGATGCTTAACTTTGGTAGCCTCTAGCTTAGAAGAGAGTTTGCTGTAGTCTTTCAGAAGGGTGGAGAGTGCTTCACTGTCTTTGACGCCTTTAAAGTAGCGACTGTGACGGCTGATGGTCGTTGCGATCGCCACATCCCGACAATCTAAAATCAGCTTGGAATCACCAGAGGCATCGGCTTTAATACTGTGCTTAACCACAATGCCTTTAAACACGGTTTTATCATTGCCGTCATAGCCTAAAGCAATCTCTATTTCTTTACCCGGAATTAGATCTCCTGATTCGCTCGTTTCAAAGGTCTCTTCAGCGGTAGAACCATCCCGGCACACAATCCGTGCGGTAGGAATCCGGTTAACGCGCTTTGTCACTGAAAGTGATATCACCTCAGTGCCATAGGTGATATCTTTTCCATCTGACAGCAGCGTGAAAGTCGCAACGTCATAAACTGAATTTTTAGGAATCAGACGATCAGACATAGCTAAAACGCTGTTTTATCAATAGGGGGAAACTTAATGGATTGGCTGGTTTTCAATCGACGGAAATTTACCAGGCCATTGGCCTTTGCAACCTGCAAATAATAAGACTGATCCCCATAGATGCGCTCAGTCATGAGCGGCAGCGTATCGTCAGCGGCCACCATACGAACATGGGTCACATCTGGCGATTTTTTGTTTTCTCGACGAATCCGTTTTTTCTCTTCGAGGTAGCTCAGGAATGTACCCGTAAGCTTTGCCCGCAGCGGCTTCCCTGTAGGAGAAATCAGCGTGTAGTCAATTTTTAGTGCGGTGAGTATGCAGTCAAAATGATTACCCGCCCCAAATGAAAAATCCCCCCACAGCAGGCGCAAAAAATTGGGCTTATGGGTTTCACCATTCATCCGATAAACGACTTTTAGAAAGTCCTTTAATTGCTTAGAAACATCTGTATGAAACTGGCCCGCTTTTCCCTGCACCGGAATTACACCCGTGCCATCTAACGTAAATTCAAGGGTAATCGATTCAGATTTAGTCGCTTTATATTTAGGGCTGTTACCTTCCGCGCCCGCAGGCTGCTCCTGCCCATAATCCACCTTTAACGAACGAGAAAGCTGCGCCGGATTAATCGGCAGCTCGATCTTTTGTTTAATCTTTTTTCGGTAGGCATTATCTTTAAAAGCGACAATCCTAACCTTGCTTAATCCACTTTCTCGCATCGCTTAGCGCGCTCCTGTCACTTTGCCACCTCTATCACTCAGCCATATATCGAAAGAAACTACTATCGCTCAGATTTAGCTTCAATCGCAGCCAGTACTTGCTCCACACAAGTGGCCACTAACGCCGCACGATCAGCTTTTTGCAATGGCACAGAGGTGCTGTTGCTGGGCTCAGATTGCCACGGAGCGCGATCGCGATTCACCGTTGTTTTAATCACCAGCTCTCTAATTTCCAAAGGCATCAGCGTTTCTGTCCTCTTTTTGTTTCATTACACGGGTTTATCTGACGGGTTCATCGGGCTGGTTCATCGGGCTGGTTCATTACACCGTCTTAAAGTACTGATAATTCAGCTCCAAAGACTCAATCGCTACCGCGCTTTTCTCCGCATCCAAATCAGAAATAGACCATTTCCGTGGCCACGCGTTCACCACCTGCCAAGTCACCAACGGATTTTGCTCCGCATTCAACAAACTCACCAGCAAGTCCATAGGGCGAATATCCATATCCTCAATGGCATCCATACACCATTTCACCATCTTGGAATCTTTCACCAAGCCCCGCTTCAGCACCAGCGGGGCATACTTCGCGCGGGTCGGCAGAATATGTTCAAATCGATTTTCCCCGCCTTCTGTCAAGTTCTCTGTTTGCAGCTCACTGCTGAGTCCCGTCACGCTTTGAAAGCGCCGTTCTACAACATTAGAAACCAGCCCTTCCCCCTGAAAATTCACCTCAAAAAAGAAGCTCACCGGGGGATAGAACGTCTCTGAGGCCGAACGCTTAGACGTACTCAACGTTCAGTCCTTCATGCGCAATTTCAATGGTCTCAATCGCCGCCTCATTACCGTCTCCTTTCAAGTCAGTAGACTGCACTTTAGTCGGCCAAGCCGCCTTAATTTTCCACACCACTACCGGCTCATGGGTTTCATTCAGCAGGCTAATGGTCAAATCACGCCGTTCAATGGTGTTGAGCGCAACGGTGCTCCACCATGTCACAAAGTCACCATCGCCTTTAAAGGTGCCGCGCTTCATGGTGATATTGCCGTACTTTTGTCGGCCCGGCATTTTGAGCGAATGGTACTCAGGCATATTGCCTTCTCGGTATTCAATCACTTCTGTTTCAATATCGAGTCCATTAACTTCAGTAAAGCCGAGGCGAGAGCCGCCCCACTCAACCTGGAAATGAAACTTAGGTAAGGGATAGTCAGCCATAAGAATTGCTTAGGAATTGTTGAAAGGGTGAAAAACTTGAATTTGAAAGAAAAAGAGCTTGCCTGCCACCCACTATGCGTAACAGGCCAAGCGGAGCCGAGATCTGGTGCCCAAGCGAAGCCGGCATCAACTCTCTTGCATCTTGTGGGAGAACTTGAGAATAATAAATTCAGCCGGACGAACCACCGCCATGCCAATTTCAATAATCATGCGCCCTTCTAAAATATCCAGCGCTGTCATCGTTTCATTCAGGCCCACTTTCACATAAAAAGCCTGATCTGGCTTAGCACCAGCCAGCGCACCCGCGCGCCACTGCAGCGTCAAGAAGTTCTCGATCATCGCTTTTACTTTCACCCAAGTATTCGCATCGTTGGGTTCAAATACAAAGGCTTCTGTTGCTTTTTTAATCGACTCTTCCGCCATATTAAAGAATCGGCGAACGGGCACATAGCGCCATTCGTTGTCATTCCCGGCCAGGGTTCGTGCGCCCCAAATCAGCGTGCCTTTACCAGTAAAAGAGCGAATCGCATTAATAGATTTACCCGATGTATCAATATTAAGGCCATCCTGCTCAGCGCTACTGATTCTAACGGTGGGGCCAACTACCGCATTCAAACTAACGTTAGCAGGCGCTTTCCATACGCCCCGATCACTATCAACAGCAGCATAAACCCCCACAACCAAAGGCGCTGCAGGTAACACTACTGGCTCTGCGCCAATGGCACTTTTCACAAGCGGATAATACTGTCCGTCTTTTTGAGCAGTTTTAGGATCAAGCGCCGCAAGGGTTGTTTCACTGGTTGGTGTATCAGGTGGAGTACCATCGGCCTTATCTGGATAGTTAATAGTGACAGTAACATCGGCATCGTCGTACGCGTAATCAAAAATCGTTTCTAGCCTTGGCCCATAGGCAGCACCATACTTTAAGTTATTGACTCCAATGAGATCGCTACGAAAAGATTGAGCCGCCTGAACCACAGTTTGATTATCTGCGTCTAGCACAGCATCCATGACCAAAAAGCGATCTTGCAAATCTTTGCATTGTGTGAGGGCGTTGTTGTGTAACGTTTGAAAATCTGCTGATACGCCCAACGACAGGCTCTCTGGAAAGACAATCAGCGTCACTTCATCTTCTTTCGCGATCGCACTTAATCCCGCATCCAACGCAGCCTGCTCAATCGATCCACTTCCTGTCTTACCAACCGAAGCAATGTAGCAAGGGCCACCCCCATTTGCGAAGAACCCCTGCAAGGCATAGTACATGTTGTTTTCGGAAGGTTTTTCCACAACAACAGACACCTCGCCACTTTTAGCAACCGTGACCTGAATGCCCGTTTCTTTTTCTGCCTCACCAAAAATCTGCACATATTCCAACAGTGAGGTGATACGGATTACCGTGGGCACCACTTTGTCATCACCACCAGCATCACCAGCATCAGCATCAGCATCAGCATCAGCACCAGCATCTGCATACAGATCAATGCCTCGGACAATCGCCTTTTGGGTATAGCCAATAAAAGCGGGGATGGCTGTTTCTACTTGGGCAACAGAGGGCGGGAACTTGGAAATTTCTTCAATGTAAACGCCTGGGGTTCTGTAGGTACTGGGCATAGTGAATCGCTCGGTAGGTTATAGGTAAAGGTCAGAGAAAATAGCGGTGATGTTGCGGCTACCGTTGGCAGCTAGTTCAACAGTCGGGAGAGAAGATGGGCTGGGAACAGGCAAGGCGCGGTCATGCCCATCAGTCAGTAACTTAGGCGGACGACGGTAGTGACCAAGCGGATATTGGGTCACAAAGGTTTTAGAGTCAGAGGCTTCAAAGCCCTGAGGTAGTGGCACTTCTGGCATCTGACTGGTGTGATATCGCCAGCGGGTTGCACGATTTTTGAATCGGATTTGGTAGGTTTTAGGGTGCAGCTGTTGGGCTTGAGTTTGGGTTTGGCTCAGTAGGCGAAACGGAAGAGATAATGGAGCAGGGTTTAGCGAGAGTTCAATGAATGCGATCGCCTGTCGCCCACGCATGGGATCAAACAAAACAAAGTCTCCAATTTGTGTTCTATCTCCTGCGTTCTGCGCAGACGTTGCGGATGTACGCTGATAAAACAGTTGATACAGCCCAGGCGGCTGATCCAATGAGAAAGAGATTTCTAAATCTGTGTTAGGCGGATGCTGTGCAGGCACCTGATACACAACAGACTCTCGTTCATTGACATCTACAAGGACAAGGGTGTCGCCAGGACTAGCACGGGCGAGTGATTCTGTACGCATAGGAGCCTGCCTGAGGCAGAGATCTTGACGGCATACATACTGACGGGCAGGCGAAGCGAGCCATTCCACAGTCGAAGCCGAGGATGTGTCAAATGCGGCTGGATTGGCAGAAACGGTTTTTGGGGGATCGCTGGCCTCACCTAAGAAGGTAGCTGCTTCAAGCGTAAGCGCTGGATCATCTGGGTCTGAGGCGGAGGGCTGATACGTCACCATATCGCCAAGGGCATAAGCGTTGCCCGCCTGGAGCAGCTCAAGCGGCTGGGTGAGGTAAAGGGAATCATCCGATTGATTGTTGAACTGATTAGAAAAGTAATAGATGCGATCACGAGCTGGCTTTAAAGAGAGATTGGTATAGTTCGCAAAGTTGCGATCGCGAACCACCATCCAAAACGTCAGCCGCGTGCTGGAATCAATTTCTACAAAGGGCTTAAGGCTTTTCTGACCGGACGCCTGACCGGACGCCTGACTAGATACCTGACTGGCAGCATCCACCTGAGCCAATATCACCCCACCGTAGGGCTGCGGACGAAAAAGCCAGCGCATCTGCTTTAAAGCTTTCTGACATTCCACAGTGGGCACAAGCGCGATCGCTTGAGAAATATCATACTGAGCAGGTAGCTGTTGTTTAGCACTATTACCGGAGCCATTTAACGGGCCAAGAAAATAATCGTGCCAAACTTCCAATGTCAAAATAGGTTCGAATACGATCCCCATTGATTGGGTACTCCTATTACAAAGCTAAACTTAGCGGCCCTTAAGCAATCGACCGACTCACCAAAACTGACTCAAAAAGAACTGCCTCCAGAACTACCCTCAAAACACCTCACAAAGCAAGCAAGAAAGCAAACCAACAAACTTACTCATACACACGCTCTGTAATAGCAGCACCTTCCCCCTGTTGCTTGTCAGCGCTGATAGCAACCAAGCGCATACGATACATAGCAAAAGGCACTTGCTTACCGCCTAGCGTCCCCCATAAATGATTAATTTGATCGAACGTAAGCGTATACAAATCCACCAACACACGAACATCTTTAGCAATGCCCCCTGCATTGCCACCACCTGAGCTAGGCGGCAACGTAAATGAGAATTCCTTTTTCCATTGAAAAAACTCAATCACCCTCGCCAGACGCTGCAACGCCGTAGGATATTGACCAGGATGCAGCGCTGAAAATAGAACAAACAAATTAAGGCTCACAGGCGGATTTTGATAAATGGTACGGCCATTCTCCATCCGATAGTTAGGCGCATTTTTAAGCGTGGTCTCTTCCTGCAAGTTAATCAAACTCATCACAATGCGATCATTCATATTGCTGCGCACACCGCCCAGCGCATCTGACATCGCAATATTATCAACGACAACAAGCTCTTGAGGCCCTTCAGACAACCCTTCAGACTCTTGAATGTAATGCCCCAAACCAGTCTGTATCATCCGCAGGGCATCAAAAATCATGGGGATTCCCCAACCAGAAAACAAGCACTAAGCCATCCATACTAAAGTTCTTTTAAGAAATATCAACAACAACTTGTTGCCCCAACAGGCTTTGTTAGCAAGGTGCCTTGCCAACAAGGTGCCGTGTTAACTAAGAGCCTTGCCAACAAAGAGCCGTATCAATAAGGAATAATGAAACTAACCCCATCAAACTAACCCAGATAAACCAGCCTAGTCCAAGCAGGTTTTACCAAGCTGATTTGTATTAACGAGAAAACCCATCTCAGTAAAACAACTAAAAACGTGCTAGAGAAAGAGAAACAACCTTAAATAGATTTGTTTAAGTTCAAGTATCTATTTCACCTCGCATATTTCAATGAGTATTGCCAGGATTTCGATGTCCTTTGAGCACAACACTATCCCGTTTCTTTGTGCGTTTCAATATAGGCTTCTCTAAACAATAGAAATGTTAATAATTAGGTTCCATACCGCTAGCCAAAGCCATTATCATACGACTAAAACATGTGTGAAGTCGTATTTTGAGACAATTCGCAATAGAGCCAATAGCGATTACTGATATCAATAATTCAATTAAAATGAATAGCGTTAACTAGCCCTGCATAACAATATAAATGCGTTAGCTCCCAATGCTTTTCTAAAGGAATGAAACACTATGTTGGCTAACGTAAAAGACATTGACACATAAACATTTTGAAATGGTTAGCAGATAGATTATCTGCTTTTTTCAATAGTTCTAGTTATTTTTTATACATTCTTTCTGCTCGTTTAGATTTAGCTAAATGCCCCATTAAGCATTCTTGACTATGAATCAGTTTCGTTCGCTGCAAAAAGCTATTGACTATTTAGGGCTAGTCATTCAATGGCGGCTAGAGGACGTTTTTAAGCTGTCAGCATCCGCTGACATAACAACAACTCAGCAGCGATTATCGCTCAAAGATGCCCCCCATTTAGATGTCCCTCATGCAGAATGGCTGGTAGAAGGAAGTGCGATCGCTAATTTTTTCACCACCCACAATCTCACACGTGAAGAACAGCTCACGGTACTCATTGCATTGGTGCCGCACCTCCAGCCTCATTTCTTTGATCAGGCCATTACAGCGCAGCTTCCCGAAGCCGGAGACTATCCTCAACTTGGAGGCTGGCGAGGCACCCATCACCGTGGTTTTTTGCCAACTGGAGACACTGTACTGTTTATTTTAGGGGGCACTGAACTCAGCGATCGCCTCCGCATTCAAACATTTTTCAGCCCTCAGCATGTATTTGCCCAGCGGCAAATTTTATCGGTGCACCCGCCTGAACCAGGTGAACCCCTGATGAGTGGCCGACTCGTACTAGCACCAGACACCATTAATCTATTGCTTTATGGCACCATAGCAGCCCCTCATTTCAGCATTCAGTTCCCGGCCAATTTAATCAAAACGGAAATGACCTGGGATGATTTAGTGCTCAATTCAGCAACCCGAGAACAGATTAAAGAACTAGAAACCTGGATTACCCACAGCGCCACCCTACTGCACGACTGGGGCATGAAACGCACCCTAAAGCTAGGGTACAGGGCGCTGTTTTATGGGCCTTCGGGCACAGGAAAAACATTAACAGCAAGCTTGCTAGGAAAGTACACCAACAGGGCCGTTTATAAAATAGACATTTCAATGGTGGTCTCCAAATTCATTGGAGAAACAGAAAAGAACTTGGCCAGTTTATTTGAGAAAGCAGAAAGTAAAGGGTGGATTCTGTTTTTTGATGAGGCCGATGCTATGTTTGGCAAACGCACCAGCGTCAGAGATGCGCACGATAAGTACGCGAATCAGGAAGTGAGCTATCTGCTACAGCGTATAGAAAATTACGATGGCTTAGTAATTTTGGCCTCTAACTTAAAAAACAATATCGACGAGGCATTTGCCCGGCGTTTGCAGTCAATCATTCATTTTCCGCTGCCAGGCGTTAAGGAGCGATCGCGCCTTTGGCAGGCCGCATTTCCGCCCCAAGTCACCCTAGATAAGGCAATCAATATCTCTGACCTTGCCACACAATATGAGCTATCTGGGGCAGATATTATGAACGTGGTTCAGTACTGTTGTTTGCAAGCATTAGACAGAGGCGATCTAATCGTGAACGAAAAAGACTTGCGCCGCGCCCTGCAAAGAGAATTTGCCAAAGTGGGCAAAATTCTGTCATAGCCTCGCACCTAAGCACCTTATTCCACAGCAGACTTATTAAGCAACAGTTCTATTTAATAACAACTTAAATCATCAACAACTTCAGTTGTTGACTGAAGTTAATGACTTCAGTCAACAACTGACTCGATCCAGGCTAAATAATGATAAACGCGGGTGTAATATTCCCATCCGCCATAGCGACCTTCGCCGACCTTCTCTGGGGAATTTTGACCGACGCTAATGCCTGCGATCGCCCACTCATCTCCCACCTTTAACAGCGCAGGCCCGCCCCTATCTCCTGGCCCCGAAACCCCTTCCAGCGCAGTGCATTCCGGCGGCGCATCAAACTTACACACCAGCCATTCCTCATCCATTTCATCGATGCGGTTAGTAGCCTTGCGCAGCTTGCCATCTGCACTGTCTGGGCCAATCAAACCATTGCCAAAGTCCCCGCTACCCACAAAGGTCGCTATTTTATGAAGTTCGTCGGGCTGTGAGTAAAGAGAAAGCGGTGCGATCGCCGCCACAGATTTCATCAGCTGAATCAATGCAATATCACACCGAACCTGCGCCATCTCTTCCGCATTGACAAAGTCAGGATGCAGCACCACCCGCCGTACGCCATAAGCGCTCCCACCAATCTGAATCTCATGCCCTTCAGATAAGCCTTCCACCACATGCGCCGCCGTCAAAATCCAATCAGGGCGAATCAAACACCCCATCCCATCCGCACAGAGCGTAAACTCAGGCGCAGCCTGCACCGACGGCAACAAATTAGGTTTCAATAGCTGATCAATATTGTCGTACCCCACCAGCACTTCTTCTAAATGGCTATCTACAACAACAACAGCCGAAAATTGTTTAGCATCTGCAAGATAGAGCGTAGGCGCAATATCGTGGCGAATAATCATTGATTCATTCCTTACCTAAACACCCAACTAAAACCTCGCACATCCAGTCACTCATCATACTTTACTGACTTAAACAAAAAAAGCTCCTCTCCCCAAAAGAAAGAGAAGAAGAGCCTTATCGCAACACACAACTTTAGAAAAAACGTTTCGAGTAAGAACGTTCAGACATAGACATGAATCAGGGTTACTTTGCTGTCGCAATCACCTTAGTAAAGGCATCAATCGTCAGCGTATCGCCACCATTGAGCGTTTGCACCCTTATCTGAAGCGCCTCCTCGCCATATACCGTATCCCAAGGATTCGCCTGGTACATTGTAATTTCCCAAGTCTCTCCCTCCGGCAAAATCAGCGTATCGCTTTGGTTATTGGCATTAACAGCAGAGATATTTTTGTCATTACTGTTTTCTACCTGCCAAGCAATAAAGGCTTCACCACTCTTGAGTAACGTTGCTGTGCCTTCATCAAACACATCTGCGGTTTTACCCAGCACTAAGCCCATCGCCGTTGGCTCAAACGCATCCTCAGAATCCGTGATAAAAGGCCGATCCGCAATTCCGCGCTGGCTGCCATCTATCTGCAAGCCGTACTCATCCGTAATGCCCTGCCACTGAGGGTTACCCGTCAAAAGATGCGCATAAGAAGAGGTCACCCGAGTATCTTTCAAGAACTCTTGCGTATGGATATCTAGCATCAGCGCCTGGAGCCAAGTCCCCCCCAACACAACAACCGCATCTTCAATAATGTTGTGCTCAGTAATCCAAAGCTCTTTGTCCTTTAGCGCCTCATTGTGCAATGCCGGATCTTCAAGCGTATCTCGCAGGTAAGCAATCCCCTGACGGGCAATCTCTCCCGCACGATTCCAATTACCCACATCGCCTTTCGTCACGCCCAAGTCATTAGTGGAATAGTAAGGGTGCAGCGTAAAGGCATCCACAACATCCACCGCACTCAAGTTATCAGGGCCAGTCTTTTCTAACAAAGCAGGCCACCACTCCACGCCGCGCCGCTCAGGCACATGCTCAGGTGACACCCCCGTGACCGCAATGGTGGCATCTTCTAATCCAGGAATAGACCGAATCGCCAACGCCCACTCTTTAGCTTGGGCGGCATAATCCCGCGCAGTGGGTGTACCCCCTACCTGCGGAGCTGGCGCGCCGTAGTCAGGCCGCACATAGTTTTGAATGCCAAAGTACAGCTCATTCCCTAGCTCAATGCGATCAATGTCGTAACCTGCGGCAATGGCCTCTTGCAGATGGCGCATCTCTTTGCCCAAATCAGACGTGTTCATGTTCACAACCCACAGAGGCGATGCACCGCTTTCTGTAAAGAGCTGTTTCATGTTCTCAATGGAGCCGGTGGTGCCGTACTCCCAGTTCAGCGCCAACGGCAAAGACTCAGGTAAAAAGTAAGGATACGTCCAGGTAGGCCGGGCTTCACCAGATTCATTTGTCCACTGCACCACGCCGCCAATGTCCCAATCCCAGTAATTAGCGGTATCGCCGCCAGGAATGCGTAACGTTTGGCCGCCAATCTCTTCTACGGCATTCGCCAGCGCGGTCACTAGCTCAATATTTCCCCAGTCGCTAATCTCTACGGCGTTGGCGTTATAGCCGCTGTAATCGTCTGGAACGCTGCGAGTAAAGGCATCATCGTAAATGGAATAAACCGGACTTTCACCTTCTTCTAAAGGTGCGGGAGGAATGACCACATTAGGCACCTCCGGTTCAGAAACGTCAGGGACTGGCGCTTCAGGCTGAGCCACATCCGAGCCATCAAGCTTAATTTCAACAATGCCAGTTAGCTCAGTGTAAAAGTGTTCATCATCCCATTGGCGGTTGCCACCAAAATTCATTAGGCCAAAGTCCTGAGTCCCTTGCCAATCATTGGGTTCACCGGGTGCCCAGTTGGTGTAAGTTACCGCTTCGCCACTGGCCCACGTAAACACACCCTCTTGGTCTCTATCACTAATGCCTATCCAGCGCTTTTGATCCTGGCCAAACGTTTCTTTTAGCCATTGTTCTTCTTCGGCGCTGTTGATAGTCACCAAGTTGCCACCTAGCTGCTGAGCTTGCGCTTGCGCCACGTCCCAAGTCAGGGTCTCTTCAATCAATTGATACTGACTGCCGTTGTAAGTAAAGGAGTCTGTAGGCGCTTCATCTGTAGGTGTTTCGGGTTCAGGCGTAACAGGTGGATCGGTGATTGTAGGATTTTCATCACTGCCCTCGCCATTCAGCTTAATTTCAACAATGCCTTTCAGCTCGGTGTAAAAGTGCTCATCATCCCATTGGCGATCGCCCCCAAAGTTCATCAAGCCAAAGTCTTGAGTCCCTTGCCAGTCATTGGGTTCACCAGCGGCCCAGTTCAGATAATCCACCGCTTCGCCGCTGGCCCATGTGAACACACCTTCTTGGTCTTTATCACTAATGCCTATCCACAGCTTTTCATCACCAAAGGTCTCTTTGAGCCACTGTTCTTCTTCAGCATTGTTGATGGTGACCAGATTTCCGCCGAGCTGTTGGGCTTGCGCTTGCGCCGCTTCCCATGTCAGAGACTCTTCAATTCGCAGATATTGACTACCGTTATAGGCAATGGCACCTTCAGGTATTTCAATGGTAGGCGTTTCTGTTTCAGGGGTAACCGGCGGATCAATAATCGTAGGATCTGCGCCGCCGTCTTCATCACCGCCTTCGCCATTTAGCTTAATTTCAACAACGCCTTTTAGCTCGGTGTAAAAGTGCTCATCATCCCATTGACGAACGCCCCCAAAATTCATTAGGCCAAAGTCTTGAGTGCCTTGCCAGTCATTGGGTTCACCAGCGGCCCAGTTCAAGTAAGTGACGGCTTCACCACTGGCCCAGGTAAACACACCTTCTTGGTCTTTGTCACTAATGCCTATCCACAGTTTCTCATTACCAAACGTCTCGTTTAGCCATTGTTCTTCTTCAGCATTGTTGATGGTGACCAAATTTCCACCTAGCTGTTGGGCTTGGGCTTGCGCCGCTTCCCACGTCAGGGAGTCATCTAGCAGCACGTACCGGCTACCGTTATAAGTAATGCCATCTTCAGCACGCTCATCATCTGAATTAGCCCCATCATCGCCACCGGCTACCGGTGCTGCCGACACTGAGACTTCAATAATGCCTTGCAAAGTCTTGTAGACATGTTCATCATTCCACTGCAAAGAATCGGTGTAGTTGATTCTGCCGTAGTCCTGAGTGCCTTGGAAGTCATCGGGTTCGCCAGCAGCCCAGTTCGTATAGGTAACAGCTTCGCCGCTGGCCCACCTAAACACACCTTCTTCGGCGCTGTCACTGAGGCCCATCCAATAAGCGCCATTTGCACCAAAGGTTTCAGTCAGCCACTTATCTTCTGCAGCATCGTTAATCGTGACCAAGTTGCCACCCAAAAGCAGCGCATCCGCCTGAGCTTCTTCCCAAGTTACAGCGCGCTCAGTCAAAAAGTAGGTGCTGCCATTGTATTGGTAGCCCGCCGCTTCCGTTAGCGAGTCCCGCATCAAGCTCGCACTACTGGCTGAATTAGCCGCCTCTTGAGAGAGAACAATGGAAGAAGCTTCTAGGTTAGCCATAACCTGCTCAATACCATCAGCTTCTACAGGAGAGAGCGCTTCGTGCTGAGAAGTAGACGTATCGGCAAACGGCAGAGAATAATCAACAACTTTTGTAGCAGAATCAATTGCATTCGACGTTTCCCCCAAGTTAGCGGAAGAATCAGAATTGTTGAAAAACATAGGCTTTAAGAAGGTATGAGGTGTGAGAACAGCGATCGCTCACAAAAGCTTCCTGAACGAGCATGAATGGCACAGAAAACTTAAACAGACGGCAAAATCTGTTCTATAAACGTGAAAAATCGGCAGACGGATTCAACAACCTTGGGAACAAGGAAATATAGCTAAATGCAGAAGCATGAATGCAAAAATATGAATGCAGAAGCATGAATGCATCGCACGCCCTCTAGGCCGTTGTGGGGTCAAATGCTTTGAATGGGGTTAACCAGTAACGACAGCACGGCCAAGGGGAAAAGAGCTATAGAGAGAATCGAATTAAAGAAAGAACAAAATCAGAAAAAGGAACAAAGATGCTCGAAACGGTAAGTCAATAGCCCGTCTGTTGAAAAAGAAGGCTTACTTGTAAAGATAGAGAGGCACACCGGAGCGTTTTGTTTAGCGCTGTAGGAGGGAAGCAAGAAAACTTACATCCCATACGTAAACATTATGTGCACTTCACATTATCCCGTCACTGTTGTTTATACCTTGATGTTTAAATCTGCCCTCTCAGTACAATCACGCGGCCTTTTTACGCCCTAACAGGGCCATTACATACCCTACATTGATGAAGAAACGGAGGTTCTGAGAGAATATGGCTAAGATCACTCGAATAAAGCCAGTTCTCTAATTGTTCATGCAATGCGAGAATCTACAGAGCGATCGCCACCAATCAGTAGGCGATCAGTAGGCACTCAGAAGGCTCAAAACCGCATCCACATAGTTCTCTGGCGATTCCTGTGCGATTTCTAAGTGAATATTATGACCGCAGCCTTCAAATCGCTTCAAAACAACTTTACTCTTGTTGTTTCTTTCACATTCCTTAGCGATTGCTTGACCCAAACCAACAAATTTTTCATCATTTTCACCAACCATCAACATTAGCGGAGCATTCAGCCTTGAGAGGTTTGGCCACATAGATTTTTGGCGGCCCGTCCCCAACCCTCTCAAGGCTCTAGCCAGCTCTATTGGATTGTTCCTTTTACGGCGATTCACCATCGCCGCCCTTACGTCCGGATACCGCTGTAAGCTTGCGAACAAAGGATTCGCGTACCACATCGACAAAAACGCAGGAAGTGGCAAACGCTCTAGCTGCCGGGCCAGGGCTTCATCCTTTTGCAGGCGCGCCTGTCGCTCAGCGGCTGTTTTCAACCCTGGCGAAGCCGACTCTAAGAAGGTTCGAGCAATGCGCTCAGGGTAGCTACAAGCCATGTAAAGCGCGATTCGACCGCCCATGGAGTAACCCAACAAATTTGTTCTATCTATTTGCAAATGGTTAAGCAGTGCAATGAGCGATCGCCCCGTCTCTAAAAAGCTGTATCCATCCTGACTCGCACCCGTGTGCAAAGCTGTTGTTTCTGAAATAGCCGCTGCCTTTAGCGTAGTTTGGCCGTGTCCTGGCAAATCTGGCAGAATGCAGTAGAAATGGCGGCTCAGCAGCGGTAAAACGCCCGCAAAGTCTTCACAGCTCCCTAAAAAGCCATGCAAAATCAGTAACGGTGGCTGAGTCAACTGATCCGCTGTTTGTTGGCAGCCAACCGTTTTGAAATGCAATCGGTGCGTCGCCGTTGTCAGGTAGGCCATGCTCGTGCCCCTTCGGCTAACAGCGCCTTTCGCTGGGCCACGCTCTGCGCTCTATCACACACCACTTCTAACAGCCGCACGCCTACAGTGCCGCTGGTCATACTAGGCAGCGTGCCAAGGCTACACAGGAGGCCATCGACCGTCTCAATTTTCTGATATTCCACGCCGTAGGTCGCACACAATGATTCAAAATCCACCTGCTGCGGGGTCACAAAATAGGGCTCAAATTCAGGTTCAAACTGAGCAACTGGCAGCATTTCAAAAATGCCGCCGCCGTTGTTGTTAATCATCACAATGGTGAGATGCCCGGCCAAATGGCGAACATTGAGCAAGCCGTTAGTATCGTGCAAAAAGGCCAAATCCCCCGTGAGTAGAACCGTTGGACGATTGTGATGCGCCAGCCCCATCGCGGTGGAAAGGGTACCATCGATGCCGTTTGCCCCTCGGCTAAAGTAAGGGTGAATATGGCGATCGCCCGGCTGCCAAAAATACTCCACATCCCGCACCGGCATACTATTCGCAATAAACAGCGGTGTTTGCACTGGCAAATGTTGAGACAGCAGCCAAGCCACCTTACTCTCCACCAGCGCGGCCTCATTCGCCAGCGCCTGATCAAACCGTTGCCTGCCCGCCCGCTCCCCATCTATCCATTGCTGCCGATAGTCTTGCTGCCGGTCTTGCTGCCGATAGTCTTGCTCCTGGTAGTCTTGCTCCTGGTAGTCTTGTGGCCGGTTTACGCGAGTATCAGACGGCTTATTATTTGTCGTCGTAACCTGCCGCGCCAAAACCTCAACGCTCGTAGCCAAAAACTGAGTCGCTCCGTGCAGCGGATCTAAATTACGCTCAGAGCCAATCACCCAGCGCGGCGGATTAGCCTGCTGTAGCCACTGCCGCAGCACTTTACTAATGGGCAGCGGCCCCAACTGAATCACCGCATCTGGCACTAACGCCGCAGCCCGCTGAGCATTTCGCAAAATGCTGTCGTAGGTAGACACCAGGGCGTCATTCACACTGAGATAGTTTCGCAAAGGGGATAGCCCTTCGGCCAGGACGGGCCAGCCGAGCTGCTGGGAAAGCGCCGCCACCGCCTGACAATACGCCCCCGCCTCAGCGGGCATCGCAGGGCCAGCCACAATCAAACCTCGTTCGCACTGCCGCCAATGCTCTAGCGGCGGCAGTGTCTGTTCGTGAGTGGGCGATGGCGGCACCACTACAGAGAAAAAAGCGTCTGCATCAAATGTGCTGGCCAGCGCCTGAGTAAGCGCGTGCGTTTGCGCATCCGCGAGGGGCGGCAGCGGATCTCGAAAGGGAAAATTAAGGTGAATCGGCCCTGGCAATGGAGACACCGCCCGCCGCCAAGCGCTCACCAATGTTTGGCGCAAATACGCTAGCAAATCGGAACGAGCAGCAGGCACCGATAGCTCACTGTACTGCTTTACAAAATGACCGTACAGTCGCTGCTGGTCAATGGTTTGACCCGATGCGCAGTCTCTGAGTTCATGGGGCCGATCAGCCGTAAAAATCAGCAGCGGCACCGCACTCTCGTAGGCTTCTATCACTGTCGGATAAAAGTTAGCGCCCGCTGTGCCCGAAGTGCACACTAAAGCCACCGGACGCTGCTGTCGTTTCGCGCAGCCCAAGGCAAAAAAGGCGGCTGAGCGCTCATCTAAGATAGGCAGCGCTTCAATCGTAGGATGCTGAGCAAAGGCAAAGGTGAGCGGCGTAGAGCGAGACCCAGGGCACACCACGACCGTTTGCAATCCCAATCGGGCGAGCGTTTCTACCGCCACGGAGGCCCAGAGGGTGTTGGTATTGCGAAAATCTATCGGCACAGGTCACACACACACCAAAGCATTCAACAGCGCCTGTAATTTTAGCCTGATTTCTGCGAGTTCCTTTTTTGGCTCCGAGCCGGACACAATGCCCGCGCCCGCGTACAGCCGTGCTTTGCAGCCATCAATCAGCGCCGAGCGGATGCCCACAATAAACTCACTGTTGCCGTCAGTATCTATCCAGCCAATCGGGGCGGTGTACAGGCCACGGTCAAAGCTTTCGTACTCACGAATGAGCACACGGGCTAGCTGACGCGGCACTCCGGCAACCGCAGGGGTGGGGTGCAGCTTCGCCAATACCGCTAGCGGATGCACAGATTTATCGCTGAGGGCGGCTTTAATCGGCGTATGCAAATGCTGAAGGTTCAACAGTTTGAGAAGCTGGGGGCTGGCGCTGTGGTGAGGGGTTAACTCCAGCGATCGCAGCTGATCCAAAATAAATTCCACCACGACCCGATGCTCGTAGCGCTCTTTTTTGCTGTTTAGCAACGACTGTCCCAGCTGAATATCTAACCCCGGATCGTGGCTACGCGACGTGGTTCCGGCCAAAGCCTCGGTCATTAGCTCACGCCGTCCCCCCTGACTCGAAATCCGCAGCAGTCGCTCCGGGCTAGCCCCAATAAAAGACTGGCCGCGACCATTGCCCACCGAAAAAACAGTGCAGTCCGGATGATTGTGATGGAGCGCTTGCAGCGATCGCACCACATCCACAGGCGAAGGCATCACCACATCTGCCACATCCGAGAGCACCACCTTATGCACAGCGTGCGATCGCATTTGCGTCAGCACAGAGCGCACCGTCTGCTCAAAGCCCACCACATCTTTCGTGAGCCGGTGACGTCCCGCAGAGCGATAGTGAGTCCCGTTGGCCCGGCTTCTCGCCTGCTGGCCCAGCAGCACTATTTTCTCAAGCTGCCGATAAATCCCGGCCACCATCTGATCCACATCGCTGCTACCAGCCACCAAGCCATTAAACGTGACCGTAGAGAACTGACGCTGGGCGCTCACCTGCACCCGAGGCACAAACACATACGTCGGCTCAAAGTGAGCCACCGGATGACGATCCTCAAAAAACGTGGCGCTACAAAAAAAATGTCCCCGCTGGGTGGCGTTTCGGCCACCAGAATGAACACCGGAATGAGCACCAGAATGACTCTCTACAGGCCCACTTGAGTGTTCATTCACCGGGTCGCTACCAGACGGCGTCAAATTAGCGGTGCAAAAATGCGGCTGCCAAAAATCAATAAACGACTGGGCCTCAGCAAAGCGATCGTTTCCGGCGGCGCGGCACTCCACCACCGTACCAATCCCGACCATAGAGCGGTGCTGAAACACATCGCGATAGGGCGAATCGTAGTAAAAGTGGCGCGTATTCGCTTCCCCCAGCGCCGCCAGAACCGTCCAAGGCGCAAGGAGGGCAACCGAAAATGAAAGACTCGCTATTTTAGGCTGTTTAGCAGCAATTGCCCGTTGCTGACACTGGGCCAAAAACTGTCGCGCCGCTGCCTGCGTCCCAAACGGGCTTTGTGCAGTCGCGGGCGCGGTAGATTCAATTCCGGACTGGGTTCCGGGCTGGGTTCCGTACTGGACAACTGGCATGAAGGGGGCAATAGCAGGCGATTCCCCAATTTTCTCACGCTCCTCACTGATCTCAAAACGCTCCTCCACAAACCGCCCCAGCCCAAACACATCCAAACACTCAAAAGCGCTACTTTCTAAAAGAAAGAGCGCTCTTTCATTCTATGCTGGCCCAAACCATCACGACTCAAATGAGGCCGTCTTGAATTAATACGTCTTGAATTGGCCCGTCTTGAGTGGCCCGTCTTGAGTTAGTAGTGCGTGCCGGTTTTACGGTGATGAATGGCCGTCTTGGCATTGTTATCTATCACTTCGCCGCCGCTCACCGTGGCATACACCACCCAGTGGTCACCGCAGTCCATCCGATTCGCAACGCTACATTCCAAATAAGCGATCGCCTCTTCCAAAACCAGCTGGCCGTCCTCCGTTTCACGGGTCTCCACCCCCTCAAAGCGATCTTCGCCAGGGGCAAACGGCTTCAAAAAGTGCTTCATGGGCTTCAGGTGCTTGCCCTCTGCCAAAATGTTGAGCACAAAGTCTGAACCTGTATGCATCAGACCTTCCACCGCTCTCTCTTTGGCCACTGCCACCGTAAAGCCAGGGGGCGTAAAGGTCGCCTGTGCCACCCAAGAAGCGAGCATGGCACTACTGATGGCGTCTTGCTTAGCCGTCACAACACACAAAGAGCCAACCAAGCGACCAATCGCTTTCTCCACAGACGTCGCCGACACCTTCTGCGCTTTTTTCTTCTTCGCTTTCTTAAGCTGCTGGGCAAAGTCTGTACCGGCCTGCTCGCACTGCTGCAACGTGCTCGCATCCGGCGTAAACTTTACGCGAATGGGGTCAAAACCAAAGCTATAGCCCGCATCTTTAAACTTGTTTTCTAGCAGGTCAATGGCTTCACCACTCCAGCCAAAAGAGCCAAACACGCCAGCCAGCTTAGTTTTACTCGCCGCCGACAGCACAATTCCCAAGGCCGTCTGAATCTGGGTTGGGGCATGTCCGCCTAGCGTCGGCGACCCCATAATAAAGCCCGCCGAATTCTCCGCAGCGTCTTTAATATCAGCCGTCGTGGCCTGCTCCGCATTAATAGATGTCACGCTGACGCCTGCTTTTGTAATGCCCCGGGCGATCGCTTGTGCAATCGTCGCCGTATTGCCGTAGGCAGAGGCATAAATCAACGCCACCGATTCCGTCTGCGCTTTTTGCTTAGCCGCCCACGTATCGTAATATCCCGCTAACTCAGCCACGCCATAGCGTACCAGCGGCCCATGCCCTACCGCGTACAGCCTGGGCGCGTAGTCTTTTAGCTTCTCTAGGGCCGTGATCACCTGCTTGGCATTAGGCGCCATCAAACAGTCAAAGTAATACTGCTGATCCTCCAGCAGCGTCTCTCTTTCTAAGTCGTAAGCCTCATCGCTGCAAAGGTGTGCGCCCAAAAGTTTGCCGCTAAAGAGCACCTCACTGTAGCTGTCGTAAGTGCACATGCCCCCCGGCCAGCGCGGCGTAGGCACCAGCACAAACTGTAGGTGATGGCCCTGGCCCAAATCTAAATCTTGGAAGGAGCCGCTTTTAACAGGTTGAATCGGGTTGTTGATGTCTGCGTCATCTTTGAGTGCATCTGTCACCACCAGCGCCGCAGGATTAGAACAGATGATAGTGGCATGGGGCGTAAGTAGCAGCAGGGCTTTTAGTGCCTTTATGCGGTTGGGATTGGTATGCCCCAACACAATGTAATCAATATCTTTAGGATTAATTTCTTGCGTCAGCGCGGCAATAAATTTTTCACTGAACGACTCACCAGGCGGATCGAGCAAAGCAATTTGATTACCGCGAATCAGGTAGGCGTTCGCCGTGGTGCCTTTTTCTAGCCCGTATTCAATCTCGAACCGCAGCCGGTTCCAAGAGCGCGATCGCAAAGCAATCGTATCCGCCGCAATCGGCAGCACCTGCACGTCTCTGCGCCCTGTTTCAACCGGGGCATTGTCAGTAGAAGCTTCAGGTGCAGGGATTTGAGCAGTCATGGTTAATCTTCTGTTTGTACGTCTCTAAGTATCTGTACGTTTTTGCGGCAGGCGTTCAGTCGTCTGGTTCAGTGCGTCATCTGGTCAGTGCGTCGTCTGGTTAGTGCGTCATCTGGTTCAGCGCGCCTTTTGGAGAGAGCTAAGTGTTCGCGCTAGGCTCCTTTGACTCATATCACCGGGGCATACCCGTTGGCATGGGGCGGCTCCTCTGCACATGGCGTAGAACCAAGCCCCTCTGGCAATCTTTCCTTGGGCAGCCTTTTCTTGGGCAGCCTTTTCTTAGGCAACCCTTCTTTTAGCAACTTTCTAGTAATAGTTACCAACTTTACGGTGGTGAACTGCCGTCTGCGCGTCGTCTTTAGCAACCTTGCCTTCATCCACCGTGCAGTACACCAGCCAGTGATCGCTTAGCTCCATCCGGCTCGAAACTTCGCACTCCAAATAGGCCAAGGAATCCGCCAAAATAGGCGACTTGTTCTGGGCCGGACGGGTGCGCACCCCAGCGAAGCGATCCGCACCAGGCGGAAAACGCTTAAGGAAATGCTTCATCAGCGGCAGATGATTGCCCTCTTCCAAAATATTCAGCACAAAGGTATCACCTACCTTCAGCAGCGACTCAATTGCCCGGTCTTTAGCGACTGCCACCGTAAAGCCCAATGGCTCAAAGCTTGCCTGCGTAATCCAAGACGCTAACATCGCAGAACTCACGTCAGCCTTGGTGGCGGTGATAATGTACAAGCCGCTGCTAATGCGGCCCAGCGCCTTTTGTAAGTCAGCATCCAGCGACTTAATTTTCTTAATTTTCTTCTTTTTAGCCAGGTCTTGGCCGAGGTCAGTGCCGGTCTCTTCGCAGAGCTGATACAGCGCTTCGGTGGGGGTATCTTTCACCCTAATCGGATCGAACGCGTTGACTAGCTCCAAGTCTTGCAGCTTGGTTTGCAACGTATCAATCGGCTCATCATCACCACCGTAAGATTCAAACAAGCCAAAGGTTTTCTTGCTATTGACCCCGGCCAGAATGGTGCCCAACGCCGCTCGCGTTTCTTCAGATCCTTTTCCACTCGACGGAGGCATGCCAATCACAATGCCCGTTGAGCGGCTCACGATTTCGTTCACATCCTGCGCATCGGCGCTGCGCAAATCAATCATTTCTACGCCCACGCCCGTTTTGCTAATGCCACGAGCAATGGACTGGGAAATGCGATCGCTAAACCCGTAATCCGACACATAAAACACCGCCACCAGCGTTTCCGCATTACTCTTTTGCGTACTCCACTCGCGGTAGCGTCCCGTCAGCTCCTCCAAATGACGGCGCAACAATGGCCCATGTCCTGTCGCAATCGTGTTAATGGTGCCATCGAGCTTGTCCATGCGCTTCATGGCAGACACCACTGAGCGGGCATTGGGGGCCATCAAACACTCGTAGTAAAAGCGAAAATCAGGAGAGAGCGCTTCTAAATTTTCATCGAAGGTATCTTCCGTGCAGAAGTGTGCGCCAAAGGCATCGCAGGTGTAGAGGATGCCGGTTTTGTGATCGAAGGTGAAGATGGTGTCGGGCCAGTGGAGATTCGGTGCGTTGGTGAACTCCAGCACGTGACCGTTGCCTAAGTCTAAAGTTGAGCCGCTTTTAACAATTTGGCGCTCAAAGGGGGCGTGAATCAGATCTTCTAGAAAGGCGATCGCAACTTTGGCACCCACCACCACCGCATTCGGCGCTAGCGCCAGTACGTCCTTAATTAATCCACTGTGGTCAGGCTCGGTGTGGCTCACCACAATGTAATCAATCGTGGCCGGGTCAATCTGACCTTTGAGCGCAGCTATATATAGTTCGCGAAATTTAGCGTGGGAGGTATCGACCAGCGCCGTTTTTTCGCCCTGAATAATGAAGGAGTTGTAGGTGGTGCCGTTCTGAAGACCAAACTCGATATCGAAGCGATCGCGATCCCAATCTTGCGATCGCAGCGTCGTCGTATTTTCGGCAATGCCTTCAACCTGCATGGACAGGCGCTTTTGAGCGGGCTCTTTCGTTTCTACAGCAGCAGCGACCATTAAAGACCTCCTATGTCCTCCTTCATTTGTGGCCATGTCGAATGCTCGACACGACGCATCAACGCAACCTAATGCGAGTTTAGCAACAAAAGTGTTGCTTAAGTCTATTGTGCCGCATTTTAGCGATCCCGGCACCCTTTCATAAGCAATTACTCACATAAAGGATGCTGAACAGAAACGCTATTGAGCGGAATAGGCTGAAGCGGTTTCAGAAATCAATCAATACCAGTCTTCGAGCAAGAACGTATCTACTCTAGAGAACTCTTTAGTTAAAGAACTCTTTAGTGTTGTGAGTAACCAGCGTTGTCCCTCGGGATTTAGCTGTGCCTGCTATCAAAATGTCTATCGACGATGGGAGTCCCCGCTTTTTCCAGTTGCGCTCAAATGAGCGCGGAAAAGCGAGCGGCTGAGCGATCAATTTCATCGGGGGATACAGTGCCCATCCGGGCGGCGACTTGGCCAGCACCTTTGAAAAAGTAAATGAGCGTATTAGTGTCTAGGACGTACATCAAAAAGATTCTCTGGGCGAATCCTGACCTGCATCTGCTCTGATTTCTTCGCTCGTGGGGAAATGAGGCCAAGCCCCTGCACATTCATTCACCAGGGCACGCCCATCTGACTGATGTAGACTCTGCGCTTTGCAGCCCTGCCACTTATGAGCCTTGTGTTCTGGGGCGACCTACTGCCTGATGGCGATCTGTAATTCAATCCGTTTGTGACTTTGTCAACAGCTTTAAAAATACTAAACTCGTGCTCCCGTAGTGTTTCTCTTTCACTATTGCTAGGTTCACAGGTAAACGATCTGGCTGCCAATGTACCTTGCTATATTCCACCGCAATTTGACCGTGGGGTGTCAGAATTCTGGAAACCTCAGCTAATACTGGCTCATATAAATCTGCTGCGTAGGGTGGATCAAAATAAACCTGATCGAATAAGTTCTTCTCAGCATTGTTCTGCCAGCCTTGGGCTAACACTCTGATCTGTCGAACCACATCGCCCTTAATAACCTGAAATGACTGTTCTGGCTTGGCCACCTTCTGCCAGTTTTCCTTCACTACTCGGCAAGCCGCTCCACACTTCTCAATGCCCACCACCTCATCGGCCCCTCGACACAGCGCCTCTGCGCCCATCGCCCCACTGCCTGCGCACAAATCTAGCCAGCGGCACCCCCGTACTTGCCCCTGCCAAATATTAAACACCGCCTCACGAACCCGCGATGAGGTGGGACGAGTGGCCTCCCCCGGCAATGTCTTAATAGCTCTGTTGCCGTAAATTCTAATTGCCATAGAAAAGGACTCAAATTTCCTGCTTTCAAGAATCTTCGCTGGTGAGATAAGAGCACCAATCACTCCAACCACCAGGGTAAAGCGTATGCATCGGATGACCAGCCATCACTAACGAGAATAAATTGACGCAGGCCGTCACGCCAGAGCCACAGTAAACCATTACCTCATCAGTGGGCCGCACCCCAACGTTTGCCCAATGTTTAGCGAGTGCATCAGCCTCTTTTAAGAAGCCTTCTGACGTTGTAATGTCCTTCCAAAAGGCATTGGCCGCCCCCGGCACGCTGCCCGCAATCGGATCGATGGGTTCTACTTCGCCGCGATAGCGTTCGGGCGATCGCGAATCAATCAGCACCGCATTCGCCGCTCTTTGCTTCACCTGTTCAATATCCACCGTCCAATTCTCTTGAAACGCTGGCACAAAGCGCCCCTCCCGAGGCAACGGCGTATCCGTACTTAACGGCAATCCAGCAGCGGCCCAAGCTTTAATCCCACCATCTAATATGGATACTTGCTCATGCCCGAGATAGCACAGCATCCACCATAAACGGGCCGAAAACGCAAAGCGAGAATCATCATAAATAACAACTTGCGTAGGCGGATTAGAAGAGATACCCAGGCTGTTTAGTTTCTGAACAAACGCTGGCCACTTAGGCAATGGATGACGCCCGCCGTGGGCTTGCACCGGACTCGATAAGTCTTGATTGAGATCTAGATAATACGCACCAGGAATATGACCAGCTTGATATTGGCTGCGGCCCAGCTCAGGATCAGGCAGCGAAAATCGCGTGTCGATAATAACAAGGTTAGGACGCGCTAGCTGCTGAGCTAGATCTGGCACGGAAATAAGATATGGCGAGGCTGACATAAGGGCAGGGTGGGTAACGATACGAATAGGCTGGCGCTAATGATGAAGGGGGGACGTGATTAGAGGGACGTGATTAGAGGGACGTGATTAAGGAGAGACGTAATTAGGATTACCCCGATTCGTTAGGGGTTGGGGCGCTGAGCGCTTTCTGCTTCCAGCGCGATCGCCATGGCCTAGTGGGCAACAGCTTAGAGACCTGCTGTTCTTTTGCACGCCGAGCCAAGATGTCTTCAGCGGTTGCGTGCAGGGTAGGGTCTCGATAGGGCACAGCCGCTTTGGTTTGCAAATGCTCGCGTTCTTGCTGAGAAAGGGATGGCAGCCCCGCTATCGAATCTGCTATTGAATCTGCCGCCAAATCTGAGGCTAAAGGATGATAAGCCAGCGTGCCAGGCCACTTACGGGCGGCTGTTTTGAGCGATGTAATAGAAAGCCCAGCTTGAATAAGGGCGCTGCGCACAGCCGCCGCACAGGAGTAGGTCACTAGCTCGCCGCCATTAGGGGAAAGGCATTGAGACACAAGGGCAAGAAATTCTACCGTCCATAGCTGGGGGCAATGGGGCGGTGAAAACGGATCGAGAAAGATAATATCGGCCTGCCACTGCTCAGCAATCAGCGACTGAATTTGCTGGCGAGCATCTCCAAGCAGGAGCTGAACGCTCAGGGCGCTGCGCTGAACTGTACCGGTAGAAGCGATCGCACTTAGCACCGCCTGCACTGGCAGCGAATAGCGCTGAATCAGGTTTTGAGCGATCGCACTCTTCGCCACTTCAATATCAATTTCCAGCGCCTTCACCTCTACCGCACAGGCAGTATCCACCGCCCAAATCGCCTCCAGCGCGGCCGCTGTGTTGTAGCCCAAGCCGTAGCACACATCCAAAATCTTTAACGGCTCACCCGCAGCCATTTTCTGCACTCGCTGCGCCAACTGCACTGACTTCACATAGGTTTCCTGAGCCTCATAGCAAGCCCCTTCTCGGCTATGAAACCATTCTCCAAACGCTTCCGAATAAAACGTACTTGAACCGTCAGCGGTCTCTACGGGTGTAAACACAGTGTTCTTTAAATGGCGGCAATTGAAATGGCAGCAAATAGATAGAAAGCTCACGAAAAAGCAGCTGATAAATTCTACGACGCGTCGCAACCTACCGCCCCTCACGCACATCAAAACGATACGTTAGCAACTCACCACCTTAAAAGTTTCATCAATTACAGCAGCCATATCCGTATTTTTACCCCGTCTCATCAGACGCATAAACGGCTTCAACCGCCGCACATCTACGCATCCTTACAGCCCTTAAATAAACGCAGCATCTAATTTCCGTATTTCCCTACCACCACCACCTGTATAAAAACGAACTCACACGGGGCAGGATATAAGCACAGCATGAAGTGCGCTTTCACTGCCTGTTCTTTTATCTTCTGTCCTTTTATCTTCTGTTCTTTCATTTCTTACACGTTTATCGCCTGTTCTTTCATTTTCTGTTTTCACCTTTCAGCTCTTGCCTATGGCACTATGCAGGCAAAAATCCACATCCTCTGAAACTTCACAGGATGTCGCAGACTATTTACAACAAGTAGATCAAAAAGTTTTTGCCATAAAAGAGAACAAATAACATCCATTTTGTTGTTCTCTTACTCTAAGCATCAGCCACGGCGAAAGCATCCACAACAGAAAAAGTCTTTCAAGCTGCCTATAGGCGGCTAGTTTTGCAGTGCCCGGCCCAACAGCAACAGCGACATTTCTGTGGCTAGCAGAAATGTCACAAGCACTTTTATTCCTTCATCTTTAAGAGAACTCTCTCGTGATTTCTATAGATTCTTCCAACGCTTTTACAGGCGCTGAGGCCTTTGGCTTGCCATCAGATGACAGCGCACTAGCGGTTCTGTCCACCCAGAAGGATGCGCTTACGGCTAATAGCCGCAGTGCCACTTCCATACTGCGTGTAGAAGCAGAATCGATGGCGCTAGAAGGATATCGAATAGAACAGATTGAGTTTGCCTCAGGAGGAGCCGTTGCTAGTTTTGCAGACGCAGAAAAGGGAGAGCGCGGCAGTGCATCTTTTGAATTTTCAGGAGAAGCAGGCGTCTATGATGTTGTTTTAGGCTTCTTTGATGAAGAAGGCGGCGGGGCTAGGCTCGACCCATTACTGAACGGACAATCACTCGGGGCGCTTAAGTTAGACCAAAAGCTAGGCAGCAACTTCGCAGCGCCCGAAACCTTCGTTCGCCGTAGTATTGGCAGCGATATTACGCTGCAAACAGGTGATACTTTTGCCGTTCAAGGCTTTGAAGAAGCTAATGAGCATGCTCGCCTAGACTACGTGGAATTTATTCGGGTAGATGACACTCAACAAACCAACCCCCAACAAATCAACACATTATTGCCTGAGTCACCCACCGCAGAATACACGGACTTAGGAGAACCTGCTACCGCTCAAGGCACTTTGCCCGATCCTGTACGGATTAACGTAGGCGGCGAAGAATATACAGATAGAGCAGGACAGATTTGGATCGCGGATCAATACTTTGAAGACGGTAAAACGGCTCGAACAGATGAGCGCATTTGGAACACACCCGATGATCCCATTTATCAAACTGAACGCTATGCTGGAACCATGGACTATCACATCCCTGTAGCGAATGGTATCTACACGGTAGAGCTCCACTTTGCCGAGATTTATTGGTCAGCGTCAGATAAGCGAACCTTTGATATTGAAATTGAGGGTGAGGGCAAAGGCGATCGCGTAGATATTTACAAAGAAACCGGCAAAAACAAAGCCATTCAAAAAACGTTCACCAGCATCCTAGTCACCGATGGCCTGTTGGACTTACATCTGGGCGCAGTTAAAAACGCAGCCAAGCTCTCTGGCATTGAAGTGAGCGCTCAGGCATTGCTCAATCCAACACTGCCAGCGCCCCAAGCATTGTTGAATGCAGAAGCAGCAGCCATTCGGGTAAATTCAGGTGGCGAACAATACACAGACAGAGAGGGCAACGTATGGCTCGCCGACACCTACTTTGATGACGGCTGGACTAGCAGCCGAAACAACAGCATTCAGGGCACCCCTGACGATCCGCTTTATCAAAGTGAGCGCTACGCCAGAACACTCGACTACTCAGTGCCTGTGGCCAACGGCACCTACAGCGTCAATCTGCTCTTTGCGGAAACCTATTGGTCTGATGCGGGCAAGCGCATTTTCGATGTCAGTGTAGAAGGCCGCTCCGTAGCAGAAAACCTAGACCTCTATCAGGAAGTCGGTAAATTCCAAGCCTTTAATCAAACCATTAACAATGTGACCGTCACCGATGGCACGCTAGACATCGCCCTCGACAGTGACGAGAACTACGCTAAGCTCTCCGGCTTTGAGATTGTGCCAGTAGAGGAGGCATCACAAGCACCGCCTATTTTGCCAAGCACGCCGCCAACCACGCCACCACCCGCCCCTTCCGGTGCCACCCCACTCAACAATGGCGCATCTGTTCGCTACATTAGTCCCAACGGCGGCGGCGATGGTTCTAGCTGGCAGCAGGCAGCCAGCATTACAAACTTAGACAGGCTCATAGAACAGTCCGCACCGGGCGATGAAATCTGGATTGCCGGTGATTTAGGCACTTATGATGTCAGCCGACAAATCATCAATATTGACAGCGGCAGCGATTCATCGGCACCGATTTACATTCGTGGGGTGGCCTCTCAGCAGGGCGGCAACGATACGCCATTGTTTGTGGGCGATCGCGCTGAGAACTGGGCACCGGGCCAAACCAACGGCAGCGAGGTCTTCCGCCTACTCAACGGTGCAAACCACCTGCATTTTAGCGGCCTAAACTTCAAAAACATCGGCAATGGTGCCTTCCGCCTTGGCGGCGACATCACCGGCATCACCCTGCAAGATATGGAAGCCAACAACGTGCGACGCTTTGTGGAAAACTTTGTCTCAGGCGGAGCCAACACAGCATCTGTCACCGATCTCACCATTAAAGATATCGACGTACGCGGCTTCTCTAAAGGCGCAATCCGCCTGCAATACAACAGCAATAATATCCTCATTGAAGATGTCTTTGGCGATGCGGAAGGCCAAGACGGCGACAACTTCACCATGGGCGTTCAGCTCAAAGGCTCTGTTCATGATGTGGTTCATCGCAATGTAACCATGAACAATGCAATTCAGACCAAAGGGGATTCTGAATATTGGAATGCCGATGGCTTCGTCACAGATTGGGGCACCTACAACATCACATACGAAGACACCTTCGCCGCAGGCAGCACAGATGGCGGCTACGACCTCAAATCTGAAAACACCACGCTGATTCGAGCAGGCGCAGCCGATAACAAACGCAACTTCCGCGTCTGGCGCACCGCCACCTTTATAGATGTCAAAAGCGACGAACCCTTCCGTCGGGGCGGCACTGGCACCACGGCACACATCCATGTACTCGGTAATGAAGGCAATGCGATCGTCCAAGGCGGCACCTTTAGCGGCGATCAAGGCATCGAAAATATCATCTTTGACTTGGATGATAAGGGCAGCCTAACCCTAGACGGAGCCACTATTACAGACAACAACTATGTCCTCAAAACCGTCGGCCAAGGCAACATATCCCTCAAGAACTTAGAAGAATCAAACCCGTCGCCTTAGCCAAACAGCGCGTACGCTAAATAGCCCATACAGCCAACAACATGTACGTATATACACTGAACTGCGTACATGTTGTTCTTATTGTTGAAAAAGAAAAATATCTGACTTCTCTCTCTTACTCGTTTTATTTCCTTAAAAAAAGGAAATTATGTAGAAACTTTATCGTAAATTGACCGACAACCCTTTTCTTTACCAATAAAGGGTTACAGCCCTCTCTAAGGGTTTTCTTATTTTTCTATATGTATCAAAATAATAAGTTCACGCTATGATATGAACGCAGTTGTGAAACGCCAACCTGTCATTTAATCTTTGTTCAGTTCAGTAAGAATACAGACGAGCTTATTTCTTTTGTTTTCTCTGTCCTAAAAGATTAATTCAGAGGGTTTAGTTAATTGTATGAGCACTCTTTTAAGGCCGATTAGACACGGACTTAACTGTAGATGTGTTCATATCTTTGTTTTCTCTGCCTTAAAAAATTAATCGAACAACCTGTCAATCGTATGAAGTCTCCTTTAGAGTTGATATTTAAATCGACTTAGAGAAGGTCGCACTTAGTGGCGCTCAGTTAGTGGCACTAAGTTTTAGTGGCGTTTATTCAGTAGCGCTCAGTTAGTGGCGTCCATTTAGGGACACTCCGTGGCTCAGTGGCGCTCAGTTAGTAGCGTTCTAGTTTCGCTTGAACAGTTTTAAAAGCTGTCTTTCGGCAGTCATTTTGTCCTGCCTTGAAAGGACAAAACCCAATTATTTAGGCACTATTTTTCTCCTTATATAGGAAGTTTTTCGTGACTTTTATAGATACTTCTAACGCTATTCCAGGCGTTGCAGAGTCTGGGCTGTCTACAACAAACAACAGCTTGTCAGAGCCGTTTGACATTAGCCAATCGCCTTCTTCTATACTCGCGGCACCTCTACGCGTTGAAGCTGAGGCCATGACGCTCGAGAACTATCGAGTGGAACGCATTGATTTTGCCTCAGGCGGCGCGGTAGCTAGCTTTGTAGGCGGCGCTAGTGCCGAACGAGGCAGCGCGAGCTTAGATTTTTCTGGCCAGGCGGGCACATACGATATTGTGCTGGGCTACTTTGATGAAGCGGGCGGCAGGGCAGAACTTGATCCACGCCTCAACGATCAATCATTAGGTTCATTTAGGCTAGATCAAGAGTTAGGTAGTAAGTTTGCCACACCAGATAATTTAATCAGGCGTCGAGTTGGCGACAATGTTGCACTCCAAGCAGGCGATCGCTTTTCTGTACGGGGCCTCGAAGAAGGGGGCGAACATGCCCGATTAGACTATATAGAATTTATTTGGGTCGATGAGACTCCATCCCAGGCTTCTCCCAATTCATTCTCTGGAGGAGCCATAGAAAGTGACGCTGGAGAATCTGGCACGATACGGATTAATTCTGGCGGCGATCGCTATACCGACCGAGAAGGAAATATCTGGCAGGCCGACAGCTTCTTTGACGATGGCTGGACAAACAACCGAAACAACAGCATTCAAAACACACCGGACGATCCGCTTTACCAAAGCGAGCGCTATGCCAAAACCCTCGATTATTCCGTATCTGTTGCGAACGGCACCTACACCGTCAATCTGCTCTTTGCAGAAACCTACTGGTCTGAAGCAGGTCAGCGCTCTTTCGATGTCAACATCGAGGGCCGCTCCGTCATCGAAAACTTAGATATTTACCAAGAAGTGGGGAAATTCCAAGCCTTAAATAAACAGATCGAAAATGTCACGGTTACAGATGGGAGACTAGATATTGCGTTAGATAGCGATAAAGATTACGCCAATCTCTCTGGATTTGAGATTATACCGATCAACAGTTCGACAGAGAATGACGCAGAACAAACACCTTCTGCATCAGATAATAACGGCTCCAACGCCCCCGAACCTAGACCTTTAAGTAGCAACGCAACCATCCGCTACATTAGCCCTAACGGCAGCGGCGATGGTTCTAGCTGGGATAAAGCTGCGAGAATTGAGGAATTAAACAACCTCATCGAACGCTCTAATCCAGGCGATGAGATTTGGATTGCAGGAGACTTAGGCACCTATTACATGGGTAGCCAAGATATCACCCTTAGAAATGGCAGTGATGGCTCTGCGCCCATCTATATTCGGGGGGCAGCGTCGCAGCAGGGCAGAAATGAGACACCTCTATTTGTAGGCGATCGCGCTGAAAACTGGCAGCCCGGTAGAGCCGACGGCACCGAACTCTTTCGCCTCCTTAGTGGCGCGAATCATCTGCACTTTAGTGGCCTAAACTTTAAAGACATTGGCAACGGCGTCTTTAAATTTGGAGATGATGTAACCGGTGTCACGCTGCAAGATATGGAAGTCGATAATGTTCGGCGTTTTGTTGAAAATGATGCCTCAGGAGGGGCGCAAATAGCCTCTGTCACAGACCTTACCATCAGAGACATTGACGTACGGGGTTTCTCAAAAGGCGCTATTCGTTTGCAGTACAACAGCAACAACATTCTCATCGAAGATGTATTTGGCGATGCTGAGGGCCAAGATGGAGACAACTTTACTATGGGCATTCAGCTCACAGGCTCTGTCCATAATGTGCTGCACCGCAACGTAACCATGAATAACGCCATTCAGACCGGCAGCGACGCTGAGTACTGGAATGCAGATGGCTTTGTTACAGAATGGGGAACCTACGACATCACCTACGAAAATACCTTCGCTGCTGGCAGTACCGATGGCGGCTACGATCTAAAATCACGCAACACTACGCTGATTAATGCGGGCGCTGCTGACAATAAACGAAACTTTCGAATTTGGAATGATGCCACTCTCATTAATGTAAGCAGTGATGAACCTCGCCGCAGAGGCGGCACAGGAACAACAGCGCACATTAACATCCTAGAAAATGCCAATGTAACCGTACGAGATGGCACCTTTAGCGGCGATCAAGATATCAACAATATTATCTTTGACTTAGATGATAGAGGCAGGCTAACCGTAGAAAGTGCCACCATTACAGACGATGACTACGTGTTGAGTACCGTTGAACAAGGAGATCTATCGCTCAACAACGTAAGGGAGCCTTAATCTAACCAGAATCTCTCTACATACGGCATCTCTCCTTATTCAAGGAGAGATAGAAACCCAAACGTTGGCCAATAGGGTTACTACTGACTCCGCACTCACGTTATCTGGCTTTAATATTTTCTGCAGCTAGTGAAACTGTTTTTTCGACTCGTTGCTGCCTGGTGTCGGGCTTCTTTGCCATTTTTATCCACTGCAAAATCCCTTTTTTAGCAGACGGACTAAATGCCTCAAAGTTTTCTTTTGCAGCAGCATTTTTCGCCAATAGCTGCCTCAGATCATCCGGCAAGATGAGCGCTTCCACATCATCTAAAAATGTCCACATGCCATTGGCTTTAGCGATGTCAATGGCAGCCTGTCCGGGTGGCATCATCAGCCCATTGTTCAACAGCTTTTCTACGCGCGTTTTATTGACCTTAGACCACACGCTTTTAGGCTTACGTGGAGAAAGCAGGCACTGGGTGCGATCGCTATCCAACTTACGCGACACACTATCAATCCAGCCAAAGCACAGCGACTCTTCCACAATTTCATCGTAAGCCACATACTTATCGCCCGTGTGCTTTTTATAGGTTACGAGCCAAACACTCTCCGTCTGCTTGTGATGCCTGCTTAGCCAGTCTCGCAACGCCCCTCGGCTAGCGATTTCTACTTGCTCATAGGTATTCTTATCGTTCTTCATGATGACTACACAGAACAATTGGCACAGTAGACTGTGCGTTTTGTCCTAATTTATCGGAAAAAGGAGTGAAGGTGCTGACTGACTTGATTCAGCTTGGTGAGAACTCACTCAATATGACGATTAAACTATTGCTCCCGCTGGTGACCAGCCTGACGCTGTCATCCATACTTCCGCTCTCTGTAGCGATTGTGAATCCTTGCAGTTCAGTAGCGATCGCAGCTCGCACCTATGGCACCCATGGACAAGATGGCCGCGACGGACAAGATGGCTACGATGGTGCAGACGGCGTGAACCGAACGGTAGATGCCACCGAAGACTTAATAGAGCTGGACTTACGCGGCGCGGATGGCTCCGATGGCGATCGCGGAGAACGAGGCATGCGCGGCCGCTGCCAAAATCATGATCGACCGGATACAGATGTAAAAGCGGCGAGTGGCGGCGATGGCGGTGACGGTGGCGATGGCGGTAACGGCGGCGATGGTGGCGATGCCACCGTGTATTACACCAGCCGAACACACCTAAGAAATGTGTACATTAACGCAGCAGGCGGGCGCGGCGGACGCGGCGCAGCAGGAAAAGACGGCGGGCAAGGCTGCAACTGTCATGAGTACAGTTGGTCAGAAACAAGCTGCACAGATGGCGACTGCGACACCAACAATTTTAGCTGCACAGATGGCGAGGATGGAGAAGATGGCACCTGGGGGAGCCGTGGAGACAATGGCCGTACGGGCAAAGTACGCATTGTGGATACAACCCTGTTAGATGGGGCGCGATTAGAAGAAGAGAATCCGGCAGTAGAAAGCGCGATCGCCCAACTCCCTCTCGCCCCCATTGCACTCTCCCGCAACCTCTGGGAAACCCGCTCCCGCGCCCAAGATATTTTCAACAGCGGCTCCGTTATCAATGACACCTACGAAGAATATGTAGGCCGAGCCGAAAAACAATTTCAGCTTATTTGGGATGCCGCTTATCCAAAACAACAAGCCTCAGGCGCACTGAAAATTGCCCTAAATGAAGAAGGATCACTACAAATTAACACCCCTGACGATTTGTGGATTGACGCAGAGCGCACGGAAGACGCCAGCCTAACAACCTACCGCGTTCAATATGCGCTGCTAGCCTCAGAAGCCACAAACCTCTCAGTCGGCAGACGCGACGGACGCGGTGAACAATTTGTTCTAAATGTTATCGACCTCGCAGGCAAATCCGACCTACTAGAAACCCAATTCCATGTGCGCTACAAAACCAAAAACGACAACGGAAGAAGAGGCTACATCACCCGTTACGAAGGCGATTTATCAAATAATTTATTATCTCGCGATCACAACAGATTTGCTTTAAATGTTGGTCAATTACCCATCGACAAAAAATATTTAAGGCCCAACACCGAAGCAAGGATAGAAATCACCGTAACTCGAACACTAGCCAATAACACCGCCGAGCAAGTACTAACCTGGAACGGCCAAACATAACCATTACGCTCAATTCCCTATGCTTCAGATTTTTTTTGCAAAAAATTCTGCCCCGCCCACCAGTCACCCCCTCACCTTTAAAACTCACCAACCCTCCTTTGCATAATAGGGTTGCAGGGCGGATGCCTCCGCCCTGCTCGAAGGGGTTGTCTGACTCTTTCGGGAGGGCGGCGAAAAGCCCCCGACGCAGGAATTAAAACTACCGCCAGCCCATAAGTTTTACCAAACCACTAAAGTCCGAAAAGAACAGCAATCGCAGGCAACAGCCCATTACAAGCCTCCACAAACCTCGCCGTCTCACCCAACCCCACCGTCATCCCTTTCAACACCGAAATCGCTCGCTTCGCCGCCCGCTTCATCTGCCCATCCTGCAGCGCTTGTCCAGCCACCGCAATCTCTCCCACTTCTGCCAACGCTTCCGTCTTATCTTCAGCGCGCATACCCCCATCCGCCTCAATCGCCGCCTGCAACTGAGTCAACAAATCCTTAAGCTGACGCTGCCCATCCGTTTTATCCAACTGGCTAATTTGGAGAGAAACTTGATTGTTATCACCCACAACAATCGCCGACTGATTAACATCTCCCTGAACCGTAATGGATCGACTATAATCGTCACCCATTCTTACTTCACTCTTACTTTCAACACTAATATTTCTTTTAGCTAGAGCAAACGCAAGCTTTTCAAACTTTGGCGCACTCTCCAATCGTTCCGCATCACGCCCCGCGTCTAATCCAGCCTGATAGCCTGCATCCCAATCTTTTTCAAGCTTGCCTTTGTCTACCAATTCAGAGACTTCCAACGTTAGCAAAACATCTGACCCTTGCCTTTCAAGCGATTTTATCGAATCTTTTGAGACCCCCGGATTTTGATCCATAATGTTCTGAAACGCAGCACGGAATGCAGCTAGTTCAATGCCATCTCGGATAAGAATTTGAACATCGTCAAGTATTTCCTGAAAGAACTTCTCAAAGTCACCAGGTTGGAAAACCTTGTCAGGATTATGTGGACGACGCTCACGGTTTCCAAGATTATCTTCATGCTCTCGTAAAAAAACATACTGACAGTCAATGTTTTTGAGCGTAGTCGTACTGTCAATATTCCAGGCCTCCAAAGTAGCACCAGTTAGGTAAGCATCCGTCAAATCGGCATTAACGGCTTGGGCCTCAGTTAGAATAGCATCCTTCAAAACGGCTTTTTCTAGCAACGAATCAATCAAGATAGCGCGCCGGAGAATAGCGCGTTCTAAAGTGACACCTTTGAGATAAGCGCCACGTAAGTTAGCATCCGTAAAATCTTGTTGATAGCCTTTTTCAGGTGTGGTGAGTAAAAGAAGGACACGACGATCTTGCAAAATAGACGTGCCAAGACGAGCGTGGTCGAGCTTCATAGCCCCTTGCCAACAAACACGCGTCAGAACGGTTTTATGCTGACGGGACTTGGCAAAGCTTGAACTTCTGAGCAAAGCTTTATGAAAGGTAGCACCCGTTAAATTGGCACCACAGAAAGAGGTTCCGCCAACAGCAGCAAGCACCAAGCCAAATGTTCTAACAACATCAAACTTCTCATCTGCCGTAAAAACACGATAGCCAACAAAAAGGCTAAATAATAAACCAATGAATAGACTAATGAATAGCTCTATACCAACGTTTGCATTTAAACCTACATATGCCCCCGCGCCTACAAATGACAATAAAAATAAAACTGTACCTGTAACTGCACCTGCAACTGCAATTGCACCTGAGCATGTAAATAAGCCTGCAATTGCAATTGCGACTACACCTGCAAACGAAAAAGCAAAGGCAAACGAGCCCGCAAACTCAAATGAGCCTACCCCTGCAAATGCACCCGCAAAAGCAAATAAAAATGCAAACGAAATCAGAATTATGCCTAAAGTTCGACTTGAAAATCCTTGCAATGAGATTGCACCATAAGTAGCAATAACAAACAAAGAAAAAGAACCTAATCCAATAATTGACTCAAAGGTACTGAAACGAGTTGAGTCCCAAAATATGGCCGCATAGGCACCTGCAAATCCTTGAAAAACACCTGCAATGACAGCGCTCACAACCACCAATATCCATTGCACCATCAACCACCGTTTTTGCAAGCCTGCTGTGGCACCAGTAAAATTCACATTTCTTAGCGTCGTATCTCTAAAGTTCGTGCTTCGAATATCAGCTCCGCTAAAATCTATCTCGCTGAGGTCTTTCCCCTCAAAAGTTAAACCCCGCAGATTCGCATTGCGAAAGTCTCGCACTCCATCAGCATAGCGCCGCAACACTTCCTGAGCCGTCATCCGAGCCATCAAAACCGCGCTCCCTCACCGCTCCTTCTCAACACACCACCATACAAACCAACTTCTGAGTCCTCAGTGTATTCACTCAGTAAACGGCATTCGCCTATGCAGCGCAAGCGTAAGGCATAGATAGCACAATCGCTTACCACCAATACCTTGCCAGAAATCGTTCATCAACTAACAGGACGTGATCAGGCGCAGTACAAAAATATGCTGCACCATCCAGCATGAAGTCTTCTCCATTCAGGCATCATTCCGCAACGGTTTCACCCAAGCCACATACGCCAAAATCAACAGCGCCACCCCACTCGCAGGCCCAATAAAAAGATGAAACACCTGATTACCCGTCGCAATTAACGCAATCCCAAACCCCAACGCCACCACATTAGAAAACAGCAAGTACAAAAACACCCGCCAATCTCTCATCACCACATACCACTTGTACACAAAGG
>JBGCGG010000101.1:0-7036 GCA_045110585.1 Phormidesmis sp. | reverse complement strand
CTTAGCATCAGCCATGCGCTACCTCCTTCCAGAAATGCTGTCTCATCTAGCCCATAGTCCCATCTAGCATCGCTTGCCTATCTAGCCCATAGTCCCATCTAGCCTTGCGTTCCCATCTAGCCTTGCGTTCCCATCTAGCATCGCTTGCCTATCTAGCACCACTTGCCCATGCACTTGACAAATTTATGTTTGCAAGAGTTACTTTAAAACATGACGCATTATTCGACTTTAACGCATTTAGGGAACCTCAAAATGTCTATGCTCGCCGGTGCACCGTGGCTAATTGCCCATAAATCTATGCTTACGAGGAACCAACCCGTCAAAGTATCGCTGTACGGACAAGATTACGTGATGTGGAAAGATGGCAGCGATAACGTGCACGCATTGCCCAATAGCTGTCCGCATATGGGTGCCATGCTCTCTGAGGGATGGTGTGAACAGCAAGCGGAGGGTGCTAGCCACGTTGTCTGTCCGTTTCATGCCCTAGCATTTGATCAGCAGGGCTGCACCGTCTTACCCGGTAGCGGCAAGCGAACGCTTTCACAATTGCAACCGCTGGAGCTAATCATTCAAGGCGATTTCATCTGGTCTTATGGCGGCGCTGAGCCCGTTATGGATATTCCTGATCTTTTGAACATCATTGCAGCGGACTATGAATTTGTTGGGGTAACCGGTGATACGCAAGTAGACACACCTCTATTGCCCATGCTGCTGAACATGCACGACTACAATCATCAAAACGGCACCCATAGAGAGATGTTTCGCATTGAAGCCGTGCAAATGGAGAAGTTTGTAGACCAAGGGCATTATTCTCAAGCCGCTATAAAAATGCCAAAATCCAAACCCACTCTCCATGAAATTGTGCAGAATCCGGCGGTGCTAATGTTGCCCAACGTCATTGAAGCGCACTTTGATAATTACTTCCCATCAATGGTTGTGCTTAAAGGCAAAAGCATCGCTGGCCATATCGTTCAGTGTCATTTATTTATTCCAGAAGCAGTCGGACGTACACGCACCTACGTGCTGGTATTTGCCAAACTAAAATCTCCTCTCTTCAAAGTGATGAAGCGTTCGGTACTCAAGCTCGTAGGCACCGTCATTGAACAAGATGCAGATATTTTGGCAAAGCTATATGCCGAGCAGCCTCAAAAAATAAAGCTAAACAATGAGGTCGGGATGGACTGGGTCAGACGTAACTATGAAAATTGGCCTACCGCTTCTGAAGAGAAAACATTGACTCTTCAGAAGAGCTAATCTCTCAACAGCGCTATAGGGGTTGAGCATGTTCGTCTCCCGTGTGTTCAGCCTCCGCATGTTCAGTCGCTACAGAATAAACTGCTATGTCCCAGCCAAGTCCTTAACCTATCGGCACATTTCCTGAACCTGTCGGCACATTTATTGTGACTATTTGTACACTGTAGTTTTTGAACTGTAATTTTTGAGGTGAACATCTATGCCAGTTGCTGAGTCTATGACGCTACCCAACCCAGTTTCTATCTCACGGCTCAAAAGCTTATTAAACTGGCTCGGCCGCCCATACGCATTTTTAGATGAGTGTATTCAGCAACATGGCGATATCTTCACCATTCACTTTTTGGGGTTTCCGCCGCTGGTGTTTATGAGCGACCCAAACGCCATTAAAGAGATTTTCGCCGTGGACGCACGCCAGTTTGATGCTGGCAGAAGCAACGATATTTTACAACCTCTATTGGGTCAGCATTCACTGGTGCTACTAGATGGCGATCGCCATAAGCGAGAACGCAAAATGCTGATGCCCCCATTTCACGGTGCAAAGGTCATCGCCTATGGCGAAACCATCTGCCAAATTACCGCTGCCACCTGCGCTCAGTGGCAACCCCAACAGACCATCTTGGCCAGTGAGGCCATGCCCGAAATTACAATGGAAGTGATTTTGCAAACTGTTTTCGGATTGAGAGCAGGCGATCGCTATCAGCGCCTAAAGTCTCTTTTAGTCAGCCTGCTCAACCTAACAGGCTCTCCGCTTAGCTCTAGCCTATTGTTCTTTCCATGGCTCCAACAAGACTTAGGAAAATGGAGCCCCTGGGGAAAAGTGGTTCATATGCGCCAGCAAGTATACGAACTACTACAAGCTGAAATTAATGAGCGCCGAACAAACACTTCAGCAAGCAACACACCGCCCGGAGATGACGTTCTCAGCTTATTGCTGCTAGCACAAGATGAAAACGGTCAGCCCATGAGCGACGACGAGATTAAAGACGAACTCATTACGATGCTAGTTGCAGGGCATGAAACCACAGCTTCAGTGTTGTGTTGGGCACTGTATTGGGTACATAAACGCCCTGAAATTAAGGCCAAACTAATAGAAGAACTTGAAGACGCTGGGCCAGATGCCGACATTATGACCTTGGCCAAACTGCCCTATCTCTCTGCCGTCGCTTCAGAATCACTGCGACTTTATCCTATTGTGCCAATTATTTTCCCTCGCATCACTAAAAACGCCGTGACCATTCAAGGGCGCACCTACCCCCCCGAAACTGCCCTTGCACCTTGCGTCTACGCCGTACATCACCGAGAAGATCTCTACCCTAACCCCAAACAATTTCGACCCGAGAGATTTTTAGAGCGGCAGTACGCCCCATCAGAATTTATTCCCTTTGGAGGCGGTAATCGTCGTTGCTTAGGCTATTCATTAGCAAAGTTAGAAATTAATTTGATTCTGGCAACGATTTTAAAAACGCGATCGCTGACCCTCACCCATCAAAAGCCCGTTACCCCTCGCCGCCGAGGCGTTGTAATTGCCACTAGCAACGGCGTTCCCTTAACCGTCACGGCGTAGTCAGCATTCCCTCTGAGTCACAGGAGCGGCATTAATTACATTCCGACTACTGTGACTACGCCACCCTGGAGAACAATTCGATAGGCGATTCAAAATTCACCACAAACGCAAATAAATCTATAGAAACCAGCTCAGCTGGCATCGATACTAGCTAATGCCGCAAGAACAATATTCGCCATAGCGGAAAATCCTATCAAATAATCACTACAGCATAAAAGTTTACCCTTGCATCACAAGCTGCACTTTTGTATACAGGTACGCCTTAGTTATGCTGGCTGAGAACCGGGAAAATTAAGAAGTGTAAACCAATATCTGTCAGGCATTTAGAGCAGTTTTCTAAGTCCTTCCACTTGAATAATGATGAGATCATTCACGTACAAAAATCTCAACAGAGCTAGAGGTCTCTTTAAGTAGTCTCTTTAAGTAATAGTGCTGACTTAAGCTTAGCCTAACCACGAAAAAGGCTATTTTTTACCACACTTTCAGTGCCCCGAATGTTCTTAGTTAGTAACGCTTAGATAGCCACCTTTTCAGCACACATACCATGCCAAAAACGCCAGCGGCCAAAAACATAACCGAGAAAATAGATAGCTCATATGAGCAACAGTTCACTGGATTCCATAAAATTACGAGTCACGAAGGTGCTCAATGGTATATCTACTTCTTGTTAGGGCGCATTGTCTGGGCGCAATCTAGTAAACATTCTTTCCGTAAATGGCGAAGGCATATTGCCATTCATAGCCCAGCTTTATCCAAGCAAATTGGAGAGCCCGTTAATCTGTACTATGAATATTGGAACTATGCTGCGCTCTCTCGGCTAGTAAAGCTGAAGCAATTTCCTCGTACCCAATTTTCTAAAATTGCTGAAGGCTACGTAGAAGAAGTCCTCTTCGATATTCTTCAAGCAGGCGAATGGCAGTATGAAAAGTTTGGAGAGCTACTCATCGAAGCCCACCCAAAAGAGGCTGTAAACATGCCTTTTTTGATGCTCGATAATATTCAACCGTGGCAAAAGTCTCGGCAAAGGTGGCATCAGTGGAAGCAAGCTGGGCTAGTTGCAGTTTCACCTAACGCAGCAATCCATATTGAAGATTCCGACATCCTAAAAGCAAACACCCCTCTCCAAACGTTTCAGACACTCAGTAGTTTCGCGAATGGAAACACTACACTGAGAGACTTAGCCGTTAAAGTTAAGCAGCCCCTGATTCCTATTGCAAGATCTATTCAGCCTTACGTCTCGAAGCAGCTACTAAATTTAGCAGAAATAGAAGATATTATAGAACAGGGAAATCATGGTTTTCATCTGGAACTGATAGAAAATAATCCACTCTTAGACAATGAGAAGACAGCGCAGGTCAACCCAAACAACACAAAGAAAGACGCTGACGCAATAGAAACAGCCGAAGAATCAAAATTAAAAACAAAATCAGAGCCTGTAGCAGCGTCTCTGACGGGGTCAACACCTAAAGAACCAGCACAGCCCCCTCAAATATCTGTCAAAAACAAGATCGACCAAAAGTCAGTTAGGGATAATCGGGCTAAAGCGAAGCCAGCCGGGCAGAAGCAACTAGAGAAAAATCAGTTAGGACAGAAAAGTACCGGGCAGAAGCCATCCAGCAAGAATATTGAGAGAAAAGTAGCCACACCAGAATGTGATGCCGTTACGAACAAAGAACCTAGACGTAAGCAAGCAAACATATCAGAACCTGTAAAACAAAAATCTAGCCAGTCAAGACCTGAGACAACAACAACAAACTCAGCTACAGACAAAAAGCCGATAAGGGAGAAAATAGAAAATAAATCTGGAGACAAAAATATTCCAGAAGAAAAGCCTACAGAGAACAAGTCAATAGAGAGAAAACCTGGAGAAAACAGATCTGTCAAGAAAATACCTGCACAGAAAGTAGCCGCTCAGCCGCAGGTGGCAGCTACTCGCAAATCATCGCAGAAAATAGCCACGACAGAGAATCGAAAACAACCGGCTCTGGCAAAACCTCTGAGCCGACAAGCCCCTACATCTGGCAACTCTAAAAGCAAAAACAAACAGACTCGCAAGAGCCTTTTACCTAAAATCATTTATGTTGACGATAGCCCTGCAGATAGTCGAGCCATGGCCGCTATCGTTGAAAAAATGGGTTATTCGTATCTCAACATTCCAGATCCACTGCAGGCATTACCAATGCTGATAGAACTTAGACCAAAAATGATCCTGTTAGATTTGGTCATGCCCATTGCGAATGGATATGAGGTATGCACACAACTTCGGCGAGTCACAACACTCAAAGCTATCCCTGTGATCATCGTGACCAGTAACAGTGGCATCATAGATAGGGTAAGAGCAAGAATGGTTGGCGCTTCAGGGTTTCTGAGCAAGCCTATTAGAGAAGAAAAAGTGATTAAAGTACTCCAAAAACATCTGGTCTAGCACCGCGCCGAGAGAAGTCTTTTGTCACTACGCAAAAGATTTTTCTCGGCGAAAGTGTATGCGATTATGGGCAAGGTTTGATGCGCTAGAGTAAAGCGGCTGAACTTCTCTGAAAGCTTCACTTGCGGCGCGCTTATACGCAGTATTAGATTCCAGGTGTAAAAGAATCTTATGTAGGCGATTTCGTAGCAGTTCTAGATTATTAACTTGCTGGTAAAGGCCCTGAATAAGAGAGAGCATAGGCACTGATTGAATCCGGTCAATGTGATTCTCCCACTGACCACAGCAAGCACAGTACAGCAGTTGTTTTATACAAATACTATCTTTAGAGTTATCTAATTTCTGCGCGATCGCTTTATGTAAAGACGCATCATCAGCCTGATGCGCTTTCAGAATTTTTTCAACTTCAGAAGCATGAGCTATATCGATTCGAGAGCCATCACGCCCTTCTACATAGAACTCTTTCAGGGTTCTAGGAATCACTTTATAAATTGGGATATGCGCATCTGTCACTCTACGATCTTGAATCACTGAGGTTAGATCGCGCCAGATCTTGCTAGGTTCTCTCTGGGCTGAAACAGGCTGAATCAAGACGGGCTGAGGAGAACTGAATGGCGCTTGTTGAGACGTACTCTCTAACTGAGGAGTAGGATCGACAACGCGGGTTCCGCCAACATTATGGATATCTACTTGAGGAGCGGCATCTACAACGCGAGCTTCGCCAACAGTGTTTTCTTGAGTATAGACATATTTTATATTTTCAAGAATAAAGGCATCTAGTTGGTTGTAGAGTTCTGGTTGATCTAGCAATTCGAGAGATGCGTTCAGGCTATCTTGGCACTCAGCCAAACTCATATGGCAGATCGTAAATGACTCTACCAACAGCTTAAGTGAAACCCCTTTTAAGGTATCTGGATCATGTACCCACACGCCGTGGTGTGCTGCGTATAACAGTTTTTTAATTCGGTGGTTTTGGGGATGAGACGACAGCGCATTGAGCGCCGTATTCAGAGGTGTAGCCAGCGACAAAATAGCTTCACTAACTTGCTCTGGGCTTTTGTTCGGCATAGCCTCTGGGGGCCATACATGATAGGCAGAAACGCTTTGATTAATATTTTTAAGTGCGAGTTCACCCGCATAAATAGCGTCTAGCTTCAGTCTATATTTAACGACCTCGTAGACCACTTGAGACATACAAATCGCCCCTGGCTTCGCCTCTGCCTCTAGGCGGGCGGCAATGTTTACACTGGTGCCCATCATATCGTCTTGATTAAAGAAGATATCTCCTAAATGAACACCAATGCGATGGGTAAAATGTTCAGCAGTGCCATCATTTTGAGCAAGCGATACAAATTTCTTTTGGATCTCGATGGCACAAGACACAGCCTGAACGCCGCTCACAAAATACATCAGCACCCCATCACCCGTCGTTTTGAGAATTTTCCCCTCAAAAGCAGTGCAGAGTTCTGTAATGATGCTCAGATCCTGATTGATGATAGCGAGAGCCGTATCTTCGTCTTCTGACATCCATTTGCTAAAGCCAACCGCATCTGTAATCGCGATAGCAGCTAAGGAACGTTGGACTTGAGGATGGACAGCAGTACTCATCGAACAAATATCATCTTGAAATGAAACAGCATCATCGACGCCTATATCAATACTCCGGACATAATTACGAGACGAGGACACCGTATTCACAGAGGCTTTGGTAGTTGTGATGCGATTTAATCCAAGTCTCGTCCAAGTCTAAGTTGTAAATAAAGCGTTCAAGCAGATGCTGATTGAGTTTGCGC
>JBGCGG010000100.1:0-5754 GCA_045110585.1 Phormidesmis sp. | reverse complement strand
TGCCGTTTGAGTCTGAAGACCCAATGGAGTTAGTCCATTGCCATCTGGCCCATTCACCGATATTACCCCATGTGGTAAATGGAGATATTCCGACACAGGTGTCCGAAATTGTACTGAAGCTGATGGCGAAGAATGCGGAGGCTCGCTATCAAAGTGCTTTGGGGCTCAAGCATGATTTGCAAGACTGTCTCAACCAATGGCAGGCATCAGGGCACATTGATAGGTTTGAATTGGGCCAGCGGGATATGAGCGCTCGCTTCCTCATCCCTGAACAGCTCTACGGACGCGAAGCGGAAGTTCAAATTTTGTTCGATGCCTTTAAACGGGCATCTCAGGGCACATCAGAGCTGATGCTAGTCGCAGGCTATTCGGGGGTAGGCAAAACGGCTGTTGTTAAAGAAGTGCACAAACCTATCATCGCAAAACGTGGCTACTTCGTGCAGGGAAAATACGATCAATTCAATCGAGATCTTCCCTTCTCAGCCTTTGTGCAAGCTTTGCGCGATTTAATGGGGCAATTACTTGGAGAAAGTGATGCTCAACTGCAAGAGTGGAATGAAAAAATCCTGGAAGCAGTGGGAGAAAATGGTCAAGTCCTCATTGAAATAATACCTGAACTCGAAAGGATCATCGGACAACAGCCTTCTATTCCTAAACTTTCTGGGAATGCAGCCCGAAATCGCTTTAATCTTCTATTTGAGAAATTTATCGCTGTTTTCACCACCCAAGAACATCCTTTAACACTGTTTCTCGATGACTTGCAATGGGCAGATTCAGCATCGCTAAACTTGCTAAAAGTATTAATGGGTCAGAGTCAGACCGGCTATTTACTGGTGGTGGGAGCCTATAGAGATAATGAAGTGTTACACACCCATCCCTTGACATCAACACTGAAGGAGCTGGAGCAACAACAGACAACAATCTCAACGATTACTCTAGCACCTTTATCTAGACTTAATGTCAACCAGATAGTAGCAGAAAGCCTTAGCTGTGAACTGATATTAGCGACCCCTTTAATGGAGATCGTCTATCAAAAAACAAAAGGCAATCCGTTTTTTATAGTCCAGTTCCTAAAAGGATTATATGAGGATGGCTTGATTACTTTTGCTCGAAATCTAGGCTACTGGGAATGCGATTTAGTACAGGTGCGAGCAGCAGCACTCACAAAAGATGTTGTGGAATTCATGATTGGGCGCTTGCACAAGCTACCCAGCGCCACACAGGAAGTGTTGAAGTTAGCTGCTTGTATCGGCAGTCAATTTGATCTAGAGACCTTAGCCATTATTTGTGAAGCCTCTTCAGTAGAAGTCGCTGATGATTTATGGAACGCTCTGCAAGGTGGCCTTGTTTTACCCCAAAGTGAAACCTATAAATTTTTTCAAGGAATGAAAGAACAGGATAAAACCCATAGTCTTTTAGTAAATTATCACTTTTTGCATGATCGGGTTCAGCAGGCTGCCTATGCTTTGATTGAGAAAGATCAGCAGCAGATTACCCATCTTAACATTGGACGTTTACTATTACAGAAATCCTCGTCAAAAGAGCAAGACAAAAATATTCTAAGAATTGTCAACCAGTTGAATATGGGAATTTCCTTAATCAAGCAACCTAGAGAAATTGAAGATCTCGCACAACTGAATTTAGAGGCAGCACAAAAAGCAAAGTCTTCCGCAGCTTACCAGGCCTCTGCAAACTACTTAAATATCGCTATTGAGCTGCTTCAGCATGATGCAATTTCTGCTGAACCTTGGCAAACTCACTCTGAATTAATGCTAGCCCTGCATAATTTACAAGCTGAAGTCAGCTACCTCAATGGCGAGTATGAGGCATCACGACAACAGACTCAAACCATTATTGAGAATGTTAAAGACTCCCTAGAGCAGGTTAAAGCCTACGAAATTCGCATCTCACTATTAGTTGCCCAAGGTAATTGTCAGGCGGCTTTAGACGTAGGGTTAAAAATCTTGAGTTTGCTCGACATTAATCTTGATGATACGCCCTTACCGGATATCCAGATTAATCGCCTATATAGCCTACCGGCAGTTACCAGTCCCAAAATTATTGCAGCATTAAATATTCTCAGTAAATTATGGGCACCTGCTCTAATTTGCGGTTCCGAGCGGCTACCCAATATCATTTTAACGATGCTGAATCTATCTGCCACTCATGGCAATTCAGCAATCGGTGCATTTGCCTATTCACTTTATGGGATGTTGCTCTGCGCCAAGATGACGGATATTGAATTGGGCTACAGCTATGGAAAACTCGCATTGCATACGCTTGAACGTTATGAAGATGCGGAACTAACCTGCAAAGTCAATCAAATCTTCCATGGCTTTATTCGCAAATGGAAAGAGTCTATCCGTGAACGCGTTGAATGTTTAGCAGATAATGTATTAACCGGCTTAGAGACAGGTGATATCGAGTTTGCCTGTTATTCTGGCATTGACTATTGTTATAGTCTGTTCTTGATCGGTGAGCCTCTTGATGTCATTAATCAAAAACAAACTTACTACATTGAGTTAGCTAAGACTCTCAAACAGTCCATACAACATGGTGACCTTTCCAGTTGGGGACAAATGGTAGACAATTTAATGGGTCTGTCTGTCGATCCCACACAGCTTGTGGGGAAAAAATTTGACGAATTTACAAACATTCCCAAACTCAAAGGGATTAAGGCAGGGAGTTCCTTGTTTTTTATTTATACTGCTAAAACGATTTTAAATTATTTATTCTTTGACCATGAAAAAGCCTTAATTTATTCTCAATCAGCGATGAATTATCAGCAAGCAGGGGAGGGAACGGCACCAATTACTCAGGCATTATTTTATCGATCATTAGTGTTATTATCACTCTATTCTAATGCTGATCTAGAGCAAAAAAGACGAAGTTTAGATGAAGTAAAAATCCATCAAGAGCGCTTAAGCATCTGTGCAATTCATGCTCCTGAAAATCAACAACATAAAGTAGATTTAGTCGAAGCAGAAAAATGTCGAGTGCTGGGACATAAATTAGAAGCACTTGAGTTATACGACAAGGCCATTGCAGGGGCCAAGAAACACGAATACCTCCAGGAAGAAGCATTAGCCAATGAACTAGCAGCCAAGTTCTATCTTGGCTGGGGTAAAGAAGATATCGCTGTTGTCTATCTACACAAGGCTTACTACTGCTATGCCCGCTGGGGCGCAATCGCAAAAACTGAGCAACTAGCCATTGTTTACCCCCAATTATTGGCACCCATATTACAGTCGTGGGAGCATAGAGCAAATCCTTTAGATACCTTCACCGACATTCAAATTGCGTCTAGAAATCATGTCAAACATTCAATCCAGCGAGGGCAGAAGTCGCTCTCAGAGGCGTTAGACTTTGCCACAGTAACTCAATCGGCTCAGCTGCTCTCTAGCAACTTAAAGCTGAACGGTTTAATTGCCCAGCTGATGCAGCTGATGCTGACAAATACGGGTGCAGAAACCTGCGCATTGATCCTATCTGAAAACTCTCAAACTCGAATTGCTCATGAATCAGACTTTCAGCGAGGCTGGCTCGTTTATAAACTGACCCGAGATGGATTAGAAGAAGCTGATTCAATCGTTGGAATACCCTCACCCACACTCTCTGCTCCTCAGCGATTAATGGTTTGTCCAGAAGTTCCCCATGCATTAATTCATTATGTCAGACGCACAGGGAAGGTCGTTCACATTGATGAGCTAGAACATGAGGAACTCAATATTACCGACAAGTACTTACTTGATCAACAACCAAAGAGTGTCTTGATTCAGCCCATTCCTCATCAAGGCACTGTGATTGGCTTATTGTATTTGGAAAACCGAATCACAGCAAAAGTCTTTAGCCCGATGCAAACAACAGTAATTGATTTTTTTGCGAATCAGGCGGGTGTTGCCCTAGAAAATGCAAGGCTCTATCAGCAACAGGCCAATCAAGCTCAGGCCCTTGCTCTCAAAAACCAAGAACTACAAGTGGCAAAACAAGCTGCAGAAATAGCTAGCGATGCCAAGAGCCACTTCCTACAAAATGTCAGCCATGAATTGCGTACTCCCCTCACCGGAATTCTGGGCTACAGTCAAATTCTGGAACGCTCTCAAACTCTTTCTATACGGGAGCGCCAAAGCATTGAGAGCATTCATCAATGTGGCAACAACTTGTTAGATTTAGTCAACAATGTCATCACTATCACCCAAGCAGAAACAGAGCCACTCAACCTAAACCTCAGTGACGTACATATGCCAACCTTGCTGCAAACCGTGATGAAATCGGTTGAGCTTCAGGTCCCCAGCTATCGTATTCAGCTGGGCTGTCAGGTGAGTTCGGAGCTGCCCCAATGGGTCTTGGCTGATGAGCCGCGATTGCGCGAGGTGTTGTCCAATTTATTGGACAACGGGTTGAAGTTCACAGAGCAAGGGGAGGTCCGCTTGCAGGTGGAGGTAATGACCCTGAGCGAAACCCATGCCACTATAAAGTTTCAGGTCATTGACACTGGCATCGGTATTGCCCCTGCCGACCAGGCTAATCTGTTTCGTCTGTTTCAACAGGTGAGAAATAGTCAAACACAAGCTGGAGGCTTGGGCGTGGGGCTGGCGCTCAGTCAGCGGATTGTCCAACAGATGGGCGGAGAGATCCAGGTTGAGAGTCAGTTGGGCCAGGGAAGCCAATTTTCATTTGTACTGGCGTTGCCGCTGTGTGACAACGTTCCGAGTCCAGAAATTGAGGTTTCTGCTTCGACCAGCGCTGAAGTCGAAGCAGAAACAGAAGCAATCTTGAGCCCCACTAGAGAAGAATTACAGGCCTTACTAGAACTCTCACAAATGGGTCGTTTGAGAAAGATGCGTCAGCAACTAGAAGCCTTAATTGAAAAGGACAAACGCTATTCAGGTTTTGTGCAACCCATTCTAGTGCTAGAGAGGCAGTTTAAGGTAGATGAGATTGAGGCGTTACTAAACCAATCTCTTTCTGCGCAAGTTGAGTCATCCTGAGCCAGGATTTTAGCGTTCAGTCGAGCAAGCTCACATTCTAAATTTTGAGTTTTGCGATTTATCTAAGTTTTATCATTTCGTCTCAAACATCTGTGCCATGTCCTTGATGACTTCCCCAAATTTACCTTCCCTGAAAGGTTACAGCCTACGAGAGCAGCTTTATGCAGGCAAGCGTAGTGCTGTGTATCGAGCGCTGTGGGACATGGAACAATGCTCTGTTGTGATTAAGTTGTTGCAGTCGGAATATCCGAGCTTTGGCGAGCTGGTTCAATTCCGTAATCAGTATCAAATCACGAAAAATCTATCGATTCCAGGGATTGTGCCTCCATTAGCCCTGGACCCTTGGCGCAATGGCTATGCACTGGTCATGGAGGACTTTGGAGGAATCTCACTGGGGGACTATGTCCAGCAGCATGAGTTGACTGGGCAGGAGGTCTTGGCGATCGCCCTTCAGCTCGCCGACATTCTTCACGACCTCTACAAACACCGGGTCATCCACAAGGACATCAAGCCTGCCAACATCTTGATTCACCCTGAGACTCAGCAGGTAAAGCTGATTGACTTCGGCATTGCTTCCCTGCTGCCCAGGGAGAGCCAAGCGCTTCAGAGCCCTAGTGATTTGGAAGGAACCTTAGCTTATCTTGCTCCTGAACAGACGGGGCGCATGAATCGAGGCATTGATTATCGGGCTGATTACTACGCCCTAGGCGTGACCCTGTATGAATTGCTTACTGGACAATTGCCGTTTGAGTCTGAAGACCCA
>JBGCGG010000099.1:0-36611 GCA_045110585.1 Phormidesmis sp. | reverse complement strand
CCCCCAGCACTCTCTTATCGCCAGCAATGGCCGGTCAGAACTGGCAGATGGGAATTTGTCAGGCGCACCCCAAGAGAGTCCAGACCTACTCCTGTGATGTTTAGCCCTTGGGCTAGGTATCCGAAAATAAAGCCGGGCCAGTCAGCTTGGTAGGGAAACCGAAGACTTGGCTGGCTCTCTTGCATATCAAGTAGATGCGATTTCCCCCCTATGGCCCTCACACTGCATCGTACGCCCGCGACTACTCGCTATTACACCGAAATGCTTGAAGGGATAGGTGATGCTATTCCGTTGCAGATGCTGCTCATGCCCTCAGGCACTTTCATGATGGGTTCCCCTGAGAACGAACCGGAACGCGTGGAGCACGAAGGCCCCCAGCACGAAGTGAGCGTACCTCCATTTTTCATGGGGCGCTATCCAATTACGCAATCTCAGTGGCGAGCGGTAGCAGCCCTGAAACAGGTCAATCTGGAGCTGAACCCAGTGCCTTCTAAGTTTGAAGGCGATAATCTACCTGTGGAGCAGGTGTCTTGGTATGAGGCTGTAGAGTTTTGTGATCGGCTAGCCCAGCATACCAATCGTCCTTATCGTCTGCCTACAGAAGCCGAGTGGGAATACGCTTGCCGTGCAGGGACGACGACACCCTTTCACTTTGGCCAAACGCTCACAACAGAAGTAGCCAATTACCATGGCAACAATACGTATGTAAATGGCCCTAAGGGAAAATATCGAAAAGCAACAACGCTAGTGAATCACTTTGGGATTGCGAATGCTTTTGGCTTAGCTGATATGCATGGAAATGTGTTCGAGTGGTGCCAAGATCACTACGATCTCTATGACAAAACACCTGTTGATGGAAGTGCTTGGGAAACGTCCGAAAAAGAGGCAAGACGTGTAGTACGTGGCGGCTCCTGGTTCAACAATCCTAGGAATTGCCGCTCTGCGTTTCGCAACGACTCTTCGCCCGGTGCCCGCCTCAGCTTTGTCGGTTTTCGAGTGAGCTGTTCCGCCCCCAGGACTTAAGTTGCTTTTTGCCCTTTTGCGCTTTGCTTTTTGCCTCTTTCCTTTTCCCGCGCAGCGGGATCGACGATGACTGACATCTGTGTATGCCTTTTCTAAACTCATTCAACGCTTGTCTTTAAGTCTTGTGATAACGTGTAATCACGTCATCACAAGCTTGATGCTAACTAGAGAAGAGGTGCCGTAATTGAGCTTGCAGGTAACACAAAGTCGTGAGCCATACCCTTATGGCTTACGACTCTTAAGTGTCTGGCAATGCTAATAGGAACATGACATCTTTGAATAAGATCAATCCCATTCATTTTGGAAGTTTCTGTACAAAGAATTTCCCATTTTTCGTTTTCTTTCCTTGCGATCATCTCCCCGCCCTGGCGGCCCTCTAAACCATAGGCATAGCCCTGGTAGCTCTCTACGCGTGCATAGCTATTGAACATGCTGGGCGTAGCGTGTGCCTGAGCTACTCTCTCAGGTAGCGCGGCGATAAAACTTACTGCCATCCAAATTAGGGCCGTGCAAAATAAAAGTACCTGAATCCTCTGTCTAATCCGTTTTCTCTGTCTTATTTTCATGGGGTTAACTCTCTTTGTTTTTGTTTGTTAGGTTGTGTTATTCCTTGCCCAGCGCCTCCTGCCACGCCAAATGCACCCGCCGCCTCTCTCGCGGCTTCGCGTACGGCTTGCTCACCCAAATTCCCTATTTTGTCTAACCGCTCAGCATCTCGAATAATGCCAGTGTGTTGGTCAACTACAATCACTTCATCGCCATCTGTCAGAACAGTCAGGCTTTGACCGCGAAACATATCTGGCCCGCCTTCTGGTTTAAGGGCACGCATTGTATTCCTAATCTTCTGCACTCCAGCCGCTTTGTTGCGCTGAAGATCCTGCTTAATAGCTTGTGTAGACATTGTTTTTGATAGCTCATCAGGCACTATCCACCCCGAATTTATTTCCTTATCTGCCAAGAACTCAGCCTGATTTCCAAACTCATCTTTAACCCTGATAGAAACGTTTTCTGGAGGTGTGCCCCCGGTCATAGCGATCTCCAGTGCCTGCCTTTGAGGTATGGGCATCTTATCGAAATACTGAGGCAGCTTAGGATAGCTGTCTTTCAGGTAGTAATTCCCTATCTGAATCTCAACCATCAGATTCTTTTTCGGGGAGATGCCTATGTCTTCAGGCGTTAGTGGCAACATAGACGATTGCTCACCCTCTGGCCCAGGCGCTAGTTTTTTCTGTTCAGTGCCTGCAAGTTGCGCAGCAGATTTTTCCTTCAGCAAAAAGGGGTCATTCTCTTGTCTAATATCAACCTTAGAAGCTCGCGGCTCATCGCTCTGTTCTATCTGTGCTTGCTTTACTGGCCTGGCACGCCGCCACTCCAGTTCCCTTAGCGCCCTAGCCAGCATGATGGCATAAGCGCCTGCATCTCTTACCAAATGTAGTAGCGCAGACTGAGTTCCCCCACTTTCTATGCCTAATGTTCCTTGACTATTGGATGATAGCTGCGCCATTTACCAAACCTTCTTGATTGCTTCTCTTATCCGTTTATCAGCACCTTTTGCGTTCTTCTGCGGATGATTTTCCTTAGTAGAGCTAGGCTGTGTATCTTCTAAAGTGAATAGCTGTTCAAGAAACTTCCTCCGTTCTGTGATGATGTTTGGGTCTGAACTTTGCTGTTGTGTTCTTTCGACTAGCCGCTCCCTTACCTTTGGCCATAGCGCCTCGCACTGATCAGAAATAGCCGCTTCAGCCTTTGGGATCTTGACCTTGCCGATGAGCGGTACATAAGCTTCCTGTTTAGACGAGTACCCTGGATTGATAAAGATAGCTTTGCCAGTTGGATATTTGAGTAATGAGGCAGGTTCTACCAAATGTCGCTTATTGAGTTGCTTAGATGACGTTGTAGAAGATTGCCGCCCCCGGCTCCGGCTGAGCTGCCGAATATCCATATTCTCTTCCCCCAGGTAACTCGAGAAATACTCAGCGCTGGCTTTATCTTGCGGGTTGAGAATGAACTTGGTACCGCAACCGCCCACAATCGTTTGCAGCACTCCTTTTCCATAGCTCTCTTCGAGCTGGCCAATATTCTGAAATCCGATGATAGTACACAGACCTTTGAATCGCCCCTCCGTTACCCATCGTTTTAGATCTGGTAAATAGAGCGAGTCAATTTCATCCAGTGAAACGATCAGCGGATCTTTACGCTCTTTTCCATACAGGTTATGGTTCACCACCATCTGAAGGACTGTTGCCAGTAGCGGCGAAACTGCATCACGCCGCGTCTGATCCATGCCGATAATGAGGAGCTGCTTACCTTCCATTTCCAGCGGAATCGTTGTTTTTCCGCATAGTGTCGCAATCAGCTCTCGAACTAGAAATCGGGAAAAGATCCGCTGCGCTGTTCCAATCACGCCGCTGACCGTCTTTTCAGAATCTCGAAGCTGAATCACTTGCGAGAATGCCATATGTGTCAGCGTCGATAGTTGCCATTCTTTGTCCTTCGCCCCTGCACTCCGCTCCTTCGCTTTCAAAATCCGCTCTGGTAGCTTATCCAAACTCGATAGCAGCGCTGCTGTCATCAAATCTGGCTCTGGTAAACTCTTGGCCAGCATCATCAGTGCCTGCATGAGCTGGTCACCGGCATCTCCAAAAAACTCGTCGCGCTGCCCGGTTGCTTTACCCGCTAAGTTGGCAGTTAGCGAAGAGCCTATCTGCCGTGCCATGAGGCCATCATCTGCATCCGTCATGAAGTCGAGGACATTGCATACGCCGCTTTCTTTAAAGCCGGGGGCAAAGACATTCACTTCGTACCCCAGTTTGGCTGCGTACGCAACTATTTTTGAAGACTGTTCAGGGTATTTAAAGTCATAGATGATGGTTGGGAAGCCTTGCTCAATTGAAGAGCGTACCAGAGGGTCGATGGCACTGTAGGTTTTACCTGAGCTAGAGGAGCCAATCGCGGCGATCGCTCGCTGCGCATCTGTTACAAACAGCGCGCCTGGTTTTGTCTCAAACCCCTTCTCAGTTCTCCTCACTGACTGTGTACAAAGCGTGACCTTATTGTGTTTGCGCTCGGCTATCTGCTTGAACGCTGTTTTCTTTGCTGCCTTTGCATCTGCGCGCCCGCCTTTACGTCCGTGCGCCAGCATCCGCCGCTCGCTGCCGCTACCATCACCCATAAACAGTGACAGCGCAAACAGCAGCAGGATAAAGCCCCCAGCTTTAACCATGGTCGGGTCAATGGAAAGGCCCAAGTCTACAGGGATATCTCTCACTTCTGTTTGAGCAATAACCTTCATGATTGGTTCCCCCTGTGTTTTGAGAGCAGCCAGAGCAAACTAGGCGTGCCAAGCCCAAAGATGATCAGCATTCCTACGCCTACGGTTTTAAAAATTAGCTCGCTAAAGAATGGATCAGTGGCCGCAGGTAGATTTGCACTCACCGCTTGTTCACGCCTAAACTCAATGTCTTTATTTTCTTGAACCAGAACAGATTCCCAGTCTGCCTGAGAGATATAGAAGCTCTCTCCTATCTTGTAGTCAGGGTAGCTAAAAGGACCTATAAACTGACAGTGCGCCGAACTGATATCGCAGGTTCTGAAGTAAGCACTCAGTGCAATTTTTTCTACGGCTAGCGTGGGCTGTAGAAAAAAACTATTGAAAGGCTGAATTGCGTTCTGATTGAGGTCTTCAGCCCACGTCGCAACGGAGCCAGCATTCTGTCTAAGCTGTATCTCTACGCGCTGTTCGGTGCGGTCTGTCGTGAGGGTGACAATTTCGCCTTCTATCTGTAAGTTTTGATGAATAGGGATGCCTCTAAAGCCTGCAATACTACTTACCTTTAGCTGCTGCCATCTAGGAATAGAGGTGATAGGCACAGCGTGCAGCTTAGGAATTGCAGAATAGTGATATTCAGGTAGCTCCAGTAGGCCCAGCTTAATGCTGCCAATTTCTGGATAGCGAGCTAAAAATCGAGATAGTGTGACTTTTCTCTCTCGTATTAACACGGGATGGTTTAAGAAAGTTGTGATTGCTGTTTCTACAATCGGAATATCGCCCACTGTTTTGGCATGAAGTCTTGCCATATCCGCAACTTCGAGAATGGTCATATCAGCTAAAAACGAATACTGATCTAGTGTTAGTTCACTGAGCTGGGGTCGCTGCCACTCAGAAATTCCGGCACCTATTGTCATGTTGTGTAAGTCCAACATGTTTGATACATCGCCTAAGATCAACACATCTGCTGCGCTAATACCTTGTTCTGAAGTCAGCTTAAAGGAATCAAGGGTGAGCCGTGTGATATCTGGAATTAGTGCAGATTCTTCGTCTATGACGATCTCTGCTAAGGGCATATCAATAATCGTATTGCCGTTTGGTTCAATGTTTGCTGCTTCAGCAGCAGCGTGATCTGTAGTGGTTGGGCCTCGGGACGTGCCTTCTAAAATATCGCCTGGGGCCATATCGATTTTGAGGCTATCGGCTACGGATGCTTCTATAGCGGTTTCTAAAGCTATGTCCGTGGCGATCGCGTTTGGGATGCCTGTCAGCGCAGCCAACAATGCTACAGCGCAACTGACGTTTCGGCGTAGGTTGCACCATCCGCCTCGTTTTCTTCCATCGCGGCTTGTCCCTGTCTGCGTAGTTCGAGAATTAATGCCCATTCTATTGCCATCTCCTGTGCGACGGACTGCTGATTTTCTCCAGTTTTCGCCCGACTGATAAACTCTCTAATTCTGATGACAACCTGATTGTGCTCACCCAGCGTCAGCGCATTGAGATTGATCCCAGCTGCCACCTGATCAAGATTGACAGAAGACTGGCGAAGCCTTGCTATGCTCACATTACGTTCAATAGGCGCTGCTTCATTGAGTGTGGGAGCCGATTCATCAGGCAGCAATCTAAGGCTGGTGAAAGTGGGCTGATCTGAGCTATAAAAAAGTGGAAACTGGCAAACCTCAGCACCTGCTGAACTGATTAACACGGTCGTGAGCACGGTATTGCCTGTTGAGGGCAACCCGTCAAAATCAAGGTCTTCAATACGTCTGAGAAACAGTACATTGCTACCTTCTGCCATGGGGCGATCGGTATCTAACGTTAGCTTAGAGGGATCGCCTAACCAAGCCCGTTGAACGACTCTACCTGTCTGCGTAAAATCTATGGTTGCTCCCATCCCAGCGTGAATAACGATTGGAACATTCCCCCGGCAAGCCGACTGAAGAGGTGAGTCTTTAACCAGTGCGGCCTGAGCAGACAGTACAGAACAAGGTGCAATTACCGCTGTTAATAATGCTGATTTTAAAAGTACGTTCATTCTTTTACTCTCCTATCACGACCGGTTGATTGATGAACAATTCGATATTTGTGCCCTGTTCAAGCACCCAAACTGAGAGTCTCTGCTGCAGCTCTGCTACCCGCTGCTGATTTTGGGCAGATCTTTGAGCAATCATTGTATTAGCGCTGCCTTCTAAAACTGCGCCGATGATATTAGGAGAGCTGTAGGTTGTTGAACTAGCAGATCCGCCTACGCCAACTGTGTTGATAGCGCTCGTTGGGCGATTGAGAATAGAGCCAACCGTGCCAAGTGCACCGAGCATTGCCTGATTTCTATTTAGCCTGCGTAGCTCATGGCCTACACCAGATACATCTCTTGCCATCAGCACCTGGCCGCCTGCGCCTTGGATAGTGATTGCATGGGGCGGAATCTGCATGTGTTCGTAGCCGCGCTCAGGCAAAATAATCGCAGTCACTGTCAGGCTCATCATGCCGCTCTCGCTTATCTCACTCAGTGCAACCGTAAGCTGGGTGCCAGCAGGCATAATGACACTGCCATTTGAGACAAGATCTTCAGTGAGTCCTATGGAACCCACTGTGCTTTGAATATCTTGCGCCCACGCCACTGGCGTAATGACGCTGCCCGCTGCTTTGATTCCGGGCATGATCACTGTTTCCTGGGGGGCTGGTGTAGGCAGCTGGTTACGCATAATGAAACGAACACCTGCGTTATAGCTATCAGCTTGCGCTACCTCAAAACTGTCACTGTTTACGGCTTCAACGTTGTCGCCTTCTACGTCCATGTCATCAATTTTTTCATAGGCACTAATTTCCATTACCCTTGGAAAAGGGCGGCCCCTTTCTACCGCATTTACTATTTCCTCCGCAGACGCGCTTTGCTGGCTACCTATTTCGTTCACGAGTATAGGAATCAGATCGCTATTTGCTGTGTCAATGGCTTCCAGAATTTCTGTTGTTTCAGTAGCCTCGAAAGATGCATTAATTGCGGCATTGACTTGGCCGTAGCTGCCAATTGCAGCAAGGGTCTCGGACTGTGTGAAGGGATCTATGGTGAGTTGAGTGATGACAGGCGCTGCCGGAGTGGGCTGAGCGCGCACTACTGGAGCCGCCGAAGAGACGGTTTTTGGTATGGATCTTGCAACGGGCTGTCGTGGTGTTGGTGTGACTGGCGCTCTTGCAACGGCCACAGGCCGAATTCTTGGCGTAGGGATGTTCGGAGAATCGGGATTTACAGGTTCAGTCGGTGGGTTAGGTCGTTTAATCTGACTTGGGTCAGAGACCCTGCTCTGTATCGGTTGTGCGGCGGGTCTGATTTCAGTTCGTCTAGTGGGCTGACTATCTAGGATTGAAGCTTGGTTGCCGAGTGCATTAGACGTTTTCAGTCTGGCGATCTCTTGTTCCTGTTGCTGTACTGTATCGGTTTTGCGATTGCCCTGCGCAGCTGCCGTTTCTTCGGTGCCTTCTTCCACCTCGGCCAACTGTATTCCACCCAGGGTACTGAGGACGAACATCGCTATTAGGCAAAGGCTACCGAGCGGCAGTGCGACGATGGCGATTTTTGGCCAAGGCTGTTGCCAAACCTTTCTTTGAGTCGTTTCTTCTTTGAAAAAGTCTTCATCGTCAATGAGCGAGGTCGTAGCTGTTAGGCTATCTTCCGTCGTCGTTTCAGCGCCTTGACTTTCATCTTCTATAGGCGGTAATCCGACAAGACTTCTCATCTCGTTAATAGATGGGTGCTGCTTTTGTTCATTGTCTTGCTTACAAGGCGTTTCTGCCTTATTGAATGAAGAAGCTGGTGTTTTTAATGCCTGCATAAGTTTTTCTAAGTTCTTTTATTTAAGGTCTCTACTAGCTGCCCAGTTCGTATATCTCATGGATTTCTAATCCCTTTGATCGAGTCTGGTAAACAGCTTTTTGAATAGGTGTCGTTTCTTCTGGCAAAGGGTCTAAGGAAGGTTCAACGGCTTTCACCACGATTGTTTTGTTAAAAGACGTGGCTTTACCCTGTGGATTTCGCCCATCGAAAATGACGATAAATGCCACCATGTTTATTTCCCAGATCCCCGCCTTGATTTCTTTGGGGTCGCTCAAAGACTCCACTAAAAGTGCGCTTTGGGCTTCGCCTGCCAGTACACCCGCTGGAATAAAGGAGCTGGCCATCTCTTGCATAAACGTTTCTCTAAAGTCATTAGAAAGAGAAAATGATGCTTGCCAAGTGCGAGTAGGTACCTTTCGGCCTTCCCCAACGGAGACCCCTTTGTCAGAGAGTTGGCGCGAGCCATCGTTACTTTGACTAACGGTATTCCAGGTGAAGAGTTGAGCCATCGACTCTTCAACAAAAGATTTAATGACGGTGTGAGAGCGAAACTTGCTGTTAGCAGGCGATACCAGTGCTGATTGTCCATTTTGTAACTGCACTAGCGTAGGAACATCTTTGCCTGCAATGTAGAGATTAGAGATGAAATTTAGAAAACCCAGTCCAAGACTAGCTGTTCCTAGCCCGAGGCTAGCCCAAACCAATATGGGCAATAGGTTTGACTGTTGTAGAATTCTATTTTTAAGGTTTTTTCTGTCTAAAGTAATCATAGTGCTGTGTGATGCTTATTTACCTTTCCTGCTCAGAGAAGACTTGCCGACGACTCCCGCTGAAGAGAGTGCTAGACCAACGGTGCCAGAAGTCAGTACATCAAAAACAGCGATCCCACCCCCTTGAGCGAGTTTCATCGCTAAGAGTGGCCCGAAAATGGCCATGACGATTAAAAATCCATTGATGTCATATGCATTGGAGTTGAGAACAACATTGGCCATGATGCCAATCATGATGTTGTAGTAGAACTGCACCATGACCATGCTGAGATAGCCGACGATCCAGGCGATGATAGGTCTTCCTTTCCCTGGCAAAAAACTTAGCGTTAATGCAAAAGGAGAGACCATGGCCGTCAGTAGCATGGCCAGTTCCAAAAGATTGACGAATGCCCACTGCATGGCCAGCAGGATTGTTTGCGTAATAGACTGTACCGCGCCGCCTAAAGCCCCTAGCAGTGCACCTCTAAAAGCGCCGCCGCCTATGCCAGGTAAATCGTCTCTTTGTCCTTCGAGCGCGCCTGCATTAATTCGAGCGAGTGTTCCTCTTTCCCCATCTATGATGTCTGCTGCATTGGCGGGCGCTAGGTTTTCGCCAAGACTCTGTTCAAGATCGTAGAAAGGTTGCGGCAAGCCCACCAGATACTCTTCTTCATAGGCTGTAATCATCTCGCTGACTTGCTGATGGGCATTTCCTAAGCAGGCAAATTGTCTGTCCCCGATCAGCCCTACACACTGATTACTCTGTGCCTGTATATCTGCTTGTAGCGTTCCTCTCCCGACAGTTGCTCTAATCGCATCTTCTAAGGCGATATCGTTGAGCTGAAATTCCAGTGCCTGCTGGTTAAACTGCTGCCCGAAAGAATGAATGCCTTGTACTAGCGCTTCTAGTCTGTCGCCGTTTGGCACGAGCATCGCCATCACGAAGAATGACCAAAATAGATTGGTATAGAAGCTTCTTTTGAATAGAAAATCTCCGCCGTCGAAGTCTTTGAGTTCTTCGACCATCCAGACTGTGATGGCAACGACGCCTGCAAAGATAGACATATATACAATGATCTCGAACAGCCGACTGTCAAAGATGTTTTCCCATTTGTCATTCCAAGAGGCGATCGCATCTTGATTGACTCTGACCGCATCTTTCATAATGCGGGTTGCCCCATCTACTGCGAGGTAAGGCAAGTAGGTGCTATTCATCGGGCATTTCTCCAGGTAGGTGTAGCTGGCCTGCTACGGTATGCATTCTGGCTGCGTTGGCGATCATATCGGCGCGGTTGGCCCGAGTTTGCTCGCCTAGAAGTCTTGCTATTTCAGCATTAACAACCGCATCGGCAGCGGCTTGCTGCCTTGCCAATAAATCCTGTTTGTACTGACCAGCGCGGATGACGCTATCATTGGCGAGCTGCGCCGTTAGACTCTTCATCACGTCTTGTGTTACATCGAGATCTTGGCTTGCATCCCCAATTGCCACGATGGTTTCCAGTGTTTTGGCCGCGCCATCTAGCTGAGCCTTCATATCTTCCTGACCCGCTTCACTCAGGGTTGATTGCGCAATAGAGCGAGAGGCAATTCTTTCAATTTCACCAGACAGCGACATCTTTAAAGTTTCTGGTGTGGTGCTAAAGCGATCCATTCCTTGCATCATCGGATTAGGATTGCCGTTTTCGCCCTTTGCCAAAACATCTAGCGTTGGCATAATTTTGCTGTAGTCAGGCAGACCCATGCTCCCCATAGCGAAGGGAATGGTCTCTGTGTAGGGTGCGCTAACGCCTTCTAAGGCAGCAGTAAAAGATGTTGCGGTAATGATAGATGACAGGGGCGATGTAGGGTTATAGGCTGGTGCTACTGTAATTCGCTGGTTCTCATTTCCAAAAATGCCACTGAAAACACCCCCAGTGACTTCATTGAGAACGCTATCAATGCCCCCTTCTCCTTCCAAGAGTCCACCCAGTAGACTCTCTATTTGACGATCAATTCCTGCCATCACATTATTGATAATGTTATCGACAGGGGCCATAATGCTGGCGATTGTTGTATCGATAACAGTATCAACTTGGTCAAAAGCTCCATTAATAGCTGTGTCAACAGGAGAAAGTAAGCTGTCTAGTGTTCTATTAATAGCTGAATTTACTCTGCCGGTGACACCGTCGATTGCGCCATTAATTCTGCCGGTTACAGGGTCTATCAGCCGATTGGGATCTAGTGTGGTATCGATTCGAGCTGACACGGTATTGATAGGATTAGGAGGCGTTGTTGCGTTGCTCCAATAAGGTTGCTGAGTATTCTCTTGTGCTGTAAAGCTATTCTGCGCTGCTTGCGCTTTCCTCAAGTCGTCTAACGTGAGTGTAGGCCCGCCTTCTACAAAAGAGTTGCCTGCGGTGCTAGTGCCTGTGATTTGTCTTGAGAGTTCATCGAGAGCACCGCTGTTGGCAAAGGCACTGATGGGTGATAGCGCAAGTACGATAGTGGCTATTGGGAGTATGAAAAAAGGTCTCTTTCTCATTGGATATCTTCCATTGATTTGCCATTTCTAATTGCCTCCGCATACTGATGCGAAAATTCGATATAGCCCCTGAGCTTTTGACCTGGAAACCGATTTAGAATGCGGCTTCGTGCGGCCTGCTCTTCCATGTTGTTCGCTACAATGCCGAGCTGCACTTCGGACGGATAGTAGCGGCAGTGCGATAACATGCCACCTGCGTCAACTAGCCAGTTAGAGTACAATCCAGAGCGCTGGGGAAAGAAGGATTTCCCAGCATTCTTAGAGATAATGCTTTCGTCGTAGCGGAGGTATCGAACGAAAGATTCAACCGCAGTTTCTTTAATCCGACCTGTTAAGAATATGCTCATGTTTTGCATAATCTTGGCACCTGCTGGAGATTCACAAATCGTGTTGGGATCTTGCGCTGAGAGAAATAATCTGATGCCCTGCTTCGCGCCGTTGGCTGCAATCCGCCCGATTAGCTTGGCGATTGAATCGTACTCAAACAGAATAGGACTTTCATCAATGAAAAAAATAGACTTTGGGGCGCTGTATGCGGCCCTTAGGGCAGCGGCATATGCACTAAGGGCAAGGACTGCAGCTTCATCATCATTGGCTACGTTCCTGAGCGCAAAGACCAGAAATTGGGCGTTAATTGGGAAGGAGCTAGGTTTTGAGATCGCGTTGCCAATCTTTGAGTTAATCCAGTACTCCATTTGCACTGCGATATGCTCTCTGGCGTTTTTTAGAGACTCGCTGGTCTCTTCGTTAAATCCCAAATACTCGGGCGAATAGAAAGGCACTAAATCTATGAGCGTTGGTATCTGCTGCCACTCACAAGATGTATAGCCGCCGTCTAGCGCTCTATCGTAGCGAGCCTGAATATCTTTGTCTTCAAAGAAACCTTTCAATGCCTTACCGAGGATTGCGCGAGCCATTTGGTTGATGCCTTGGTCAGTTGATTGCACCAGCATCAGCAGTGAGCTTTCAAGGAAGGATGTGTAGTCGTTAAACCTTTCTTTTCGGGTTTCATCGTCTAGGCTTCTTAGATCCGGAATCTCCATCAGGTTGGAGCTTTCTTTGCCAATGTCGAAGTAAGCGGCTATATCGCCTAAGAAGTCGGCATAGTCAGTGAATGTACTCGTGCCATCTGCTTTGGGATAATCAAGTGCGACAACCGGATAGCCATGGGCGAGAAACAGCGTCAGCATGCCACTGATAGTGACTGACTTGCCAGCGCGAGTCGTGCCCCAGATCGCAATATTTTGATGCTGGTCGATGTAGTCAATATTGATGGGGGTTCCACCTGCATCTGCGATGAGTTCAAAGCCTCGCTTGTGCAGCGGACGGGTCATTGTTAACGGAATAACGCCCAGCGCTGCATCTGTTAGATAGGGAATGGTTCTTTTGTAGGGCTTATCTAATAGCCTGTCCCAAACGATAGGCAGTGTTTGCAGCCAATATATCCAGGCCACGTCTCTTTCTCTAATCAATCGGGCAGGCAGTGGGAAGCAGCCTGTTATGAGGTTGCAAGCGTCTTCTATCTGAGAGGGTCTGTCTCTGTGTACCAGAAAGACTGTCGCCGTCGTTACTGGCGCTGCGCCTTCATAGAGCTGGTACTGAGCTTCTAAGCCTTTTTTGAGCTTGATATCTGCGCCCACGTCGATAGAGGATTGGGCGCTGGCGACTTCTGCCTTTCTCTGGGAGGTTTTGATAACATCTTGCATTTTCTCTCTCATGGCTTTGATGCTAGAAGAGGAGACCTGCGTGATAATTTCAATGTCTCTAACTTGTGGTCTACACACCACATCCCAGAGGTATGAGAGCTGATGACGTACGTTAGAGAATGCTTCTGGGCGTTCAGTGAAGGCGCAAACGCCGATGTATTTATCTTTGACCTTAATCCACTGGTGGTCTGAGACAGGAATGCGCGATTGACCTCGTTCGCCTTGAACTAACGCAGAGCGTGGATGTAGGCTTGAGTTGATGGTTTCTGTGAGTCCTTTTTCCGTGCAGGTAACGTACTGAGGGATGGGCGGTGCTTCGTATTGGTTGAAGCGCTGATAGAGCCGCTGCCAAAGCTGCTCTTTGGAAAGTGGTGTGACGTCTAGGCCCATTCGGACGGATAGCAATTGTTCCCATCGTAGGTAGCCGCTGTTGAATGCAGATTCAATCAGGCTTTTGTACTTGAGTGTGTTGACGTCAGCGCCTGAGGTACTTTTTTTGGTGGATTTCCAAAGCGCCATTACTTGTGCGATTGCCCGCTCTCCCCAATCGCCGTCGCTAGCTTCTGCTGTATCCAAGTCGATAGTGACATCAACGTAGATAGTGAGTCTTTTGATCTGCCGTATCCCGTCTTGGGTAAGTTCTTGGGTTCTTTTCTTTTCGGATAGAAGAATGACTTGAGCTTCAGGGGATGTTGATTGGTGGATGATGCTATCTAGGTATTGTTGTCTGTTGGCATCTTTAGAGAAAGACTCCAGATGAAAGGTTATTGTCCCTTTCATTTCTTTCAATCCTTGGCGTAGTGGCGTGATAATCCTTTCTACTTGCGCATCTTTTAGGTTGTCATGGATAGCAAGGCATTCAAAGCCGAAGACGAATCGAGATTTTTTATTTCCCTTCTGTAACCATGCGCAGCCCACCTGTCGTCCCTTGAGTTGAATTTCAATAAAGGTTTCTAAAGCAAGCTCTTTCTCAAAGGCAACTAAATCAACTGTTCGATATTTCTTGGCGCTGCGAAGTTTAACTCTTTTGTTTTTTACTTGGGTCGGCATGAATTTGAAAACGGGAGAAGCGGTGTGTAAGGGAGCTGTGCGAAAACGTAGCGTTTGGGTTTATGGAATCGGTTTAAGAATTGCCAAGCCTGACTGCCTGTTAGTATCCAAGAGGTTCCGGCCATCCATACGAAGAGTGGGAATCCGACCGGCCACCCTTTGTTTAGTATTTCGCACAGGATGATGGTGATTAGCATGGCCCCGGCCCACCACCATATTTGGCTGCCAGGAATAGGGCCGATATTGACTTCCGCGTCCAATGCTTTATGAACGCGGATAGGTTCGTGGATGGATGTCATTACGGTGCCGGTGCTGCGCCGCCGCCAGCGCCGACGAGGAAGTCAACAGAGGTTGCGCCAGCTAAGACGATGCCGACTACGAGCATGGGCGTTTTGGCTAGAGATCTCCACTCGTCGCCTTCTCTGGCGGCTTGAATGGCGGGAAGAAGTGCGATCGCTACACCAATTACAAATGCGCCTCTAATAATCCAGAAAATAAGTGTGACAAGCAAGGTCACTGAGTTGCCTAGGTTGAAAGTTGTTGCGCCCTCTACAAAGAAATCTTCAGCATTTTGGAGGAACTGTGCGTTGGCCGCACCTGCGTTACTCAGCACTGAAAAAATGGCTGCGCCAATGACACTAAAGGATAAATTTTTCTGCCAACGACGTAGGCGTTTGCTGACTAATGAAAACATATAGCAGCCAGTACCGATAAATAGAGAGGCGGCTAGAATACCTGCTAGATCAAATATTTGTCCGAGATGTATAGAAACGACAATGCATTCTCTAACCATAAGAAGAGCGGTTGCAGTCGCAAGCACTGGGCCTTGAACTTCTGTCCAGAAATGTTTGAGATTCGTTCGATTTGCTGATGTCATAGTTGAATTATTATGTTGTCAACAACAATGTTATTCATATTTTTTGAGCGTGTAAATATTGCAGCTAAGCAAGAAAAAATAGGTAAAGTACTGCTGCTTCGCAGCACTCTTTAATGCAGTGTCACAGGTAATTGATAATTAAGAACGCAAATCTATTAAAAAGTAGTCGTAACTGCCCATATTTGCCTTTAAATCTTTGCTTTTGCTGCTACAAAAAACAATATAAAAAACCTAACAAGTATTCTCTTAAATCTATTTTATGTAGATTAAAAGCTATGATTAGATTGCATTGCTGTTTAATTAAGAGGGATAGCGAAAGTGAGCTTTGCCCTGAGTTGTGATCCCGATATTGTAAATGCCCTTGATGAAGAAGCTAGGGCTGAGGGAATTAGTCGAACGAAGTATATAAATAAAGTTATTCAAAAAACTCTCAAGATGCCTAAAGTGCTATCGGAAGGTAGCTGTATAGAGGAACTAGAGGCTTGTTCGAGGTTATTTGAAGACGAAGTCATGAATAAAATTCCTGCGCTAGCCCAGAAAGAACGTAGGAATATTGATCAGATGTTGCTCTATTTAATTGAGATTGGTATAGAAACTATGGAAAAAGAATCAAGTGCTTCTGAAAAAATAACTCATGAGACAGACTCAGTGATCCCATTCCGGAAAAAGCATTGTTGATATTTATTTGTACAACTGCGTGTTATTTCTAGGTGATATTTGTCAATATCTTTGAAGTAGCAGCTGTACAGTACATAGCGAGAATGAAATGATTATATTTGAGTATTTAGTCAGTATTTATATAGCTTTTTTGTATCCGTAAATGCGTGCTGAAAGCTTCGAATTATCTGAAGAAAGATGCAGTAGCCAATATTACGTATAGAGCTACACGTCTTAGGGAATAATCTATTTAGCCTCCTTTTGTACATCACATATCAGTGTGTTTTCTCAATATATGGGCATCAAGCGATTAATGCCTAAGCTAAGTCCTAGCCGTCATCATTTCTATTGACTATTTTCATTATGTCCAGCAAAGAAAGAAATACTTTTAGTCTGAATCTCAAAACTCAGAAAGTTGTCAGCTTTATAGAAGAAGAGAAGTCTAAGGCAAGTAAGTCTAAAACATCTTTTATTAATGAGCTTCTTGAATGCTTAGCTGATTGCTCGGTTGTGCTTACCTCTCAATCAGATGGTTCTTCTATGCTGGATGAGCTAGATGCGATGAAAACGCTGCTGGATGACGATGTAATACAAAACATTCCTTATCTAGCTTCTATGACCCGCAGAGATCCCGTTCAAATGCTTTTACATTTGGTGGAAAAAGGTATAGAAGCTGATGATCAACTATCTTCTATCTACAACAGGGGTGATTTAGAACATAGAGAAAAAGGAAACCGTTTTAATCGGCGGCGTTCAGATATAGAAAATCCCCTTAGAGAGAGTAGCAGTGTGGCTTAGCTTTTATCAGAAGCTTTTACGCCTTGATTTTGACAAAGCGCTGGCAGTCCCAGTTGATTCTAGGACTGATGCTGATGTGCCCCTGCTTGCAGCCTCTACCTGTTATAAGCAGGGGTGGCATTGGGATGAATCCACTTGGTGCTGACATTTTCTTTATGTCATGCCTCTGGGTTTCGATCAGTTCCACGGCGACGTATTTCATATTCAGGAGCAGTTTGAGAAAGTGGAAAGTGGCTTAATTTGCCAAGTGCAAGTGCTGACGATGCATCGAATCAAACCAAGGAAAGTTTGTAAATAGATTTCAATCTGTTTACAAACTTTCTGAGCAGGAACCTGTAATTTGCCTCTCTTTCCCTTATATCTGAATTTGAGGTTTTTGTCTTTCGGTCATGATCTCGCTCATCTTCTGCATGATTGCTTCGGCTTTTTCCGTATGCTGCAAAGTTAGGGTGTTTTCCAAAACGTCTCCCGTTTCAGAAATGCTTAATCTACTTTCAGTGGCATTATGAACTAAGGTAAGTACGTTGTTTTTACTAGATATGATGTTGTAATCCTTGCCAGGAAATAGGGTGGTTCCTGCAATATGCGGTTTTGTAAGCTGATGGGAAGTAGCTATTGCCCACGTTGTTCGTAGACTGGACTCTAAACGCGTAATTGTCTGGGCTTGAAAGGCTTTAACTTCCTTTTCCATTCGTAGTTGGTCGGTCGGCTTGAGCCGAATGCTCGCGTGCTCGGATGCCTTTGCCTTTTCTGCAAGCTTTTGAATTGCTGTGACGTAGTTGCTGTCATTGGCTAGATTAGCTCGGTACCAAGTCCGTAGGTCTTCTATAGATGTTTTCGGATGAACGTTTGCGAAATGGTTAATATCTCGATTCATTCTTTTGGCCTCTTCTGCCGTTAGCTGGGCAGAGCCTTTTGACTGAGCCTGTATTCCTTTCTCTTTGATGTCTTTGAGTGTTGTAAAAGAGGGTTGCTGCTGTTGGCGCATCACTGCAGCATACCAGTCACGTAACTGTTCAATATTTACAGTGATTGCTGGTTGCTTGCTTGCTAAGGCAGTATGGAGCTTTGGATCTTTCTGCTCTACTGCTCTTTGAATGACTGATGAGGCTAGCACCTGTCTTGTGTCTTTAGAATTGGGCTCTAGCTTTCGAGACGCGGATTTTAACTTGGTTGGGATGATTTGAGTGTTTGAGTTTTTCTGGTGATTCTTCGTAGATTCGTCATCTGAACTGACTATGGTCAAATGAGTTCGCTCACTAGAGAGATTTATTTTCTCAGCGCCTGGATTGCTATTTGTAGCAGCAGCTGCCTGATTCACTTCTTTTGAGAAAGTGTATAGATCAAGCTGTGTTCCTTGGCTTGTGTTCTTGTCTATCTCTATCAGGTTATTTTGGGGCTGAGTCAGTGTTTTGTTTTCTTGTTTGATAGAAGTGCTGGGATTGCGTATGTGTTCTGCATACTTCAGGTTGATTAGGTTTTTAACCATCGCCCCGGCAAAGAAGCGATCGCCCCCATCGTCTACTCGTTGAATATCAGCTGTTGCTGAACTACGTGCCGCAGTGTCTGTAAGGTTGAGCTTTCCATTTTCATCAACCGCGAAGGACACTTCTCCGGTGAGTTCTAGTCGCTGAGTCCCTTTCGCATATTGACTGAGCGATAGTCGCCTAGCGCCGTCATCTTCTAGGCTTATTTTAATGACCAAAGGATTAAATGCATCATTTTCAACGCTTAGGGAGAAATCGTCCTCGTTCATTAGCGTTGTACCTAGCGCTGCCGCATGGATAAATTCAGCTGCATTTTGTTCGGGAAGTTCTGAATGTTCCTTTGCGCTGGCGATGCTCTTGTGATGAACCTGCTCTGTTTTAGGGTGAATGGTGGCCGCATTATCCTCATCTACAGTGACAACTGAGCCAATCTTTTGCAGTTCAGCAATGGAGGTGTCAGCTACACTCCAAAAAATTCTGCTAATACTGACTTTTCCATACTGTTTGCTTCTGGAGGCTACACTAGCCAGTGAAGTATTTAAGGTCTTTGAGGCCAAGGCAGCATCTTCTCGGTATGTCTCAAAGAACTTAAACTTAGTTTTTACTAAAACGATTGAGTCAGGGTAGTGTTCTTTGTGCTCTAGGTATCGTTTGAAGTTAGGCCGTAGTTTTTCTTCAGCTGCGTTATTGGGGGCCTTTTGGGATGGAGGCTCAGACGGTATAGGCTCCCTATTCGACTCCTTTTGGGCTGGAGACTGTGATGAGATCGCTCTCGCCTTTTCATATCTGTCAGCCAGGCTGACGATCAGCGGTATGGAAAGTCTGCTTTCCTTGGCATACCAGCGCGGATCATCATCCTTTTTTGAGAATCGAAATTTATGAGATTTTAGTTTCTGTGTCCACTCTTTAGAAGGCTTATCTGCAAAGCGTATCTCGATACCTTGCTGCTCGGATTTTTTGGAGATGGTGATATGTTTTCCGTTGTAAAGGAGCGGATTATCTACCGGTTGCTGGGCTTCTTCTAGGCTGGCTTTGAGCTGATGGCTGAGTGCTTTGTCTATAGTTTCTTTAGTGGGCGAAGATAGCTTGACTTGATGCTTATTGGTCAAGTATTGAGAAAAACTAGCTGTTGAGTTCTGCTGATTGTCTGCCCTGCTTTCTTTCGTATCTGTGACTGGCGCTTGAACGTTTGGGGTTTCACTCTTTGCGCCTGGTTCAGCGATCGCAGCGTGTCCGTAGGCATGATTGGCGACATAGTGAGCTAGGCGAACGGCTAGCAACGCCTGGTCGGTCTCAGGATGGCTTTCGGCTTGGGCGCTCTCAAGGGCTAATAGACCCGCGTCATCCACTTGAAAGATTGCTGTGAGACCCTTTGTTTTAAAGCTGTCACTTTCTACGTCAGTTTTGATCGTGATACGTTTGCCATCGTCTGAATCAATGATCAGATCAGCTTTTCCCTCTATGCTCTGTAGGCTGAGATAGAACCCTTCTGGTGAGACCACATCGCGCGCTAACTTCAGTGATGTGATCAGTTTAGCGATGTTACTCGCTGCGCTTGTTTCATGTTGGTCTGGCGGGGCAATCTGATGCTGTGAGCGACCTTGATTTTGAGATTTTGCACTTACTTTGAGTCCTTCGTGCACTTCAGCAAGACGTTTAATGGCTGCGGCTAGTTCATCTTCTTTTTGGAAAGTTCGATTCGCTTGCTGCGATAGATCTTTGAGATCTTTTTTGCGATCAGCAAGACGGGTGCTGAGATCTTCTGATTTGTCTACTAAATCAGCTTCTAGTGCACCTAGTGGTTGATAGGCACCTGCCTTAGACCGTAAAATATTGTCTCGGTAATATGGGTTTTCGCCGTCTATTTTTAAGTATGTTTTGCCAACGCCTTTCTCGCCGTCGCTTTTAATATACAGATCAAAATTACCTAACCTGCCTATTTTCTCCTCGGCGGGCCCCTGCCCCCCATGGAGTGCAACGGCCTTACTTCTAATCCGTTTGCCAATGTCATCTTTTTGGTCAAGCGCTAAGGTCTGACCAAATAAAACAACCTTCCCCTCCTGTGTGGCCTTTTGTGCCGCAACGCGATCTATCTCAGTTTTTCTGAGCGCGTCAGCTAGCCTGTTAATCTTGGCTGGTAGCTGTTCGAGTTCTTGCCTAATTCGATAGTGGGTATTGGTATGCGCCCGCTTTTGCGCTGATAGTTGCCGGATGGTGTTATCGAGCGTTGCCTTTTCCATGATCAATGGATTACCAGTGGCGATCGCTTTAATCTCAGAATAGTTCAACGCCTCCGTCGAAACATCAGACATCCGTCTGACATCTGTTGAGCCTTTCATCACCTGTGAGATAAATCCCGCCTTGGTCTCCAGCGTTTGCCAGAAGTAGCCATCTATCCCCGGTTGCCCATTGCGACCTTGCGTGACATAGCGTCTGCTTTCTACAACGTCATTTTCGTTTCCTTGACGGATCATCCGTCCGTCTCTTTGCTCGATTTGATCGGGTCGCCATGGCACTGTGAGGTGGCTAATGCGCGCTAATCGGCGCTGACCGTTAAAGCCTGTCTCTAGCTGTGCCCCTGAGATGAGTATGGCTACTTTACCCTTATTGAAGTGCTGCTGTAGCTGCAATTTTTTAGCATCGGTTTTATAGTCCTGAGCAAACGCGATTGCTTTTTCTGGAAAACCTTTCGCTATCAGCTTATCTTTGATGTCTTGATAAAGCGAAAATTCGCCCGCTTTCTTAGGCGTTCCGAGATCGCAAAAAACAAGGTGTGTCTTTTGATTCCCATGCGCTTCCCAAAATTCGAATGCGTCGTTAATAAAGCGATTTATTTTACTATCTGGCTCATCTGATGCCTCTGGAAAAAGCAGGCGCATATCTGCCGAAGCCGAGCGCCCGTTGCCGGTTAGCTTCAGCATGTTGTCGTCTTTGGGATCGACGTTGCGCATGTTCTCAGCGCGTTTCACCAAATGCTCCATGTAGGCGAGCTGATGGTTCGTTGCAGGCACAGCGATGACGGTAGGTTTGTTGCCTAGCAGCTTAGGTACCGGCAGCTTGAGCATATCTGCTGTCTGAATGTCCATGACTTGCCGAACGCTACCCATTAGCTCAGGTAGGTTGACGAAAGAAGAGAAGCGCGTCTTCACCTGAAATTTTCCAGTTGCCGCCAGTTCTGCGGAAGTGATGGTTTCTCCAAAGACGCTGGCCCAGTCGTCAAAAGATGCAAGATTCATTTGCTCTAGCGCTTTGGGCTGTAAGTAACGCTGAACAGTGTATAGCTCAGCCATTGAATTAGCGATAGGTGTTCCCGTCGCGAAGATCACGCCCTTTCCTTCACCGCGCACTTGAGCCATATAGCGCACCTTCATATGCATATCGAAGGCCCGTTTGCTCTCTGTGTTGGGCAAACCGGCTATGTTCCGCATTTTTGTGACATAGCCTAAGTTCTTAAAATAATGGGATTCATCAACCAGCAGTAAATCAATCCCTAGCTGTTCAAAGGTAATCGTATTGTCTTTATTAAAGCTATTGGCGATTTCGTTAATTCTGCCTTCGAGCGACAGCTTTTTTCGCTCTAGGTCTTTCATCACCCGCCGAGATTCTTCTCCGCCTTTGCTGACGCTGAGAATAGCCTCTCTCACTTTCTCGTATTCTTCTTTAAGGAACTGAGTTTGTGCGGAGCCACTGAGCTGAAGCTTTTCAAAAGCTGTATGGGTCACCACAACCGCATCCCACTGCCCTGTTGCGATACGACTCATCAGCTGCTGACGATTAGCCGCTGCCGAGTCCTTTTTTGTCGCGGCCAGTATGTTTGCTGTTGGATAGAGATGCTTAATCTCACCGGCCCACTGTTCTAATAGATGGTTTGGCACGACAAACATGGGTTTGCTTGCCAAGCCAAGGCGCTTTTGTTCCATGGCTGAGCAAATCATCTCAGCTGTTTTGCCTGCGCCGACAACATGGGCTAGTAGCATATTGCCTGACAGTGAGCGGTATACCGCATCTGCCTGATGCTTTCTGAGGATAAAGTTCGGATTTTTGCCAGGGAGCGCTAGGTGGCTACCGTTGTACTGTCGTTCTCGGTTCGTATTGAAGATTTCATTGTATCTATGGGTGAGACGTGAGGTTCGTTCGGGGTCATGCCATACCCAATCTTTGAACTTTTCTTTGATCTCTTCTTGTTTCAGCCGTGCCGCAGCGGTTTGATCTTGGTCAACGATTCTTCTATCAGGATCGCTAGGATCTGGTTTATAGATAGTTGGGTTTTTTAGGTTCAGGGCCAGTTCAATGAGCTGTGTCGCTTCCAGATTGCCTGTTCCATAGATGTCAAGATTGGTCTTTAATTCCCTCACGCTGGCGGTAGCGTTCACATACCAGCTGTTTGCGCTTTGAGAATGACTAATGCGGACACCTTTTTCTATGCCTAGTAGCTCCTGGGTAAAGGTTTCTACATCGGCTGCAGGCACCCAAACTGAGCCTAAGCGAACATCAATATCACCAGGCAGTAATGGCTCTGGCTGGACGGCTTGGAGCGCTTCTACGTTGAGCGTAAACTCGCTATTGGCGGCGGCGGCGGCCTGTGCAATCTCCAGTTTTTGTTTGACGTTACCGCTCAGGTATTCATCCTGCGTTTGCCATTCCTGTTTCTCTGGGTCGCGGAAGATTAATTGCTCTTTTTGCAGTTCCAGAATGACGTCTGGTTTGGATTGCGATGTGAGCTTAGCGATGTATTCAATATCGACTTTACCCAGCTCATTTAGGCTAAATAAAAGCCCTTCTTTCGCATTCTCTGCTGTTGTTCTCGGTTTGTATGCCTGAATAGTGCGCTTAGAAAAAATATCGGTTTTCTGTGCTGTTTTCTCTTCCGGGTCGTACTTTTCTAAGGCCAGCAGGAGCGGGTAGTCTGGATCTTCTCTAAAGGCGAGCCGATTGCCCCTGCTATGAACATAGCCATTGGCTTTTACGAAGTGGTCATATGTCTTTGTTAGCTGAGCCTGCGCGGCTGCTAATTCTGTGTCAGTGCCCTCTTGCAATTGAACATTGAACACTGCTTGAACCGCATCTCTGATGTTCATCAGTCCGATAACTCGCTCGTAGGGCTTGCCTGTGAGCGCTATCGGTTCAAGATAGTCGCCTTGGCGTACCATGAGCTGGCCCTGGTGTAGGGTAAAACCGCTTTGTTTTACCTGGGTCTGAAGTTCTGGTGGAACCAGTATGCGATCATCTTCTGTGGTGAGATTTAGCTGCGGCTGATAGATAGCCTCTGGCATCGTTTTAAATGCCTGCCGGATGGCTGCAGAGAGCGCTCTTCCATCGCCTTTGAGTGCCAGTCGCCCAGGATAGAGCTTGTCATCACAAAGCTCGCCCAGCATTAGCGCTGGTCGCTGCGCGTAGTACTGGTTGGTCTGGAGTGGATTGCCTTCGCTATTGAGGATGTCTGTGTTTTCTAAGGCGCTCCAGGCAATGCCATTGGGTTCAACGCCGTTACCGAGTTTCTGAAGGATGATGAGATCGGTGGTGACTTCGGTACCCGCATTCTTTTTGAACGCATCGCCGGGTAGCCGCATTGCCCCGACTAAATTGGCGCGATCGTTTAGGTATTGGCGAAACGCTTCTCCTTTCGCAGACTGCATTGTGCCGGTGGAGGTGATGTAGACGAGCAATCCCCCCGGACGCAGCTTGTCTAGTCCCTTCGCAAAGAAGTAGTCATGCAGCGTATTGACTGGCTGCCCCTGGTAGCGTGGGTCTTTAATGCCGACTTCTGAGAACGGTACGTTGCTGATTGTTAGATCAAAGTGGTCATCGGGGAGAATGACGTCTTGAAAGCCTTGTACATAGATAGTTGCGTCTGGATAGATCTGCGATGCGATGCGGCCTGAGATAGCATCAAGCTCGATGCCACTAATTTGAGAGCGTTTAGCCATCGCTACCGGCATTGTCCCTTCAAAGATGCCGGTAGCGCCCATAGAGGGGTCTAAGATACGTCCGCCTGTGAATCCTAGGCGTTCAACACCTCTATAGATTTCTGTCGCAATGTCTGCGGAGGTATAGAAGGCGTTAATAGTAGATGCGCGAGCCGCTGCAAATTCATCTTCTGTTAGCGTGGCTTCTAGTTCTGCTCTGAGCGTGGCCCATTCTGGTTTGGTCGTGAAGATGTCGGCAGCTGCCCCCCACCCGGCATAGCGAATCAGAATGGCTTGTTCTTCTGATGTGGCAGGGCGCTGTTCTTGCTCTAGCGCTTTAAGCAGTTGAATTGCTGCGATATTGTGTCGTGCTTTCGTCTTGGCACCGCCGTTTGTCAGATCGTCAGCATCTGTGATGTGGTAATTAGCCATGCTCAATTGTTGTTATAAAATTTTTCTTTTAGCCGGTTTCGTTCGGCTGATACGTGAATATCCCTGATTCTGTTGTGCTCAGTTCTGGGACGTCTGCTTCTGTGGGTAGATAGATATATCGTTCTTTGACTATTTGTCTTGCTTCAACAAATGCAGTTGGAGAGTCTATGCCTTGCTGTATGAGCTGGTTGTGGATGGCTTCTTCTTCCTCTACTGTGGCTTCATAGGCAGCGATCGCTGCGCTAAATAGCTTGCCTTCGGCATAGAGTTGCGCATACATTTTGGGTCGATGATTATGCCAATGCCGCAATGCATTCGCCGCGCCGGGAAGCATGTTATTAGGGATCTCTAGGGGCGGCAGCGGGCTAGGTTGAGTAGACATTTATGCTTCTTTTTTTTGATTGTGTTCATTTTATCCTGTCTCACCTCCGAGATTGAGAGAATAGATAGGGATAGGGCTATTGTCAAAAGAGATTGTCATGAGCCATCTAGGTTTAGCTATATCAATGGGTTGATCAAAGATGTCCTCAATCCCTGCAGCGGTGAATTTGGCTCTAAAAAGCTCTACGCCGTCTATGAATACGGATATGATCTCTGGTTGCTTCTCCGTGATGTATTGGAGGAGGTAGTGTTCTTCGTCTACGCTGTGTTGAATATGAGAAGATGAATTGTTCATTTAAACCATTTCAACTTGAGTCGTTTTTTGGGTGTCGTTGATCTCTGGTTCTATGGCTGCATAGGTCTGTTGAATGCTAACGGATGCCGCAATGCTTTGTTCTATATCATCCATATCTTTTATCGTGAGCGTACTGGTTTGTGAGCCGTTAGAAAGCGTTGCTGTTAGCTCTCTACGAGGGAAACTTTGTGTGGTGAGCGATATGGTTTGATCGCGCTCTCGGTTAATGTAGAAGTTTTTCCCGATGAGCGTGTCTCCTTCTGCTACTACGCTTTTTAAGCCTTCTATGATTGTATGGAGTCTTTGTGCGTAGGCTGCTTCTGCGGTTGGACTGCCTGCTATGACGGGTAGCTTAGAGGCTTGGTTGATCTGCTTGTAATCTGCTGTCTGTAACGATGCTTCTTTCGTTACGCTGATTGGTTTTCCCTGTTTGTCAGTCGCAAAGCTCATGATCGTTCGATTCATGGGGTCTTTGATTTTGAATCCATCGGTAACGGCTTCTACTGCGTAGTTATTAGCGGTAAAGGTTGATTCTCCTGTTCTTTGGTGCCCTTTGTTATAGAGGCGCAACGCCGCTTTAGCCATGCCGTACGATTTGACTTTATCGGCTCTATTTTGTAGGTACTGGTTGGCTATCCCGAGCCCTTTACTACCTGCTTCAGCGGCTAGGCTTGTGCCTTGAATAGCCATGCTGGCAATATCATCCAGAGAGGTTTGGGCGACTTTGTTCTGGGTGGCTTGTTTAATGCTCTCGATTTGCTGTTTTGCTTGGTTGAGAAGTGTCGTTGTATCGTTTTTGATAGCTGTGGGTACTTCTTGGATAGCGTTAACAATTTCTTTGTTTTTTTGAGCAACACCTTTGAACTGTTGGCCAAGTGCCTGAAAATCAGTCGATAGTTTTCGCCATAATGCTTTAGTTTGACTGGGTGGTAATTGGTCTATCTGCTGAGTGAACGTTTTAATTGTATTGCGGACACTCGGTTGAAGGGGGGCCTTTGGCTGAGGTGGAACGGTTAATGGTTCAGTGGTGGCGTTCTGTTCGGCCTTAGGCTGAGGCTCAGTTAATGATTCAGTTCCGGTGTTTGGTCTGATGTCAGGTTCTGGCTTCACTGTGGTGTTATCAAGGGCTAAGTCAGCTATTTCATTTACTGAGATGCCGAGATTTTTTTCCTGACGGAAGAGACGACGTTCTCCGGCTTCTCCTTTGCCGCTTACGGCAACGACTTCTATATCTGGCACTTTAGGATTGCCTTTTTCTGTAAGCGGTATGGCTACGCGATCGCTCTGGTTACTCGTGACGGCGTTTTGAATTTGAGCAAAGGTTTCAGCCTCTAGGCGCTCCTCTGGCTTCCCGATGTTGCTGTCATTCAGGCGGACGGATTGGCCGATCCTAATTTTTAGCTTTTCGCCGTCTTTGAGCGCGGGTGCGAAAAGTGTGCGGGCTTTTTCTATGGTGTTGCCTGGTAGTTCTTTGGGCATGGTGATTCTCTGTGGCTTGTCGTGGATGTGGAGAGGGGCAGTGATTATGCGTTTGTGTTGATTGAAGTCCTGAGTGTTGTGTTATCTAGGAAGCTGCATTGATTGAGTAGGCTATCTAGTCGGGCCATATCACCGGTTCTATCCAGGAGGACTTGGTCAGCTCCTAAGACGAATAATGCGGTTTCTTTCTCGTTGAAGCACACTTCCCAGAAAGGCGGGGAATAACCTTCTGAGCAGGGTCTAATAGCGGTGATTTCACCATTCTCATATCGTATATAAGTCAGCCCAGAGAACTTAATTTCAACGATAAGAGGGGTAAATGCAGCGTCAAAATTACCTTTCTTACGTTGCTCAGTCAGATGCTTTGCGATGTCGGGATATTCCTCAAAAAAGGTGCGAGTCGTTTTGGATAGTGCTGTATTATTCATGGCTTAATTTCCTTAGTTTTGATTGATCCATTGCTGTTGTACTGATAGCTGTGGTCAATGTTTTTGAGGGCGTACTGATCGCTGGGAACTTCAAGATTGATTTGTTGCCAAGCCCAAACGTCAACAGAGGTGAAAGAAGGTTTATCAAAAGGATGAAAGTTACGTTGTCTAAGATTTTCAAGGAACTGACTTTTGAAGCTATCGAATGATCCTGCTTCATCTATATCGTGCTGATATGACTGAAGGGTAAGCGCACGGGCTGTATTTAGCTCAATTCTATTTGTGATAGCAGCGTCTACAAAGGGACTATATGAAGTTCCACATACTGACTGTGCTAATAAAGTCGTTACTTCTATAGAGAAGTGACCGCCTGTCTCTGTATGGCCTGGTTTGCTTCTTTGGTATGTCCAAAGGACATGTTCATCGCCATCAGCGTCAGTGGCTCTGCCAATAATTTTGGCGTTGCGACTACCATCGGGTGTGCAGATGAGGTGAGGGTCTTCTTGTTCTCTTTGTTGAAGCTGTGTAGGACGCCATATTTTTCTATGGGAAATGTAGGTGGTTTCGTGATGGGGTGGCAGTGATGTGAACACTTTATTGTTAACGTCTCGGTGCAGGACGTTTGAGATAGAAACAGATATAAAAGTGACTGAAATTGCTAGTGCTGTCAGCATTTTCCATTTGATTTTCATATGGCTTTTTAGTAATCATTCCAATCAACAACAGAATCAGGATTTATGTGCTGGCCATTGACGATGACTTCAAAGTGTAGATGTGGCCCGCTACTTTTTCCGGTGGAGCCAAGAAGTCCAATTTGTTGGCCTTTTGCAACGCGATCGCCTTGCTTTACTAAAACTGAATTGAGGTGACCGTATAGCGTTGTGCTATCCCCGTGGTCGATGGTGATATGCAGGCCCCAGCTGTCATTGCCGTGGTCGTCTATCGAGATGACGCCACCGTCCGCCGCAAAAATGGGGTCACCTAAAGGCCCGCCGACATCAACGCCTAAGTGAACCCGTCCATTGCGGCCTAGAGGATCAAAGAAGTCGTGTGGTTTATAGCCTGCGGTTGGGTTGCGAAATGTTCCAGTGGACTCTCTACACGTTGAAGTTTCTCCTGTGTTCTCTAGGGCTTTGTAGTAGTTTTCTCTTGTTAGCTGACCGTAGTCCCACAAAGAAAGTGTGCCAAAGCCATCACTGATGGTTCTTGAGTCCACAGTGCCATTGATAATGACATCACCGCCGAAGTGCATTTGACCGAGAATTTCGAGAATGCGATCGCCCCTATATCCTTGGTCGATTAAGGATTCAATTGTCTTGGTTTGGTCTTTGATAAAGAGTTGATCTTGCTCTTCAGCGGTGAAAAAGAGTGCAATCTCGGCTGAAGTCGGTTGCTGACCGTTGAAAGTGCGCTCTAAAAATGCTTGTCCGTTGGGTTTGGATAGAATAATCGTCTCGACATCTGTGCGATACGACATGTACTGATAGCGCCCCAGCGCGTAGCCCCGTTCGAGTGGGTAGCCGTAGGGCGTGCCATCTACATACAGTCCACCTGGCACGGTGTAAGGATCCCCCGCTACGTTTGATTCGATGCTATGGATAGCTTCAGCCAATGCGTAGAAGTTAACGCCCCCTGGCCCGTCCCCGCAGAGCGAGCCACTACGTCTGCTAGAAATGCCGTATTTGTTCAGCAGGGCATTAACCGCTTGTGGTCTGTCGGGTATCAGGTTTTCCCATGCCTTGGGTGCCCGAATGCCACTGCTGCTGCCGCCAAGCCCGTCAAGAAGACCTGTAATGACAGGATCGCCCTCTTTGCTGTTCAAAATAGGCATAGGGACAGGGCCAAGGAAATAGGGTGTACAGCCCAAATCAGGGATGCCCCTTTGGCAGTGCCTAAAGTAGAGTCCAAATTCTGCGGTGTCTTCAGTTTCACTGACAGCGGTGAGGACGACCTTGAATGTGTTTCCAAAGGGTAGTCGTCCAGTCGGCTCTTGGCCGCTATTGATGATGCCAAGAATGCCCTGCCCCCCACTGACCATTTGCTGGCCTTTTTGGGTTCCCCCCGCTATCCATCGCGCACCGTTCATATCGCCTGAGCCCACTAGCTCAATATTGGCGCAGCCGCGTTTTTGAGCGCACTGCATAGAGAAGCCGTCGATGTTGCTGCCTGTAATGGCGTTTTTAGTTGGCGTCTTTGTATGTTCTTTAGCGCCGAAGCTAATATCGTGGGTTGCTGTTACACCGCTAAAGACATTAGGCAGTTGCGATAACGTGCCGAAGTCGATATCGCCTAGCCCTGGAATTTGTGAGAGCGCTGTTGCTTGCCAATCAGTAAATCCTGAAAGTTCTGTCAAGTTTAAATTTGGGATTTCCATGATAGAAAAATCGCCTAGCAGTTCAGTGAAGTTTAAGTCCCCTAGCAATTCATCTGCGTCTATCAGGTTTTGAAGTGTTTGAGAAATATCGAAGTTTGATAGAACTTCTGAGAGCGCTGGGATTTCTTCTAGTCTGAAATCTTTAAGAGCAGGTACGTGATTGACGATCTCAGAGAATGATTTATTTTGCAGGAAGGGGATATCTGCAATCCTTAGTGCCTCTATGTCTAAGCCTGAGAGCTGAGAAATTTGATCGAGGTTTAGACTTTGAAGCGCAAGGGAAGATTGAAAATCTCCGAGCGTGAAGATATCGCTGGGTAGATCGCCTGTTTCCCAATGCCGCTTGGGGTCGTAGCCTATTTCTATAGATAAATCGCCAGCTGAAACGATATCGCCAGCTTCTTTGTATGCAGGCAGTGAATTGAAGGTTACTTGGGATAACTCAACGCTGCCAATGTCAGCTAGTGCAGGCGTCGTCCAAAATAAACAACAGACTGAAAATATAACTAAAGCTCTTACGAAAGCGATTTGTCAATCCAAACGATATGCCTGATAGCCTAAAACAGAAATATTTATTATTCCATCGTTGCTGTAAAGCCTTGAACAATGACGTTTTCAAGTCAAGTTAGGTTTGTTGTAATCGAGTTTTTCACGAGATAGCGCCTGACTGGATGCCTTTCTTTGTAAGATTCAATGAGTAGAGCAGTAAGAATTGATAGTTGTGCAGTACTTTTCTCTCAATGTGCTGCATATTTACACAGTCAATAAATTTACTGAAATTAAATCTTATCGTTGTATATCGTAAATTTTCCCCTCTTCTATTCCAGCCAACTCATCGCGCTCTAGTTCGTTATATAGGTTCCTACATTCTTCAGGTGTGAGTAGCAGTATTTCATCTAATAGGGCTTTGGATTCATCATTGTGTTCTATACCGTGATAGCGCTTTAGGCCATTGAGAGAGTAGGCTCTGCCTAGTTTTCTGCCTGAGAAGGCAATGCCTTCTACTGCAAAGCTAATCCCAACATGCTTTTCTTGCTTTTCTCTGAGTTGGATTGAAATTTCGGGATACTTAACCCGTAGTTCCATGATTAGCCTTGCTAAGGAAGATGAAAGAGGTATGCACTGATCTAGTGCCATCCATAGTTTTTCCTTGGGCAAGCGCTTCTGGGTGCGTTTTTTAAGTCGATACTCGCCGGTCGATAGGTTTCTAGTTTCTGTGATGGGTCGGGTTTTAGTCAGCTTGAGTCCAAAATCTATTTCTAGTTCATGTTCTATTTGACGTAGACGGTAGCGTTCAAAGCTATCGCTGATCCATGCGCCGCTATAGCTGACTGTGCTAGCAGCTAGATGCCAGTGGCGATGCTTGGTGTCGTGGTGCTCAACCCCGAAGTAGGGACATCGTGTATGGCCTAGCCGTTCTAGCAGTGTCCTAGAAATTTCATACATCTCGGCTTGCTTAACCCGTTCGTTGTCTTGCTTGGGAAGGCTAATTGAGTAATGCGCAATCGTTTTGGTAACTCTTGGGTTGAGCTGAGCTATTTTTCTAAAATTGCGGGCAAGTGCCTGGATACTTTTTCCTGGGATGGTTTGGCAGATGATGAGGTTTTGAATTTTTCCTGTTGTTAGCAGGGTAGCTTTTTTAGCCTCAGATTGTTTCTCAGGATCGAATAGGTAATCGAACAATTTAAGAGGCTCACTGCCCCTGGTTACTTTGATTCTCAAATTTGCATACCTTTGACATGTGCTCTCTGCTTTCTTCGAGGGATTCGCCGTTGAGAACATCTTGAGCGATCTCGAATAGGCGATCGCTTACTGTTGGTGCCAGCCTATCAGTTTCTATCAAACTGACCATACAGCTCACTAGTTCGACAAACATCGCCCTGCTATAAATGTCGGCGAAGGCTTGATTTTTTAGGTATTTACTGGTGCTACAGCCAGCGGCTTTTGCCTTTTTTTCAATCTGATTTTTTTCACTTTTTGAGCAGTAGACTTTGATGAACATAAACGGTACCGTTTTCCCACATCTTGCTATTCTGAAAAGTTGAAGGAAGATATGGTTAGAATTGTATGGATATTTGTACGAATAATTATACGAGTATTTGTATGGGTATTTGCATAGGTATTTGCATGAATATTCATACGCTTAAAAATTCATGCAAATAGCTGGGTAATCATATGAATAGTTGTTCATATATCTGTATGAATTTTGTGTGTGCTTGTGCAAACAATGAAGAAATAAAGATAGAGTGAGAATAAGCAACAGATTTTGAAAAGCCTGTTGACCTTATTTGATAGGTTTTTCGGCGACTGATATATGAGCAAAATCTACAAAGTAGACTTTGAGGATAAGAATCGAAAGACTAAAACTATCTCAGAATTGTTTGAGAGTATTCAGTTCTACCGTAGTCAGGGCAAGAGTCTTTCTTCTATACATGCGGCGTTTAAACGCGCTGGGTTATGGAAAAAGAGCCTTAGTAGCTTTTTGAGTGATTATTATCAATGTCGACGTTCTTTAAAAGGATCTGACATCGCTGGCTCAAGGGCAGCTACAAAATTGGGGTCAGCTTCTTCCCAGAAGGTAGAAAGCGTGGCTCCATCTGCGGCTAGTCCGATAGTGAGCCACGATCAAGACAAGGCGCAGATAGATAGCAGAACAGGTATCAAATCAGAGATGACCTTAGAAGAGCGCAGAGAGATCTCAGCTCGACTGTTTAAGCAGAATCAAAGCAAGTAATAGAGTAATCATGACTAGAATTCATATCGTGACGGGTGATAAGGGTAATGTTGGTAAAAGTGCTTGGTGTAGTGCCATGATCGAGTACTATCGCCATTATGGAAGGTCTTTATCACTCATCGATGCAGATGCAGATAGTCAGACTTTGAGTAAGATTTATAAATCGGCTTTTCCCGTTATGTTCTCCGATGACATTGCCTATGCGCCTTTAGCTGACAGCATTTATGAAATTGCATATGGTGAGCTTCAAAAGAAATCAAAAGGAGGAGATGTGCTAGTTGATCTGCCTGCTGGGGGAGAAAAGTTTATCAACAGATGGATAGATGAGTGCGGTATTACTGAACGGGCGATGGAAGATGGTGTTGCCCTCTTTAAATGGTGGGTTTCTGACTCGGATGCGAACTCGATTCAAATGTTTGAGGAGGATGTAGAGCGTTATCCTTCTATCAAGCATGTATTTCTTAAAAATATGGGTAGAAGTTCGTCTCCCCAGTGGATTGATTTTGAGAGAAAGAAGAAGATTCAGTCTCTAGCGAAAGAAGGACAGATCGATATTTTTGAGATACCTGCTATTCCACCTGCTATTTTGGATGAGCTTAGAAAGTCTAAGGCAAAGCTCGTCGATGTTCTTAATGATGAGAAGTATAAAAAGTTTGGTTTGAGCAAAGGAATGCGAGTCAGAGGATGGATAACCAATACTCAACGCTTGCTAGATTCAGCGAATGCGATAGAAGGGATGACAGTAGCCGATAAAAAGGAAAAATCACCTGTTGGCGTTTGATCTGGTTAGTGAGTTCAATCTGTGTAGAAGAAAATTATGGAATCAGCCGATTATTCAGAAGCGATCGCGTATCTGAGTGAGCAGATACAGGTATTGACTGCAAAGCAAGAGGCACACCATATCCAGTCTTGGGAGAAGCTAGACGCGTGGGCGGAAGTAAACAGCAACCTGTCAGAATGCCTGAGAGGTCAGGCGCAAGAGTATCAAGCATCAATCAGCACTTATCAAGCGCTAATGCAGCACTTGCTGACATTCGCAAGTACAACGCAGCAGCTCACCGTTGTCACCAACGAGTTAGGGGGCTCGTCGGAGAGATTGGTGCATTACTTAATGGAGGAGCAAGCCCTCGAATTACAGCACTTGAAGGAGAGTCAACGGCAGTTACACGAAGTATCCAATCAGTTGGGTCAGTGTTTAATGGAGGAACAGACACCACGATTAGAGAGTTTAAAGACGAACAGCGAACAGCTCGAAAATTCATCCAGAAAACTGGAGACTTATCTAAAAACCGAGCAGTCGGAACGACTGAAACTGTTAGAGAAAAGTATTCGGGCTTTGTTAGAAATGATAGAGGGGTTGGGGCAGAAGAACTTATCTTCTCCAACAGGGAACTCTTCGGCTCAGAATGTGAAGGCAGGGTCGAGCCGCAGTCTGTCTCAGAATCATCCGAAAACCAGCTTCAAAAAGGTGTTAGCTCGCAGACTAGAAAAGAAGCAGAGTTATAGCTTATTGGAATTTATTTTTTCCGTAGGTGTCTCATCTATTTTTAGCATTTTCATAGTTATATTTTTGTGGAATATAAGTAGTGTTGGAAAAGTGATTGTCAATATCGCAGAGCGTTCAGGGTGGAGCGTTACTAAGATAGAAAAGCTTGAGGATGTGCCTACATCTGGTGAATGACTATTCTGAACTTAAATGCTCGGTAAAGTATTTGTCTGTGCAGGCAAATGCTAAACACTGTTATGAACGTTTTTAACTATTGCGAACCCAATGGCTCGGTAAAGTTAAGCAGGATACTACGGGTTTACCGTCAAAGGAATGTAATGTGTGCCGCATCTGGCTGTCATCAGCCCTTTTGCTGTATACCTTTAAGCCGTTCTAAGGTGCTGAGAATGGCTACAGGGACTGCAGCCGCTGAGGGATTGCTGACAGCCGTTATCAGCCCAGACTGACGAATCAGCGATCGCCCCATCCTCCATCCATAGATCGTGTTTGCGCCAACGGGCTCTTTTGGCTATTGCCAGGTGGAGGGACGTTCAACTGCAAGCGATCGCCCAATTCCCCATAGATGAGCGAGGGAAGAAAAAGCTGAATATCGCTCATGTGATTACACGTAATCACCCAATCACGAAAAAGGTTTTATTTTATAATTTCTGTGGTAAGTCATCGCCAAGTCCAATATCAACTGGTACAGCCAGTGTTTGGTCTCTGGCTGATAAGACATCATCACCGCTTTTGGACGGCGCAAATGATTCATCCAGGGTTTGGTATGCTTGATTACCTTGTTGGGAGACGGATTCACTCAGAAAGGATAGCTATTCAGCTTACTCGAGTGTAGCGAAAGTGCACCCTCGTTTTGAACCTGGCCTCGCTGATTTGGTTTTCTTCGTGCTCTTAGTTAGATTGTTTGTCCTTTACTTCCGGTTCTGCCTTTGATGAGTGGCTAACACTTTTCGACATCGCACTAGCGGGAAAAGTTATCAGCTTGATAATGGGATGGATAGCCTTTAATTTCCTTTCGTTCCGGTAGCCGATAGGTCAGTTGTTTGCTGGTGGTTTTTCCCAGACTCACCAAAGATTCTGCCATCTTGACTGCGGCTGCAACAGCATCGATCACGGGTATCCCTAAACGGCTTTCCAGCTCTTGTTCTAAGCCACTCATGCCAGCACACCCCAAGCAAATCGCTTCAGCACCATCTGCTTGAATCGCTAGCTGACTCGCTTCAGTCAATATGTCCAGGGTAGTTGCCCGATCTTGTTCTGTTTCAAGTACGGATAATCTTGTTGTTCTAACAGAAGCACAACGGTCTTTTAGACCTGTTTTAACAACTGTTTTTTCTACCATGTCTCGTACTCGGTGAAGCGTCGTCACGACACTCCACTTGGCGGCTAACATATTGGCAACATACAGACTGGCCTCTGAGATACCAATAACGGGTTTAGTCGTAATCTCGCGAGCTGCTTCAATTCCTGGATCTCCCCAGCAAGCAACAATAAAGGCATCAGAGTCGCGGTCAAGAATAATCTGTTCTAAAATGCCGGGGATTGCCAAATATTCATCATAAAAACTTTCAACGGATTCAGGCCCACGTTGGGGCTGCACCGTCACAATCTCAGTACCCGGAAATTTAACGCTCTGGGCCGAGGCATCAATATTAGCCGTCATGGCTTCGCATGTATTGCTATTGATGATTTTGATACGACAGGTTGGTGAGTTATAACTATTTCTGGTGTACAGCGTAGGAGATAAAAAAAGGCGTATCCTTCTGGACAGATGAAAGTACCAGAAGTAGAGATACACCATGACTCAAGATAATCTAGTCAAGTTCAAAACACCAGAAACGACAGAAAGCTTCAACGATGCGCTCAGCGAATTGTTGCGCCAAGGGGCCCGCGAGATCATCGCAGGTGCGGTCGAAGCCGAACTCAACGCATTTCTCAGCCAGTATCAAGGGCTACGAGACGATGCAGGGCGTCAGGCCGTCGTGCGCAACGGCTATTTACCGGCTCGGACAATCACGACTGGCGTAGGAGAAGTCGATATCCAGGTGCCGAAGGTCAGAGACCGCACTGGCAACGGCATCAAGTTCAACTCGTTGTTGTTGCCGCCGTATCTCAAACGCAGCCGCAGTGTTGAAGAAGTCCTGCCCTGGCTCTATCTCAAAGGCCTCTCGACAGGCGATTTCAGTGAAGCACTATCGGCACTTCTGGGACCAGAAGCTAAAGGCTTATCACCAGCGACTATCAGCCGACTGAAGTCGAAGTGGCAAGTAGAGCATCAAGACTGGCAAGGGCGTTCGCTACGCCATAAGCGCTATGTCTATGTTTGGGCCGATGGTATCTATTTCAACATTCGCGGCGGCGAGCGTCAGTGCATTCTGGTCATTCTTGGCGTCAACGATACCGGACACAAGGAGTTGTTAGGAATGGCGGCAGGTTACCGAGAATCTGAACTGAGTTGGCAGACACTGATGCTAAAGCTTAAAGACCAAGGACTACAGCATGACCCGCAGTTAGCGGTGGGAGATGGTGCCTTGGGCTTCTGGGCAGCGTTGCCTAAAGTATGGCCAACGACACAGAAACAGCGCTGCTGGGTCCATAAGACGGCGAACATACTCAACAAGCTACCGAAGAAGCTGCAACCTCAGGCCAAATCTACACTGTGGGAGATCTATCGTGCAGAGACAAAAACTGATGCCAATCAAGCGTTCAACCGATTTCTTCAGACCTATCGTGCGAAGTATCCTGAGGCCAGCGCTTGCTTAGAGAAAGACAGAGCCGTGCTGTTGGCATTCTATGATTTTCCAGCTGAGCACTGGCAGCACATCCGTTCTACTAATCCAATCGAATCCACCTTTTCCACCGTGCGGTTACGAACCAAACAGACCAGAGGGGCAGTCTCAACCGCAACGGTTACACCATTCGTGTTCAAGTTGATGCAGAGCGCTCAAAAGCGCTGGCGTCGTATTAGAGGTTTTAAGGCTTTGGGCGATGTGATTAAAGGCATTCAATTCAAAGATGGCGTTCGTCTTGAGCAGAAAAAAGTGAGTGCGGATTCCGAAGAGAAGAAGGTCGCCTAATTTTGTCTCATACACCAGATTTGACTATATCTC
>JBGCGG010000098.1:0-14420 GCA_045110585.1 Phormidesmis sp. | reverse complement strand
ACGGGACTGGCGCGATTCGAACGCGCGACCTAGCGCTTAGGAGGCGCTTGCTCTATCCATCTGAGCCACAGCCCCAGGGGATTAATGTCATGTTCAAAAAGTGAACTCAACGCTAATCACACAAAATAATATAGCAAGATGTCAAAGCTGCTGGCTCTGAATTTTAGTCACTGCTGACGTGCCAGGTTTCGTCCCAAGGTGCGCCACCGACTTCCAAGCCTGCCAGCTCACTACTTGCTGTCACCAGTAAAGTCTCCTGCGGGCCGAGCGCCCATAACTGCAAGGTGAGATGCCCGTGGGTAGTATCGCGACAAAGAAACTGTAACCCTTCTCGGGTGGGGACGCGTACCCAAGCGCCTGCATCGGCGGCTTCGCCGATGAGCACAACCCGGTGAGAGAAGCTTTCAGCCGTGATTTGCCAATGGCCCCAGGGCGCTACCGTCCAGCTAAATTTTGTTTTTGTAGAAAAGAACTCGTAGAACTGGCCCTGATAGTGAATGCCGATCAAACCGACATTCTCTTTTAATATCAGCACTTCCCGAATACCCGCAGCCGCAGTGACGCTTAACGTAGGTTCGTTGGCAAAGGCGTTGCACTGTAGCCAAAACCATTTGGCTGGAAACGCGCCACCCCAATTTTTTTCGGCATAGGCGGGTGCGTTTTCAAAGGTATAGCGAGTCAGTGAGGAGTCAGTATCGCGATCGCGCCACTCAATCCAGCCAGTGGCTAGGCCATGAGCCATGAGCACCTGCCAACCAGGCTCAAAAATAGGAAAAAACGACAGCCAGCCTGCGGTTGCCCGAGGAACGGGGGCACCCCAAGTAGACACCGCTTGGGTTTCGTAATGCCATTGGGCTTGAACATCACCAGAGGGCAGCAGCAGCTTTCCTTGATGGACTCGGGCGGTGGCTTGATAGCCTTCCACTATTTCATCTTCAAATACCTGTGGCGGGAGGTATCTGGGTTGGCCAGCGGGCTGACGCCAATGCCCCAGGCCCAAGCGGGGTAGCCACGCCCAAAACTGAGTGACGTTTGGAAATGTGCGGCAGTAATAAGTTTCGTTGGGGCCAAGTATTTGGGCTGCGCCGCCGCTGTGGGCAGTGCCGCCAGCCGGATCGTCAATGGAGTACATGAAGGCAAACGTCTGCGCAGGGTCGGGTAAGGTCAGACGAAAGTACCAGCCTTCAAAGAAGCGGTCAGGCTGATGACGCCAATGATAGCCGCTGTGAGGAGCTTCTGCGCGAGCAGAGGCAGAGCGAGCCATTCGGCTCTGCCCAGGAAGGTGGGACGCACTCATTTTTTCTCCACCCAGCGGGGGACGTAGCGCCAGCCTTTTTTCAGGGTTTCGTCCCAGTGGGCGTAGTCTGGCATTTTAGATTCCACCAGCGCCCAGAATTTTTTGGAGTGGTTCATATGGACGGTGTGGCAGAGCTCATGCACGAGGACGTAGTGAACGAGAGGACGAGGCAGAAAGAGAAGTTTGTAGTTGAGGCTGATGTCTTTTTGGCTGGAGCAGCTGGCCCAGCGGGTTTTTTGGCCGCGTACGGAAATGCGGCGGCAGGGGAGGTTCAGCTCGTAGCCGAGCTGACGGAGCCACGGGGTGAGGCTTTTGTGAGCGCGGTGGTTGAGCCATTTACGCAGTACGGACTGGCAGAGTGCGGTGCTTTCGGTGTTGCCTTTGAGGGTGAGTCTGTTATTTAAAGCGGGGATGCAGGTAATTTTATTGCCGGTGGTCGGCTGGTATTGTACGGCCCAATGCTCTGTCTCGGCGTCGGTTTCTGTTTCTTCTAAGCCACGAGACTGCCAGCGAAAGGTGATGCTCTCGGGCTTTTCAATGTTCCAATCGGCGGGGGTATCGGCAGCAGCAGAAATTAAGCGCGATCGCGTCTTTAAAATCCATGGCTTACGCCGCTCTAAAATCTCCGAGAGCTGCGTCCGGTCAAAGGCGGCAGGCACAACAACTTCCACCTCACCTTCCACTGAAATTTTGATGGAGACGTGCTTAGCACGCTTGCTTTCGCGCACGCGATAATCAGGCAGCGATCGCCCTCTCAGCGGTTGAGACTCCTCCGGATGCGCATTCTCTCCATTTACGTTTGGGAACAGGTTTAGCTGGTCGAGCTGCGGCATCTTTTCGAGAGAATTCTAAGTCTTTTTGGGATTCTTTCTGGAGAATCTAACATACACATTTAAGCTGTGTTGCGATGCGAGCACGCGCACAACAGACACGTTTTCTATTTTGATAGGGCGTGCTGCTATTTTCAATGAAATTACGTAAATTGAATCGCTTCAGCGTTTAAAGGGCACATACGGTGATGAAATATGATGTCTTTATACACCTTTTATGCTCGTGGTTTTACGGATTGATGGCCAAAAGATAAACGGTATAGCTAAGTATATCTACTTTAAGTTTGCGCTGACTGGTGGCTGCAAAACACTATGGCTCCTTCAAATCAAGGTATAACGCCTCCGTGGCTTGCGGTTCCCAAGCACCTGCTCTGGCTCGGGGTGGCGTTTGGGTTATCTGGCTGTATGCGATCGCCCATCAAAGTCAACGCATTTGAATCGCCCAAAACCGTCACGATCATGAGCATGTTCGTAGGCGAGCAGCAGGAGCGATTTGAACAAGCCCTGATTCCCTTTGAAGAAGAAACCGGCATTGACGTTATTTACGAGGGCAGTGAGGCTTTCCCCCAGCTGATTGTTGAACGCGTTCAAAAGAAGCAGTCACCTGATGTTGCCATCTTTCCCCAGCCCGCACTCATCACGCAGTTTGCAAAGCAAGGCAAGCTAGTCCCGCTCACCAAATTTATCGACCGCCACGCACTCCGCAAATCTTACGCAGATAGCTGGATAGACTTAGGCAGCGTAGATGATGTGCCCTACGCGCTGTGGTATCGGGCCTCGGTAAAAAGCCTCGTATGGTACCGGCCTACAGCCTTTGCCGCTAAAGGCTACGGCATTCCCAGTACCTGGGATGAGCTGATCGCCCTGAGCAAGCAAATTGTGGCAGATGGTGGCACCCCTTGGTGCATTGCACTAGGCAGTGGTGAAGCCACCGGCTGGCCAGGCACCGACTGGATAGAAGATATTATGCTGCGCACCGCAGGGCCAGAAGCCTATCGACAGTGGGTAACGCATCAGCTCCCGTTCAATTCACCGCCTGTATTAAAAGCGCTGCAAACTTTTAGCCAAATTTTGCATCAGCCGAAGTTTGTCGATGGCGATGCCGCTGGCACCGTGACTCAACCCTACGGAGAAACCTCACAAGCGCTGTTTAGCGATCCCCCTAGCTGCTACCTTTACCGGCAGGCCAGCTTCATCTCGTCTTACTTCCCAGCCGATACAGAAGCCAAAGTTGACTACGATATTTTTCCGCTGCCTAGCATCGACGAACGATTCGGAACACCTCTTTTGGTCGCAGGCGATGCGCTCGGAGTGTTTCATGAGACCCCGGAAGTTCATGCCTTAATGCAATATTTTTCGACCCCTGTGCCCCACGAAGTGAGCGTGAATGCAGGCGGCTTTATCTCACCACATAAGCAGTTCGACCTTGAAAAATATCCTGACTTAGTCACTCAAAAAATTGCCTACCTGCTCTCAGAAGCAGAAGTGATTCGTTTTGATGGCTCAGATATGATGCCAAGCGGAATCGGCACCGATAAGTTTTGGGCGGAAATGGTGCTCTTTGCTGAAGGGAAATCACCTGAAGCCGTTGCGGCTGATATTGATGAGAGCTGGCCTCAAAAGTAGGGTCTGCGCTGCCTAGCGAAACACAGCAGACCCACTCAAAAAGTAAACGACAGCAAAAGTCGGCCACAATTCGGTCTCAATTCGGTCTCAATTCGACTCCATGCCGACCTCAATGTGGCACCAATCCGGCCTCAAGTTGGCCCAACCTCGGCAACACAGCACGCAAAATAGCGTCTACGTCTAAAGCATCTACGCGTAACAGATGCGGATGCCTTTTATAACCGTGGGTTCAGCGGTTGCACGTAGTGCTCTTTATGCCGCACTCACGTTAACTTGAGGTTTTCAAGTTAGCGCAGGCGAACAGATTCAATAAGGTTGATCCATCCAATAGAATTTTGGCCCTGCCAACCTTACCTCAGCCTAGTGAGCAAAGTTATAGAGTTGTTTTATAATTTCTGGCCTCAGTAGCGCGGTAACGTTTTATACGGGCTAAGGCTTACGTCAATTGAAGAGATTCTGAGATATTTCCAGATATCAATATCTAGCTAGAGGTATCCGGAGCATCCTGACTGAGCGTGAATGCTCATCTAAGTAGGTGATGTTGTTTAGAACATTATGAATGTGATGCTGGCTTCTCAAAATATCGCCAATGGAAAAACTGCCCAGCGGCGTTGGGGATGGGCGCCGGTATTAATGGCGGTCTCTATGTTGCTGGGCGGCTGTCGGACGTTGGCTTCCGAGCCAAATTCACCCAAGCAAACGGCTGTTGTCACCGTGCTAGGCCAACTCCAGGGTGAGCAGCAAGCAGCATTTGAAGCCGCAGTGCGCCCGTTTGAAGAACGTGAAAATATCGATGTGGTCTATGAAGGCACCGATCGGTTTTTGACCTTGCTGCGCCTTCGCCTCAGCGCCATGAATGAGCCGGATTTAGTCGTGCTGCCCCAGCCAGGGTTGATTGCAGACTTAGCTGCCGAAGATTTGCTGGTGCCGCTCAATGAAATTTTGGAAACCAGCTCGCTCAAGGCTGCCTATTCCGATACTTGGCTAGATTTAGGCACTATTGATAACGAACAGTACGCAATTTGGTATCGGGCCTCGGTAAAAAGTTTGGTTTGGTATCGGCCTACGGCTTTTGAGGCCAAAGGGTATGGCCTGCCGACGACTTGGGCGGAGTTGAAAAATTTAAGCGATCGCATTGTGGAAGAAGGCGGCACCCCCTGGTGCATTGGCTTAGAAAGTGGAGAGGCCACAGGTTGGCCCGCCACCGATTGGATTGAAGACATTATGCTGCGCACGGCTGGCCCAGAAGCCTATCAGCAGTGGATAGATAACCGCTTAGCCTTTAACTCTCCCACCGTCCAAAAAGCGTTCAATGAGTTTGGGACATTTTTGCGCAAGCCCAAATACACCAGCGTCACTGCTGAAGAAGCCTTAAATGTGCCCTATGGCGACTCTGCTCTAGGGTTATTTTCAGAACCACCCAACTGCTACATGCACCGCCAGGCCAGCTTTATCACATCGTTCTTTCCACCCGAAAAAGAACCTAGAGTGGATTACGATGTTTTTCCGCTACCGCCTATCGATCCTAAATTTGGCAATCCTCTTTTAGTTTCAGGCGACGCAGTCACCATGTTTAGAAACACGCCTGAGGCGCGCAAGCTCATGCAGTATTTGGCAACGCCCGAGCCTCATATCATCGCAGCAGGACTCGGGGGCTTTATGTCACCGCAAAAGCAGGTGCCGTTAGATGTCTATCCAGACATTGTTAGCCAAAATATTGCACAATTTTTGTTAGATGCAGATGTTGTTCGCTTTGATGCGTCCGATATGATGCCCGGGTTTGTGGGCGCTGGCACCTTCTGGGAGGGCATGGTGGACTTTGCGAAAGGGAAATCAGTAGAAGAGGTGACCCAAGAGATTGATGATAGTTGGCCATAGGCTGCGCTATCCTAGCGTCTAAGTCATAGTCTTCATCGTGTTGAATGCAACAACAACATGAGTTAATGCAAGGTTCCCTGATTAACTCTCTTTTCACGGATTTGTTCTTCTCAGTCAAGTTTCTAACAGCCTTCAGTAGAGTCCTTTCAGTATTTATGCGTACGGTGTTTTACTCAGTGAAAAGCACGTTTGCTTTAGAGTATTGAGGCACTTTTATCCATGACTTACTGCTACAACTATATTTGGGGCACACACGGCGACGACAACATTCAGGGCACTCATGGCAATGATGTTATCTTCGGCGGCGATGGTGACGATAAAATCTATGGTGGTAACGGACGCGACTACATCTACGCAGGCAAAGGCAATGACTTTATCATCGGTGGATTTGGCTTAGACTACATCCACGGCGGCCAAGGCAATGACACCATCTCTTGGGATAACCTCAGCAGCGGCCTCAGCGTCGATCTGTACTCCCAAACGGTTCACTTCACAGTAGGGGGCGGAGAGCACTTCTCTTCTATTGAAAATATTGTGGGTTCACGCGGCAACGACACCATTAAAGGTGACCACGGCAGCAATATTTTGAATGGCAACAAGGGCAATGACTTGCTCATCGGCAGAGGCGGTAATGACGTCTTGGTGGGTGAAGAAGGCAACGACCGCATGTACGGCGGCAGCGGAAACGACACCTTTATTGGCGGCGAAGGCAATGACAAGAGCTTCGGTGGCAGCGGCTTCGACTTCTTCATTGGCGGCGAAGGTAACGACTTTATCGATGGCGGCAGCCACTTGCTCGACAAAGTAGATTACAGCGAGCTAGATGTTCGAGTATCTATTCAAGCGGGCGGTGTGGTGCACAAAGAAGGCGTGGGCACTGACCACGTGCGCAATGTTGAAGAGTTTATTGGCTCAGCGAACTATGCAAATGTCATAGACGGTCGCGATGCGACAGGTCATGCATCTTTAGATGTGGACTTTAGCCAAGATACGTTCACTGTGAAAAACGTCCCTCATGTAGGCGATCTCACATACACTGTTCGCAACTTCTCTGAAGTCCGAGGGACTGAAGAAAACGACGTTATGAAAGGCGGCGACGGGCGAGATTTCTTCTATGGCAACGGCGGTAACGATACCTTAGAAGGCGGCGCAGGCGATGATGATCTCTTCGGTGGCGAAGGCGACGACGTTATTATTGGTGGCCTGGGCAAAGACTTCATGATCGGTGGCGGCGGTAATGACATACTGACGTCTTTAGAAGCGACTGATTTCCTTAACGGTACTGACGCAGAGCACGCAGGCGCGGGTGAGTTGGATATCTTGATTGGTGGCGCAGAAGGCGATCGCTTTGTACTTGGCGATGCAACCCGCGCTTACTACACAGCTGAAGGCTTTAGCGACTTCGCAGGCATCACCGACTTTGGCATTAATGAAGATGTGATTGTGCTGCACGGTTCTGCCAACGATTACACCCTACAGACCAACAACGGCGAGGTCAGCATTTCCTACGGGAATGAGCGTATCGGTATTGTTGCCGGTGCAAACGTAGCGAACCTCTCACTCAACAGCAACAACTTTGAGTACGTTGCATAGACGACTGTTCCGACCCTAACGGGCATCTGCTACCGCCTTGAATAGCCCAATGATTCAGGGTGGTAGTGGCTTATGCATGGCCCTTTAGCGTATCCCTTAAAATTTCCCTGGAGAGTTGCATGGCGAGCTATGCAACTCTTTTTCTATCTGTGCAAGATGAGCTATATGCGACGGGCTATATGCGATAGGCTGCCATGAACTTTTGTGTCAGACTTTCCGGATTCTCTCTAAAGATATGGAGAGGTTCTGTTGAAGAAATCTACAGTTAATGAATAGTGACAAACGTAAAAACAGCTAGGCTCTAAAAATCTCGGTTATGCTCCACTCGATTTCTTCAAGTATTCAGCAGTTTTTAGCGCTTCCTCGCTCATCTTTGTCTCGTGATTCTTTTCCGCGTATCGCTTTTCTACGCACCTCTTTTCTACACACCGCTTTAAAATCTCAGCTCGCCCTATTATTTGTCCTTGGCGTTTCTCTCGTGGGCTGTAGCCAAAACCAGCCGACCGGCACAGACACAGGAGCCGACCAGGAAGCAGCCACAGGCACAGAATCTACAGAGAGACAAAACAGCCCAAATACCGTGACTGTTTTAGGCGTATTTGTAGGTGAGCAGCAAGCTCGATTAGAAGAGGCGATCGCCCCTTTTGAAGCGGAAACTGGCATTGATGTCATCTATGAAGGAACAGATGCCTTCACAACGCTGTTGCCGGTTCGCATAGATTCCGGCGATCCGCCTGATATTGCCATGTTCCCGCAGCCTGGCTTGATGAAATCCTTAGCGGCAGAAGGCGCTCTGGTTCCCCTAGATGATTTTTTGAGCCGAGCAGCGCTCAACGCATATTATCCAGAGAGTTGGATTGATTTATCTACGGTCAATAACAAGATTTATGGAGTGTGGTATCGCTCAGCCGTCAAAAGCCTCGTGTGGTACGTACCTGCGCAGTTTGAGAAAAGAGGATACGACATTCCAAAAACGTGGGAGGAGCTGACTGCGCTGAGCAATCAAATGATCGCAGCAGGAGAGACTCCTTGGTGCATAGGCTTAGAAAGCGGGAATGCCTCTGGCTGGCCTGCAACAGACTGGATAGAAGAGATTTTACTGCGCACCGCAGGCCCAGACTTCTATGAGCAATGGGTGAACCATGAGGTTCCGTTTGACTCACCCGAGGTGCAAACAGCTTTTGAGTACTTTGGTGACATTGTGCGATCGCCTGGTTCTGTATGGGGCGGCAAAACAGGCGCACTCAGCATTTCTTGGGGTGAAGCACCCACGGGCTTATTTGCCCAGGAGCCAAAATGCTTTATGCACCGTCAGGGCAATTTCATTGCTAACTTTTTCCCGGATGATGTGGTGTTAGGCGAAGACGTTACCTTTTTCCAAACTCCCGACATCAATCCTGACTATTCAAATGCACTCTTAGTCGGCGGTGATATTTTTGCCATGCTGCAAGACACCCCCGCAGCACGGAAGTTTATGGCATACATGGCCTCACCCACCCCCCACGAAATCTGGGCAGCTAGGGGTGACTTTTTGTCGCCAAACAAACAGGTCGATTTGGGCCTATACCCCAATGACATTACCCGCCAACAGGCCGAGTTACTCACCTCAGCCGACGTTGTTCAATTCGATGGGTCAGATGCGATGCCAGGCGCGGTGGGCACAGGCACCTTTTGGACAGAAGCGATGAACTTTGTTGCAGGATCTTCGGCCAAGCAAGTCACTGAGCAAATTGAGTATTACTGGCCAGCGGAAATAGGAGAGTAGGTTATGAATAACAATGTTGCACTCATTCTTCAGGCCCTACTGGCGATCGCCTTCGGCTGTGGCGGCATTATCGCTATTTTCTACGGCCTCAATATTCTGGTTGAAAAAACCCTGCCCCAAAAAGCCAGACTGCGAGTGCTGCCTTGGATATACGTTGGCCCTTCGCTGCTACTGCTGATTGGCTATCTCGTCATTCCGGCCATTCGCACCTTTTATCTAAGCTTCTTTGGCCCCAGCTCCAGCCAATTTGTAGGACTCCAAAACTACCTTTTTGCACTGAGCGCCCCCGATATGCTCATTACCTTTCGCAACAACTTTTTGTGGCTGGTCTTAGTGACGGGTATTAGCGTGGGGCTGGGGCTAATTATTGCCGTGCTGATTGATCGGGTGAAGTATGAGCCGCTGGCCAAGTCGCTGATCTTTTTGCCAATGGCGATTTCGTTTGTAGGAGCCAGCGTCATTTGGCGGTTTGTCTATGCGTATCGTCCGGTGGGCAGCGAGCAAATTGGCGTCTTAAATGCGATCGCGGTTTCCCTTGGGTTTGAACCCATTGGCTGGCTGGTGAATCGGGGCCTCAATAACTTTGCGCTGATTGCCATCATGATTTGGCTGCAAACCGGCTTTTGCATGGTGCTGCTCTCTTCTGCGGTTAAAGGCGTCCCTAAAGACGTGCTGGAAGCGGCCCGCGTAGATGGTGCCAACGAGATTCAAATTTTTAGGCGCATTATTGTCCCCATGATTATGCCAACGGTTACCGTCGTGGCGACCACCGTTGTTGTGCTGGTGCTCAAAGTGTTTGACATCGTTTTTGTGATGACGGGCGGCAACTTACAAACCGATGTTATTGCCAGCCGCATGATTAAAGAGATGTTTAACTTTCGAAACTTTGGCCGGGGCAGCGCGATCGCCGTCATTCTCCTCATTGCCGTTATCCCGGTCATGGTTGCCAACATTCACAGATTTCGTCAGCAGGAACTAGACAGATGACCTCGGCAAAACCGCATGCGCCCATGCCACCAGTCCCTCAGAAAGACTACCGCGCCAAAGGCAACCGTAAAGAACAATCTCGCTTTGAGCGGTTCATGGCCAAAGCGCCCGTCCATATTGCAGTCATTACAATCGCTGTTTTATGGACACTACCCACGCTCGGGCTACTTATCAGCTCCTTTCGCCCGCCCGACGATTTGACCACAAGCGGCTGGTGGACTGTTTTCATCAACCCATTTGAATTCACCCAGTTCACCCTCAGCAACTATCAAGATGTCCTGTTCAATCAGGGCATGGGGCAGGCGTTTCTCAATAGTTTGGTTGTTTCAGTACCCGCAACGGTCATTCCCATTGCGATCGCCACCTTTGCAGCCTACGCCCTCGCCTGGATGGAATTCCCTGGACGCCAAGCCCTCTTTATCATGACCGTGGGCCTGCTGGTGGTGCCCTTACAAATGACGTTAATCCCAGTGCTGCGAGCCTACAACGCCCTCGGCATTGCTGGAACATATTTGGCGGTATGGCTCGCTCACAGCGCCTATGGCCTCCCCCTCGGCGTGTACTTATTGCGGAACTACATCGGGTCGCTACCCAGAGATTTAATTGAAGCAGCAGCAGTCGATGGGGCCTCTCATCTCAAAACCTTTACCCGTGTCATTGTGCCGTTAAGCATGCCAGCGATCGCTTCCTTTGCCGTTTTCCAATTCCTTTGGGTGTGGAACGATCTGCTCGTCGCACTTGTATATCTAGGCGGCAATCAAGACGTCGCCCCCGTCACCCTCGTGCTGCGCAACATTGTGGGAGATCGAGGCCAAGACTGGTACCTCCTCACCGCAGGCGCATTTATCTCCATGCTCGTACCTATGGCCGTTTTCTTTGCGCTCCAGCGCTTCTTCGTGCGCGGTCTCCTAGCCGGTTCAGTCAAGGGCTAAGCGGAGCCGAAGCCACACCCCATCAATTCATACTCAACATCATCATGTCTAGCGTCACTTTCGAGAACGTCACCAAGCAATACGAAAACGGCTACACCGCCGTAAAAGACCTCAACATCCAACTAGAAGACAAAGAATTTCTTGTCCTCGTTGGCCCTTCTGGCTGCGGTAAAACAACTTCGCTGCGTATGCTCGCGGGCCTAGAAGACATCAGCAGCGGCAGCATTTATATAGACGGACAACGAGTGAATAACGTCACCCCAAAAGATAGAGACATTGCCATGGTGTTTCAATCCTATGCGCTGTATCCGCACATGAGCGTCGCAGATAACATGGGTTTTAGCTTAGATCTCAAAGGCATTAAGAAAAAAGAGATTAGACAGCGGGTGGAAGAAGCGGCCCGTCAGCTAGGGATAGAACAGCTTTTGGATCGTAAGCCTAAACAGCTCTCGGGCGGTCAGCGGCAGCGAGTTGCCCTAGGCAGAGCCATTGTGCGATCGCCCGCCGTTTTCCTCATGGACGAGCCGCTTTCTAACCTAGATGCCAAGCTGCGCGTCCAAGCCCGCGCCGAACTCAGCGCCCTCCACAAAAAAGTAGGCACCACCTTCGTTTATGTCACCCATGACCAAGCCGAAGCCATGACCATGGGCACCCGTATTGCCGTCATGAACCAAGGCATCCTCCAACAAATAGATACGCCCCAAAATGTATACGAAAACCCCAACAATATCTTCGTAGCAGGTTTCCTCGGCAGCCCCTCCATGAACTTTTTTGAGGCCCGCCTCACCACCGAAACAGGCATCCTTAGCATCAAAACGAGCAGCGGCATCACTGTGCCCATCCCGTCAGAGCGTCTCCAACGCTACACCGAATTCTCCGGTCGCCCTGTCATTTTCGGCATTCGCCCTGAAGGCATCTTTCACCCACAATACGTCCCACCCGGCATCAGCCCGGTCAGCATCCCTGCCACAGCCACCCTTGTAGAACTGATGGGCCACGAAATCATTGTTTACTTCGAGCTACAAGACGGTACTGAATTTATTGCCCGCCTCGATCCTCGGGCAAAAGTGACACCCGGTGAACAGATAAATCTTCAGTTCGACCTCACTCGCTTTCACTTATTTGACAAAGAAAGTGAGCAAGTCATTTAACCTCTGGCTGAGATCCCAATCCATACCTCATAGGCAAAAGCAAGAAGAAGATTCGCCCCTCTGCCAACTGTTGTTAGAAGGGAAAATCATCAATAAGCCGTCCCAATAAACAAGGGAAATAAGCAAAAGGGAAATAAGCAGAAAGAATAAGAAAAGTAAAAAAATTGCCTATCTGTTTAGAAAGTCTATATGTCTAAACAGATGGGACCTGGTTCCCCCACGAGAATCGTAAGGGAGTGGTATCAGCATGCATGTTTATCAGGACGCGCTTTCTACGCTACCCTCTCAACCTGTATCAAATATTTGCCACCTTGATTTAATACGTTAAGCAACAATCTTACTGATGCCAGCTTAGAGTATCTACTACAGGCCAATATTGTTGTTTGTTCCGACTCTAAGGAGCCAGGACAAACGCTGACACACTTGGTATAAAAGGATTCCATTCAATATTTGCGTACCAAAGTAGAATCCAACCACCCATTCATAAAGTGTGAAGACAAGCTAAATTCACGTAGGCTATTTATGTTCTTGAGATAGCATTGGGAAACGTAGAGTTAACGTTAGTTAGAAGATATTTGATTCGAGGATGTTTATAAAATCCTTGTCTTGTTTCACGCATATTCTAAGCCTAGACTTTTCTGTTTGAGGCTTTATAAACTCGACGTTTAATAGTGATTAAAGATCTCTCCATGAATTGATTTGTTCCCATTACTTATCAGATTTACGAGAATCTTGCTTATTCACCTCAGCCTTATTCATCTGCATCTACATAATGCTTATTTGCATCTGTAATAAACAGTATGTTCTTTGCTGTTACAGGCGCGGCTTACATCGTACAAAGCACGTTGGTTAAACGCTATGAAAAATTTCTTATTGACGCTGAACTTACTCATGCCTGGAACCGGCTCACTCGCTGATGGTGAGCTTTTAGGCGGCTCTTTACAGTTCATTATGTGGCTGATGGGGCTTAGCATGCTAGTGACCAGCAGCCTTTCTGTATTGGGCTTTCCGCTCCTACTCACAGGCTGGGCTTGGGGCCTTTCTACATCTTTATCACGGGGGCATTTTGACTAGCCTGTTTAATTCATGGGTGACGTGTGTGCCTATGGCTGGATAAGAAAGCCGAAGTCCTCTGCCATAGAGAGCTTCGGCATTTTGTCTTAAAGCCCCGACATTTGGGTACGGAGGCTTTCTGAATCAGCTGAGTGTTGTGGTTTATAAATGATTGAACTGAGCGACCTAGCTGCTGCTTTCAGAACGTTGGCCCAGTTTGTAGCGGGGAATTCCACCAAAGAAAACAGCGTAAAAAATAGCGCCTTCTATCAGTAAACCAAGAAAGCCAAAGCTCGGATCTATTGGCTGTTCGTACACAAAAAGTGCAGGAGAGCTGACCGCTGAATCGGGTGTGGTCACAAACAAATAGACAAAAAGATTGTTAGCGGCATGCATGCCCAGCGCTAGCTCTAAGCCGTTATCTTTGAGCGTGACCATGGCAAAAATAACGCCCCAAGTAAAGTAGTCTAATGCGCCCCAAATAAAATCGCCTCTGGCCATTTCAGGGTTGCCAAAGTGAGGGATAGCGAACGCCAGTCCGGTCAGGCTCATTAGCCAGAGAGGATGCTTTGTTAATAAGCGTAATCCTTGCATTAAATAGCCTCGAAACAAGAGTTCTTCAGCGGAGGTTTGTATAGGCACTAAACAAACTGACAAAATGAGTAGTAAGCTCCATTCTTGCCAGTCAAAGTTAAAGCTGTAGTGGCTAGGATTATCGGCGATCGCGAGGCCCGCAAAAATGCTTATCTGCAAGCCCCAAACCGCAAAGCCCTGCGCAACACGCCGATAATTAATCGTCGATTCCGCGTTAATTAGGCTCTGCCAAGATCGCTCATGCAGCTCAGGCAACATCAACATCAGCCAGCCAATCACAGCGGCAAACGGCACCGCCTCACTCACCATACGAGCAATTAACGCGTGAAACCCCATAGACTCTAGCAAGCTTTGCGTCACGACCATGGACAAATAAGCAAACAAAAGCCAGTAGAGAACAACAACTCCTATCACAATGATGTAGTGCCACACCGTGTTTTCTCCGTCATAGACATTATCGAGAAAACGCTTACTCATCTTTTGCTCTGGCACTCTTATTCTCCAACCCTCACTTCCGTATTGATGCAGCACTCCGTACAACAACGTAAGGCCGCACCTGCTTAGTGTGGGCAAGCCCTCAGTACAGGACAAAAGCTTGCAGGATAGTCAGGGAGGGAGTTTCATAGGTTAACCACAACTTATCAAACTCCCATGATTGAGCTTAATACCTTGCGTGCAAAATTGCAGCCTCATCTCGGTTGGCATGGTGCCAGA
>JBGCGG010000097.1:0-90003 GCA_045110585.1 Phormidesmis sp. | reverse complement strand
GGCGCAAACTCAATCAGCATCTGCTTGAACGCTTTATTTACAACTTAGACTTGGACGAGACTTGGATTAAATCGCATCACAACTACCAAAGCCTCTGTGAATACGGTGTCCTCGTCTCGTAATTATGTCCGGAGTATTGATCAAAACAAATCCACATTTAGATATCCCTAACAAAAGACAAAATTCAACAATTCTGAGCAAAAAGCCCAAAACTCACTCAAAATCGAGAACTAAACAGAGCATAGAACAAACTCTTTCCGTATTGCTTCTCTATTCAACATATTTTATGCCAAGGCATTTAAACCGGGCTTAGCACTTTCTTTAATGATGCTTTCTCTAATGTCTCTTTCTGCAATGCTAGTTACGTTCGTGCCACCCTCAATAAAAACAGCCAAATTGCCTACACAATTAATTTGTTCATTCAATCTAACAAGCATATAAATAACAACCTAAATCAGTCAGAAATGCTGTTTCATCTAGCTCAATAGAGAAAACGCAAATCTCTGCCTTTGACAGTGGGGGCTACTGATTTTCAGCGCTATGAAAGAGCATAAGTGAAAGTGTTTGAAAAAGATATAAGGCGAAAGACCTAAAAAAGAGATAGGACTTTAGACCTAGATAAGCTGAACCCATGAGCCTTTCTGACTATCAACAGATGCTATTGCAATAGAGCACTGCAAGAACCCTATAGTTTCATCATAGCTCTTCTGAAAATTTGTAGTTGAAAATTTCACAAGGTCAATTTCACGGAGACTCTCTGCTTAATCATAACTCTACCAAAACAAGGTCGGCTACACGGCAGCTGCCCGCGCAGTGCTGGCCTACGGCTTCTCTTTCACGACACAGTTCCGCAGAGGCAATCTCTGTTTACAGAAAATGCTTACCTCAGAGAATTCATGACAAAAAGCACAATTAAAAGATGTTGTTCTTTACCAATATGTTGTTCTTTACTAAATCATTCACACCGAGTAGAGAGCCAATTCCACACAACATGGACAACCATCAACGATGAGATTTAGGCAACATTATTCAGATTCAATGAAGAGATAAAAAAGAGAGACAATTCACGATCATAAGACACATGTTTGCAACGAAATTTCCGCTCAACCTGACTTTCCACCTAATCACTCATTTTGCGAGCTTAGCGAATTCGGTCAGAGTGAAGGAGACAGATCAAGCATTACGCTTGCATCTTCAATATAAATCCGGGCAAGCAATTGAATGAGAGAACTTCTGAATGAGAGAACTTCAGTTTTTTGGCAATGGTATATGTCCATGTCCCGAATCCAATCTCTGTTGAGGATCGTTTCTAATTGAAAATTGATGGAGAACTCTTCGCTGTTCCACTACGAATTTTTCAAAAAATCTATAGACCGCATTAGGCCCATTGCCCGAAAGGACGCACACATCGTCATGGAGGTTTTGAAAACCCTCGACGTAATACTAAATAGCCAGCCTGTTTTCTACAGGCTGGCTATTTAGTACTATTCACTACCTTCCTAAAAGGCCAGCCTTTAGGAAGGTAGTGAATTTCCTCGCGCTAATTGACTAGATTGGAGAGTCCATTAACCCAGGGTGATCCTCTGGTCTATTTCCAGGTGCGGGCCAGTCAAAGCGCCGCTCCTCTTCTTTTATAGGCATGTCATTAATGCTGGCCTCACGACGGCGCATTAGCCCTGCCTCATCAAACTCCCAATTCTCATTGCCATAGGCGCGGTACCACTGCCCAGAATCATCGTGCCACTCATACTGAAACCGCACCGCAATTCTGTTCTCTCCAAAGGCCCACATTTCTTTTGCGAGACGATAGTCCAGCTCTTTATCCCACTTACGCTTCAAAAACTCTCGAATAGCCTCTCGGCCCTGAAACACTTCGGCTCTGTTACGCCAGTGGCTATAGTCTGAGTAGGCCATAGAGACACGCTCAGGGTCTCTGCTATTCCAGGCATTTTCGGCCATACGGACTTTTTGTTTGGCCGTCTCATAGGTAAAGGGGGGCACTAAATTAGGCGCAGCCATAAAATTAAGACCTGTGTAAAAAGACTCTTCTTAAATATCCTATGCAGAGAAGAGACAAAATCGGATAGGACATTTTTTATAGAATATGAGATCTTTTATCTATACACGCCTTCAATTGAGCCTGGGAAAGTAACGGTAGCGTGATCGCAAAGGTTGTCCCCACACCCAACTCACTCTCGACCTTAATCTCGCCTTTTTGCAGCTCCACAAACTGTTTCACAATGCTTAGCCCAAGCCCCGTACCGGGTACATTGCTCACATTTTTACCCCGGTGAAACGGCTCAAACAGATGGGGATAGTCTTCTGTGGTAATGCCGATGCCCTGATCTTTAATTTTGAAAACGGCGCAGTGCTTGCGCTGGCGCAATGAGAGCTGAATGAGACTCTCTTCAGGGCTATATTGAATAGCGTTTGAAAGGACGTTGAGCAAAATAGAGCGTAACAACATCTGATCCACGTTGGCATGGAGGGGCTTAAATCGCCCGGCAAAGATAAGCTGCCGGTGGTTCGGAGACATTTCTGCCAACAGCTCACGACAGAAATAAACCAAATCTGTTTGTTTTGGCTTAATTTCTAAGCGTTTTGCCTCAATTTTACCGAGAACCAACACATCATCAATCATGCGAGTCATTCGTTCCACATTCGCAGAAATACGAGCAATGTATTGTTGTTTCTCGGGTTTGGTCAGCTTTTCGTCGTAGCGCCCTAGCGAAGATGCCGAGAGGGCAATATTATTCAATGGATTACGAAATTCATGGCAAACCATAGAAACCAACCGAGACTTGAGCGCACTCATTTCTTTGAGGTGTTCATTCGCGGTATAAAGTTCAGCAGCGCGCGATCGCACTTTCTCTTCTAAGTCTTCTTTCGTTTGGTTCAGCACTGCCTCTGCCCATTTGCGCTGCGTAATATCACGAAAGGTAACTACCGCACCAATCACGCGGCCCTGCTCATCGCGCATAGGCGTACTAATGTATTCCACCGGAAAGTAAGTGCCGTCTTTGCGCCAAAACACCTCATCGGCCACCCGATGCGTACTACCATCGTGGAGCGCGGCATAAATGGGACATTGCTGCTTCTGGTAGTGCTTACCATCCATATGAGAATGGTGCAGCACCTTATGCATCGACTGCCCCACCAGCTCTTCCATTTCCCAGTCAATCATGGCGGCCGCCGCCGGGTTAACAAAGGTAACATTACCCGCCAAATCTAGCCCGTAAACCCCTTCGCCCACCGCATTGAGAATGAGCTGATATTGTCGTCGTAAGGCTTTGAGCGCAGATTGGCCTGAATCTGGACGGGCTGAATCTGGATGAGTTGAATCTGGACGGGCTGAATCTGAGGCGTTCGGCAAATTCACAGGCATTTTGGGATATTCAGAGAAAAACTCACAAACAGCTCTGAGAGTGCGACACTAAGCGATCACGCTTTGGCAGAGTGTGATGATACAGAGTGTGATGAATTACACCACAAAGAGACAGAGCAACCTTGTATCTTTGTAGGAATGGGGCAAAAACAGAAAAAACGATCACGGCAAGGCATTGCCTTTGAATTAAACCGCTCGTAGTATTAAAACATTTCGATAAGACCATTTCGATAAGACCATTTCAATCAGACCATTTCAGCCAGACCATTTCAGTCAGACCATTCAGCGCTCTGTTGGTTAATGGCTTGGTTAATGGCCTTGCCAGAGTGTTGTGCTCCCAGATGGAGATGACAACACTCTGGCAATGTTTCTCAGCCTCTATTTTCATTTCCGGCTCAGGCATTTTAAAGAGGGGTTTAGAGCGCATTTGCAAGTGCATTAACCTTAACGAATGAATAAGCAAGCCTGTGAGCAATTACCTGAGTCACTACTTTAGATAACCACAAATGGCTAAAAAAATTCTGGTCATTGAAGATGAAAGTGAAACAAGAGAGATTTTTCTTCGCTTTTTATCTTTTGAAAATTTCCATGCCATTGGCGCAGAAAATGGCAAAACAGGTATCGACCTTGCCAAACAGCACCAGCCTGATTTGATTGTGTGCGACATTATGATGCCAGATATGGACGGATACAGCGTGCTGAGTGAGCTGCGAGCGCAGAAGACACTGCGAGCAGTACCCTTTATTTTTGTAACGGCAAAAGTCACCATGCGCGATCTGCGGTACGGGATGACCTTAGGCGCAGATGATTATCTGACTAAGCCCTGTACGGTAGAACAGCTTTTGAGTGCGATCGCCACTCGCCTACAGCGCCACCAAGAGATTCAGCAGCATGCGTTAGAACCAGCAGCCCTCAGCAGCATTTTTCCAAACTGTCCCAAACTAAAAGCCGTTTTCGAGTTTATTGATCAGCACTATAAACAACCGATTCATTTAAGTGATGTTGCAGGTGCAGCAGGATACTCTCCAGCCTACCTTACTAACCTCTCACAAAATCATACGGGCCGAACCATTAAAAAATGGATTACAGAAAGAAGAATGGCCCAGGGCCGACAGCTACTAAAAGAAACGAACCATTCTATTAAACACATTGCAGAAGAGATTGGCTATGGGGATGCGGGCTACTTTACCCGGCAGTTTCGCAAGCTGCATGGCACCACACCCAATGTGTGGAGGAGAGAGCATGAGCAACAAACGGTATCGGTTGAAACAAAATAAACAAACTCCGTATCGCTTGTAACCAAATACTTATAGGCATTAAAAGAGACATGTAAAAAGTCCTACTTCACTCTATGTATTGTCCTATCTGACTCTCTCTTTTTTTCGATATAAATAGGTCAACAACAGCGTTAGCGGTCTACAAAGACCTGTGTTTTTAAGCGCTTTGAAGAGCTACACAGAAAAAGCGAATTGAACTCAGTAGATAGGCACAACACATATTAGGTATGGCTTCGACAACAGTGAATGCTCAATCCCAGCTACACAGCCTGAATAGAGGCTCTCTTCTCACCCATTCTCAGCTTTGCAACAGCCCAGGCTGCAACATTTGTGGCCCTTCCGGCATGTCTACAGAGCACTGGGAATTTATGCAGACCATGCCCACCGACCCGCTGGACATGGTGAGCGATTTGGCGAAAATGGGACTTTATAAAGATCGCCAGCTCCAAGTAGCCGATAAGGTCAATGCGTACGAGCTGAGAAAAGCGCTGTTGCTAAAGTCGGCAGGCAAGGGAGACCCTAAGCGAGAGAAGCTGGTGCTGGCACTGGCAAAACAAGCAGGCGGCATAGAAAATGCCTTTGCAGCTGCCTTTGGCCCCCAGGCCGGGTTGTTATTTGCCGATACTATTCGGGGCAGTGGTGCCACCCGCCGAGAATTTTTAAAAAACTTGGCCATTGGCGCAGCGCTGGTCACCCTCACCAACTGCGGCGGCGGAAATGATGAGGGGCCTGCTGCTTCAGATGATGCAGCCCCAGCCGATACCTCGGGCCTAGAAAAAACAGATTTAAAGATTGGCTTTATTCCGATTACCTGTGCCACACCCATCATCATGTCTGAGCCGCTGGGCTTTTATAAAAAGTACGGCTTCAACGCAGAAGTGGTGAAAATGCCAAGTTGGGGTGCGGTGAGAGATTCTGCGATCGCTGGAGAACTCGACGCGTACCACATGCTTGCGCCCATGCCCATCGCCATGACCCTCGGCCTTGGCTCAGGAGCCTTTGGCGTCAAGCTCGCTAGCGTCGAAAACATCAACGGCCAAGCCATCACCATCGCCAACAAGTACAAAGGCCAGGTCAACGGCCCCGCTGACTTCAAAGGCTTTAACATCGGTGTGCCCTTCCCCTACTCTATGCACAACCTCCTGCTGCGCTACTATCTCGCCACTGGCGGCATCGACCCAGACGTCGATGTTAAAATCCGCCCCGTCCCACCACCAGATAGCATCGCGCAGCTCATCGCCGGAGACATTGATGCCTACCTCATGCCCGATCCCTTTAACCAGCGGGCCGTATTTGAAGAAGCAGGCTTTATCTTCAAACTCACCAAAGACATTTGGCCAGGCCATCCCTGCTGCGCATTTGCCGCCAGCGACCAATGGATTGATGCCAATCCCAACACCTTCAGAGCCTTGAACAAATCCATTATCGAGGCCGCGGGCTACGCCAGCAATCCAGCCAACCGAGTGGAAATTGCCGCAGCCATTTCGGAACGGGCCTTCTTGAATCAACCCACAGAGGTAGTAGAAGCCGTGCTCACCGGCAAGTTTGATGATGGCCTTGGCAACACCCTAGACGTACCGGATCGAATCGATTTTGATCCGTATCCTTGGCAAAGCTTTGCCAACTGGATCTCTTCTCAGCTGGTTCGCTGGGACTTGCAGGGTGATGGAAAAGCCGCCACAGAGATTACCGACGACACGTATAACACCGTTGGGCAAGAAGTCTTTTTAACCGATTTAGCCCGAGAGCTGGCCACAGAAGTAGGGTTAAATCCACCTTCGGATATTTACCGCGAAGAAAAGCTAGAGTTCGACACCTTTGATCCAGACACACCTGGCACTTACATCAAAGAACAGATTGATAAATATGGGGTTTAATGCCACACCTGCGCGCTGATCTTTTTTGGTGCCGCTTGCCAAGCGGCCTAGCGCCCCTAAAAAGAGGCGGCACACAAAAAGGTTAAAGCGCAGGAAACTCACCAAACTTGATTAGCAATGGAGAACACAATAAATGACAACTGGAGAGCCTGCTTTAAAGGCACCTACCGCTGAAAAAAAATCTCCTGACTGGCTCAATGAGAATACAAAAGCTGTTGGATTATTTATTCTTTCACTGGTATTGTTCTTAACCTTTTGGGAAATTGGCGCAAATCTCAAGCTATTTGCCAAGGGTATGCCAACGGCCTCTAAAACCATAGAAGAGCTTTGGTGGTGGACAACTAATCCCTTCTTTGACAATGGCCCTAATGATTTGGGCATTGGCTGGAATTTGCTGGTAAGCCTGCGCCGGGTGGCCATCGGCTACACCCTGGCATCTGTAGTGGCCGTTCCGCTAGGCATCTTAATTGGCATTTCACCGATCGCGTACAAAGCATTTAATCCTTACGTTCAGCTCCTCAAGCCGGTTTCTCCGCTGGCATGGCTGCCGCTGGGCCTCTACATTTTTAGAGACTCTGAGCTAACGGGTGTATTCATCATCTTTATCTCTAGCATTTGGCCCACACTAACTAACACAGCATTTGGCGTCGCCAATGTTAGCCCGGAGTATTTAGATGTCTCGAAAACGCTGGGCGCATCTAAAATGCGAACCATTTTTAAGATTATTATTCCAGCGGCACTGCCCAATATTGTCTCGGGGTTGCGCATTAGCATGGGCATTGCGTGGCTAGTAATTGTAGCGGCTGAAATGCTATTAGGCACTGGGCTAGGCTACTTTATTTGGAATGAGTGGAACAACTTATATATTCCAAATATCTTAGTGGCTATTTTCATCATTGGTGTTGTCGGGCTCATTTTAGACAACATCTTTGGCGCAATCGAGCGGTTTGTTGAATTTGGGCGAAAAGCATGAAGGTTATACCGATTAACACTGCACCATCATCTGCTCAGCCATCTGCACCATCATCTGCTCAGCCATTTACCCCACTATCTGAGAACAAACCTCAGTCTACTGGTAATACCGTGTCTTCTCAGCCCCACTTTCCCTCTGCGCAGCTTTCTGTTCGCAACGTCTCTAAGGTGTTTGCGGGCAAGCAAGATCTTCTGAGCAAAGTCTCTAAAAAAACAACTCAAAACTTTACCGCCATCGAAGGCATTAGCTTAGATATTGAACCGAATACGTTCGTTTCTATTATTGGCCCATCAGGCTGCGGCAAGTCTACGCTACTGAATATGATTGCGGGGCTTTCCGATATCAGCAGCGGCGATATTTTACTCAACAATCAACCCATTAAAGGGCCGGGGCCAGACCGGGGCATGGTGTTTCAAAACTACGCCCTAATGCCCTGGATGAGCGTGGAAGAAAACATCCGCTTTGCGGTAGAAACGGTGTATCCCAAAATGCCAGCCAAACAGCTCAACCGAACCATAAAGGAGAATATTCAGCTGGTCGGGCTAACCGGCGCAGAAAAGAAACATCCCCACGAGCTTTCGGGCGGGATGCGGCAGCGGGTGGGCATTGCCCGGGCGCTGGCCATTAATCCGCAAATTTTGCTGATGGATGAGCCATTTGGCGCACTGGATGCCTTGACCAGAGGCTTTTTACAAAGTGAGGTTGAGCGCATTTGGGAACAACAACGCAAAACAGTGATTATGATTACCCACAGCATTGAGGAAGCGCTGCTGCTGTCGGATCGGATTGTGATGATGACACGGGGGCCCGCAGCCAGAATCGATGAGATTTTGGAAGTGCCATTTCCCAGACCGCGAGATCGTGAAACCATCGATCAGCATCCGGCCTACCACGGCCTAAAAACAGAAATGGAGCGCCATTTGTTTAGGGAAACCCGAGCCGTAGAAGAAGCCCGCATTCAATAGTGGCTTCAGCGCACGTCTTCAGCTTTGACGACCGCGCACAAGCTGGCTGTTCAAATGATTTGAGCAGCCAGCCCCACCGACCCATTTGATCTAACCAGGAGAGTTATTCATCATGTCTATGCCAGAAATTACCCAAACGCTATTGGCAGCTAAAAAAGAGAAAGGTTTGAGCTTTGCTGATTTGGAAGCAAAGCTCGGCTACGACGAGGTTTGGATTGCGTCTGTTTTCTATCGGCAGGCCAGTGCCTCCGCTGAAGAAGCGCTCAAAATGGTGGAGCCACTTGGCCTGGGCGCAGAGGTCGCAGAAGCCCTCACAGAATGCCCCGTCAAAGGAGGACTCGATCCGCTCGTACCTACCGATCCGCTCATCTATCGCTTTTACGAGATTATGCAGGTATACGGCATGCCTGTAAAAGCAGTGGTTCACGAGAAATTTGGCGATGGCATTATGAGTGCCATTGATTTTTCAATTGATGTAGAAAAAGAAGAAGATCCGAAGGGCGATCGCGTCAAAGTCATCATGTGCGGCAAGTTCTTACCGTACAAGAAATGGTAGAACACTAGCGCATAAACCTCTCTTATCCAGTCGTTTCCAGCTCCTAAAAGCTCAGGTGTCGCAACCTGAGCTTTTCTTCTGCTTGCGTGTATACGGGTGAGTTAAGACACCCGTGATTTTCCTCGCAGAAACTAGAATCTGCATCCGTTGATTGCCATACCACCCAATGGATTTTCTAAGTCCAAACTCACATCTAATTAGCAAGCTGCCCTACATAGCGCACAGCCAGCGCTTCATTCCCATTCATGGTTTCCACCTCGTGCGTCCCTAGCTCCAAACACTCAAACTCAGACATCAGTTGCACAAAGTAGCCCATCCCGTGATGGCGCACTGTACCCCCATCATCCAAATCAAATACCCCATACTGTCCGTAGCGTTTTGCACCTTCCTGATAACGCGCCAAATAATTTGTAGACCACTGCAACGGCAAGTCACTGACAAAAACATGGCCGCCAGGCTTTAGCACACGCTTCACTTCTCCAACAATTTTTCGCTGTTCTAAATCGAAGGGGACAGAGGTAAGCAACGTCACTAAAAGAACAACATCAAAAGTATCATCGGCCCACGGCAAATCGCTACGGCACTGCTGCAGTTCTGCCTCAGGAGCCGTTTCTTTGGCCTTTTCGAGCATGGCAGAGGATGTATCTGTACCGGCAACAGAGAACCCCAACTCAGAGAGTTCCTTTAACTGTCTGCCATACCCGCAGCCAACATCGAGCACTTTTCCCTCTTTTGGAAAGTACTGTTCAATGGTTTCTTTCGGGAGGGGGTGACGGAATTTTTTGAGAGAGGCAATGCTATCCCAGTAGGCAACAAGCTGAGAAGAGCTAGGAATGTTGTTGGTCATAAGTTACTTTGCTGAGTAAAAGGATGCGAATGGGTAGCGAGAGAAAACCAAATCGGCTTTAGATAGGACAAACTTGAGGAAGCCGTATTTAAACAGGTCAGCTTTAGGTAAGCCAGATTTAAGCAGGCCAACTTTAAGCAGGCCAACTTTAAGCCAGGCCAACTTTAGATTAGATTGGCCTCAGATAACGGGTAAAAGACACAGAAAATCGCCTCAGATCACTACTCTGTAATTATGCTGGATTTCTGTTGCCAAGTTTCTTTAAGAGTGTCTAAGAAAGCAAAGACCGGCGGCGTTTGCAGAGCGTCTGCCAGTGTGATCACACCAATCACGCGCTCCAACGGTTCCGGAAGCTGGCGTACTACCACATCTTCTGGAATGGGTTCGGCGGCGAGCTGCGCAATCACGGTAATGCCCAAGCCCCGACGCACCATACCCACAACGGTGGAGTCTTCTTTTACTTCGTAGGCGGGGGTAATGGAGCGCTGGTGGCGCATCAAATACTGATCGACGTTGTGGCGACAGCCATCTTCCGGCAATGGCAAAATCAGTGGCAGCGCAGTCAGCTCTTCCCAGCTCAGCGGCCCATCACCGGCAGGCGCTTTATCTTTCGGCATTAGGACGATGTAGTCATCACGAAATAGCTCCCAGGCATCGAAGGCGTCGCCCACAGGTAGATACGTAAAGCCCACATCGGCCTCACCCCGACGCAAAATTTCTTCCGCCCCGCGGACATCGTTACCTTCCCCAATGGAAACGCTAATGCCAGGGTACTGCTTACGAAATTCTTCGATAACGACGGGCAGCACATGGGTGGCCACACTGCGAAAGCCCACAACACGAACCAGCCCGCCCTGCAGGCCCTTCGCATCTTGAGCCTTACGGCCAATCACTTTCAGCAGGCCCAGCATTTTGGTGGCTTCATTGGTCACTTCTTGGCCCACCGGGGTCAGCACCGCGCCCTGACGGCCCCGGCTGAGCAGGCTGACGCCGAGTTCTTCTTCTAAAGTCGCGATCGCATGACTCACCGCCGACTGGGAAAGTTCAAGCTTCGCGGCTGCATCGCTAAAGGTACCGGTTTTTGCGATCGCTACCAGCGCCCTTAACTGAGACAACTTGATTCTATTGACATTAATCTCCGCCATGGCACTGATAATACAAGGAAATTTGAAATATGAGCAAACCCATTTTCACTCAATTTTCAGCCCGTTTTTCTATAGCCCGCGCTTACAGCAATTCCCCGTATTTAGAACCGTATTTAGAACCGTATTTAGAACCCCAGCTCACCGCACTTTTATAAAAAGGCCATCAGAACCTACTTTTCAAGACGCTAACGTCCCTTGCTTTAAAGGAATCTCAATTCTAAATGCGGTGCCCTGCCCTGGCGCAGAGGTTACAGTCAGCTCACCACCATGCTTTTGCGTAACAATTTGATAGCTAATCGATAGCCCCATCCCCGTCCCCTTACCGACGGGCTTCGTCGTATAAAAAGGATTAAAAATACGATCCTGTACGGAGTCAGGCATGCCACTGCCATTGTCTGCAATCGTAATTAGGGCATTGCCGTTTTGCACCTGTGTGGCAATCGTAATTTTCGGTTGTTCTATTGTAGATAGTGCATCGATCGCATTTGAAACAATATTCATAACGACCTGATTGAGCTGACTGGGGTAGCACTCTACCAGTGGCATAGGCTGATAGTTTTTAACCACCTCAATCGGCTGGCGAATATCATTTTCTCGCAGCTTATGAGACAAAATCACCAACGTACTATCAATGCCATCGTGCAGGCTAACGGCTTTCACATCAGCCTCATCTAAACGAGAGAAATTGCGCAGCGAAAGCACAATCTCTCGAATTCGTTGAGTCCCTACTCGCATAGAGTTCAGCAAGTTTAAAAAGTCTTTTTGGATAAATTCAAAATCTAAATCTTCCAGCATCTCTGCTAAATCTTCAGAGGGCTGACAATGCTCTTGCTGATAGCACTTAATGAGTGTGATGAGATCATCGGCATAGGCGCTAGCAGGCTGAACATTGGCATGGATAAAATTCACCGGATTGTTGATTTCGTGGGCAATGCCTGCCACCATTTCGCCCAGGCTCGACATTTTTTCAGTTTGTACCATCTGCGCCTGAGTATTTCTCAGCGCTGCTAGCGTTGAAGTGAGCTGCTCAGTCTGTTGGGCTTGACGCTCACTGTAGGCTTCTAGCGCCATCGTTTTGAGCTTGTTTTCTGTAATGTTATTGGTTGTACCCACCACCCGATAAACGCGGCCCTGACTATCTTGAATCGGGTTAAGCGTCGTAGACCACCATGTCGATTCATCGCCAAAAACAATCTCTTCTTCATAGGCAAGTGACCGTTTTTGTGCGGCACATTGAAGATTATGTTTCGCCACAGCGGCCCCTTGCTGTTCACCAAATACTTCGTAGGGTGTTTTGCCAATCACAACGTTGGCGCTCATGCCAGTCGCCGCTTCACAGCTAGGATTCCACCCGGCGCATCTCAGCTCGTTAGGGCGACCCTCTACTAAGTCCCAGGCAAAAATGGCAACATCGGCCCCTTTATAAATGCTGCTCAAGAACTGTTCGCGATCGCGTAATTTCTCCTCTACCGCCTTCTGCTCCCCAATATCTCGCATCACCACCGACAAACAGTCCACAGCACCCTTTTGATCTTTGTGCGCAATCAAAACCCGAGAAATCGGCAGCTCTTCTCCCTTACGGGTTAATAAACTCGCCTCAGCACAATAACTACCGTGATCAATGGCCTTAGGCAATGCCTCTGAAAGAAACCGCTCCCGCTCTCTTGGAGACAGCGTTTCGTCAATATGAAAGCCTACTGGCTCGTCCTCAGCTATCCCAATCACCTTTCTACCCGCCTTATTTAAATAAAGGCACTGCCCCTGCAGATCCGACATCCCGACCAAATCAGGGGTTGCTTCCAAAATGCTCAGTAGGCGGCTTTGTTCTATTTCCACACGCTTGCGCTCAGTGATATCTCGAACGCAGGCCATCACTCGCACCTGGGCGCTCAAGGTCACTTTTTGCAAGGTCACTTCTGTATGTAACCGGCTACCATCAGAAGGGCGTTTGCCCGGCCACTCAAGGGTTATGCGTTCACCTTGCAGCACCCTTTCCCACAGTTCAGGGAGTAAGTGCACCGGACTCTCTGCTACCGCGAACTCTTCGGTAATGCTGTAGCGCAGCGCTTGTTCTCGCGTGATCCGAAACAGGCGAAGGGCCTGCTCATTCACATCCACAATATTGCAATTAACATCATGAATAAAAATGGCTTCTTGGATATGGTCAAAAATAGTACGTGCATCTTGGACGGCTGTCTTCAGGTCTGTTTCTGGGAGCGTCTCTATCGGCACTTCTGACGCAATAAGCTGAGCATTTGTTGGGGGAGAAGGTCGCATAGCCGCCCTAAAAAAATTGTTACAGTGAATAGTGGAGCAACCCTATGATTCCCGCGATTTACAGCACCAATATCAACACAAGTTAAGCCGTTGGGTAGCATTACCCCTTTCCCCCACAGCGCCAGCAAACACTAACGGGTTTCTCTTGCACAGCACCTTTCACAGCGCCCATCACACTACCCTCTATGCCCCTGATCACCGTTCGTCCTGAAGGTCTGTATTCAGAAATCGGAAACTTCTACATCGATCCTTGGAAACCCGTCGAGACAGCGTTAATTACACATGCTCACGCAGATCATGCTTACAGCGGTCATGGGCACTACTACGCGACCGGCCTCTCAGAAGGCATCTTGCGCCGCCGGTTAGGCAAAAATATCAACTTGACCAACGTTAACTATGGCGACAAATTTAAGCTAGGTGACGCTTGGATTTCATTCCACTCCGCAGGCCACGTTTTAGGATCAGCGCAGATACGCATCGAGCATAAGGGCGAAGTCTGGGTGATCTCGGGCGACTATAAGCGAGACGCAGACCCCTCTTGTGAACCGTTTGAAGTCGTAGAATGCGACAGCTTTATTACCGAAGCGACCTTTGGGTTACCTATCTACCGATGGGACAGCGGCGAAGTCACCGCCGAGCAAATTTACAAGTGGTGGCACACCGATCCGACGCGGCCCTCCCTGCTCTTTTGCTACGCCTTTGGCAAGTCTCAGCGCGTCCTGGCCGAACTCACCAAATTCACAGATAAAACCGTGTATTTGCACGGCGCAGTCCATACCCTTACAGATATTTACCGGAACGTAGGCGTGGAAATGGTGCCCACCATCCCCGTCTCCGAAATGGAGAAAACTTACAAATTTGCAGGCGATCTGATCATTGCCCCCCCGTCTGGCCATCGCTCTAGCTGGATGAAACGCTTCAAGCGGCCTCAAACAGCCTTTGCTTCCGGATGGATGGCAGTACGTGGCGCCCGCAGACGACGTGGCTACGAACGCGGCTTTGTACTTTCTGACCATGCCGACTGGCCTGGCCTCATCAACACAGTGACGCAAACCGGAGCAAAAAAAGTGTACGTCACCCACGGACAGAACGACGTACTCTCTCGCTACCTAACAGAAGAAATGGGCATAGATGCCGTGCCTTTGGAGACACTCTTTGAAGGTGAGCAAGAAGAAGGCAGGCAAGAAGAAGGCATGCAAGAAGAAGGAACAGACGTTTAACCAACCAATTCGCAGGTTACACGCAACGCGCTTTCTCGAAGGAAAGATTGATTTATGCAGGGGTTAAGCACAGATGTACAGAGGCTTTGACCGCGCCAAATTCCCGGTAGCTCAGGCTATTCGAGCAGCCGCACACCGCAGCCGCACACCACAAGCCACACACCTTAAGACGGACAAACGGTGCGCCTCCAGGTAGATGACACGCCTAGCCAAAGGCTTCTATGTTCATGAGGATGTGAGATAGGTGAGGCATGGTGCTGCTATTTGCACTGGTGGGCGGATTAGCGATCGCTTTCACCTTTCAAATCCTATTCGCAAACTTGGGCTTGGCGCTGGGCCTCACCATCCTCAACTTTTCTCCCCGCAGCAAGTCTTCACAGCCAGCGTCACAGAGCGACTCAGCCAAGGCCGCATCTCCCGATCAACCTAAACGCTCCTTACCCGTTACCAATTTGCTAGGGGCTGGGGTCATGCTCAGCGCAACCAGCACCATTTTTGTCGCTGCGCTGATTTCCACTGAATTCAGCACCCTCTTGGAGCTGCGCAGGGGCATTATCTTTGGTCTAATTGTATGGGCCGTGTATTGGCTGCTGTTCATTTGGCTAAGCACCACCACCCTAACGAGTGTCGTGGAGTCTTTGCTAGGGACACTAATCGCAGGCGGCAAGGAACTGCTATCGCTAACCAAGCGGGCGTACCCCTCAGCGGCAACAGAAGCCTCAGAACAAGCCTCCGAAGAAGCCATGCTCAAGGCCATGAGTGAGAAGCTATCGGCGGAGCTGGCCCAGATAGCCAAGACGCAACAGGCACTGCCCACACTGCTGGCTAAGCACCGTGAGACATTAGTGGCCGAGGTGTGCGATCGCACTCAGCTCTCTCGAAACCAAGCGGAAACCATCCTCAACGGTGTCCAGCCATCTGAAACACAAGTATCTACCAGTACTGCCCCTTCATCTATGGGCCTACTGGCTAACCTGGGTTCCACAGCCAAATCCACCGTGCTCTCAGCCGTAGAGTCTCAGATAGATGTGCCGAGCTGGCAGCAGGTTTCACAAAAAATAATCGATAATGTCGATATCTCAGATTTGGAGTCACTGTGGCAACAAACTGCTAGTTTTTTAGGTGATTCTAATCAAGCTGCAACCGAGTCAGAAAAAGAAATACAGCCCGACACTATCCCCATCCAGCAAGATTCAACAGCATCACAAAACAACCAGCGTAAAAAACAACCTTCCGCAGCCACAAAGGCTGTTCAAAAAAAGCTGATTGCATACGTGCGCTACACAAATCCTGATGCCCTCACGCCAGATAACTTACTTGAAAAAGTCGCAGCACAACAAAACGCCAAAGAGATAGAAGATTTAAGCGCTACCCAGCTGGATGTGGACGCGATCGCTAACGTCATCATCAACCGCAAAACGCTGCCAGCGCCAAAAAAGCAGGCACTGGTTAAAACACTACAGACAGCGATCGCTCCACCAGTTCCACCAGCTCCGCCCGCTACCTCCGTTCAGCCATCAGCCCCTGCCCCTACGGCCACTAACGCTTCCCACGCATCTAATGCCTCCAATACATCCAACGCCTCCAACGCCTCCAACACCTCACAACAGCTCACCCACACTCTTGAGCAAACCAAAGACAGAATTGCACAGTACCTATACAGCCAAAACAAAACAACTCTACAGCCCAAGCAAATCGCTCACGACCTGACGCGCATTGTAGGCAGCAGTTTGCAGTCCATTCCCCACCCCTCCCAGCTACCTGAGCGATCGCAATTAGCAAACCTGTGGGATAAGTCCTTTTGGCAACGTGCGTTAGCGCAGCGCAAAGATATGACAGGAGAAGAAATGCAGCAGGTACTCCATTGGGTTGAATCCGGCTGGGAGCCAATGACACATCAGGCCAATGATTGGATACAAGCGATGCAAGCAGAAGCATCACAGCTGTTAGAAGTTCCTGAAGAGATCATTGATGAGGCGCGGCAACAGATTGTAGAACAGATAGGTGCAGTGAAAGAAAACGTAGAAGAACAAGCGATCGCCCTTAAAACAGAACTACAAATTCAGGCAGATAGTGCGCGACACCAAGCAGCGATCGCCGCTTGGTGGTTATTCAGTGCCATTCTGTTATCTAGCGTTACGGCAGGAAGCGCCAGCTGGTTAGCCATCCGTTATTAAAAAAGAGTTTCGAGGCGATCGCGTGTCTGCGGCCTCTCCAAAAACCTATCAATAACGACGAAAGCCACGACGTCTGAAACCACGGCGTCTAAAGCCACCTCGCCTAAAGCCACGGCGACGCCCCTTATTCTGAGTCACATCTTCTTCAATCTTGGCGTTGGAGCCTTCCACCTGATATCTAGGATCAGTTGCCTCATAGGCTGTTTCGGAGGCCGTTTTTTGAAAGGCGATTGTGTGAGCAGACAGCGCCTGAGTATCTTCCAAAGCCTGCGCTGAGGGGGCAACAGCGCCTAAAACAGAGCTGATTGCAGCGGTCAAAGCCACTGTTGTTGCAAAAATAACGGGTTTCATTCAATGAAGTCCTGAGACTGGAGTCAGGGCCCTGATGACTTCTTAATCATCTCAGGTGGAATAGGGGGCGAATGATAATCGGCTGAGGAGGTATTGAGGCGTTGTTAAAGGATCGTTGAACGCGATTCATAAGCAGTTCAGAGCGTTAAAATTACAGCGTAGAGCGCGCCTCTTTTTCCTCACCGACATGAATAGAGACTCAACCAAAAGAATATGGCTCACTTGCACCAGCCGTCGTCGGTTCCTGAGGCGATCGCCACCCTTTTTCTCAGCTTTCGCCCTCACGGCCTGCGGCCACACCGCCACCACTCAATCTAGCCAAACCCTAGCTCAATCCCAGCCCTCATCTCAGCCCCTATCCCAGGCTCAAAGCCTATCACCCACGCCTGCCTGCGGCGATTATGCCCTTACCCCTCGCCAAACACCAGGGCCGTTTTATACCCCAAATTCACCTCAGCGCCAATCGTTACTGACCGCAGAGATAGAGGGCGATCGCCTCGTTGTTTCTGGGCAAGTGCTCACCACAGGCTGCCAGCCCATCGCCAATAGCCTTATAGACATATGGCAAACGGATGCCGACGGCAACTACGACAATGAAGGCAATACGCTACGCGGCCATCAGTTTACTGATGCAGAAGGCCGGTATTGGATAGAAACGATTGTGCCAGGCGTGTATCCGGGGCGCACTCGCCATCTGCATATCAAAGTGCAAGCGCCCAATCTGCCAGTGCTAACGACTCAGCTATATCTGCCTGACGAACCGCTCAACAAAGGAGACTTTCTCTTTCAGCCAGCGCTACTCATGGCGGTTCAAGCAACCTCTGAAGGGAAGCAAGCTCAATTCGATTTTGTACTGGGCTAATTTGTACCGAGCTAATTTGTACTGGGCTAATTTGTACTGAGCTAAATTGATTACAATCAAAGACCAAACCGCCTAGCTCCACTTTTTTATCGAATGCTCTATCGCCGCTTTGGTCGCACCGAACTGCAAATGCCCGTTTTTTCCTGCGGAGGCATGCGCTATCAGCACTCCTGGCAAGACGTTGCACCTGCTGACATTCCTCAAAAGAATCAGGAAAACCTAGAGGCAACGATTCGGCGAGCTGTAGAGCTAGGCATTAACCATATTGAAACGGCGCGGGGCTACGGCACCTCTGAAATTCAGCTGGGGAAAGTGCTGCCAAAGTTTGAGCGAGATCGCTTAATCATCCAGACCAAAGTTTCCCCCCGGCCCGACCCCCAAAACTTTCTCGAAACCGTTGAAACTTCCCTGAGTAATCTCCAGCTCGACTACATCGATTTGCTGGGCTTCCACGGCATTAACAACGAAGAAACGCTACATAACACGGTTCGCCCTGGCGGCTGCCTAGATATTGCCAAACAACTGCAAGCCGAAGGTAAAGTGCGTCACCTCGGCTTTTCCACCCACGGCCCCACGCAAATCATTGTCGATGCGATCGAAACGGGCGCATTCGACTATGTGAACGTCCACTGGTACTACATTTTTCAAGACAATTGGCGGGCAATTGAAGCGGCCACTAAACAAGATATGGGGGTATTTATTATCAGTCCGTCGGATAAGGGCGGACATCTTTATGCGCCGCCGCCGCGTTTGGTGGAGTTGTGCCAGCCGCTGAGTCCGATGGTGTTTAACGACCTGTTTTGTTTGAGCCATCCGCAGGTGCATACGCTGAGCTTGGGGGCGGCAAAGCCGTCGGATTTTGATGAGCATTTGAAGGTGTTGCCCATATTAGAGAACGGATTGGATGAAGCGGATGAGGTGCTGAAGCCGATTTTGAAGCGGTTGGAGGAGAGGGCGATCGCAGTCCTGGGTGAAAACTGGTATCGCACTTGGCAAACCGGACTCCCCGATATCCGCTCCACCCCTGGCAACATCAACATCCCCATCGCCCTTTGGCTCGGCAACCTCGCCCAAGCCTTCGACATGACAGAATATGCCAAAGCCCGCTATAACCTTCTCGGCGGTGCCAGCCACTGGTTCCCTGGGAACCGTGCCGATAGTCTGCGCCAACATGACCTCACCGAAAGCCTCAAAAACAGTCCCCACGCTACCGAAATTCCTGAGAGACTACAGAAGATTCACGCTATGCTCGGCGGCAAAGCCGTGAAAAGACTCTCTCAGCAATAGGCACTTTCTAACGTCTTCACTTCATCGTTCCTACTTCCTACTTCTTTTTCATGGTCGCCCACGCCGCAAAATACCAAGGCCAATCCGCCCTACTTTCTAAAGAGCTACTGACTTACTACCGCGAAGTTAGCCAGTCTCCCATCACCGCCGTAGATGTAGAGACTACTGGCGCACTCGGCCACAATGCCCGCGTCATTGAAGTGTCCATCCTTCACGCCAGCCTTGAAAATGGCATCGAGCACCAAGAAACCCACCTCATTAACCCCAAAGTCAAAATCCCTGAATTCATCACCAACCTCACCGGCATCACACCCGAGATGGTGTATCCCTCGCCGCCGCCCGAAGATATTTGGCCCCAGTGTTTGCCCCTGTTTGAAGGAGATCGCGTCTTCACCGCCCACAACTTAGACTTCGACTACGCCTTCATCCGCACCGAATACAAACGCCTCGGCACCCGCTTCTACAAGCCTCCCCTGCAAAAGCTCTGCACCGTCATCCTCTCCAGAATGCTGCTCGCAGACCTGCCCTCCCGCAGCTTGCCAAACCTGATCAAACACTTCGACTTCGACATCGGCACCTCCCACCGCGCCCACGACGACACCAAAGCCTGCTGGCTCCTCGCCCAGCACCTGCTCACCCAAATCCAAAACGAAGACGACGACACCCTGCTCAAACGCTTCGGTCAGCAGTGGATTCGCCTCCAAGACGCAGCCAAAATCCTCAACTGCCGCAAAGAAGACGCCCAAACCAAACTAGAAACCGCAGGCGTTGAAAGCCGCCTCTCCTACAAGCGAAAACTCCCCATGTACCGCCGCTGGGGCGTCGAGCAGTTCTACTACGAGCAGCAAGGCCAGCAAATGTCTCTGTTATAAAACCGCTCACAAATAAATGCGCCAAAAGACATCCACAAGAAGGATGAATCTAATGCGACCTAACGCTATGCTAAGAAATGTAACTTTGCGAGGTAGCAATCATGGCTGACAAAAAGAAAGACTACTCCTGGAAAGGAAGCTGGGATGCAGGCACCGCACTCATGGTGCTAATTGGTGTACTCACCGTCGTCATGTTCGCTTCTGGCTTCATGTATTAAGCCCTACGCCATAGCCTCTTCAGCTTAGGTTTGATGTATTAAAAAGCACTGCAGATATAAACTAAACCGCCGTTTAAAGCGGTTGTGCAAAACGGACGAGAACTCTATCCTACGTGAGGAGTTCCCGTCCGTTTTATGGTTATCGCCATCTGTCGAAATGCACTTACCAGAAGACACTGATATCCAGCGACCAAGCATCAACATTCTGCCAATGATTGATGTCATCTTTGCGATCTTAGCGTTCTTTATTCTCTCGTCTCTCTATCTCACAAAAGTAGAAGGACTCCCGGTGAATCTGCCCCAGGCAGTAACGGCAACGCCTCAAAGCAAAATAGATGTAACCCTGACCGTAACCGCTGAGGGGGAGTTGTTCTTAGGGGATGAGTCTGTTGAATTAGCGAACTTAGCAGATAGTGTGTCTGCACTGGCACCTGATCGCCCTATTGTCGTGACGATTCGGGCCGATGAGCGCACCGGGCACGGACAGGTGGTAGCAGCAATGGATGAGCTAAGGAAAGTAGAACAGGTGAGTTTAGCGATCGCAACGACTCAACCCTAACGCCTAATCCAAACGCACCAATCTTTCAAACGCACCCATCTTTCAAATGCACTAATCTTTCAAACGAACCAATCTTTCAAACGCACCAGTCTTTCAAACGCACCAGTCTAAGGCCTCACCCTAACCAAACAGTCCTAACAAATGACAGGCCCTAGCCAAGGCTTGCAATTATTTGCTAGCGTAAAAACACATCACAGAGATTTTCCCATGACACGTTTACGCAACCTCATCAGATAGCCACTCGGCGGATCTTGCGTACATCACTTAATATCCCTCGTTTGGTTGTCTTTCTACTGGCTGCTTTCATCGCAGCACAAAGGCAATACATACTTACTTGGATAAAAATATCATGGGCTCTTTTGAGACTCCAGCAGACAGGACTCAGACAGACCTGCCGCAGGATGCAGTCGTGCGTATCATTGCATCTGATAAAAATTGGATTGAAGGCAGCGCTGTCCAACAATTAGAAAAAACAGCACAGCTAAACGGCATAAAAAGAGCCGTCGGCATGCCCGACTTACACGCTGGCAAAGGGTGCCCTATTGGTGCAGCCTTTTTGGCAGAAGGTTGGATGTATCCGGCCTTAGTAGGTAATGACATTGGCTGTGGCATGGGACTATGGCGCACTGAGCTAAAAGCCCATAAGCTCAAGCTAGAAAAATGGGCCAACAAACTTCACCTAGACGCACCCTGGGAGGGCGATACAACAACCTGGTTAGAACAATATGACTTGCCTGCCGATTTGTACACGGCCTCACTAGGCACCATTGGCGGCGGGAACCACTTTGCAGAACTCCAACAAATTGAAACAATCTGCGATTCAGCCGCCTGCGAGACCCTTGGAATTCATAAAAAGTGGCTATATTTGATGGCACACTCAGGCTCTCGTGGGCTAGGTCACGCCATTCTAAAACACCACATTGAACACTTTGGGGCGCAAGGGTTACAAGCAAATACTGAAGCGGCCAAAACCTACATTTCAGCGCATGATCAAGCCGTTCGCTGGGCGCAGGCTAACCGCGCACTCATTGCTCATCGTTTTCTCTCAGCATTGCGTAGCGAAGGCGAAAATGTCTTTGATCTGGCACACAATACCGTGACGCCCAAAACAGTTGAAGGCAAACCCTATTGGCTACACCGCAAAGGTGCCGCACCGTCCGATCAAGGGGCACTCGTCATTCCCGGTTCTCGGGGAACCTACAGTTATCTCGTGCGGCCCACTGAAAATAAACAAATCGAAAATGCGTTTTCGTTAGCGCACGGGGCAGGCCGCAAGTGGATTCGGGCAGATGTAAAAGATCGGCTATCTGCCAAATATCGGCCAGATGACTTTTTGAAAACCGATCTGGGTGGACTGGTTATCTGCGAAGACAAAGCGTTGATTTATGAGGAGGCACCTCAAGCCTACAAAAATATCGATATTGTGATTCAAGATATGGTCGATGCGGGACTCATTCAAGTGCTGGCAATATTGCGGCCAGTATTGAATTACAAGACAAGGCGCGGTGCTTCTGGGAAAGGGCAGCGATCGCGCTGGAAAGAAGTCAATCTAAACAGCTAGCGGCGGCTTGGAAATGGCACCGCCATGAACGCAGTATGGACAGGGTAGAAGCGATCGCCTCTACCCTGTCCTAGCCACCAGCTTCCAACTTGGCTCTATCTTTCTTCGTCAGTTTTTTCACCACCAGCTCATAAGACTTATTCACCAAGTCAAGCAGCATATCGTCTGGAATTTCATCCGTCAGCGAAATGGTAATCCAGTGCCGTTTGTTCATGTGGTAGCCAGGGGTAATCGCCTTAAACTGCTCTACCAAAATTTCTCCATCAAACGGCACACACTTAACCGTCACCAGCGGCACACCGTCGTCTTCTGAAACATAAGCAAACATTTTTCCCACCACCTTAAAAACAAGCGGGTCAGGGCCAAATGGATAGGTCTTTTCCGCCCCTCTCAACCCAGCCAACTGTCGTTCTAAATGCGCGCGCTCCATAGTTTCCTCTAACAGCAAACTTTCCCTAATAATCTTGGCCTGATCCATACTTCAAAGCCTCTCTCCAACGATCTGCGTAATATTGAGCCTTGTCAGAGGTCTTTTTCGTATCTACCGTATTTTGCATGGTGTGCAAAGCGCTATAGCCGCCCAAACTAATAAAGTGACGCATCCAGCTCACCACAGAACCGACGCCGACCTGCGGCAAAATGCTAGCCACCAAGGCAGGATGCCGCACAGAGGTGCGTAACATCGTTCTCGCCAAGGCGGGGAATTGAACAACATCTTGCAAAAAAGGACGAAGCACATCATCTCCTAATGATTCCATATCATCAAAGATGGTGGAAAGCACTTGATTGATTTTGTTTGGAGAGAGAGATTGATTCACCCCTACACTCATAGACTTTTGAAATAGCCACGTTACGGAAAGATTAGGCTGATAAGGCTGAAGGACACCCAGCGATTTAGCATCCAATAAATCGGCGGTGAGAGCATCATCTATGCCCTTTGTGAGCCTTTGGAGATGGCGAACCATTGCCCCAAACCCACCAAAACTTAAGGGAGACTGGCTACCGCTACTATCTCCAACAGGCAAGGTACGATTCCACTCGTATCGCAGCGGGCTGTCTTTGTAGCAAGGGAAAAATCCGAACAGCGCACGGACAAAATCGAGCTGTTCTAAGGTCACATTTTGGTAACCGGGCAACAGCGCTAAATAATCCTCGAACATTGCCTCTAGGCTAGGCCGACTAGGATGCGCATCTAGGTAGGTAAACAGGTAAGTGGTGCGGCCATCGCGGGCAGGAAATGCCTCCCAAAAGTATTGGCACTGATTTTGTATAGGCGTAAAGGACGCAATTAAATCGCCTGTTTCATTATTGTCGTAACCAGTGGCGCAGGTGCCCACCACCATGCACACCGCATCAGGCTTTTTGCCTTGTCTGGCCTGCTGCACCATAGGAGAGAAATGGCCCATTGCATCTACTAGCAAACGTGCCGTAATAGGCGCATCATTCCCTGTTTCTATGGCAACGCCGTTGGGATGAACGGTTGCAGATTTGAACGGTGTGTTCTCTTTTAAAATGCCGCCATTAGAGAGAAATTTTTGTTTGAGTGTTTCGAGTAAATAAACAGGATCAACGCCAATGTTGAGAACATCTTTTACCCAGATTTCTTTACCGCCGCCCTTTTGGCTATTAAAGGTAATGCGGGCAGGGTTGTATTGAGAAGCGATCGCCGCCTCTAATTCTCCCTCACTCAGCAACCCCATTTCCACAAAGGTCTCTAGCTCTCGCCGAGAAATATTCCATTCCTGCTCGCGGCCCCGCAGCACGCCTCTCTCTAAAAGAGCCACTTTCCATCCTTTTGCCACCAGCGCCGCGCCCAGCAAAATGCCTAACGTTCCGCCGCAAATGGCCACATCAAACTCAACATCCGCCAATGGCAAAGGCCGCTCCGTAACGACAGTTTGTACGCTACGTGGCCCTTGCTTGTAGCGGCTCCACAGCTCATCGGCTTTGCGTAGGCCAATCAAGGGATTGCCAGAAATTGTGGAAAGGATGCTTTCGGTGTTGTTCATTCTCTCAGTATAGGAAAAAGAGCGCCCCCTTAGCCTTGTACTCTATGTATGGATAGAGTTGAAAAATACGGTGAGATGGCAGCACAAAACACAATTGGCGTAGCAGTGGTAGGCACCGGCTTTGGGCAAAAGGTGCATATTCCAGGGCTAGCGGCCCACCATCGAACGGAAGTCGTGGCGGTTTGGAATCGCGATCGCGATAAAGCCCAATCAGTAGCCGAAAGCTGCGGTGCGGGCATGGGCAGCGATCGCCTTGCAGATATCCTCAGCAATCCTGAGGTTCACGCGGTTACCCTGGCCACCCCGCCCTTTGCCCACTATGACATGGCCCAAGAAATCCTCGCGGCAGGCAAGCACCTCCTGCTAGAAAAGCCCGTGACCCTCACGCTGGATGAAGCCAAGCATCTCCAGCAGCTTGGCAAAGAAAACAACGTCATCATCACGCCCGACTTTGAATTTCGCTACATCCCAGAATGGCAGCACTTTGCCGAACTGCTGAATCAAGGCATCGTGGGCACCCAGCGCCTCATCAAAATAGACTGGCTCGCGTCTAGCCGTGCTAATCCTCAGCGGGCCTGGAACTGGTATGCCCAAAAAGCTCAGGGCGGCGGCGCACTTGGCTCCATCGGCTCGCACACGTTCGACTATGTAAATTGGCTCTTTGGCCCCGCTGCTAGCATTAGCGCCACCCTCAGCACCTCCATTCCCGAGCGGCCCGATCCTGAGTCGGGTGAAATGAAGCCAGTAGATTCTGATGATGTGTGTGCGATCGCGCTCACCCTCACCGATGGCACCCTCTGCCAAATCACCCTCAGCGCCGTTAGCTACACCGGACGCGGCCACTGGATAGAAGTTTATGGAGACAAAGGCACCCTCGTCATCGGCAACCCTAGCCAAAAAGACTACGTGAACGGCTTCAAAGTCTACACAGCCCAAGAAGGCGGCGACCTCAAAGAAGTGCCCACCCCCGAAAGACTCTCTTTTCCCAAGGTATATGCCGATGGCCGCATTGCGCCCTTTATTCGCGTGGTAGACCACTGGGTAAACTGCATGGATGCAGGCCAAGAAAGCGCCCCCGGCATGAATGAAGGAGTCTATTCACAACTGCTCATGGATTTGACCCACTGTTCTAACGAAGGGAAAACGCAGCTCGCTGTACCGCCAATACTTTAAGGCCAATGCTTTAAGGCAGATACTTTTAAGCTTGTGGAAGTTTCACAGTAGCCGTTGTGCCTGCATCTGCAGAAGAACAGAATGTAAGTGTCCCCTGATGCGCTTCTACAATTCGTTTGACGATGGCAAGCCCTAAGCCATTGCCAGATGATTTTGTGGAGAAAAAGGGTTGGGTAAGGCGCGGCAGCACATCGGCGGGAATGGGGTCTCCGCCATTGTGGATTTCAATAGCAACAACGTTTGAATCGTCCGTTTCAGCTTGGCCTTTCATCCCGTTATTTTTTAAATCAGAGAAAGGAGAAAGCTTGATAGAAACAGTTTCTCCTTTCTCTATGGCTTCACAGGCGTTGCTGACGAGGTTAATCAAAACCTGTTTGAGCTTATCGAGATCGCCTCTCACGGACAATATGGAATTTTCACAGTTCACCGTTAGCTGGCGATCGCACAAATCTGGCTGTTCTGCCAGTGTACTCACCACCTCCTGCACCAACCCCTTGAGATCAATTACAGTGGTCTCTAATAGCTGAGGCTTGGCGTACTGCAAAATCTCATTGAGGAGCTTTTTCAAACGCTGTTCCTCTTCAGAGGCCAGCGAAAGTCTGCGCTGATCGCGCTCCGACAAATAATCTGAAGATTTCAGCGCCGTCAGCCCCATCCCAATCGTTGTCAGCGGGTTGCGCAGCTCATGCACAATCATCGCCGTAAATTCTCCAATCGCTGCAAGCCGCTCTTTTTCAATGAGCTGAGCCTGCGCTTCTCTGAGTTGAGCCGTTCGCTTAGTGACTTCCGCTTCTAGGGTTTCATTAAACTTAAGCTGTTTTTGATAGAGCTGATAGTTATCAATGGCTGTAGTGGCCCGCTCTGCAAAGATCTCGGCGCACTGAACTTCATCATCAGAAAAACTACGCGGGGTTGAGTGAAAACAACAAACCGTACCTAAAATATTGCCCGTGGGTGAGCGTAACGGTACGCCCAAGTAAGAGCGATACCCTTCAGGCGTGCAGCCATACTGAGTTTCTAGCTCACTGTCTGTCACTGTTAGGGCCGTACCCGTTTGAACAACGGTCTGAGACATTTGGCCATGTAGCGGATAGGGCTGATTGATCGCGTCGCCAAGATCCACATTACTCGCCAACACCTTACTCATCTCGCCCATATTCAGCGTCACCACCGACCAATCCACCGTCATCAAAGCAGATACACCACAGGCAATATCGTGAAGGTAAGATTCTAAGCTTCTCTGTCTAAAGCTTAAAGACGTTAAGTATTCTAGGGCGGCATGAGAGAGCGGGAGGTCAGCACTTATTTTCCTGGGCGCTGCTTGATTGGGATCTGCTTGATCAGGCGCTGTTGTGTCAGGGATAGCCCTCGACCCACACGGATTAGAAGGCTGGGCCTGTTGTTGCATTCCTGACTCACTTTGCATACCCTTTTTAAGCTCATCAAGTGAACTTGCTCTATCTCGACGCTAGTATAGCCAACGCCGAAGACGTCTCTCAATGAGAAAACTAACTATGTGAAAACTAACTATGTAACGACAACGGCAGACTACGCCTCACGCGGCATAAAGGCATCTCGGATCACACCTTCAGCAGGCTTATGTTGGGGCGTAAAGCCTTGGCCCACCCGCTCACCTGACGCCGCGCTCAACTTTGGGAACCATTTCCACACATAAACGCCCGCCAGCCAGTCTTTGGGCCACACCGTCTGGAAAAAGGCTTCATAGCACTTCGCTTGCGTTGCGAGCCCCGAAGCCGTTGAAAATTCGGTTGGACGGGTTTCGGCCCCAGGGGCGGGCCATTCCCACGGTGCGATCGCAGCGTCATCCACACTGCGATACCCCATCTCTGTAAAAATCACAGGCTTTTGATACTGCTTCTGCACCCGCTCAATGGCTTCTATGTGAGGTTGCCAGCCCGCTTGCAGCATCTCAACCGTTGGATTGCGCTGATCCGTTAAAGGGAAATAAGCCTGAATGCCAATAAAATCTAGCGCGTCCCAAAACGGAATCGTTTCAAACCCGTTATGCCAGTTCCCGGCATACGTCAGCTTGCCAGCATAAACCTGGCGAATCTCTGCTATCAACTCCCGCCAATCTTGTTCTCTTTTCACCGCAGTGACTTGCAGCTCAGTGCCAATGCACAAAATAGGCATATTGTGCGTTTCCGCCAGGGTGGCATAGTGCAAAATAAACCTGCGATAGCTCTCAAACCAAGCCTGCCAATCTTCTTCCGAAGACATTTCAATTTCGCCGCGCCACTTTCCCTCACTAGGGCGCGTCAGCCAAATGTGAGGTTTGAGCAGCGTATGAATGCCCGCATTTTCAGCCAGCTGGGCGGTTGCCACCAGCCCTGTATCTGTTTCACCCCACCAGTTGGCTTCAGTGGATAGCTCTACATGAGGAGAATCGTAGTCCTGCTGCCAGCCAAAGGGGGTTTGAACAATCCAGTTCACATGGTTTTTCACCAGGGCTGCTAAGTCATCTTGAACAACCACTTGAGGCCCACCCACCCAAGAGACTCCTCGCTGCTTTTCGCTCAGCGAGACTTGTTGGCGAACATCCGCAACCGATTGAGCACTCTTCACAGGGCTCGTAACGGCTTCCTGCTTCACACAAGAAAACCCGTACAAAGCAAGCACTACCGCTGCCATCAAAGCAAAGAAACGTTTCATTTTAACGATGGGATAACGCCTAAATGAAGCAATGCACGCGCGTTTAACGTCTCTTTATTTGATCTCTCTCTTGGCAAATTGAGACTTGGTTTGAACTATCTATCTACAGAGCCCATGATGATATCGACACTGCCCAGAATTGGCATAATGTCAGCGAGCTTTACGCCCTTGAGCAAGTTAGGCAAAATTTGCAGGTTGTTAAAGTCAGCCGCACGAATCTTCCAGCGCCAAGGAAATACGCTATCTTCCCCGATGATGTAAACGCCCACTTCGCCTTTGCCCGTCTCTACGCGTACGTAGTGCTCACCTTCAGGAATTTTGAAGGTTGGCGCAATCTTTTTACCTGCAAACTGATAGTCAAACTCATTCCACTTAGACTTTGGCCCTTCTAGCATGCGCTTGGCCTCTAAGTTTTCAAAGGGGCCGCCGGGCAAGTTCTTCATGGCCTGACGAATAATTTTCACCGACTCACGCATTTCATTAATGCGCACGATATAGCGAGCAAAGCAGTCGCCCTCTGTGGCCCACTGCACATCCCAGTCCAACTCGTCATAGCACTCGTAGTGGTCTACCTTACGCAAATCCCACTTCACGCCAGACGCGCGCAGCATTGGGCCAGAGCAACCCCAATTAATGGCGTCCTCACGGGACATGGTGCCCACGCCTTCTACGCGGCGGCGGAAGATAGGGTTATCAGTAATGAGCTTTTCGTACTCATCTACCTTGGGCATAAAGTAATCACAAAAATCTTCGCACTTATCGATCCAGCCGTAGGGCAAGTCGGCAGCAACGCCGCCAATGCGGAAATAGTTATTGTTAATCAACCGGGCGCCGGAAGCCGCTTCCCATAGGTCATAAATTAGCTCGCGCTCACGGAAGATGTAAAAGAAGGGCGTGGTAGCACCACAGTCGGCCATGAAGGGGCCAAGCCAAAGGAGGTGGTTGGCAATGCGGTTCAGCTCCAGCATAATCATGCGGATGTAGCTGGCTCGCTTGGGCACGGCAATGTCTGCTAGCTGCTCGGGCGCGTTTACGGTAATGGCTTCATTGAACATGCCAGCCGCGTAATCCCAGCGGGATACGTAGGGCACAAACATTACGTTAGTGCGGTTTTCGGCAATTTTTTCCATGCCGCGATGGAGGTAGCCAATGACCGGCTCACAGTCAATAACGTCTTCCCCGTCTAGGGTGACGATGAGGCGAAGCACCCCGTGCATAGACGGGTGGTGAGGCCCCATGTTGATTACCATGGGTTCGGTCTTGGTTTGCAGCGTAGCCATCGTTTACCGCGAAGTCTGTAATATCTATAGGATTATAAGGTAATGACCTGTCTACGTGCAGCCCGATTCCACTCAATTCGTCCCAATTCGACTACTGCACCTGCAATATATGTCTGAAGATACCTCTGTAGAGATAGAAGCGCGGCCTTTTTTCCATGTTCCGGTGCTGCCGGAGCAAGTCATGGAAGGACTGCAAGTAAAGGCCGGAGGACGCTATTTGGATGCGACGGTGGGCGGTGCGGGCCATGCAGAAATGGTGCTGAAGGCTGCGCCAGATGTGGCGCTAGTCGCACTCGATCAAGATTTGCAGGCACTGGCAGCGGCCAAGGAACGGCTGGCTGAGTTTGGCGATCGCGTTACGTTCCATCACACTAATTTCGCCCAGTTTGATCCAGCTGGACTAACGTTTGATGGCATCCTGGCTGATATCGGCGTCAGCTCAACGCAACTCGATCAGTCGCAGCGAGGATTTAGCTTTCGCCATGAGGCACCGCTAGATATGCGCATGGACGGCACTCAGGAGCTAACTGCCCAAGAAATTGTGAACCACTGGGATGAGAAAACCATTGCCGACACAATTTATGAATATGGCGAAGAACGCTTAAGCCGACGAATTGCGCGGCGAATTGTCGAAAGGAGACCTTTTAGTACCACTACAGAGCTAGCAGGTGCAGTGGCCGGGGCCTATCCCGCGAAGGCGCGGCACGGGCGGATTCATCCTGCAACGCGTACGTTTCAGGCACTGCGGATCGCGGTAAATGGCGAACTAACGGTGCTGACAGATTTTTTAGCGGTAGCACCTGATTGGCTCAACCCAGGCGGGCGACTGGCGATTATTAGCTTTCATAGCTTGGAAGATCGGATCGTGAAATATGCCTTCCGAGGCGACGAACGATTACAGATTGTGACCAAGAAACCACTGGTGGCGAGCAGGGAAGAGGTGAGGGAAAATAAGCGATCGCGCTCTGCCAAGCTCAGAGTCTCTGAACGCCTGGCTTAAGGGCATCACCCCAAACCGTATCGAAAGCTCTCTTTATAAAGTGAACGGTGACAAAGCGAAAGGTGACACCCTTCCCAAGCAGGGCATTTTTTGCAGCGATAAAGTACCCACACAGGTCATTACATTCGGAAATTTTGTTCCTTATGCTGATGATATGAGAAGCAACTCAGGCACGATTTCTGAGGCTTGAACAACCGCTTCAACCTAGTGTTAGAGGTAGATTGAACAATGGCAAATACCTATATTTCAAACGTTTCAGTTGATCTTTGGCAGCAAGCCATCACGCTAACCTGGACAGGCCCAGAGGCAACCCATCAGCCCCAAGGCCCCTTTCACTGTGCGCCGGACCGAGGTATCCCTGGAATAAACTGCGATCGCGAAACAACCAGCCGCAGAGCCAACACTCAATGCACGCCTAAAGGAGCGTGGACAGTACTCGGCTACCAGCGCCGATTCATCGCACATCCAGAAGCCGAGTGAGTCACTCAGTTTCAATCCTTAGAGCGCGGCATTGCCTTCCATTACTATCCCGTAGTCCCCCAATACCCAGCTTCCCACGGCTGCGTTCGGGTCGCAGATTACGAGATTGCCAAGCTCATCTACGACAAAACAGAACCGTTAAAGACAAAGGTTGTTGTTCACGGAGAGCTGCGCCCTATTCCCACAGTTTTAGTCCGCGGACAAACCGGCCCCGCCGTGGAAAAAATTCAGAAACGGCTAACAGAAAATGGCTATAGCCTCTCCATTGATGGAGACTTTGGAAAAACGACAGAAAACATCCTCAAGCAGTTCCAAGCAGATGCAGGATTATCTAACATTGACGGCGTATTTGACCCCGCAACCTATGACGCCCTATTCACGAATCGGGCCACTGCGAATCACCGTGTTCTGGCCCACGTTTAGTCCGTTCTGCTTGGTTCATCCTCTTTTTTATTACCCCTGAAAGTCTTACCCATGACTCACAAACGCTCGCACGTACTCGCTGGCCTAGCGCTAGCTGGCGCGCTGATTGCCAGTAGCCAATTAGCTAGCTTTGCCCAGGTCGGCCAACCGCCTCTTTCTCTTTTGAACATGGCAAAGTTCTACAGTGGCTTGCCCCAGCAAGATAACGCCCTGCTGACATTGCAACGCCAAATTAATGACCATAGCCCTGAGCTACTGCGGGCAGATTCTATTGCCAGTAATCTTTGGCGAAACACCGAGACATTGGCTGGGCACCAGGATATTTTGAATCAGATTTCGGTTGAGAATCGGACAGGAAGTGATCCGGTGAGTATGGCATTAGCGATCGCCTCGCCCCGCACAGGCACACCCTTAACCCTCGAAGTATTGCCTATCGGGGGCATAGAAGTGCCTAGCCGAGTGATGGTTACAGTAGAGCGCAGTGGATTTTTAGATGATTCGGTAGCGGGTGATCGCCACCGATTCGATATGACGTTGCAAAATGGCCAGTGGACAATTCAGCGAGCAGGCCGTCAGTTTCGCTGTCAGCTAGGTAGAGGCCAGCAAGACTTTGCCACAGACTTGTGCCTCTAGGGCCACGAGCATCCTCAGCCATAAGCGGCACAAAATCATGAATAATGGGAGGGTTGTTCATTTGTTAGATCTCTATGCCCATTCCTTCAACTTTGGCCAAGCTAGATGGCTCTGCCCTATCGCCAGATGCTTTAAAAGATAAAGTTGTCTTGTTTGTTAACGTTGCCAGTCAGTGCGGCCTTACGCCCCAGTACAGCGGATTGGTTGCATTAGATAAAGCGTATGGCGACAGAGGACTCGTGATCGTTGGGGTGCCTTGCAATCAGTTCGGTGGTCAAGAACCCGGCAGCCCTGATGAAATCAAAGACTTTACTAAGTCAAAGTACGACGTAGACTTTACTCTCCTAGAAAAGCAAGATGTAAACGGTGCTAACCGCAGCCCGCTCTATCAATTCCTCGTTGGTGAAGGCGCGGATATTGACTGGAACTTTGGCAAATTTTTGGTGGGTCGTGATGGCACAACGGTTGAAAGATTTGGCCCTCGCACTGGGCCAGACGACGCCGATTTGAAGGCAGCTATCGAGAAGGCACTGGGTTAGGTTAAAGATACAAAACGGTTCGCAGCCTTTCATCGGTCTCTTCTTATAGGTACGTTGGCAGCGAACCAATCCGTTCAGTTAAAAGTGTTTTATCAATGGTGAATACCTGAGATACGTTAGCAACTGAATCTTTGGGTAAACCTGATAACTTGCGAGGCAGAAGCACATTGCCTGGTGCTTCTGCCAACTGAGTGTTTGAGGTGATGATTACAACAATGACTGTTCGGATAGCGCTTTGATTGAAAATATCGTCTTGGACGATCAAAACAGGGCGACGACACCCTAGCGCTGAGCCATCAGGCACGGCTAAATCAGCCCACCAAATTTCCCCTCGGTACATTACCAGTCCTCATGCTCTAAAGACATTAGTTGCATCTTGGACATTACAGGATCTAGCTTAGAATCTTCTTCGGCATAAACCTTGTTTAGTTGCTTCAAGGTTTGCGCTTGATGATGTCTTTTGAGATACGCTTTCAGCGCTTTTAGGTAAAGCTCACTGCGCGATAGTTGCAGCCGCTTAGCAAGCGCTTCTGCCTCTTCGAATATCGGGTCTGTAAGTGAGACCGCAGTTTTCGTAATGACTTGGGATCAAAACGTCTACCCCTGGTCATACTTTAGTTATACCCAAACAGCAAGCAAACAGATTTGCTGCGTTTGTGCTGCGCAAAATGATTTGCTGCGTTTGTGCTGCGCAAAATGATTTGCTGCGTTTGTGCTGCACAAAATGATTTGCTGCGTTTGTGCTGCACAAAATATAGAGGGATGAGATAAGCGCAGTAGGAATTGTTTAGCTCGAAGCGGTATCTGTTTCTTCTGCGGTTTGAAATCTAACGTCCTCGTAGAGTGCTGTCAGCGTGTCAGTAAAGTCAACACTCTCTAATGAAAAATTTTCTGTTTCTGGCGTGTAAGATTGCAATACCCAAAGCCCCGCTCCAACATCTGTTTTCTCACGCCGAAAGCACTCTACTCTTGGGTGGCGAGTGTTTATCAGCACGTATTCTTCCAAGCTTTCCAGGGTTTGATAGTCAGCGAACTTATCTCCTCGGTCAAAGGCTTCTGTCGATTCGGACAACACTTCGATGATTAGCTTAGGAAAACGCTTGTAGTCGGAAGTTTCCTGGTCGCGCTCGTCGCAGGTAATCATCACATCTGGGTAGAAAAAGCGATTGCGGGATTCACCCGCGCTTTCATATCAGAGATATAGACTCGGCATCCAGTGCCTCGGACGTGGCTGCGCAGTAAAGCAAAAAGGTTTCCTGCGATGGTGACATGGTGATCGCTCGCGCCTGCCATTGCATACGCTTCGCCGTCAATGTATTCGTGCTTGATACGGCTCTCAGCTTCAAGCTGGAGGTAGTCATCAGACGTGAGGTATTGAGGTGACGCAATCATTTTGATGGGCGTATCGTAATGAACACTGACTAGCAATCTACCCACTCACAATAGCGTAATCCAGTGGTCTGTATCGGTTGCGATCGCCCTACCTATTCCATCACACCTACCATCACTTTCTCCATCACACCTGCCATCACTCAGCAGATTTTCAACCGGATGTGTCCCATGCCCGATAAAGTGACATCACTCATCCCATTCCGCCAAGACGTTCTGAACCAACCCATGAACACAACACCCTCAATTACTAAGGATCTTGTGCTAGTCGGTGGAGGGCACAGCCATGCGCTGGTGCTGCGCAAAATGGGGATGCTGCCTTGGCCAGCAAATGTGCGCCTAACGCTGATTACAAACTTAGCCGATACGCCTTATTCAGGCATGCTGCCTTGCCACATTTCCGGATTGTATGACTTCGATACCGCGCATATCGATTTAAGGCCGCTGACGCGCTTTGCGAACTGTCGGTTGATAATGGATGAGATGGTGGGGCTAGATGCCGACGGGCAAAAGGTGCTGTGCAAGAATCATCCGCCCATTGCCTACGATACGCTCTCGATTGATGTGGGCAGTACGCCAACCAAGTCTCAGGTGCCGGGAGCGGCGCAGTATGCCATTCCGGCTAAGCCCGTACCGAATTTGTTGCGGGCCTGGAAACAGTATTTGGAAGGGTTGGAGCGATCGCTTTCCCAAACCCCCAACACACCAGCCACCATCAGCATCGTGGGCGGCGGCGTCGGTGGCGTGGAAATGGCCTTTGCCATGCAAATTCGGCTGCAAGCTTTGTTGCAAAAGTGCGGTAGCACCCAGCAACAACAAAAACAACAGATTGCAGTGCACCTTTTTCAGCGAGGGGCGCGTTTGGCAAAGGGGCGAAATCAGTGGACGCAGAGAATGGTGGAGCGGCTGTGCCGTGAGAAAGGAATTGTTGTACACACCGGAGAAAGCGTGTGTGAGGTGACAGAGCAGTCTGTGCGCTGTGAGTCTGGGCGGGTAGTGGAGTGCGATCGCACCTTTTGGGTCACCAACGCCAGCGCCCCCCCTTGGCTAAAAACAACAACCCTCTCACTCACCGAAAACGGCTTCATTGCCGTAAAAGACACCCTCCAAATCTGCTCTCATCCCAATATATTTGCAGCCGGTGATGTCGCCACTATGGTGAATCATCATAGGCCCAAAGCAGGCGTATTTGCCGTTCGGCAAGGCCCGCCCCTCTATGAAAACCTGAAACGACAGGCGCTAGCGCAGCCGCTCAAAGACTTCAAACCCCAGCGCCGCTATCTCAACATTATCGATACCGATACAACAACCTCTATCGCCTCTTGGGGGCCGTTTGCGGTTCATGCCAAATGGTGTAGGGCATGGAAAGACAGTATCGACAAGAAATTCATGAGTTTGTTCTCAGAGTTTCCAGAGATGGATGCCGAGGGAAAAGCAACAGCAATGCAGTCTAAAGAGACCATGCACTGCACAGGGTGCGGATCTAAGGTAGGTGCCAATGTGCTGCATAGCGCCCTCTCAAGGGTTCGCCAAGAAGCAACCGAAAATGCCGCCACAGATAGCACCCATTGGCCTTACCGCAACAACATTTACGCAGGGCTAGACGCACCAGATGATGCAGCCGTAGTGCAGGTTCCAGCCGGAATGCTGGCGGTTCATACCGTCGATCAGTTCACAGCGCTGGTGGACGATCCATTTATTTTTGGCCAAATCTGCGTGAACCATTGCCTCAGCGATCTGTTTGCGATGGGAGCCACTAGCCATAACGCACTGGCCTTAGCCACCATTCCTTACGGCACCAATGCCAAACAAGAAGAGATTCTATATCAGTTGCTATCAGGTACCTTAACAGCCTTAGCCGCCTCCAAAACGTTCTTAGTGGGCGGGCACACCACAGAAGGCCCCACCCTTTCATTAGGGTTTGCCTGTAATGGCTGGATAGATCCTGAGCAGGTTTGGCGAAAAAGCGGAATGGCAGCAGGTCAGTCTTTAATCTTGACCAAGGCGCTGGGCACCGGCACCTTGTTTGCAGCAGATAGTCAGTTGCAGACAAAAGGGCGATGGATCGAAGGGGCGATCGCCAGCATGGTGCAGTCTAATCAAGCCGCTGCAAACTGCTTAAAAGAATGGGGCGCAACGGCCTGTACTGATGTCACTGGTTTTGGGTTTGCAGGGCACTTAAAAGAGATGGTGCACGCCTCTAGCGTCAACGTTCGGTTAGACCTCAGCCAGCTGGAATACTTACCCGGTGCAGCCCAAACCCTCGAAAAGGGTATTTTCAGCACTTTGCACAGCCGCAACCTAGACAATGCCATACAACACATTGACTGTGGTCGCACGCCAACGCATTTGCCAACGGTACAAGTTCTGTTCGATCCGCAAACTTCCGGGGGGCTGCTGGCCAGCCTTCCAAGTGAACAAACAGAGCGCTGTTTGCAACAGCTTCACTGCTTGGGCTACACCCAAAGCCGCTGTGTCGGCACCGTAGAGGCAATCTCCTCCGATGTCGCCTCAGCTGGGAACGATACCACTAAATCGATTACCACCAAATCGATTACTATTGAGCGGTGGTAAAATCATCGGGCGGTGGCAACCACATCCCCCCGTAACAACAAAACGCATCTTTGCTTGTGCCTGATTCTCTTCAGCTTGATATTGACGATTTTTTAGCCGCTCCAGAATTTGCCTCAGAATTTGAAGACGCGCCCATTTTGGATGTGCGAAGTCCTGGAGAATTTGAACAAGGTCATATTCCCGGTGCACACAGCTTTCCACTCTTTAGTAATGACGAACGGGCGCAAATCGGCACTTGCTACACCCAAAAAAGCCAAGAACAGGCCGTAGAACTAGGCTTTGATCTCGCAGGGCCAAAGTTTGGCGAGATGATTCGCACAGCAAAAGCGATCGCACCGGATAGAGTCGTGCGGGTTCACTGCTGGCGCGGCGGCATGAGAAGCCAATCTGTCGCGTGGATGTTAAGCATTGCCGGATTTAAAGCCGCTACGCTGAACGGCGGATACAAAGCGTTTCGGCAGTGGGTTCGCCACACAGTGGCAACCCCGAAAAAAATAGTCCTGCTCGGGGGCATGACCGGCACCGCCAAAACAGACATTCTCCATGCTTTAGCCGAACAGGGAGAGCAGGTGCTAGACCTTGAGGGCTACGCCAACCATCGCGGCAGTAGCTTTGGGGCACTGTGCCTACCGCCCCAACCCAGCACCGAACAATTTGAAAACTTAATTGCTGACGAATGGCACCGGTTTGAACATGAACGGCCCATTTGGATAGAGGCGGAAAGCAAACGGGTGGGGCCGTGCCGAGTTCCAGCTGAGCTATTTGAGCAAATGGAGACTGCCTTTGCGCTAGAAGTTACCAGACCCGTTGCGGAGCGGTTGAATTTGCTGGTGGATATTTATGGGCAGGCCGGCCCGGAAGCGCTGGTGGCCGCAACAGAGCGCATTCGCAAACGGCTCGGCGGACAACGCACCCAAGCAGCAGTAGCACACATCCGTGATGGGAACTTAGCAAAAGCGGTAGAAATTACGCTCACCTACTACGATCGCACCTACCGATACGGACTAGAGCAGCGCGATCGCCCTGTCCCCGAAGTAGATATCACAGGACTTTCACCCACCCAAGCCGCCCAAAGGCTGCGCCAGGTCTTACTCAAAAGGACTGCCAAGGCTGAGTAGAATCTGACTACCGGGATACATAATTATCCGACAAAATAAATTAAATTAGACTGCAAGCAAAGTCAGAGATCGCCACATCTTTACTATAATTTCATCAAGTTAGAGCAGATTAGTCTGAATTTTGCCCTAAAGAAGATGAAGCCTATTATTACAGGCTTATATCTTCAATCTTGATCACCATTCGTCACTTTACATTCACGTTTACGTCCGCTCTTTACATTTACGATGAGACTCATCAAGTTTGTTGAATTAATTTCTGATTCTGCAAGCTAGCAGGGAATCTTAAACCATCTAACCCTCAACTGTAGGTCAATGGCTATTGCATACTGGACTGTTGCTGGTATCACGTTTTCTATCATCCTCAGCGCGTTTCTGCGGGATCAGGCGACTCGAAAAATGAGTCTAAAAGCCTGGACCTTTATCGCTGTGGCAACGCTGCTGTGGCCCATCACGCTACCGTTTATTGTCAGCAGTAAGCTACGGGCCGCCCAGGCCAAGCGCATTGCCAAAAAACAAAAGGCACAAAAAGATGCCAACCTACTCACCAAGCTCCAAACTGCGCCCATAACCGGCGATTCGTAGCCTATGTTTTAGCCCTTAGCAGTGAGAGATGTAGGGTGATTTAGGGTGAGGGATTTAGGTTAAGGGATTTAGCGTGTGGGCTTGGGCTTGAGGATTTGGGCTTGAGGACTTGGGCATGTGGCGCACTAAGTCGCCATAACCTGTTGCGCCTCAGCCAAATGCTTAATCAAGGTTGCTTTTGGCAGGGGGCCGTCCAAATGCTCCCAAGGCAGAATCTGATCAGTTGACCATTCTGAATGGACGTAAAAGTCCAGGCTGGGCAACTGTCCTTTTAATGTTTTGAACGCACGTTTGTAGCTACCGAGGGTGTCACCGTAGCTGCGGGTGAGTTCGAGCAGGGGAGCCAAGCGGCGATCGCCTCTCGAAATCAATGCCTGAATAACAGACCAGCTATAGCTTTCTGGTCTAAAGTCTATGCCGCAGGGTCGCAACTGCTTCTGCAAAAACTTCAGCCGTTTCTGCGCATCTTTATTCACGCCGTACCACTGAAAGGGCGTATGGCCTTTGGGCACAAACGTACTGCATCCTAGCGTCAGCCGCAGCCCCGGCACCTGCTTTTTCAGATCTATCATCAGCTCAGCCGTCTGGGTCAAATCATCCTGACTTTCTCCGGGCACCCCGGCCATCCCGTACAGCTTCAGCGCTTTGAGTCCGCCTGCTTTCGCTTGCTCTGCGGCCTTGCCAATGTCATCGGTGTCTAGCTTTTTGTTCACGATGTCGCGCATGCGCTGGGAGCCGCTTTCAATCGCGATCGTGATTGACCTGGAATCATGTTTGACTAGCGTTTCAGCCAGCTTTTTATTCACTGTGTTCGTGCGCACAGAAGACATGCTGACGCGCACATCGTCGTATTCAGGGCGGTTAATGTAGTCCAACAGCGCTTCAAATTCTGGATGCTGGGTAATGGATGCGCCGAGTAATCCTAGCCTTCTTGTTTTTTCCAACCCTCTTTCAATGGCCGGAATCAGCGAAGCTTCTACGCTAGCCGCACGGAAAGGCAGCGTTAAATAGCTGGCGAGGCAAAAGCGACACATTTCTGGGCAGCTTCGCACCACCTCCACCATGAAGATATTTTCCCAGGCGGCTTTTTCAGTGACGACGGTTGAAGCAGAAAGTACGTTACCGCGATAGGTTTGTTTCTTTACGGTGGATGGAATGTCTGAGTCGATGGGTTGGATGGACGAGATCGCACCATCCACACCGTCATAGCTCACCACATACATCTCCGGCACATACACACCCGGAACCTGCGCCAAGGCCCTAAGCTGGACGGCGCGATCTGCCTCTCTCACCTGCTGATACGCATCCAAAAAATCATCTAGCAGTGTCTCTCCGTCCCCCAACAAAATCACATCGAAGAAGGCTGCGAATGGCTCTGGATTGGCGGTGAGTACCGGCCCACCGCCAAACACTAAAGGATGCTCGTTGCTTCTCTCTTCAGCGCGTACGGGCACCTGCTGTTCTTCCAACAGATTCAATATGTTCACATAGTCCAACTCCCAAGACAGCGAAAACCCTATTAGTTCAGGCTGAGCTGGCAATGACTCTCGCACATCTGTAAACAAACGCCGCACATCTATATCGCTACGCTGAGAGAGCATCGCCCACACAATTTGGTAGCCCAAGCTGGTAATCCCAACGCTGTATTCATTAGGAAATGCAAAAATGAGCGGAACGGCATCGTCCGCTTTCGTTTCGGGTGTAAATAAGCGTTTTTCGAGAGAGAAGATTGAGTCAGGCACGCTGTAATAGACGAGGGGTATGAAGGGGCACTACACTTTACATCCTAGTGCTTTACATCCCATTACTTTGTGCTTTCTCTTAGTCTGCCATCTTGACATAACCAACTGGTTGGTTTTATAACTTGATCATGGCAAAAAGAGATGTGCGCATAAATATACTCGACGCGGCTATCGACTTGTTTTGGAAGTCTAGCTATCATGCCACCAACATGAACGATCTGAGTCGTGCCGCTAAAGTCAATAAAGCAACGGTTTATCAACATTTTCGCTCCAAAGAGGAGATTGCGATCGCTGCCGTTGAACGAGCACTTGAGCGCACCGTCACCTACATTTTTGAAGCCGCCTTCGAGGCTAAAGACGATCCGCTAGATCGCCTAAATAACATTTACCAGCGCATTTACGACTCTCACAAACCGCTATACGAGCAAGACGGTTTTACCCGTGGCTGTCCATTCGTCAATATTGGGGTTGAACTCGCCACCTCAACCGATGATGTGCGTGAAGCGGTTCAGTCAGCCTTCGCAACCTTTGAGCGCTACTACCAACGCATCATTGAAGATCTCCGAGCCTCTGGCCGATTGGCTTACGATCTCTCCACCGAGCAGCTCGCCCACGATCTCCAAAACAACATGAACGCCACGCTGATTGATTCCAAAATCCAGAAGCGACCGGAAGCTATTCTCGAAGGTCAAGCGCGCGCGCGCAGGTGTTTAGGAGGTATTTGATCAAACATTTAATAGACATTTGATGAATGAAAAGCATTTTTTTACCCATTTAGAAACCAACTGGTTGGCTTCTAAATGGGTAAAAAAACCAGTCCACCAATAAACAAGATTAATCCAATGAAGAAAGACAGCTTTCGAAAGCGTTTCGGCCCATGGGCAATTGTGACAGGCGCAAGCTCAGGTTCTGATTTTGTCTGAGTGGGCCAGTAATGAGTTTAATCAATGAGCTTGCGATAACCTGCGTAGCCAATGGCTGATAGCATTGCCAGCAACCCAAGAAACGTACCAAAAGGCAAATAGGAAAACAACACAATTCGCACCCTTTCAAGCACCCATGACAGCGCCAACAATACGCCGCTGATCATCACCAGCCCTTGCATCGTGCGAAAAGCCGGAATAACCTGCAACGGCAGGCGCAGACGAGAAAGATAAAGAGAAACCCCTGCGTGGTAAATCGGCAACAACAACAACAGCACATCAGCTTGCTGAACAACCTTAGTCCACCCGCCTGTATTAGTGGCATAGGTCAAGTAGCCTATCAGCATCACCAAACTAATCGTTGTCAATGCAAGATTTAAGCTGAGCAAAAAAGGTTCTTCTTTCTTACCAGGAATTAAAAAGCAGCTTAGATAGGTAATCCACGGGCTACCAAACAACAACAGAATGATGGGCACTCGGTAGAAAAGAATTGCGGTATATAGCCCTTCTAAAGACATTGGCAGGCTGAGTTAAGGGTAGGGAGTTACAGACAAAGCATTAAGGAAAAAGCACGCTTCATTAAAAATACAGCACGAAGCAACGGCTCTCAGCAATATAGTGTATGTTTACTGACAACGATTATCATTCTCATTTTTAGTTTGAGGGAAATATATAAGCCATGCCTCGACAGTTTCTGCAAACAGCGCTCCGCCCAACTTTATGGATGGCGGTAGGCACCCTCGCCTTGGGTCTCGGCAGTTGTACCACAACGACAACCCCTGATGGCACAGATACGGCCTCAGAAGATACTTTGCAAGTGGTAACCACGTTCTTGCCCATGACTCAGTTCACAACAGCAGTCGCGGGTGATCGCGCTGAAGTTGTTCAGCTACTGCCAATCAACGTAGGCCCGCATGACTATCAGGCCAAACCAGGAGATGTTCAAGCGATCGCCAATGCGGATGTGCTGATCAAAAATGGCCTGGAAGCAGAGTTCTTTTTAGACGGCATGATCGAAAACGCGGAGAATGCCGACTTGGCAATCATTGACTCCAGCGAAGGAATTCCCACGCTCGCGAGCGCAGGCGATCACGAACACGCCCATGAAGAGAAGGCGCACGCCAAAGAAGAAGACCATGACGACCATGAAGCGCATGACCATGACGACCACAGTGAAGAAGAACACAGTGAAGAAGATCATGACGACCATGGCCATGACGACCATAGCGACGAAGACCATAGCAAAGAAGGTCATGACGACCATGGCCATGACGACCATGGCGAGTACGATCCTCACATCTGGCTAGATCCTAAACGCGTGATTGAACAGGTCGAAAATATTCGTGAAGGGCTGATTGCCGCTGACCCCGAAGGCGAAGCCGAATACACAGCCAATGCGGAGGCGTTCATTGCTGATTTGACCGCGCTGGATGCCGATATTACCCAAACGTTAGCGCCTTTCGAAGGGCAAACCTTCGTCGTTTTCCATAACTTCGTGGCTTACTTTGCCGACAGCTACGGCCTTCAATTCGAGTCGCTAGTGGGCGTTCCCGAAGAGAATCCTTCCCCCCAAGATGTGCAGCGGGTGATAGAAACCGTGCAAGCAGAAGGGCTAAAAACTGTGTTGAGTGAACCCCAGGCGGAAGCAACCTCTTTCAAGGCGCTGGCTGACGATTTGGGGATTCGCCTCAGCGTCTTCAATCCGATGGAAACTGGCGAGTCGGAAGCGATTCAGCCAGATTACTACCTCGATACGATGCGTCAGAATGCAGAGAACTTGGCGGCTGGCTTTGAACCCTAAGCTGTGAGCCTTGAGTTTTCACACACCCTAAAGAGCCAGCAGCGGGCAAGCAAAGAGCAAGCCTTAAACCTTGCTCCTTGCTTGAAGACCTAAGTCCCCGTCATCCAAGTGAGCGCAAAGAGTGAAATGCCGACGAGGCAAACACAGCTTGCGCCAATGATGCGTCCCACCTGAGCCAGCGGAATCGGCAGAGGCCAAGGCCTTTTCCTCACAGTTGGCCGCTGCGATCGCCGCCGCAGGGCCATCCAAGTCCCCCAGCGATGGGTCAAAATCGCCACCACGCCAATCCAAGCCAGGGTTAAGGCCATGCCAGCGGAAATTGCCACAACCATAGCCACACTTTGCCACAGCATGTCATTGGCAAGCCCATAAAGCAGCACCAACAAAGCCCCACTGCAAGGCACCGCCCCCACCGCCAGAGCGAGCCAGTTGCTCATACTGGCAGAACCATCACAGGCAGCGCAGAGACAGGCCGTCCAGTCATTCTGTTCACGGCTTTCGCTGGGTTGTTCACGCTGGATCTGCTGGCTCAAGCTGGGGTAGAGCACATCATCGGGCGTCTGATTAGTGAGTAGTGACGTGGCCTGGGAGATTGACGGAGAGGTTGATGGGGAGGTTGATTTAGCGGTCAGGGTTTGCCGTAGCATCCAGCCACCCAAAAGGGCGATCGCCCCATAGCTAATGAGCTGAACCACCCGATAGTTACTCGCAGGCACCCCACCAATTTGACGGACGACTGTATCGGTAAAGATGACCAGCAGCGTTGCGGAGAGCACGTGAAAAACAGCAATTTGTCCGCCCATGAGCAGGCCCCGCTGCAAGCTACCGCCCTGCCCAACAAAATAAGAAACAATCACCGCCTTACCGTGCCCTGGCCCCAGCGTATGCAAAATGCCATAGCTAAAAGACAGCATGAGCGCGAGGGCCAACGCCTGGGGAGACTTTTGGGTTTGGATCTGATTCAGCGCAGTCGTCAGCGTACCTGAGATCTGCGCAGGGAGAGCTTTCCAACCTTCGAGCGTTAGCAAAGATCCGCCCGATTGAGAGGGCGCAACCGGTTGATTAGAGGTGGGCGCGATCGCCGTTAGGCTCATGGTGTAGCTCACATCCACCGTCCGAGAGCCATCCACTTGAAACAGGTCGTAGCTCCCCTCGTGCGCTTGGAGTTTGCCTTCTACCTGTACAGCCGAAAACATCCCTGGATTTTCGATAGCCTCAGCAGTCTTGATGTACACCATCTGATTGGGGGGCGGCGCTGGGACATGAATGCAAGCGCCGACGTAGGGCACCAACAAAAACTCGTTCATCTGCGGCGTTTGCGCACCGCTGGAAATCGGCTCGCCGCCCAAAGGCAAAACATAGCCATCTAGAGAAACGGGACGTCCCACAATATCAGCGTTGGTGGAACGAGACTGAGAAGCCCAGTACGCTTGGGCGGCGTCTACGTCCTTGAGCAGTTCATTAGCATCAATGCCGTCAGCCGCCAATGCGTCTTCAAGTCGCTGAAGCTCCTGCTTTTCAAAGCTATCTGGCTCGGGTTGATTGACTGCAATCCATTCTCGGAGCTGATATAGATTAGAGAGCTGGTAGGTTTGCGTTGTGGTCAAATGCTCGTAGGGGTTGCGCAGCTGAGTCGATTGCGCTTTGAGGTCTTCCCATGTCACCGTATTTTGCGCGAGTGCGGGGGTTACCGGCACAAGCCCTAAACTAAACGCAAATAAGCAGCTGAGTATGAAGGCCCAAAGATAGCTCGTATAACGCCGCGATCGCCGAAGAGAAAATCCCATAGCAATTGACTTATCCCAAGTATGTTGCCAGTGTAACAGTCCAGTTGTTGTTAAGGGCGGCCTGCCTAGTGTGACTGCGCTGGCTAGCTAAATGCCTCTCAGCCCAACAGAAATAGAAAGGCGAAAAAAGCATTAAAAGCAACAGGCATTTAAAATAATAGGCATTAAAAACAACAGGCATTAAAAAAAGGAGAGTAGGGAATGTTCTCCCCTTACTCTCCTTTTCATCATGAAGCTAATTCAAAAAATAGCTTTTAGTCTTTCCAGTTCTTAGCAACCAGTTCAGCCAAGTCAACAACACGCTGGGAGTAGCCCCACTCGTTGTCATACCAAGCGATGACCTTGACCATATCGCCATCCATTACCAAAGAGAGCTGGGAGTCAATAGTTGCAGAAACGTTGGTCTTGCGGAAGTCAACCGAAACCAAAGGCTCATCGGTGTAACCCAAAATGCCTTTCATTGAAGTTTCAGACGCTTTCTTCAGAACTTCGTTCAGTTCTTCAGTGATGGTCTTCTTCTCAACTTGAGCAACCAAGTCAACGATAGAAACGTTAGGCGTAGGTACGCGCAGTGCAATACCGTTTAGCTTGCCAGCCATTTCAGGAATAACCAAAGCAACGGCTTTAGCTGCACCTGTAGTAGTAGGAACAATGTTCACAGCTGCTGCACGTGCACGACGCAAGTCACGGTGACTAGCATCCAAGATGCGCTGGTCGCCAGTGTAGCTGTGAGTAGTGGTCATTGTGCCTTTGATGATGCCAAAGTGATCGTTAATAACTTTGACAACAGGCGCTAAGCAGTTGGTGGTGCAGCTTGCGTTACTAACAACGTTTTGCTTGTCGTGACCGTAGTCTTGATCGTTTACACCCATTACATAGGTGCCAACGTGGCCGCCCTTACCAGGCGCTGTAATCAAAACTTTCTTGGCACCCGCTTCAATGTGGCGAGAAGCGCCTTCTTCACTGTTGAAAACGCCTGTAGATTCGATGACAAGATCGATGCCCCAATCTTTCCAGGGCAGGTTGCTAGGGTTGCGATCCGAGTAGCACTTAATCGTCTTACCATTGACGGTCATGGTGTCGGAAGTATAGGAGATATCCGCATCCAAACGACCTAACAATGAATCATACTTCAGCAAGTGAGTATTGATTTTTGGATCCGATGTGTTGTTGATGGCAACGAGATCCAGATTACTGTCCTCTCTTGTCAGCCAACACCGGAGAAAGTTCCGACCAATCCGCCCAAAACCGTTGATTGCTACTCTAACCACTGCGCGCAAACCTCTTGTCTTTTTCTAAGATTAAAAACTGTGTGTCAAGTTAAGACTTGATAAGCTTCATAATCATATCGCATCGTTGTCCCCCTATTTTCTTAATAAATAGGTTTTTATACCTAATCTTCATTTGGCTGTCTATTTCAGTAAATTTCCTGATGCAGTGGGGTAGTAAATGGAAAGACTGAAGTCAATAACATCGACAGGGCACGTATGGCTGGGATGAAGATTCCTGCTATGATACGCCTGATTATTATGAAGTGCTGCGGCTTGAGAGGAAGTTAAACATGCTGAATTCAGTGGATTTCAGCGGTAGACCGTTCCATTTTATCGGAATTGGCGGGATCGGGATGTCGGCTTTAGCACACGTACTGGCGAGTAGGGGTTTGCCAGTATCGGGGTCAGATTTGAGGCTGAGCCACATCACCAGACGGTTAGAAGAAAAAGGCGCACACATCTTTAATCAACAGCAGGCAGAAAACCTGTCCTTCTTTACAGGGCAAAGTACGCCGGGTAGTGCGGGGGTTCACTCACAAACGCTGCCTCAGGTGGTTTGCTCTACGGCGATTAGCGAAAGCAACGCTGAGTATAAAGAAGCGATCGCCATTGGCTGCCCCATTTTTCATCGTTCAGATATTTTGGCCGCGCTCATGAATGAGCACAAGGGCATTGCCATAGCAGGCACCCACGGCAAAACCACCACCAGCAGCATTGTTGGCTACCTCCTGCTCAAAGCGGGCGTCGATCCAACCATTATCATTGGCGGCGAAGTCAGCACGTGGGAAGGCAACGCTTACGTAGGCAAAAGCGATTATGTGGTAGCCGAAGCAGACGAATCGGATGGTTCCCTAGTGAAACTCTCCTCTCATATTGGCGTGATTACCAATATTGAGATGGATCACCCCGATCATTACAGCAGCTTGGATCAGATCGTTGAAATTTTTGATCGGTTTGTAGAGCAGTGTGAAATCGTGGTGGGCTGTTTGGACTGCCCAACAGTGCGCGATCGCATTAAGTTTGACGTTTCTTACAGCCTAGAAAAAGACTCCGGCGCAGACTACATTGCCACCAACGTGCGAGAACAGGCAACCGGCACTGTTGCCACAATTTTGGAGCGCGGTGAAACCCTCGGAGAGATTACAGTGCCGCTGCTAGGCGCGCATAACTTAGCCAATGCCTTAGCAGCGATCGCAGTCGCTCGCTTGCTCGGTGTCAGCTTTGAAGCTCTGGCCCTACACATGCCTAATTTTGGCGGTGCCAAACGCCGCTTTGAACATCGCGGCTTTTTCAACGACATCTTGTTTATAGATGACTATGCGCATCACCCCAGCGAAATCAAGGCAACTCTCGCAGCAGCCCAAGTGCAGCGTAGCGGCCAGCTAGAGTCGGGTAGAGCGCGTCAGGTGGTCGCTGTGTTCCAGCCCCATCGCTACAGCCGCGCCCATACCTTGCTCGATGAGTTTGCAGAATCCTTTGCCGGTGCAGACCGCGTTTTAGTCTCTGATATTTACAGTGCGGGCGAAGCCAACACCACAGGCATCACTGCTGAAACCGTCGCCCAGGCCATTCAAACCCATCAGCCTCGCACAGAGTATTGCGGCGACCTCACATCCACCAAGCAACTTTTGCAAACAACACTAACCCCTGGTGATATCGTCATCTTCTTGACGGCTGGCAACCTTAATCAGATGATTCCGGAAGTAATGGAAGCCTACGCGCCTCAGCCAGAGGTTGCGCTCACCTAATGACTGACTCAACCACAGAAGTTCCGGTTAGTGGCGGCGGCAATGGAGAGCGCCGCCATTCCGTGGCACTTAACAATCCACTTAGCAATCCACTTAGCAATCCAGCCGAAACTATCTTGCTAGAAAGTGGGCTAGAAATTACCCCCCAGGCCCCTTTGGCCAAGCTAACGACCTTTAAAGTCGGCGGCAATGCCGAATGGTTTGCGCTACCCAAAACCCCCGCACACCTCAAGGAAGCCTTGGCCTGGGGACAACAGCAAGGGCTAAGCGTCACCATGCTGGGCGCAGGCTCTAACTTACTCATCAGCGACTACGGGATTGAGGGGCTAGTTATTTGCGTCCGCAGACTCCGGTATAGCGAGTTTGATGATCAAACTGGTCGGGTCATTGCCTCCGCAGGAGAGCCCTGGTCATCGTTGGCATGGAAAGCGGCACGGCATGGCTTACAAGGCTTCGAGTGGACGATTGGGATTCCGGGTACGGTAGGCGGCGCAGTGGTGATGAACGCAGGCGCTCACGGCGGCGAAACTGCCGATATTTTGGTTGAAGCAGAGGTAGTGAATCCCGATGGCACCTTGTCTGTGCTGAAGCCAGCAGAATTAAACTTTCGCTATCGCACATCGGATTTACAAGGGGGCGATCGCATTGTTACCCGTGCAACTTTTCAGCTCAGCCCCGGCCATGATCCAGAAGCAGTCAAAGCTGCTACAGCCGAAGATTTAAGTGCGCGCCGAAAAACCCAGCCATATCATTTGCCCAACTGCGGCAGCGTTTTTCGCAATCCGCCAGGCGTCAATGAACAAGGCAACCCCCACAGCGCTGGCAGGCTGATTCAATCAGCAGGGCTGAAAGGCTTTACCATTGGCCATGCCCAGATCTCGGAGCTACACGCCAACTTCATTGTTAACTTAGGTGGCGCGAGCGCAGAAGATGTTTTGCGGCTGATCCATCACGCGCAGGCAACCATCAAAAAGAACAACGGGATTGACTTAGAAACTGAAGTCAAGATCATTGGCCAACACCATTGGGAGATAGGGAACTAGTTCCGAACGTTTTCGCTAGCGTTTTTCCAGCGCTTTTCTAGCATTTTTACTAGAGAACTCAGTCGAGTGTAGGCATGCGCTAAGTCTAATCATGCCAGAACGCCAATAATGCTATATAGTTTGACAGTTAATTTATTCTTAATAGCGGCACACCATGACTAAAGGGCAAGGATTTGGGTTTGGCCTCGGCAAAATGAAAGAGCTGAAAGAGGCTTTTCAGAAAGCTCAACAAGTACAGGAAGGCGCCAAAAAGCTCCAGGAAGAACTGGAGCAGATGGTTATTGAAGGCACTGCTGGCGGTGGTTTGGTGAAGGTGACCATGAGCGGAAACCAAGAGCCTCGCGGTGTTGTTATTTCTGAAGAAGCTTTAGGCGAAGGTGCAGAGGTGCTTTCTGATCTTGTTAAAGCCGCCATGGTAGATGCTTACAACAAATCTACGGCCACCATGCGCGAACAAATGGAAGAACTCACTGGTGGATTAAGCCTACCTGGACTCTAAATAGGTAGAAACAAAACATGACGACTAAACTTCTTTTTGTTTGTTTAGGCAACATCTGTCGTTCACCGTCGGCGGAGAACATCATGAACCATCTGATCGAAGCCAGAGGGGTAGCAGAGCAAGTGTCTTGCGATTCAGCAGGCACTGCTGGCTATCACGTTGGCGCGCAGCCAGATCGACGAATGAATGCAGCTGCGCAGAAGCAGGGCATTACGCTAGTGGGTAGTGCCCGCCAATTTATCTCGGCAGACTTTGAGCAGTTTGATGTAATCCTGGCGATGGATCAAAGTAACTACCGAGATATTTTGACGTTGGATCCGCAGGGCAAACATGCCCACAAGGTTAAGTTAATGTGTGGTTTTTGCCGAAACCATAGCGACACCGAAGTGCCTGACCCCTACTACGGTGGTGAAGCAGGTTTCGACTATGTTATTGATCTACTCACCGATGCCTGCGAAGGACTTTTAGATCAAGTTTTAACAGATTCGATTTAGACTAAAAAGAAGACTAAACATAAAACTGAACATAACTTAGGCAAAAGCCGCTGAAAGTATGGATCAAAGCTGCCTCAATAAAAGCGATGCAGACAGGTGAGTGTTAGGCATTGAATCATTAATCCTTCGGTTTAATGTTCCAATTCACTGCAACATTCATCACTGCATATTCATCATCGAAATAGTCAAAAGAGACTTAATAAACCCTGATATATCAGCCTCTTCATTTTAGCAAAAAAGCTCGTCACCATCACCCAAATTTGCGCTATAAAGCTTGCGCTATAAAGCTTGCGCTATATGGCCAGAACTCGCAACTTATTCCTTCTCAAGATCTGCCAAACTGCCTATCAAACGTGCGCCATAACTAATGTGCCATTTTTCGCGTCTGATAGTCCTCTTACAGAGTAATCTGCAGTGTGGTTATGCCTTGCAAGGCGCGTAGTTCTGCTCAGTTGTTTCAGGTAGAACATTGTCAGACGTTACACCCCAACTGCACTCTCCCCGATCAGGCTGTGTCTTAATCGTAGATGACACACTCACAAATCGACGTATCCTTGCTAAGCTCCTGACACAAAGAGGCTATACGGTATACGAGGCCCGTGATGGGGAAACGGCACTCGCCTTGGCACAGACCTACCTGCCGACGGTCATTTTGCTCGACATTATGATGCCAGGGATGGATGGGTATGCCGTGTGTGCGGCGCTGCGAGATATTCCTGAAACATCTAACATTCCGATTATTTTTCTCAGTGCCTTGGATGCCCCTTTCGATAAGGTGCAGGCGTTTCAACGAGGGGCTGCGGACTATGTGACCAAGCCCTTTCAGGCGGAAGAAGTGCTGGCGCGGGTACGGCATCAAATTAATTTGCAGATGGCTCAGCAAGAACAGCAGCGGCTTCATGCTGAGCTAGAAAACCGCATAGAGGAACGCACCCATCAGCTTCAGCTGGTCAATAGCCAACTGAGAGAGGGCACCCTGACGGATCGGCTCACGCGCTTACCGAATCGGCTTGCGTTTGTGAAGCGGTTAGGTAAGGTTATGGCCCATGTCCAAACCCATCCAGATGCCCATTTTGCCATCGTCTTTTTAGATTGCGATCGCTTCAAACGCATTAACGATTCACTCGGACATCGGGTCGGCGATCAGCTGCTCAAAGGCATTGCCCGTCGTCTATTTAAAATTCAAGATGAGCACGGCAACATTGATATGCTGGCGCGCTTTGGCGGTGACGAATTTGCCCTGCTGCTCCTTGATGTGGCCAATAGAGCAACAGTAGAAGCCATTACAGGCGCCATCTTAAATCAGCTTAGCCAGCACTTTACCCTTGCAGGGCGTGAGATTTTCATAGATGCCAGCGTGGGCCTAGTGTGGGGAAATGCGGGCTACAGCGCAGCAGAACATTTGCTCCGAGATGCTGACGTCGCTATGTATCAGGCGAAGGAATGCCGCAGCGCTCGCTACTGTTGGTTTGAATCAGATATGCACAGCCGCGAAGTGCATTTGCTGCAGCTAGAAACTGATCTCAGACGGGCGCTTGAGCGGAATGAACTAGAGCTGTACTATCAGCCAATTGTGGATTTGTATGCGCTGGAAGTCGTTGGCTTTGAAGCGTTAGTGAGATGGCAGCATCCCAGCCGGGGGCTGGTTTCTCCCAAAGAGTTTATTAGCTTTGCTGAAGATACGGGGTTGATTGTGCAGCTCGGCACACAGGTTTTGAATATGGCCTGTGAAACCATTGCCCAGTGGGAAAGGCTCGGACTGCTAGGCCCGACAATCACAGTTAGCGTGAATATGGCCGCGCAACAGCTTTTACAGTCGGACATACTGGAGTGCGTTCAGTCGAGCATTGAACGATCTGGCATTTCGGCCCATCGGTTACGGCTAGAGCTAACTGAGCGCTCAATTATTAATAACCGTGCTTACGTGGTGGATGAGGTGTTGCGATCGCTCCGGCACAGCAACATTCAGCTCAGCATTGATGACTTTGGCACAGGCTATTCAGCGCTGAGCTATCTGCATACCCTGCCTGTGAGCTGTCTCAAGGTAGATAGATCATTTGTGCAGCCCATGAATGCGCAGCCGAGCAGCTTAGGCGTAGTGCCGCTCATTATTAACATTGCCAAAACCATGGACATGCAGGTAATTGCCGAGGGCATTGAAACCAAAGCGCAGCTCAGACAATTACAAAAGCTAGGCTGCGAGTATGGCCAAGGCTATTTATTGTATAAACCCATGCCCGCAGACGAGGCCATTAAAACACTCACTCAGCCAACAGATCATTGGCAGGCATGGTCAGATGCGGCCAGCGCCTGAGCAACCAGATTGATGAAAAGACGTTGATTACGGAAAAAGACGTTACGGCTTAAATGCAAAGTCATACCCCGCATAGCCACTTTCGCTGTAGCTGACAATAACCCAAGCTTCTGGGTCGAAGGCCAAAGGATAGGCTTCACGAGCCACAATCGGCCCATTAGCCGCCGCTGGCGTTACATCCGCTTGCGTCGCTTTCTCGGAAGGAACCGGCAACAAGCAGTAAGGAACATCTATTAACGCCCGCACCGAGTCATGGGTTGCCCCAGTTGGCACAGCGGCCAAGCTAGCCAGCTTCCCTCGCGAAATTTCGGCCCCAGACTGAACAACCTCCTGACAAGAAGCATCGTCAATAGAGTGAGAGGCCACTTGACCGGGAACCACGGCCAGTAGCGCCAGCGTTGCGACAGACCCTGTGGCGAGGAAGACTTTTTGAGGCGCGCCCGTTTTGCCATGCGCCGTTTTGCCATGCGCCGTTCTATCACGAACTCCGGTATCTCGATCTCCGGTATCACGCACTCCGGTATCACGCCTTACTCGACCGCTCACGTTTTTACCTGTCTCGTTTTTACCAAACAGCCATCGCACGTAGCGCTTCACAATCAAAGGCGCGCCCTTGAGAGCGGCAGGCTGCTTATGCGTTGAGGGCTGACTTACCTGCCGCCAGCCTACTGCATTTTGAGAGAAGTTCGTTGGTGGGGGCGCATCCATACGCGATGTCCGCACTGCCGTGGCGCGCTTGGCGTTTGCGCTGCGCTTGGCGTTTGCGTTTTTGGCGTTTGCGTTTTTGGCGTTTGCACGCTTAGCCGTGGCCCGCTTAGCCGCCGCCTTATTTTTAGCACCTTTATAGTGGCTAGAAACTTGACTAGCTCTTGTCTGGGTGGACGGGCCAGGGGCGGATTTGGATGCGGGCGAATGTGACATTAACTGTCTCCAAAATCTTTCGATGAGTACAAGTATAGTACAAGTGAACTATTTGAGGTGCAACTTATGCAAAATCATGAATTCTTTTTTAGAGTGGAAGGAAGGAGAGGATAAAACACTGGAATGAACCGTACCGTCGTTTGGTTTCGCCGTGATTTGCGCGTTAGTGACCACGAGCCGTTGTATAGAGCGGCGCGGCGCGGTTTAGTGATTCCTGTTTTTGTGTTTGATAGAGCGCTACTGCTGCATCCTGAAACGGGTGCCGGGCGGGTGCGGTTTATGTTGGATTGCTTGGCGGCGCTAGATCGGGATTTGCGATCGCGCAACGGCAGACTCATTCTCCGCGCGGGCAATCCGGTGCAGGTACTGCCCCAGCTCATTAAAGAAACGCAAGCAGACGGCATTTACAGCTACATTGACTACGAGCGAATTTATGGGCGGGTGCGCGATGCCCGGCTAAACAAGGCTCTCGCCAAAGAAACGCTCAAAATTAGATGGTTTGAGCAACCGGCTGGTACGGGCGAGCTGCTTTCATATCCGGATTACCGGCGGCGGTGGTATCAGGACATGAAAGCGCCATTGGTGCCCACGCCGCAGCGGGTTGAGGTGCCGCCCAATATTCACTCAGATGCGCTGCCTACGCTAGCAGCGTTGGGGCATACCGCTGACGAAAAATTTATTCCGGCAGGCGGCACGGCTGAGGCGCGCAAACTGCTAGATCTCTTTTTTGATCGGCGCAAAGCGGAAAAATACTACTGGCAACTGTCCTATCCGGGCACCAATGCCACCACCGGCCTCAGCCCTCATATCAAGTACGGCGCTATTTCCATTCGTGAGTGCGCACACATCATATGGCGCAGACAGGCAGAGCCGCAGTGGATAGAAGATAAGCGGGTGCAGCGTAGCAGTCATCAGGTCATTTCGCGTTTGCGGTGGGGCAGCGGGTTTACCCAAAGGTTTAGATATTTGCCCCAGCTAGAAGTGCGATCGCTCTATACCCCTTTTGAGCGCAGCCAACCCAAAACCATGTTCACAGCAGGCTACGAAAATGGCGGCTGGGACTTTAACCAAGACCATTACGATGCCTGGAAAGCGGGTCAAACCGGCTACCCTATCGTCGATGCCGCCGCCCGGTGCCTACAGGCCACTGGCGGCTGGCTAGCCCTAAACTTTCGCGTCCGCGCCATTTACGCCAGCTTTTTGAGCAACCTTGTCGGCATGGACTGGCGCTATGGCGCACTCCACTTCATGCGCCATCTCATCGACGGCGACTGCCCCATCGATCATTACCAATGGGCGCAGCAAGCAGGCGTGACCCACTGCCTTAACAAGGCTTGGATTCGCATTTACAATCCGTGCCAAGAAGCCATTGACCGCTGCGATCCCCAAGGCAAATTTGTACACAAATGGGTTCCCGAACTGGCCCATCTCAAACCCGAGCAGTTAGGATTACCGCCCAAAGTCAACGGCTACCCCACCCCAATTTTGGACTACACCAAAGCCCGCAACCGCCGCGCAGCAATTATCGATGACATCCGTCACGACCTGATTCATAGCCCCAACATTGAGCCGTTCCTAACGCGCCTTCCAAAAGATGTCACACCGTTTGGAGCAGATTTAGTCCCTAGCGATGTCCGTTGGGCGCAGCAGCCCATCGAAGGGTTATATCCTACGGCTTTGGATTTAGATGCGTTAGATAAACAGCATTCAAAAATCCTGCGAACTTGGTTTGTAGCCCACGGAGATTGGCTAATGAAGTCCGGGCGCAAACAGTTTGCGAAGAAGCAAAACCTTAAAAAACGAAAAGTTGAGACAGACAACGGTCAGCTCAGTTTGCTGGTATAAAAGCAGTCAGGCTTCGGCTCCGCACTGCCTGCGGGCAAGTTTCAATATTTATTGCACCGTTGTGCTTAGACTTACAGGCTCAGCACAACGGCTCTCGCAAGCTACACAGGAAAATTTTTCGCTGGTCAGCAGCAGTTTCCGAGGGCTGAGCGGAGTCGAAGCCCGGTGCTATCAACCCACTCCAACATGGAAAGACTCATTGCGCTCCTTGGCTTAGGCGTTTTTGTCGGATTTGCCTATCTCACCTCAGTCAATCGCCGAGCGATTCACTGGCCGCCCGTTCTATGGGGGTTAGCGCTTCAGTTCATCTTCGCAGTCTTTATTTTAAGAACGGCGGTGGGTTTGACCATTTTTAAATGGCTTGGTGAGGGGGTCAGTAACTTTCTCGACTATTCAGATGCGGGCGCTTCGTTCGTGTTTGGAGAGAATTTTCAAGATTTCTTCTTTGCTTTCAAAGTACTTCCCACGATTATCTTCTTTTCTGCGTTTATCAGCCTTCTCTATCACTACGGCATTCTTCAAAAGGCTGTACAGGCGGTGGCTTGGGTGATGATGCGCACCATGAAAACATCGGGTTCTGAAACGCTTTCAGCAGCGGGCAATATTTTTGTGGGGCAAACCGAAGCGCCGCTGTTGATTAAGCCTTACGTTGGCACCATGACCATGTCGGAGCTACATGCGGTGATGACGGGCGGCTTTGCCACTATCGCAGGCGGTGTGCTGGCAGCCTATGTTTCATTTGGGGTTTCGCCCAGGCATTTGATTGCCGCGTCGGTAATGTCTGCGCCAGCGGCCCTGGCGATTTCTAAAATTATGTTCCCTGAAACGGAGGCGTCGCCAACGCGGGGAGAGGTGAGCTTGAAAGTGGAGCGGACAACGGCCAATGGGGTAGATGCGATCGCCTGTGGCGCCTTAGACGGTCTAAAGCTCGCTCTCAACATTGGCGCAATGATCATCGCCTTTCTAGCCATCCTCGCCGCCTTCAACGCTTTCTTAGGATTCCTTGGCGGCCTCGTGGGCTATCCAGCGTTCTCACTTGAAATGATCCTTGCCACCCTGCTGGCCCCTGTCGCATGGCTAATGGGAGTGCCCTGGGCAGACTGCGCCGCGGTCGGGACATTGCTAGGGAAAAAAACGATCCTCAACGAATTTATTGCCTACCTAGATTTGCAGGCCCTCATCGCAGACGGTGCCATCTCTGAGCGTGCGGTCACTATCGCCACCTACGCCCTCTGCGGCTTTGCCAATGTCGGCTCCATCGGCATTCAAATTGGCGGCATCGGCGGCATGGCCCCTAACCGCCGCGCTGACTTAGCCCGCATTGGCGTTCGGGCAATGGTGGCAGGCACTCTCGCCTGCTTCATGACCGCCTGCATCGCTGGAATGCTTTTATAGTCCAAAAAGCGCGATGCCAGAGATTTTCCGTCACGGAAAATTTCTGGCATCGCGCTAGAACACATCGAGATGGGAGACTTCACATCCCACAGAGTAAGCCTTAAGAAGATGCCATGGCAGTGCGATTAGGTCTGGCAAAAATCATCCGACCTGCGGAAGTTTGGAGGGCACCGGTCACCACAACGACAAGATCATCACCAATAAAGTCGTTCCCATCTTCGACCACGACCATCGTGCCGTCATTGAGATAGCCAACGCCTTGAGAAGGTTCTTTGCCCTCTTTAAGAATTTTGATCTCAATGTCATCGCCGGGGAGATACGTGGGGCGGATGGCGGTGGCCAGATCGTTGATGTTCAGAACTTTGACCTGCTGAACACTCGCGACTTTGTTGAGGTTGTAGTCGTTGGTGAGCAGCTGAGCATTCATCTCTTGGGCGAGCTTCACTAACTTAGAATCAACCGCACTGATATCGGTATAGTCAGCCGGGTCAATGGTGACGCGGTTGGGATATTTGTCTCGGATGCGGTTGATAATATCTAGGCCCCGTCGGCCTCGGGCACGCTTTTGATCACTGGCGGAGTCAGCAACGCGCTGAAGTTCTTCTAGGACAAACTGAGGGAGAACGAGCTGCCCTTCAATAAAGCCGGTTTTAAGCAAGTCTTCGATACGGCCATCAATAATGCAACTGGTATCTAGTACTTTGCTTTTGGCAGGCTTAAGCGTGCCTTCATTAATGAGAATGGTTTGGTAGCTGTTGGGATTGATTAAACGGATCAGCGCGCGCCCATTCGTTTCAGCCAGGCTAACACCGGAAACGGCAAAGAGCAAACTGCCCATCACGGCGGTGACGGGTTTAACGAATCCAAATTTATCAGGGATAGGCAGCAAAAACAGAGGCGCTAGCATGAGGTTCGCAATCAGCAAGCCAATGACAAGGCCAGCGGCTCTAGCTAGCAGCAAATCTGGAGCCATGTCTTTAATTTGGCTGACCAATCTGCGGTAGCTGGTTTGAACCACCAGACCAACACCCACGCCCAAAAGCGCACCGAAGCCGCCCATGACAGATTCTAAGCCCTCTATGTTAGTGACTTGCTGAAGAGCTGAGTCGGGCAAAAAATCGACGCTAAAAAAGCCGATGCCTGCGCCAGTTAATACAAATGAAAGAACGATCAGTGCGTCGAGCATAAGTTATGTATGTGGGGGCTTGCGCTAGCCCTAAAGGATGCGGAAGAACGTGCTGAGCGATCGCTCATAAAAAGCTAACCAAAGCAAAGCTAACCAAAGTCAAACCGCACATTCTGAAGCATTGGTACCATTATGATTACGGCTATTATAGGGGTAGAGCTAACCCTCGCTTGCTTTCTAGGATTTTTCGTAATCTAGCCAAGTGCGTGCCCCATCTAACGGTCAACCAATAGGATTAGGAGCTGGCTAAATGGATAAGCTCGTGAGAATTTAGCGACCTGTCGGCACTAGCTACCCGTAGGAACTAGCTACCCGTAGGCACTTAGCTACTCGTGAGAATTGGCTAATGGGTAGTTAGCAAGTAAAGTCGGCCAGTGAACACTATTGCACACCGCACAAAGTACCATCGTTTCCCCTTCCGGATTAGAGCCTGACAAACAAATTAACGGCAACGCCATTAACCGCCCAGCGCCTCACGCTAGCCCAGCGCCTCACTCGGCCTACATTCACATACCGTTTTGTCGGCGGCGCTGCTTCTATTGCGATTTTGCGATTTCGGTGGTCGGAGACCACAAACGGGGCGAGTCATCAGCCACGATGCAGCGCTACGTTGAGACGCTGATTCAAGAGATTCGAGCCACGCCGCTCCCCCCGGCACCAACAGCACCGTTGCAAACCGTTTTCTTTGGGGGCGGCACGCCTTCGCTGCTATCCGTTAAGCAGTTGGAAGCCATTTTGAGCGCAGTAGATGCGCGCTTTGGCATTGCGCCAACAGCAGAAATTTCGATGGAGATGGATCCGGCAACGTTTGAGCTGGCGCACCTAAAGGGATACCAAGCTGCGGGCATTAATCGAGTGAGCTTAGGGGCGCAGGATTTTCATGATGAGGTGCTCGCAGCCAGCGGACGGTTTCACCGGAAAGATGACATTTTGCAGGCAGTAGCCCTGTTGCGGCAGGTCGATATTACTAACTTTAGTTTGGATTTAATTTCTGGGCTGCCCCATCAGACGTTAGTAAGCTGGGAGGCTTCTTTAAAGCAGGCGATCGCACTCCAACCCGCCCATCTTTCTCAATACGATCTCATCGTTGAACCCCAAACCGTCTTCGCGCGCTACTTCACCCCTGGCCAAGCACCGCTACCCACCGATGCCCACACCGCGAAAATGTACCGCATGGCCAAAGCAGCGCTGTGTGCCAGTGGCTATAGTCACTACGAAATTTGCAACTACGCCAAACCTGGCTACGAAGCCCAGCACAACATCACCTATTGGAAAAGTCAGCCCTGCTATGGCTTTGGCATGGGCGCAACGAGCTACGTAGGGCACCAGCGGATAGATCGGCCGCGCACCCAGCGCAGCTACCAGGAATGGGTGGCAAAGTTTGTGCGCAATGGCGGGCGCACGGCCGATCCAATTATCGCGCCAGAAGAACGCGTGCTAGAGCAAATTATGGTGGGCCTGCGACTGAGGGAAGGCATTGGGCTAACAGAGATTTTTGAGGTGCATGGCCAGCTAGGGCTAGCTGCATTAGAAACCGCGATCGCCCCGCACATTCAACGCAACTGGGTCATTGTTAGCCCCGGCACCGTTGTCGTAGACCCCGTAAACCAAAAGGGTGATGCCCGAAGGAGAGATATCGCGCCGAATATAAAGAAGCTTGAACCCCAAAGCCGTATTCGGCTGAGCGATCCTGAAGGTTTCGTGATGTCTAACCAGGTAATTGTGGATGCCTTTAATGCACTCGAAGCCTTGCACCATGAAGATTAACAGCTTCGACCCGCTGAAATAGCGTATCTAAATATACAAAAGTGTTCACAAACCGCAGCTTAATTCCTTTTCCCCTTTGCAGTAAGATAACCCTCTGTAAAGCCCCAAACATTTGTCATCCATGCCCAAGGTACTCGTTTCAGATCCTATCGACCAAAGCGGAATCGACATTCTCTCGCAAGTTGCGACAGTCGATCTCAAGCCCAAGCTACCTTTAGAAGAACTCATCAGCATTATTCCTGAATACGATGCACTGATGATTCGCTCAGGGACAAAGGTTACGAAGGAAGTGCTGGAAGCGGGCACCAACCTCAAAATTATTGGCCGCGCTGGCGTAGGCGTAGATAACGTCGATGTGGCGCACGCAACCCGACGCGGCGTGGTGGTAGTCAATTCACCAGAAGGCAATACCATCGCAGCAGCAGAGCATGCCTTGGCCATGATGCTGTCGATGTCCCGCTATATTCCAGCAGCCAATAAGACCGTGAAAGGGGGCGGCTGGGATCGCAAAGCCTTTATGGGCGTGGAGGTTTATAAAAAGACATTGGGCGTCGTGGGGCTAGGCAAAATCGGTTCCCACGTGGCAACGGTGGCCCGGGCCATGGGGATGAACTTACTGGCGTACGATCCGTTTATTTCAAGCGATCGCGCTGCAGAAATTGGCTGCCGCCTGGTAGAACTCGACTTTCTCTTACGCGAGTCCGACTACATCACGCTCCACATTCCTAACACGCCTGAAACGAAGCACCTCATCAACGCCGAAGCCTTCAAAAAAATGAAGCCGACAGCCCGCATTGTCAACTGCGCTCGCGGCGGCATCATCAAAGAAGACGACTTAGCAGAAGCGCTCAAAAACAACGTCATCGCAGGCGCGGCCCTAGATGTATATGAGCAAGAGCCCCTCGGCGAATCCGAGTTACGCGCAGTCGATAAATCTCTCGTACTGACGCCTCACCTCGGCGCATCTACAGCCGAAGCACAGGTGAATGTTGCCGTCGATGTAGCCGAACAAATCCGTGACGTGCTCCTCGGCTTACCCGCTCGCTCCGCCGTGAACATTCCAGGCTTACGGCCTGACATGCTCGAAAAGCTGCGCCCCTACCTCAACCTCGCAGAAACCCTCGGCAACTTTGTCGGTCAGCTCGCAGGCGGCCGCATTGAAGAGCTCACTATCAAGCTCCAAGGCGAACTGGCCGAAAACGACACCAAGCCCATTGTGATTGCCGCTCTAAAAGGGCTTCTCTCCAATGCACTGCAAGAGCGCGTGAACTACGTCAATGCCTCTATTGAAGCCAAAGAACGCGGCATCCGAGTCATTGAAACCCGCGACACCACCGCCGAAGACTACACCGGCTCACTTTACCTATCAGCCAAAGGCTCTTTAGGTGAGCACTCTGTAACAGGTGTCTTGCTTGGCGGCAGCGATGTTCGAATCATCGACATGGATGACTTCCCCATTAACGTACCGCCCACCAAGTACATGCTGTTCACGCTGCACCGCGATATGCCCGGCATCATCGGCAAAATCGGCTCCCTACTCGGCAGCTTCAACGTCAATATTGCCAGCATGCAAGTAGGCCGCAAAATCGTCCGTGGTGACGCTGTGATGGTTCTCAGCATTGATGATCCGCTCCCTGAAGGTATCTTGGACGAAATCAAAAAAGAGCCCGGCATCCGCGATGCCTACACCGTAGCGCTGTAGCTCATAAAGCGGCAGTCAATAAAGCGGCAGTCAATAAACAAGAGCCGCGATCGCCAAACCCTAACTCAGCCACGCTCACTGACCACTGGCTGAGCGGAGTCGAAGTCACAACCCAGCCGGGGATTCGGCTCCGCTCACCCCTCGGTTACACTTTCCAGTTCTCCCGTTACACCATGCCAGCTAATCATGCCAGCTAATATCGAAACGCCCGAAAAGTGGTGGGAAGTCACCGTTATTTGTCCTCTAAATTTAGAAGACAGTATCTATTGGGCGTTCGATGAGCTAGGCAGCAAAGGAACGGCGAGTCAAAAAAAAGACGATAGCCGGATTGTGGCGGCTTACTTTCCACAAGCAAGTTTTCAGCCCGCAGACTTTGAAAAGTTGAAGGTAAAGCTATTGGACTTGGTCGCCACCCAAGTCGATAACTTAGCCGTGAATATGGCCACGGGGCCAAATGTTGACATTAGCTGGCACCTAATTGATGAAGAAGACTGGGCCAAAAGCTGGAAACGACATTGGCAGCCAGAAGAAATTGGCGAAAAGCTGTTGATTAATCCGGCATGGATGGAGCCACCTGCCACAGAACGAAAAATTTTGACGCTTGATCCAGGCAGTGCCTTTGGGACAGGCGCTCATGCAACCACACAGCTGTGCTTAGAAGCATTAGAGAAGCAGCCTTTAGCTAATGCGACTATCGCAGATATTGGCTGTGGCTCTGGCATTCTCTCTATTGTTGCATTGCTCTACGGCGCAAGTCAGATTTATGCCGCAGATGTGGACCCACTGGCCTTTAGCTCTACGCGCTCTAATGCGAAAGTCAACCAGATAAGCGATGAGCAGCTTCAGGTTCAAATCGGCAGCTTGCCAGAAGTGATCACTATGGCCACAGAAGCTAACGCCATTCCGGTAGATGGTATTGTCTGCAATATTCTCTCTGAGATTATTGTGGGGCTCATTATTCCAAGGCTCAGCGAACTAGCTGGGCCAAAGACGTGGGGCGTTCTCAGCGGCATTTTGACCAGTAAAGCGCCTTGGGTAGAAGAGCATTTAGTCGCTAATGGGTGGAAAGTGACCGATATCGCGCACAAAGACGAATGGTGTTCGATGACTATTCAATTAGCAGAGGCTTGAAGCAGAAGTTTGAAGCAGAAGTTTGAAACGGTGCATTTGAGACGTTGCATTTGCAGCGGTGAGCTTGAAAATATTGACTTTGCAGCGGTGAGCTTGAAAATAGTGACTTTGAAACGGTGCATTTGAAACAGTGAACTTGAAAATGGTGAAAAAGACTTCTAAAAAGAGCATTCCAGATGACACCATTAGCTTTCTAGTTAAGGTTGTTGTTCTCTCGGCGGCTTTGAGCTGCCTCATTAAATACGGTGGCGCACTACTTCCGTTTACCGCACCCTTCACAGCCTCTCTCAATGGACTCGTGACAGCGGTTGTTCTATTCCCTAGCCTATTGATAGGGGCTGCGTTACTGATCCAGATACAACGTTCCTAACCCATTCGTTCCTGGTTAAACCGCCCTATGCGAACCGTTCCCGAAATCAATGACAAAATCCGTCAGGAGAAGGCAACGGTTTGGACAATTACAGAAGCAAAAGCGCTAATTGCTGAAATGGGCGTGACGGCGGCGGCCAAGGTGGTAGATGTAGTGACCACAGGCACCTTCGAACCGATGGAAGGCTCAGGCGCAATGATGAATTTGGGCCATACCGATCCGCCGATCAAAATTATGGAATGCCGATTGGATGGGGTGCTGGCCTATTCCGGTTTTGGCGCAGTGGATTTATATATCGGGGCCGGCCAGATTGCGATCTCTGAGCGCGATGGCGAAACGGAGGAACGGGGCGGCGGGCATGTGATTTCGGATTTGATTGCCGATCGGCCCGTGACGCTAAGAGCAAAAGGACAGATAACAGACTGCTATCCACGGGCGAATTTAGATACAACGATTACGCGCGATCGCATTAATCAGTTCTACCTTTTCAATCCCCGTAACCTGTACCAAAACTTTATTGTGGGCGTAAATGGCGGTGATCGCCCCCTGGCCACCTATCTTGGCCCCTTACAGCCCAACCTCGGCAACGCCGTCTACGCCAACAGCGGCGCACTCTCCCCACTCCTGAACGACCCCGAACTCAACACCATCGGCATCGGCACTAAAGTATTGCTCGGCGGCGGCGAAGGCTACATCGCGTGGGAAGGCACCCAGCACTTTCCACGGCAACGGCGCTTACCCAACCAAGCCCCAATTGGCCCTGCGGCTACGTTAGCCCTGATAGGAGATGCCAAAAAAATGGACGCACACTGGGTACGCGGCTGCTATTTCAAAGGGTACGGGCCTTCTATGATGCTAGGCATAGGCGTGCCGATTCCGATTTTGAATGAAACGGTGCTAATGCACTGCGCCATTGAAGATAAAGATCTGGTGGCACCTGTAATTGATTTTTCGATTCCACGCCGAGTACGGCCCACATTTGGACTGGTGAGTTACGCGCAGCTTAAGTCTGGAAACATTGTGCTCGATGGTAAAACGGTCAGAACCGCCCCGCTGTCTAGCATTTATCTATCGCAACAGGTGGCACTAGATTTAAAACAGCGCATTGAAGATGGAGAATTTGAACTGAGTGAGGCGATCGCCCCACTCCCCACAGACACCAAGCTAATGCCTCAAGATAGCCGAGGCACCCAAATTGACATTAGCTAGCCGAGGCACCTGACACCACAAGCGCAACCTAAGGCTTAGAGGATCAGACCTTTAGCCCTTAAGTCTGCTAATCCCTTAAGTCTTCTAGTCGTTAAATCCTCTAGCCTTTAAGACTTCTCATCCGTTAAGACTTAGACGCCTCGCTCAGCGCCTCAGACGCTTCGGTGTCTACCGCCACAGCATCTACAGCAGGCTGAGCTGCTGACGAATCGGAAGCTTCTGACGCAGCCAACTCTTGGGTTGCGACCTGAGCAGACAACTCGTTGTTGGCTGTAAGCACCTCTGCTGAAGTTGCCTCCGAAGTTGCCGCTGTGCCGTTTTGAGGCACACTTTCAGCCAAATGATCTTCCCCGTCCGTCGGTTTGTCATCTGATTTTTCAGCAGTTTTAGGCTTGGGCACAGGCTTAGGTGCACCACCGCTACGAGGCTTTCCGGGCGCACGGCGGCGGACGCCATCTTTACGAACATGCTTAGATTTCTTTTTAGGCGGGACAACCGCAATGGGCTTAGCCTCTTCCAAAATCAACTTACCCGCTTCACGATTCACCTCTAAATCCCAGAAGTAGCCCACGGTTCTACCGGTCAGCGTACCGCTGATGAGCAGCTTAAATGGACGCTTAGGCTTAGTCGTCTCGGACTTGCTCTTTTGCACAATATTGACGGTGATTTCTTGCTTATCTTCGTCATATTTTGCAATTTCACCACGAATCGAAAAGTGATCGCACTGTTCAGCGGCTTCTTCCGTTGTCAAATAGCGCGGCCCGGCCTCTGCCGCTGCGGCTTCATCAGCGGCACTTTTATCCGCAGCATCGCTTTTATCCGAGCTTCTATCGTTCAGGGTTTCTGGCTCCCAAACCCCCACAATTTGCACATGTAGCGCGGGAACATTGTCCTCGCTGTACAGCGTCCGTGGATATACCACCCACACATGGTCTTTATCCAAATCAATGTGCTTTTTAATTAGGCTAGTTACCCGGCCCAACAGCACTGCATCCACTAACGTGCCATCTTCAACGGCAATATCACCGCGATTGAACTGCTCTTCAGAGGCTACATATTTTCCTTTCAACATGCCAATAGCACGGTACTGCATCCGCTCGCTGGGTGCAGAAATTGGCCCTATTACCTTGGGTGCTTCAGGCTCGGGAGTAGGCACTGGGGCGGGAGCGGCTGGGGCGGCGGCCACCGGAGGCTTAGGCCGAGACGGGGGCCCCATTAGCTGAGGACGCGCGGGTGGGGTTCTCAACCCCGCTTTTGCTGAGGAACTTCCCACAGATTGACCTGCAGAATTGGGGCTAGCGGCAGAACTCATCAATCCTCAAACTCCTGAAACTGTACCTGCGACTCTGATAGAAACGGCTTAATAACTCACTCGTGCCATACGTAGGTGTACGCGCGTAGAGCCACCGCCATTTTGAATAGAACTAGACTAACATCGGTATCAATATTGCATTGATGGCATGGGATACTTTCTTGACAGCTCTTTAAGGCTATCGCGGTGGCTAACATTCATCACTGAGAGTTCACGGTTCTTCTTTAAAGGGAACACCGATGGCGAAAAAAATCAAAGAAAGTTGGTTCAAAGACATCCAATCTTTAAAACTGGCTGTCATATTTGCAACACAAAGGCGCTCAGGCTGCGGATAAACCCAACGCAATCTTGTGACTAATAGTTCATGCATACAGTCAAAAATCCGTACCTTTTTGCCCATTAGCATCCGAATCTACGCTCTGAGCTGCCGATATCAGCATGGGCTGAGGTATCAGATAAACCAGGCTTAGGAATGGGGGCAGGGTTTGGAGCAGTGGCCAAAACGGAAGAATTGGCACGAAGCAATATGGTTTAGGGAAGCTTAGGGTTTACTATGAGCAAGTTATTTTGATGAATATATGGCAATCAATGGATGCATACTCTGCGAGAAGGCATCAGCCTACGTTGATTGCTAGTCGAGTTAGCTGTTGTGGCTAGAGGGTTCTAGCAATTACTCATGTCCGAACTAACTCGACAGATGCAGTAGCAGTAGTGGGGTGCGCTTGCACTTTTCATGCGTTCTTCGTTGCGAATGGTGGCCGCCTTTAAGCTGACGGTTGCTTGCAGCCAAGCGCTTTTAGCTGGCGAGCACACTCCACACAACAGATACACATAAAGTTAGAAGCCGAGAGGAAAGCGTTGTGGCGTTTAAAAAAGATAGCTGGCTAGTCAGAGGCGTACTCATTTGCGCAGTGGGTGCCTTTGTTGCCGTAGGCTTTGCGGGCGTGTTTAGTGGGCGGGCCTCTTCTGGCCAAGGCCAGTATCCGCAGGCAGAGCAAAACTCGCCAGATATTACGCAACAGCTACAGGGCCAAATCGAGGGCTACAAGCTGGTACTAGAGCGCGAACCCGATAACCCAGCAGCGCTGGCAGGCATCATTGATGCCCAAATTCAGCTCGGAGATTTGGCAGGGGCTGTGGGGCCTTTGGAGCGATTGGCAGAGCTAAATCCTGAGACACCTGAGTATTCTATTTTGCTGGCTCAAACCAAGCAGCAATTGGAAGATTTGGAAGGTGCGGCCCAAATTTATCGCCGGGTGCTGACCCAAAACCCAGGCAGCGTGCCAGCGTTAGAAGGACTGGTAGCGCTGTTGATTAGTCAGGAGCGGACAGAAGCGGCTGTGGGCCTACTGCGCGATACGCTCAATACCGCGGATCAAACGAACGAGCTGGCACCGGGCAGTGTGGATAAGCTATCGGTGAAGCTGCTACTGGGTCAGGTATTTGTGGAGCAGACGAAGTATGAAGAAGCGCTGACAATATATGACGAGGCGATCGCAGATGCCGCTACCGTCTCACCCACCCAGCCAGATTTTCGCCCTACGCTTGCAAAAGGACTTGTCCTTAAAGAGCAAGGCAAAGACGAAGACGCTCAAGTGCTCTTTGACCAAGCCCTTGGCATGGCACCCACTCAGTATAAAGATGGGGTTCAGCAGCTCATTATTAACCAGAAAAATGCACCGACTGCGAGTGAAGCCGAAGGTGCCGATAGCTCAGAAGCTGGTTCTGAAGCCAGTGCAGAAGGTGAAAAAGCTGAAGACAGTGGAGCAGAGGCACCTGTGGCTCCATCTGCTGAGTAGTCTAGGCTCTGAATGGCATAGGCTCTGAATGGCATAGGCTCTGAATGGCATAGGCTCTGAATAGCGATCTAAAGCCATCAATTACCTAAAAAGCCAGCTAACCGAAGTTAGCTGGCTTTTTAGGTGGCGTAAAGTTGTAAGCGTTTTGAAGATTAAACCCCTTAGGCTTTAATCAATGCTTTGCTTTTAGGAGCCTTAAGTCTAAGCATCTCACTCTCAGAAACCGTGCTTTTAAGCACCTTGACGAGACAATCGCTTTGCCTCAGAAGTCACCTTCGATTTGGCAGCAGCTTCGGCCATCGGGTCCACTTCGTTGAACTCAATGTGATTGAGCAGGGTGGTCACAAAAGCAAACAGCAAAAACGGTAGCGACAGCACCAGAATGAGGCCAACGGTAGCCAGCGCATAGATAGGACGACTTGCCCCCATCAGACCCAGGGCTGCCGCTAAGCTAACAAACAACACAATCAGCCAAACAATAATTTGGCTGTAGATGTCGCCAAACGTCAGGGTGCAGTTCATACGATAGGTTTTTGCTTCATCCATAGCGATGCGATAGGCTCCAAGTTGAAGTGGATTCTGAAAAGATAAACAGGAAAGAAGATAAATAGAGTACTAAAGAGCAGAGTGCTTAAGCGCAAGATAGATCTAGTGTGTTAACCAGGATATCGATTGCCTTTTGTTTTGGGGCGATTTATCAATAGAGTTCAAGAATTAATAAGATTACGTAACGTGATCCGCCAGCCGTGGCCTACCGCTATCTTTTGTTTTACAAGCCTTACAACGTTTTGAGCCAGTTTACGGATGAAGGAACGGGGCACAGAACGCTGAAGGAATTTATAGATGTGCCGAATGTATACGCGGTGGGGCGTTTGGATAGGGATAGTGAGGGGCTGCTGCTGCTCACAGACGATGGCCCCATGCAGCACCGATTAAGCCATCCCAAATTTGCACACGGGCGTCAGTATTGGGCGCAGGTAGAAAGGGTGCCAGATGAAGCCGCCTTAGCGCAGCTCCGCAAAGGGGTCACCATTCGTGGGTATCGAACCCGCCCGGCAGACGTAAAAGCGATCGCACCACCCGATCTTCCCCCTCGCAATCCCCCCATTCGCTACCGCAAACAGGTGCCCACCGCATGGCTAGAAATGACCCTTAGCGAGGGCAAAAACCGTCAGGTGCGGCGAATGACAGCAGCGGTAGGCTTTCCAACCCTGCGCCTAGTGCGCAGTGCACTGTATTTATCTAAAGGGAAAGAAGATAGACAACATCCACTGACGCTAGAAGGGTTGGAGCCAGGCGCGTGGCGATCGCTCAGCGCAGACGAACGGAAACGACTGCCACGCCAGTGAAGAAATCGTCATATGACATGTGACATTTCACATAGATGCCACCCATTATCTACCGTTTATATTCACAGTCATTAGAATGTATCCCGCCTAAAATCATCACAGACCGTTATCAGGCATAATCCTTGCAACGGATTATTTTGGGGATTACTTCTCAGGTCTCATGGCTTCTCAGGTCTCATGGCTTTTAAGGTCTCATGGCTTTTAAGGTCTTATGGCTTCTAAGGTCTCATTGAGGCGCTTGTCTGATGTCGCATCTGTCACTTTTATAAACGCACCATGCTCATCTGCTCCTACTGCCAATCTACTAACCCGCCGGGGCATAAGTTTTGTCAGAGCTGCGGCCAACCTCTCTCCATCCAGCAGGAAGCGAATTTGAGGCCCACTGCAGTAGAGCAGTCTGCAGAAACGCATGTTGCCCTGCAAGCCACCCTGATGAGCGCAGGCGCAAAGGGAAATCACACGAGTGACATGCTCACGCTTGATGTAGAGCTTGATTCAAAACCTGATGTAGAGCCTCGCGTGCTCCTTAGTCCGGGTAAGTATTTAGATAGCGCCCAGCGGTACCAAGTACTCACCGTGCTCAATGAAAAAACAGCATTGGTGCAAGACACGCAGCCAGAAGAGCGATCGCCGCTCCAAACCCAACTCTCGGCTCTCGCCGCACAACCCTCCCTAGACAACCTCCAGGCCATTCCTGAACTCCCAAAAACCGTCTATCCTTACTGCCTCCTTTCCGGTTCCGCGCCCAGAATCTATGATGCCTGGTCGCAGGCAACCAACACGGTCGTCATCACCCATACAGACATCTCTGAGCTGTCTTCTATTTTGCTATCGTTTGCGGTTGCCGCTGACGCGCTCAAGCATGTTTACTGGCTCTACAGCATTACCGATCTTTGGGTCGCCCTAGAGTCCATTCCTCAATGGCGCTCAAGTCTGTTACTAACCGATCATTTAGGCATTGATGAGGAGCACTCTGTTCAGGTTCGTTATTTTGCAGGGCCGAGCGATCCACCTCCAGAGTTTCCGCAGCTTAAGGCTTTTTTGCGATCGCTGCTCGCACAGCCCAATCGAGTCACCGTTCCTCCAGATCCACGGATCAGAGATATCATTCTCACGGTATCTTCAGCGACAACGCTTGATCAGCTCCGCAGCGAACTGGCTAATATTGGAGAATTTTTACTCAACACCTCACAAGCTATAACCCCTTTACAGACCCACTCTCCAGACAGCCCGCTTACTCATACAACGTCTACGCCTGATTCAGCACCCATCATGGAAGAGAATACAACGCCAACAGATCGGCAGACATCTACAGACCCAGCACCGACAGACCCAGCATCTGCAGCCAGCATCCCCATCGAAGCAGACCCTGAATTTGAAGGGATTGAATTTCTCGATGAGCCGCTAGAGAATGACGAGGCCACAATGGTGCTGCCCATGAAACTGGTTGGCATCGAAGAAGCGGGTCGAACCGATGTGGGCCGTCAGCGCGACCACAATGAAGATTGCTTTTTCATCAGCAGCAGCACTCGCAAGCATGCTGATAATAACGGGCAAACCACCAAAGCACACTCACTATACGTACTGTGTGATGGCATGGGCGGACATGATGGCGGCGAAGTAGCCAGTCGCCTAGCCGCAGAAACCCTCTCAGCTTATTTCAATCAGCATTGGCCTCATCCGCTCCCCAATCAGCCCATGAGTCCGCTGCCCAGCCAAGAGATAATTTCAGCAGCGGTCAAGCTCGCCAACCAAGCCATCTTTGAAGTGAATGAAAAAGAAGGAAGGGCAGGCCACGAGCGCATGGGCACAACGTTAGTCATGGTTCTGGTTCAGGGCACGGAGGCAGCGGTAGCCCATGTGGGTGACAGCCGCCTGTATCAACACGCACGGCGGCTGGGCCTCAGGCAAGTCACCACCGATCATGAGGTTGGCCAAAGAGAAATTGCGCGGGGCATCCCTCACGATCTTGCCTATGCCCGTCCAGATGCGTATCAGCTCACCCAGGCGCTGGGGCCAAGAGGCAATGAAGATCTAAGTCCCGATGTTGCATACCTATCATTTTCGGAAGATACGCTATTGCTGTTATGTTCTGATGGACTGAGTGATAACAACCTCATTGAAGACCATTTGGATAGTCATATCGATCCCATATTGCGGGGCAAAAAAGATTTAGATATGGGGATGGATGAGCTTATCAAATTAGCAAATGAGGTCAATGGCCATGACAACATTAGTGCGATCGCTATTCGAATGAAAGTCAGCCCTGATCTAGGCTCTATGAACAATCGAAATATCACTAACCGGGGCATCACAGTTCTTCAATAGCCATCATTGAACCACCCCCCTTTCAAAGGGGAACAAAACACGCGCCACTTTTCGGCATCTGTTATGTGTTTGTTCTCTTTGGTGCAAATTCTGCTTACTATAGCTTTGCAACTATGGATGCTGTTTTCAGCATCCATAGTTGTTTCGCCGAGCTATCTTCTTGTTTGCTGACCTAGCCTTCTGGTCTTAGCGAACTATCTTCTTGTTTGCCAACCGAATCTTCCGTCTGCTGGGCTATTTTCTGCTGGGCTATCTTTTGTTTCGCCAGCTGCCAAAACGCATTTAGCTCCGCCGCATTATATTCACTCATCGGCTTGTCGGCCCGCGCTTCCACCTTTTCAAATCGCTGTACAAACCTTCGGTTAGTACCCAACAGTGCCGCTACAGGATCGAGTCCTTTCCATCGTGCAATCTGAATCAGAGAGAAAAACACATCGCCTAGTTCACTTTCTTGCGCCGCTTTCGATTCATGCTCCAGCGCATGACGAAACTCACCCATTTCTTCATCTACTTTCTCCCACACCTCTGCCAATGACTCCCACTCAAAGCCCGCTTTCGCTGCCTTCTTAGAAATCTTCATTGCCCCCGCTAGAGGAGGCATAGAGCGAGCATACCGGCTTAATTTTGGCGTCAGCTTATTAGGGTCTTCGGTATCTGCTTTCTCCTGTTTTTTAATCTCTTCCCACGTTAATTTTACGTCTTCGGGTGTTTTAGCAGCCCCAGAGTCAGCCTGGCCACCTTCCAAATCGAATACATGGGGATGACGGCGAACCATCTTATCGGCAATACTTTTCGCCACATCTGCCAAGGTAAAATCGCCTTGATCTTGAAAGACTTGGGCCTGAAGAACAACTTGAAGCAACAGATCGCCTAGCTCTTCTGCAATATCTTTTTTATCGCCACCTTTAATGGCATCCACAACTTCATAAGCCTCTTCAAGGACATATGGCGTGAGCGATTCCGGTGTTTGAGCCAAATCCCAAGGGCACCCACCATCTGGATTGCGTAGCTGAGCAATCACTTCTATAAAGCGCTGTAGTTCGGCAAGTGTCTGATTGACTTGTGGTGTTGGGTTAGGTGGGGATGGCACATGCTCACCCTTGTGATTACCGCTGAAGTTGGAGACAGATTTGGGAGAACTACTCATATTTTGGGGTCAGTTTTTTTCACATTGTTGAACTAGCAAAGACTGGCTTATTAAAGATTGGCGTACCAAATATAGATTGGTCAAAGACTGGCTTATCAAAGATTGATTGTTCAAAGACTGGCTGTTCAAAGACTGGCTGTTCAAAAGAGGAGCTATTCCAGAACCAGGCGAAAGCCAAACAAAATGTGCCTGGAGTCCAGGGGGCGATCATGCTCGTAAGCGGCTCGGCAAAAGCCCGGAAAGTCATCCCAAGCGCATCCTTTCAGGATGACTTCAGGGGGAGATTTATCGGCGAGGGTGCTGGTGTATTCAAAGACATTGCCCGCCATGTCTTCAATGCCGTAGGGGCTGCGACTAGCGGGATAAGAGGCGATCGCACTTGTTCCGTTCGGGCCGTTTTTGGCCCAGTTCGTGCCGTCATTGCGCCATTCACTACCCCACGGAAAGTAGCGGCCATCAGTGCCCCGAGAGGCTTTTTCCCATTCCAAATCACTCGGCAGCCGGTAGCTTACCCCGTCTCTTTCACTGCGCCACTGCACGTAAGCCAGCGCATCTTCGTAAGAAACCAACACCACCGGATGCTGACCTTGGCCTGGCGGATAAGCGTCCCCATTCCATAAATAAGGCACCACTTCGCTGTAGTCATGCACAAGAAAGCCTTGAGTTTGGTAGTCCTCGGCAGAAATGCCAGGCGATCTGTGGCCTGTGGCCCGCACAAAAACTTGATAGTCCACATTGGTAATCAGATTTTCACCCATGCAGAAGGCAGGCACGTTCACCGTGCGCTGCTGAGGCTCACGATCAAACCAGCCGCGTCTGCGATAGCCAGCTTCAGCAGCGGCAACATCAGCAGGGGAGCTGGCAAAGCCTTCAGCGCTGATGCGATAAGCATATTCTCTTTCAGTGCGATCGCTACCTGCAATAAAATCGCCCCCGGCGACATACGCAAAGCTCGCTTTCCCCTCACAATCAGCACGAGACATCTCGGCCTCAGCAGGTACTATCCCCAACGACTCACCGCCCAGAACCTCACCGCCCAAACTGTCGCCTTGGCAACCTGAGCAAAGCAGCAGCATCCCTAAGGCTCTGCTCAGTTGGGTTATCCTAAATCGCTCTATCATAAAGATAACTCCCATAAAGACAACGCCTAAAAAGATGATGTTTCGCTGCCCGTTGAACCCATGACAAACTATAACTGGCTAGTGACCGACGACGCACAATGCCAATCTTTCGGCACCGTTGAGACCGAACCGCCAGCACGCACTTACCGAATGTATCGTTTTCTCACTGAAATGGAAGACATTTTAGACAGAGAACCGGATGATGCCAAGCGGGTGCAAGCCTTAATTCCACTCGTCAGAAAACTACTCATTAGCTCCTACTGGCTACAGATGGAGCATGATCCGCCGAATGAAAAAACTGGCTGGTCGGTTAAATTTTTGTACCGCGAATATCAGTATCCAATCACGGTGCAGATGGTGGTTTGGGCACCCGGCAGCGCCTCTAAAATCCACAATCATGCGACCTGGGGAATTGTGGCGATGATTGGCGGGCAAGAAAAAAATATCTTCTGGAAGCAAAATCCAGATGATCCCAAAGAGATTACGCCTGCGGGCGACCAGATGCTATATCCCGGCGACATCATTGGCTTTACGGGCAACGCCGTGCATAAGGTAATGCCGGTGGGCGATGAACCCACTATCTCATTTAATTTGTATGGACTGACGGACAAAAGCAGTCGATATAAATACGACGAGGAGACATTAGCTGCCGACAAGTTTTAACTGCCGCTCTGGCGCTCAAGTCTGGTACTCAAGTCTGGCGCTCAAGTCTGGGACTCAAGTCTGGCGCTCAAATCTGAAACTCAAATCTGGCCACCTCCCACCTGTGCAGATAACCAACCTAAATACTCAGCAGAACCTTGTTCAATGCGAAGCATTAACAGTTCTGGCACGTCGTAGCTATGCAGCGTTTTCACCTTTTCAGACAACGCTGCAAATTTTACGGATTGGGTTTTAATAACAAGCTGCCACTCCTGGTCGCAGTGCACCTGTTCTTTCCAGGTGTACATCGATTGAATGGGATAGAAGTTAATACAAGCAGCGAGCCTATCGGCGATGAGCGCCGAGGCAATTGACTGGGCTTCGGCTTCTGAGCTAGCTGTGGTGAGTGCAATACAGTAGTCCATCACATCCTTTCGATTCAGTTCTGTTTGAAGCACACCTGTTTGAACCACACCTGTTTGAACCACACTCGGTTGGATCACATCCGGCTAGATCACATTCGGCTAGATCACATCCGGCTAGATCATGCCTTGCATCTCAGATCGTTAGCTTCCATCTCTCTCATCTCAAGATCTTTCGCCTCAAGTCCTTTCGCCTCAAGTCCTTTCGCCTAGTTCCTTTCAGCCAGGCACCATCATCATCGAATTCGGATAAGCAGGATTGCAAGCTGTGCTGCGTGCCCGTCCTTCTGAGCCCAGGGGTAAAACCGCGCCTGACAAATCTGCATCTGACCAGTCCACATTCTCCCCCTCTACGCGGCGTAAGTTAGCGCCGCAAAATTTAGCACGGTGTAGATGGGCAGAGTCAAAACTAGCGCCTGCTAGCTTTGTGTCTTGAAAATTACTGTTTTGTAGACTGGCCTCGCTAAAATTTGCGGCAGTCAGGTCTGTATCGCGAAAGGACGCACCCTTGAGCCGGGCTTCTCTGAAGCTAACGCCGTTAAGGTCCATACCGCTAAAGTTGAGACCGTTCAAAAAGGCTTTATCGAAGTTGACGCCGGTAAAACAAGTTTGGGCGATCGCACTACCAATCAGCCTCACACCGCTCAAATTCGCCCAAGAAAAGTTGGCCTCGTCCATCCGAGCATTGCGCATATTTGCACCGGTCAGATTTGCGCCGCTAAAGTTAGCACCACTCATTTGCGCAGCACGCCAATTCACATGTGCTAGCTGTGCGCCACTCACTTGCGCATGGCTCACATCAGCCCGAACGCAAAAGGCACCGCGCAACACCGCCTTAGTCAGGGTCGCATAGGCAAAACAAGCATCGCTCATTTTGGCGAACATCATATTGGCACGGCTGAGGTTAGCTCGCTCAAAGTTCGCGTTGGTCAGAAAAGCCCGACTAAAATTAGCACCCGACAGGTCGCACCCTGATAAATTGACGCCGACCAAAATTCTGCCGCTGAAATCCACACCGGATAGAGACAAGCCTTTAAAGTCGCGATATCCCTCTTCGTAGAGACGTAGAATATCTTGTAATTGCATAATAATTGCCTAACCAAAATTGCCTAAAACGGCGCTTATATAAGGCTCTCTATATAAATAGGTAGAAGACAAATCACTTTGTGAACGGACTTGGCTGATAAACAGGGCGCACAGAAATACAGACATGACTAAACGCCTGTTTTTTTGATATTGCGCATCATCTTCCCAGCAAGGCACTGAAGCCCCCGTGAGAAAGACGCAGCTGATTCCTTAATGAAGTGACGCCCCTACGGCATCGGTGAGAGCAGAACTATTAACTTCAATTCTTAAGATAATCTTTAGACATGCTGAAAAAAGCAAATAATTCGGGTTAGTCACATAGTCACTAAAAACTTTACGAATCCCTTTAAACAGTTAGAAACTTACTCAGGGAAAGTACCGGAAAGTCGGTAAAAACATGCATCGGATATATACCTTTAGATAGATCGAGGTTTTTATATCCTTACAAAATACTCAAAGTAGTCCTAAACACGCAGCACCTAAAACGGCCCCCCCAGAACGCAGCCCCAACACGCCCCCTATTTCACACAATCCTTCCGCCAAAAATATTCATGCCACAACACCTCAACGCCAAAAACATTGCATTTGCCTGTTTATGGGTGGGCTTTAGTTTGTACGCGTTCACCCTTTCTCCGCCCGCTCAGCCCGATACGGTAGATCTCATCATTCAGCTGTCATCCGGTCAGTGGGAAGGGCTTAACCCTTTTATTGTGACGCTCTTTAATGTGATGGGCATTTGGCCCATGATCTACGCTTGCCTAGCCTTAGTGGATGGGCCTGGTCAAAAAATTGCCGCCTGGCCGTTTGTAGCCGGTTCGTTTGGAATAGGTGCGTTCGCGCTGCTGCCTTATTTGGCCCTACGAGAGGATAATCCTACATTTACAGGAGAAAAAACCGCACTGCTGAAAATAGTTGACTCGCCTTGGACGGGACGCGTATTGCTGATTGGCGCACTGGCGCTGGCGGGCTATGGCTTAGCAGATGGTCATTGGGGTGCTAACTGGGCCAATTTCACACAACAGTGGCACGCCAGTCAGTTTATTCATGTAATGAGCCTAGACTTTTGTATGTTGTGCGCGGTGGTGTCTCCGCTCCTCAAAGATGACATGGCCAGACGGAATTTGGAGAAACCTTGGCTGTATTGGGTGGGGGTATTGGTGCCTTTGTTTGGAATTTTGTTTTACCTATCGGTGCGATCGCCGCTGAATCCAAACAATCATTCAGATAATCCGCTAGACCATCAAACCCAGCCCGAGAACAAAACAACAACGGTATCTGCATGAACGCTTCTGATGTTAAATCTTCTGCCGTGATGCCTCAGTGGGACTGTATCCGACAAAACATTGGGATATGGAACGGATCTTTCATGCAGTTCTCTGCGGCGGGAAAATTGACAAAAGAGACCCCTAGCATGCTGACATTGGAGGAGACTGAACCAGACAAGACAATGGCACTCACGCTGGAGCGAATGCCCACTGGCGAGCCAAAAAAAGTTAACAATCTGACGTTTACCTATCCTGGGCCTGCACCGTATACCTACTTCTTTGAAAGTGGTGCGTTTTCACAGGGGGCTTCGCAGTGGTCGTCTTTTGGTCAATTTGTCACAGAGTTTTCGATGAAGGTGGGCGATCGCCGCATTCGCTTTGTAATTGCCTACCAGGGCACTCCCAGCTACACCAGCACAATAAACTACGTGACCTTAATCGGTGAAACCCAAACAGGCGGAACGCCATTTAAAGCTGAAGCCCTGACGCTTGAGCAACTTATGGGAACCTGGAAAGGCAGCGGAGAGAGGCTAGCCTCTACGACCGGCAACCTAGAGAAAGGCAGCCTTAGTCAGTGGCAATTGGATACGGCGGCTGGCAGTCAGGTCTCTTTGCGGTGCGAAGAACAGCTAGGGCAAGTGACCCACTGTGTTGAATTCGTACGTGGGGAAGCGCGTGATGCCAGTAGCGCAGAAGGAAAAGTTGTTGCTTTAAAAGATGAGGCCGCAGCCATTGACTATCAGCTGATGTTGCTTCCGCAAAGCGCCTACTGCCTACTACCCCAAGAAATTCGCCGAGACCGTAACTTTCGCATTGAAGTGGGTTGGTTAAGCGAAAATAATGAGCGATCACGCTTTATTCGCTATTACGACAAACGCGGCGTATGGACTCATTCCGCGCAGCTCACCGACACGCCTCATACCGAACCCTTACCCGACTGACGAATAGGTAGTCGAATAAAAAATTCTGTCCCTTGATTCGCCTCAGAGATTACATCGATCTTACCGCCGTGTCTTTCTACAACAATTTTGTAGCTGATAGACATGCCCATACCAGTGCCTTTGCCCACTGGCTTGGTTGTAAAAAACGGATCGAATATTCGCGCCTTAGTCTCTTCTGAAATCCCACATCCATTGTCAGCGATCGCTATTTCCACCCAATCAGATCCAAACATCGACGTGCGAATCGTTAACTGACCGAGCCGCTGGTTAGCATCCGGGGCGCGCTCATTACACCGAACAGCGTTTATCGCATCAATCGCATTAACCAGAATATTCATAAATACCTGATTAAGCTGACCGGGGTAGCATTCCAATAGCGGCAAGGCATCATAGTCTTGAACCACTTCAATAGCAGGCGTTTTGCCCTTACTTTTAATCTGATGTGCCAACAACATCAGGGTGCTGTTTAACCCCTCATGAACATCCACCTTTTTGAGATCTGCCTCATCCATCCGAGAGAAGTTTCTGAGCGACAGTACAATGTCTCGAATGCGATCTGTGCCCACTCGCATAGACGAAAGTATTTTTGACAAATCTTCCTGCAAAAACTCAGGCTCAATGTCTTCTATGACGGCCTGCAAGGTAGGCGCTGGCTGAGGATAATGTTGCTGATAGTGTTCTACTAGGGTCAGCAAATCTTGTGCGTAGTTTTCAATGTACGTGAGATTGCCATGAATGAAGTTCACAGGATTGTTAATTTCATGGGCAATGCCTGCAACAAGTTGACCAATACTGGACATCTTTTCGCTCTGAATGAGTTGAGCCTGAAGGCTTTTCACTTCTGCGAGGCTCTGGCTCAGCGCTTGGGTTCGTTGCCTGAGCTTTGTCCGAGAAGCTTGCAACGATTCTGAATAGGAGACCTGAGCTGAGAATCTTCTATCTAAAAAAGCGCTCAGCCACGCCACGCTAAAAACAATTAAAGCGCCAATCACAACGGCACTGGCCAGGACTGTTCCGTTCAGCGGCGGCTGTAGCACAGGGGTTACAGGCATCACAGGAGAAGAAAAATGCGCAGCCGCCATCCCGGTGTAGTGCATGGTTGGAATCGCTGCGCCCATCAGCAAAGAAGCCCCGATTTTTTTGCCTATGCGCTTGGTGCCACCTTCTTCGCGGAGCTTGAAAATAATGGCCAGCGCGGCAAGTGAAACCGCGATCGCAATGCCCACAGAAAGGGCCACAATGGTCACGTCATATTCCATGATGGCCTCTGTTTCCATGGCCATCATCCCGGCATAGTGCATGGCCGCAATGCCGCTGCCCATCAAAACACTACCCGCAGCTAATTTGGCCCATCCCAAGGTGGCCCGGCTCACGATGTATAGCGCCAGGCCAGAAGCCACAATCGCAGGAAGCACCGACAGCAACACCTTGCCAAAGTGATAGTGCACAGGCATCGAAACCCGAAAGGCCAGCATGCCGATAAAGTGCATCGACCAAATACCTGTGCCCATGGCGATCGCCCCGCACAGAATCCAAATCAACTGCGATCGCCCTTGAGTGGCATTTACCCGACCCGCCAAATCTAGGGCCGTATAAGAGGCCAGCACCGCAATCAGAATTGAAAGACAAACTAAGGAAGTGTCATAACCAGTAGGCAGGAAAAGGGCCATAGAAAAAGATTCTTAGCTTACGCTGGGATTTCACGCTGATATTTTGTAAATCAACCTTTACTCAGCCTTCCCTAAACCCAAAGCAGAACCTTAGAATACAAACGCTTGGGATATACCTCTAAAGGGATAATTCAAGGCCGTTCTGGCCTTTTCCTGGCTCTGTTCTTTTGTCAAATCTGTCCTCATGACGCTCAATGTAAAACCCCGGTGGGCAGGCGACGATGCCCTTTCTCGCTTTGTGAACTTGCTGATCAAAACCAAGCCCATTTACAGCCTAATGAAAACGCAAGCGCGCAAAGTCATCATCAAAACAGCAGAGAAAAACGGTATTTCTTGGAAAGAGAAGGTGCGGCAGTTAGAAACCCAACAGCTCAAAACCCAAAACGCGGAACAGGCTCTCGCCCAAGTCACCGATGCGAGTATTACCTACCCCAGCTATTACACCCTGCCTTTCCATGCTTACAACGAAGGAAATCTTTGTTGGCTCGCAGCATACGAAGCAGTACCCGCGACCTATGCCATGCCCTTGCGCATTTGGCCAAATGAATCACTCACCTGGCAAGCGGCGCAGACTCGGCTCCGTGACAGTTTTCACAGCGTATTAGCAGAGCACGGCCCTGCCGCTGTATCAGATATTCTCGATATGGGCTGCTCTGTAGGCATTTCTACACGGGCTGTTCACGCTTATTACAGCCAACAACAAAATGAGCCGGTTCGGACACTGGGCTTAGATTTATCCCCCTACATGCTCTCAGTTGCACAACTTGAAAATAACGAAAACATAGACGCCGACCGCAATATTCAATGGAAACACGCGAAAGCGGAAGAGACGAACTTACCTGATAACTCTTTTGATCTCGTCACGCTACAGTTTGTCATTCATGAGCTGCCGCGCCACATTACTAAAGCTATTTTCAATGAGGCTTACCGACTTCTGCGTACAGGCGGGAGCCTAGCCATTACCGACAACAATCCCAAATCTAAAGTCATTCAAAATCTACCACCAGTACTCTTTACGCTGATGAAAAGTACAGAACCTTGGAGTGATGATTACTATACGTTTGATGTGGAATCGGCGTTAGCAAAAAGTGGATTTGAGGGGGTAGTAACGGTAGAGAGTGACCCACGACATCGGACAATAATAGGCAAAAAACAGTAAGGCAAAAAACAGTAAGCCGGAAAGCGAATGAAAGCAAAAGCCATCCAACAACTCTAACAACAGACAGAATCGTGAGGAGCACATAGCCAATGTTAGGAGAGTTTCTTCACGGCGCTGCGTAAGAACTGTGTGACAAATTCATCGCGGCGGTTGAGTTGATATTGGCGTTCTACTTCAGCTTGAATACCGCCGTCGCCCCAGTCTTGGTTGGCTTGAAAATAGACAATAAAGCTTTTACCCGCAATGCGGGTGAGGTAGGCGGCGCTGGCCCCTTGCACGAGTTTGCTGGCCACAGCGGTCGTAATATTAACCTGCAAGCCCAGGGCCAACATTTTCATCGCCCCTTTGGCGACGCTGAGTCCAGCCATTGTTTTAGCTAACGAAACAGCAAGCTGTTTGGCTTCTTCTATGCTGACCTCAATGCCATAAACGCGGCCTAAGTCCACGACCATCTGGGCATTGACAGCGGCGGCAGCGAGCATATCAACAACGGGTAAAGGGGTCGCAGCGAGTACGCCTGCGCCTATCCACTGATAGCGGTCTACAATAGCATCTGCCTGCTGTTGCCTTTGCACGCTTAGCAATGCCTTGGCATCTTCACTCACTCGCTGAGACTGCAACAACAAATTATTGGCAATTAAGTCCGAGCCTTCGGTGCGAAGTATGGTGATGATGCGCTCAATGAGGGTGCCAATCTCTGGTTCTGGCTGGAAGAGGCTGCCCTGTGGGGCCTCGTCTAATGTCACAGGTGCAGGTTTCGCAGAAATAGCGACGATATCGACGGGATTTAGCAGGTTCTGTGTTCTCTCTTTGATGCGCTGTAGAATTTGTTCTTTTTCTTCGGGTAGGTAGCGATCGCTTTTATTCAAAACCAGCAGCAGCCGCTTGCCCATTTTCGCGAGCACCCTCAAAGGCTCATATTCCACCCGATGCAAATCATTATCAATCACAAACAACAGTAAATCTGCCGTCGCGGCCAGTTCTTTAGCAGTCCGCGCCCTGTCTTCACCAAATTCACTCGCTTCTAATAGCCCAGGCGTATCCGTAATTAAAATCGCTTCGCCACTGTGCAACACCATCCGATAGGTTTGGGCGGCTTCGGTAGTGCCAAGCGTAGCCTCAACAGGCGCAGCCATTTCACCCAATAGCGCATTCACTAACGCCGTTTTACCTGCCGACCCTAAGCCGAAAACCACTATTTGAAAGGTTCGCGAGTCTAGCTTGCGGGCCAAGGCTTGCGATTTAGCTGCGAGGGCTTGCTTGGCAATTTCATCTTCTATTTGCGCAATCTGCTGCTGAGAAGATTGAAGGCTAACAGCCGCCGTGTCGCTACGGTTATCAGGGAGGGTGACCACTCGCTTGCGTTTGGGTCTGAGGAATCGCCAAAGGTAGTAAGTGAGGGCACCGAGGGCAGCAACCAGCAGCAGAATAAGCAGGGTAATAGCTGCTTGAGCCAGAAGGGGAGAGACGGCCGCGATCGCAGTATAAATTTGCCCTAGTGTGCTGAGGGTGGTGAGCAACAGAAGAAACGTAATGAAAAGAGCGATCGCACTTAGCAGCACAACAGGACGACGCATAAGGCTCCTCAAACAAGACCCGTTTGAGCATTCAATAACAATAATGCTGACTATAGCTAGCTGGCGTAGGGATGTCACGCCCTGCTAAAGCGAGCGCAGAGCCGCTATAGCCCCTGCCCTCCGTGGGAATAATCGGCTTATATGTACACACGATATCTGCTGTGATTCATTCTTCGAGGCCAAGGGCATGAAACGACGTAATTTTATAGGCTACAGCCTTTTATTTCTCGGTGGCTGCACCGCCACAAAAACAGCGACGCCCAACCGCTCAACCACGCAGCCAAACGCACAGCCAAACCAACCGTCTCAATTACGTTTTGCGGTCACTGACATCAGTGGCCTCGATGATCTCAAACGCGACTATGAAGCCTTTCGCGCCGCCCTTGAGGCCATCATAGGTATTCCAGTGACCTTTTACCCTGTGTCTAACTATTTGGCCGCAGCCCCTGCGCTCTTGGCCAATGACCTTGATCTTGCGTTTGCTGGCCCATCCGAATACCTGTTATTAAGAGCCCGGGCACAAGCAGAACCCCTAGTGGCAGTAACCCGCCAAAATTACCGCTCCATGATTATGGTGCGCACAGATAGTGACATCACAACCCTGCGTGACCTCCAGGGTAAAACCATTGCCATGCGAGCAGAAGGCTCAACGGCAGGCCACATTTTTCCGATGAAATTATTAATGGACGCGGGGCTAGATCCAGATAACGACTTCAAAGTGAAGATGCTCAACCGCGATGCATTTGCAGCGTTGCAGGCGGGTGAGGTGGATGCCTGGACAGATTCTTATGATCGCTACGTTGAATTTGTAAAAAACCCGGGGTTGGAAGGAAAGGAAATTACGCTCATCAAAGAAGGAGACAACTTACCAGGCGATGTTTTTGTTGCTAATCCAAGTTTGGGCCAAGCCTTTATTGAGAAATTAAGCGCCCTAATGCTAAGCCACAAAGACGCCTTGCTCGATGCAATCACCACCGCAGACGCGAACAAAAAATACATCCAATCCACCCTCTCAGCAGCCAAAGACAATGACTACGACACCATGCGCAACATCTATCGGGCTATCAACCTAGAGTCGGTTATTCAGTAGGAGGCTCAGCCGTCATTTCCACTATCTCCCACACCATAGTTCTCTCACACCATAGTTTTCCGTCACTACGGTTCTCCGTCACTACGGTTCTCCTCCGTCCCAGACCTCGCCCCTAGCCCCTCAGAGGCTCTTTTATCTCAGCGCCTCTGAGATAGAGCCTCTGAGATAGAGCCTCTGAAGACAGAGATGAAGGCTGGCCCTCTGCGATAGACCTTCTATCCATTCATCACCGCACCACACCATGCTCCGATCATTAAAAAATAAAATCACTCACTGTGCGACCCGATGTTTGGATGTGCTGAAAGTTCGCCAACACATTGCCCATAAAATTGGCTATGGCTACGCTTTGGCTTTAGGTAGCGCGATCGCAGGCATCTCTGTGGGCATGGCCTTAGGCAATCACTATTCCCAACAAACCCAAAACAAAGTCAGCCTCTACAGACAAAAACAGCAATTTTTAAACGAACTCAACAGCCAAATCCACAGCATTCAAATGCATCCACTTCGGCTACTAGCCGTGTCTAACGACAGCATTTGGCGGCAATATGAAACCAACCAGTTCAACACAGATCTCAAGCTTTTAAATGAACTACTAACCACCATTGAACAATTTGGTAACATCCATGCCGCGAACCTCGATCCTACGCGGCCATTAGAAACGCTGAGCAATGATTACAGAGCCGCCCTTACAAACTACGAAGCATTCATCCAAACCCTTTGGCAACAGTTAGATAACGCTGAATCGAAAAGTGATGCGACCCAACAACTTTCCCTCAGCCTCAGCAATGAAGCGGCCAGCCAAATGTCACTTCAGTTTGAACAGCTTTCAGAGAACTTGATTCGCCTAAGACAACAATCTCAGCAGGAACAACAACAAGCGGAGCTTGAATACCAACAAGCGGAGCTTCTGGAACTCATCATCATTTTGACCAGCCTGGCTATCTCTGTGGGCGTAGCCATCACCTTAGCCATCATCACCAGCCGTGCCATTGCCAAACCTATTGAAAAGGTCACGGCCATTGCCCAAGCAGTAACAGATTCAACCAACTTTGATATCCAAGTCCCCATCCAAACGCAAGATGAAGTGGCACTCCTCGCCCAAGCATTCAATCAGTTGATTAGCTGGGCTGGGCAATATACCCGTGAGCTTCAAGAGGCTCGCGACACCCTAGAACAACGGGTGCAAGCTCGCACGCAGGACTTACAACAATCTGAGCGGCAGCTCAAGCAAAAGGCTAAAACGCTCCAAGAGACACTCCTCAACTTAAAACAAACTCAGATGCAGCTCATCGAGAGTGAAAAGATGTCTAGCTTGGGGCAAATGGTAGCGGGCATTGCCCATGAAATCAATAATCCAGTGGGGTTCATCTACGGAAACCTTGAACATGCCAAAGCATTTGCAGAAGATATCTTCTACCTATTAGATCTCTATCAGCAGCACTATCCAACCCCAATCGAAGAAATTGAAATAGCCCTTGAAGACATCGAATTAGACTTCATTAAAGAAGACTTTCCGAACCTGATGGACTCTATGCACATTGGCACTGAACGCATCAAAGAAATTGTACTTTCTCTGCGAACCTTTTCCCGGTTAGATGAGGCTGAAGTCAAAGCAATTGATATTCATGAGAATCTGAACAGCACGCTGAATGTTTTGAATAGTCGCTTGGGCAAAACGCAACAACGAGCGCAAATTAGCATCCTCAAAAACTATGGTGATTTGCCCTTAGTAGAGTGCTACGCAGGGCAAATAAATCAGGTATTTATGCATGTTTTAAATAATGCGATTGATGCGCTAGATGAGAAATACACGCCTGAAATTGCCCAACGTTCCCCATCCGATGCACCCCCAAAAATTGAAATTGTAACGACAGTACTCAACGAGCAGGCGATCGCTATTCAAGTAAGTGACAATGGCCCCGGCATAAGCGAAGCCGCACAAGAACACCTATTCGATCCCTTTTTCACCACCAAAACGGTCGGAGATGGCACAGGCATGGGGCTTTCCATTAGCCACCAAATTATTACTCAACAGCATAGCGGCCAACTCACCTACACCTCTAAGCCCAACCAAGCAACGACCTTTACCCTCCAAATGCCGATTAAGCTATCAAACCCAGCCATTGAGTCCGGCGCATTGTCTGCGACGAATAACCCTTCTCACTAGCCCTTTCTTCACCATCGTCTCAGACTAAGCCAAGGCTTAGAAGGTAGGCTCGGGCAAACCCTCTTACATTAGTCATTACAAGCTATGCTCAAGCCTTCTGTAGCGGCTCAGTCATCTGGGCGGCTCTATTTAATGACTGCTATTTTAATTTTTGGGGCGGCGAGTGCGGTCACGCGCAAGCTCACCGACATCGGCGCAAATAACCTAATTGACGGGCACAATCCCATTTCCTTTTGCAATGTGTTGTTTGTTGGTAATCTGTGCGCATTATTTATTTTTACCGCCATTTACCAAGACCAATGGCGCATCCCCGTGTTGCAGCGCATTAGCCCAAAACAATGGCTAACGCTAACGGCGATCGCTATCCTTAGCTCCGCCGTCATTCCCTCTCTCATTTTCAGCGCCCTCGCCCTCACCTCCGTTAACAATGTCATTCTTATTGGCCAACTAGATACGCCTTTAGTGCTTGCCCTTTCTGTGTTCTTTCTAGGCGATCGCATCAATAAATGGGTCATCCTCGGCGCAATTCTCGCTTTTATTGGTGTTGCGCTCACCGTGATTATTCAGCCAGCCGCCAGCGCCGCCATGCCCAGCATGGGCATTGAAGTAGGCGCAGGCGAAGGGCTGATTTTACTTGCTGCCGTTTGCAAGGCCATTTCCAACACCGTGAGCAAAGTCAGCCTGCGGCAAATCCCACTGGGAATATTCAACGTGTATAGAATGCTGGTCGGCACACTCTTTTTCTTCATTGCCACCATCATTGTGTTCAATCTCTCTCACTTTATGGATGTGACCTCTCGGTTTGTGTGGCAGTGGATGCTGCTTTATGGCGCAGTGATTGTGGTGGGCGGCCAATTAGCCTGGTTTAAAGGGCTTACCCTCAGCACCACGAGCGAAATCTCTTTGGCCGCGGCCTTTAAACCGTTAGCAGGTGTGTTCGCCGCCTTTTTCATTCTAGGAGAAGTGCCAACCCTACCCCAATACATTGGCGGCGCAGTGATCATTTTGGGCATTACCCTCAATCAAATCGGGGTGCAGCGCCTACGGGTCAGTGCCCCGGAGCAAACCCCCACCCCCAAAGAACTCAGTGCGTCTATCGGGTTCAAGGGCGTTTAGTGTTCATGGTTAGCGCCCTTGAACCCAATAGGCACTTCAATCTGCTGTAAAGCTCAAGAAAACGGAGCTATTTTGCTCACCCGTCGTCACAGGCACCGTGCCGCTTTCTGCATTCGTGAGCGCTGCACTGTAGCCATAGCCTGCATCTACCCCTTGCACAATGCCCTGGCCGCCTTCATCTGCCAACACCGTCCAAAAATTGCGATCGCGAAAATTAGGCGACACCGATAGCCACGCGCGATCGCGCTTCTCATAGGCCCCCACCGGCACTCCATTCAGGGTCAAGTTCTCTCGATTCGGAATCGTGCCACCAGCAGCCCCGCCAAAATAAAGAGTCCCCTTCTCCGAAGCGGCAACATCACCTATTCTCATTGTGTTGGACTTAGTGCTCGATAGCCTTGGGAAAGTCATTTGCGAGGTCACCAAATTGCCTTGGGTGGGGTGCACTCTAGCGTAGTAAGGAATGTGAGCAGAACCGCTGTTGTGCAGTTGAGTGTTGACATCTGTGCGCGTTAAAAAAGGATTCGCTTTGCCATATTGCTCATCTTCGGTCATGGGGAGACCGCGCCAGCGAAAAATAGTGGCTGTGCCTGCACTTTCTCCGCCAATATACAGGAAACCATCACGCCCTCGCGTCACACGGTAAAGGCGCGTATCGGCAACATTTTGTTTGATGGTTTCGGGGCTGTCGCTAAATAGAGACCACTGCACCTCTCCAGCAAAATTTATGGCTTCTAAACGGGCGATCTGCACCGGGTTGCGTTTGTTATTTAAATCTGTAAAGGTGGCGTTTCGGAAGCTGGTGACATAAATTAAGCTGTTGTTCTCACAAGACAACAGCTCTATATCAGTGACGTCTGTATAGTCTCTAAGTTTTGAGAGCAGTTCTCTGTTGTTGCTGTCGTAAAGGTGAATGGTTTTACCCGCGATCGCCGCAACATGACCATCGGAAGAGATCGCAACTCGCTTTGCCCCAGCCAATGAAATTTCACTCACCTCGTCGCTCGTCGCTGCGCTGAGCTTAATTACTTTGTTGCCCGTCGCCACAGCTATTGTTTCATCGCCATCAAATGCAAGGTCACTAATCGGGGCAGTCAGTGCTTTTGTGAGGCGCGTGTCTCCATTGGCCGGATCTATCCAGTACAAGGTAGAGCCATTGTCTGTGTTTACAGCAGCGATCGCGCCAAATGCCGTCATCACCACATCCACACCACTTTTCCCAGGCAGTGCCACACTGGCCGTCAACTCTACGTTAGCGCTATAGCCACCGCCCTGACTAATCACCGATTCATCTGGCGCGCACACCGCGCCCCCTTCATTAGCGAGCAAAGGGGCCAACACAGGACTCGCCGCCACCGGCAAGCTAGCGATTGGATTGGCTGTATTACTAGCAGCTGAATTAGAAGCCACTGGATTAGAGGCCACTGAATTAGAAGAACGGGTCGTTGAGGGGGCCGCACTACAGGAGAACGCTGCCAACAGGGCCGTTCCGACTAATAGCCAGTGGGTAGGGCGTAGGGCGAAAAAGCGAGAGGAAAATATCATGGCGCGATGGGGTTAAGAACAGCCTGTACAGCACGAAATATCCGATGCATTAACGGTTGACATACGCAGCGTTGGACACACCAGTATCTGATATGCGCGTGAGACCTGATGCACGCTTACGATTCATTTATAGCAAATAGATTTCATGCATCTGAGCGCCGACTGTTCGTATAGTCAGTGCTTCGTCTGTTCTGAGCCAGTTCTGATAGCAGCATTCCATAGGCCAATAGTTGGTGCGCCAGGGGGCTGTCAGGGGAGCTGCGATCGCATCGAACTTCTTTCATACAACGATAAGATTCGCATAAAGAAACTAGGCATAACCACGGTTTCGTACGTAATTTCAGCTATAAACGAATCCAAAGTATGTCGCCTTAGTTACTTGCATGCGACATCACCCAGTCTCACTTACGTCGCGAATGATCGTAGCTAACGGTGGCTGATGCCTTATTGTTCTTTTGGAAAAAATCTTGACCCCGCAGTCTATTAAAATTCACCCTCAAAACGAACCTGAGGTTCAACAGCCACATACTCAGAAGCATCCCCCCTTCGGCAAGCTATTAATTTCTTGCATCATCATCGGCACCGTCACCACACAGGCCTACACAGCGTTACTTAGAATGGCCTGTAACAGCAAATATATCCCTGTCTTTTGCGATGTCCCGACCGATCCTAGTCTGTACCCATTCCTAGACTATCCGATGTACTCAACCATCCGCCAGAAAGGTGCCATGGTCGTAGGCAATGAGCTGATTGCCATTTTTGCAGACGGAACAGAAAAGAACCTAACACCAGAAGATTTTGGACTCTCTCTGTACTGGTTCAATTCGCGCTTACTCCCAGCATTTGGCGATCAGAATATCTCAGAAATCGCCGCCTACATCACAGATTATGAGACGGCAGGCAATCAACCCTTTGTGGCCGTTCGGGTCAAAAACAATCTCTATGTTGTTGAACAAGAAGGCATAATCCCTGTCACGCCAGAAGAATTTACGATCACGCTACCTCTGGCAGAGCCAAAGCAATAAACACATGGCAAAGCCAAAGCAATAAACCCCAAAAATAGAACGAATTTTATAAACGAACAGCCTTAAAATGCTCCAATCAATCATCAAAGAACCTCTAAAAGGAACCTTTAAAGCATGGGATAGCTACTGGTTTCATCCAGCGCCCCTACTGAATTTAGCCATCTGTCGCATAATCGTCATTGGCTTTCAGCTTTACCATCTGCTCTCTAACGCATACGGCAAAAGAATCCTGGTAGAAGGCCATCTCCCTGGCAGAGTATTTGAGCCACTGCCTGTTTTTCAAATGCTGAACTGGCCCTTCCCATGGAACGCACCACCGAGTCTCTTTCTCTCTGCGGTGTTCATTGCCATGATCGCATCTGGCGTTAGCTCACTATGCGGGTTCAAAACGCGGCTAAGTCTGTTCATCTTTGCCTTCAGCAACCTATATATCCAAACCTATTTATATTCATTTGGTCGTCATCACCACACAGAAACGCTTACATTGATGGCACTGTTTTTGTTAGCGATCGCCCCCTCTGGCAAAGCCCTTTCTTTAGATGGTCTAAGCTCGCATTTACGGCGCACTGCACGCCAAAAAACAGTGCAATCTGCAAATGAAATGCAACGCACCAACCCATTTGCACGGTGGCCTTTATTAGCAACACAGTGGCTTTTTGCCCTTGTCTATCTATCCGCTGGCATCAATAAAGTAAACGCTGATGGCCCAGGGTTGTTTACAGCGGAGTGGATGAACGGCTACACGCTTCAGTACTATCTGATGCAAGATGGCTTGAGATGGGGCAGCGACATAGGCATTTGGCTCTCGCAATTTCATGTCTTTGCGATTCTGTCGTCTTGGTTTGCCGTTCTGTTCGAAGTCACCTTTTGGTTAGTGCTGCCGTTTCCTAAGCTCGTCTCGCTCTTTATTCCGCTAGGCATTGCCCTACACACTGGCATCTGGATGGCTCAGCGAGCACCATTTTTCCAATATTTAGCGCTCTACGCAGTTTTCATCCCCTGGACAGCCGTGTTCAAAGCCATTGCCCATCGCTTCCGGTGGCATCCACGCCCCATCCAAAACCCCAAACACCCCCCCATCCAAAACAAACCTCAAGCAAAACTCTTCTACAGCAGCCAACACCAATTATCTCTGCACTTAGCTAGCCTAATTGCTTATTTTGACTGGTTCAACCAAATAGATTACGTCGAACTAGAGACCTCTCCCCATCCACTCCCCAAGCAACACATCCAGCAACACATCAAGAGCCGTCAAGGGACCATTTCAGAAACACTCTATTGGGTCAAGCCTGACCATAAAATGACAACAGGAAATGACATAAAAAAAGGATTTGAGGCCCTGCGTGAGAGCATGGGCTATTGTCCAGTGCTATGGCCACTAAAGTGGATATGCGCTATTTCAGCCATTCAAGTTCTATTCAAGAGAACCTATGCCATTTGCCGAGTGAGTTAACACATCAGGCATCGCGAGCCCCCTTTATCCACAACAACGAACGCAACTAGCACCCACGCAACTAGCACCCACGCAACACTAGCCATCAAGGCAGGCCCCACCTTCTCGCAGAAGAATATGCAGGGCCTACTACTACTGATGGCTATACACACTCACGCTAACGACAACGTTAATAAGTTCATCAGCATAACGAGATAGTCAGCATATGTGTAGCCAGCGCCCTCAGTACAGGACAAAAGCTTGCAGGATAGTCAGGGAGGGAGTTTCATAGGTTAACCACAACTTATCAAACTCCCATGATTGAGCTTAATACCTTGCGTGCAAAATTGCAGCCTCATCTCGGTTGGCATGGTGCCAGA
>JBGCGG010000096.1:0-7058 GCA_045110585.1 Phormidesmis sp. | reverse complement strand
GTGTCAATATGGCGATTTCTGGCCCCAAAATAGTCCATTTTGAGGTGGATGGCTCACACTTGAGGTGCCTTGAAACATCAGCATGCTGATTTCACTCATAAGACTGGCAACCAGAACCACTCATGAATAATCCAGGTTAGGCGAGGGATTCAACACAACTTTGAACGCAGCCGGGTTTATCGCCAACTACGACCAGGTAGAAAACTTTCAAGCCGTGACGTTTTCGGATCGTTCACTCGCGAACGTCAGCGGGATACCAAAACCACTCTTGCCACCGCCCATTCCTTCTCAGGTATTTACGACCCAACAAGGCAGCTTACAAGTCGTCGGAGATGACATTAGCCTAACGGAGACATCCTTACTGCTGGGCCAAACTGGAGCTGCTGCCACTCAGACAGGCGGCAATCTTCACGTTAATGCAGCAGGCACGCTCTTAATCACAGATAGCGAGGCCACCAGCTTTTTGCGCAGCGGCATCTTTAGCGAAACCATCGGCCCCAGCGACAGTGGCGCTATCAAAGTTCAAGCGGAACAGCTGGACATAGAAGGCGGAGCCAGCATCATTGGACTCACCTTTTCAGGTGCCAAAGCCGGAGACATCAGCATTCAGATAAACGACCAGATAGACCTAAATGGGTTTAATGCGCTGAACCCGCTGATTTCTAGCACGATTAGTACAGCCTCGGCCTCTTCTGGTCGCTCGGGCAATATTGAGGTGGACGCGGCCAAGATTCAGCTCTCTGACAGCGGCAATCTGAATTCTCTGGCGTTTGCCGACGGCCAATCAGGCAATATTGAGGTGGACGCGGCCGATATCAACATTACCGGTAGAGTTGCGGCAAGCAACATCCCCAGCGGAATCGCAGCCTCCAACTTTGGAACGGGTACGGCAGGTGACATTAATATCACCACGGAACGCTTATCGATTGCAGAACGAGCTGTGATCGCAGCGTCCTCTATCTCAGATGGCTCAGCAGGCAACATTCATATCACAGCCACCGAGCGAATAGATATCAGCAGCGCTGAGACGGAGGCCACCAGCAGCAGAGCGATTAATTCAGCCGTGCTTTTTCCGACCGCTCAAGAAAGGGCGATCTTTATGCTAGGAACCTCACCCCCACAAGGGAATGCAGGCAGTATCAACATCACAACAGCAGCGCTCACCATGAGCGGCCTTGTAGAAATTTCGGTAGAAAACCAAGGCTTAGGAGGTGCTGGGGATATCCAGCTCAGCAGCAACCGTGTTGAGTTAAAAAATGGCAGCCAAATTTCTGCCCTCACCAATGCTGGAGATGGCGGTAATCTCAATCTTCAAATCACAGATGCGTTGCTTCTACGAAATGGCAGTGGCTTAACAGTCAAGTCAGGTGGGACAGGTGATGGTGGCAATATTAATCTCAATTCAGGTGTCGTCATTGCCCTGGAGAACAGCGATATCATCGCGAATGCAGAACAGGGACGCGGCGGCAATATTGATATTGTGAGTCAAAATATTTTAGGGACTGCATTTCGCGATCGCCTCACAGCAGAAAGTGATATTTCAGCCAGCTCAGAATTTGGCATTAATGGCACCGTAGACCTTGATACGCCCACTGTCGATCCAGCCTCTGGAATAGTTGCCTTACCCTCTACAGTGGTCGATGCGAATCAGCAAATCACAGCGAGCTGTGCCGATCAAAACCAAAGCAACCAATTTATTGCCTCAGGGCGAGGCGGCCTCCCACCAGCTCCGCAGAATAGCCTTGCACCCGAGAGGCTATGGCAAGATGTACGTCCCACCAGTTCCATAGCCGCTAGCCCCATCACTACGAATCCGCACACCACGAACTCACAAGCCGCTGCCATTCCCGGATCAGCCGGATCAGATCTTATACAAAGCCTCACCTCCAATGCCGAAGACATCGCAACTCTGGCAGAAGCCATGAGCTGGACACGCCACCCCAATGGAGACGTCCAGCTCATGGCTAGCAATGCACTTCCCTCAGCCGTCGTTCACTGTCTGGCAACGGCAGGCTAGCCCCTCCGCACAGGCCGTAAAGACGGCTATGCGACGGCAAATTCTCAAAGGAAGTGGCTCTGGCTTTGCCCATAGCATTAACGGTGTCATCCAATTTCCATAAAGAAATTCCGTAGCGTACGACACCGAATACAGATTAATGATAAATTTTGAATATACGTTTTATAAGGAATTGTCCGATAATGCTCTCTTCACCGGAAACAACCTCTGCGCTTCCCCTTGAGACGCTTCGGGAAGGAGATCAAGGCTCAACCGTTGCTCAACTGCAGGCTCAGCTCAGCGAGCTAGATTTTTATCACGGCAGTGTTTCAGGCCAGTTTGACGCTGACACCAAAGCCGCCCTAGAAACTTTTCAGAATCAGTATGAGCTGAGCGAAGAACAAGGTTTCTTCGGCCCTCAAACTTGGTACGCGCTTTCCTTTTGGAGCCGTGAAACCGAGTGGCCAGTTCCTGCCATCTTGCCTGCGGTTAAGGGTTGGCTCGTTCAGCTCATTGATGCAGCAGCCGTCCAACCAGAACCGATCCTCGCCTCAGCTCAGCAAACTCAAGATAAAAAGCAACTTGAGCCAGGGCAGCTTCTCTTTTGGCCTCCCTTTGGACGCAATCACCGTGAAGCAGCATAGTCATTAGACTAGCCTTAACGGCTAGGCAGCAAAGCAACGGCTTTCTCTAATTGCTGATTTTCATACAATCAAGACTGTTGAACAGGCGGCTGAGATACACTTTCAGCTGCCTGTTCTTTTAAGCCATCCAACGCTATGTTTTCAAGGGCTTGCGGGCTGCTAATCGTCTCTTTAATTTCGGCCTGAAGTCGCTCTAGGGTAGAGTCTTTTTTAGCCTGAGAAAGAATGGTTTGCATGACGGTGTTTACGCCTGTAGGCCCCCAAGTGCAGCCCTGCTGTAGATACACTTTGGCAGCTTGGCCAACGGCATACGTGCCATAGCCAGCAGCACCGGCCTGAGCAGTCATCGCCCCTGCGTAAGCCGTCATCCCCGAAAAGCTTTCAAACGCGCTCCAAATCGCAGCGCCGCTTTTGCCAAAGCCGAGAAAAAGGCTGGTGCCAAACTCACTGAGGAGCAAGGTGCCTGAGCTGCGGATAATGCTTTGCCACAGGCTACTTGCTTCAAAGCGGGTCATGGGGAAACCGTAGAGCCGCGAGAGGGCACGAATCATCACAATATCTGAGCTGATGCCACCGAGCATATCTACGATGGCAATCGGGTTCAGGGCTACAGCGATCGCCTTATATTTTGCATACTTCCAAATCAGATCATTCGCTCTATCTTTGTTTAGCGCCGTAATCTCTTGCGTCAAAGTCTGTTCAATCACGCCTGCCTGCCGCAGCGCATTCAAAGCCACTAGTGTAGGCCCTTCTTCTCGCACAATCGCCAGCAAAGCCGCCTTTAAAGGCACGATGTTCGCAGGGGGACGCTCCCACTCTTCACTCACCCGCCCATCCGGAAACTCTACCCGTATCTGCAAAGGCGCAGGCTCCGCCGACACCATTACAATGTCATCCACTAACCTCGCCCCTTGGGGTAAATCAGCTTTACTCTCGGCCTTTTGCCATAGCGCCTGCAAGTTTTCAGCAACCGAATCTCTATCGGCATCTGGATACAAATCTATTTTGTTGAATACCAGCAGCAATGGCTTACGCGTTGCGTAAAGTTGTTGGAGTGCTTCGTATTCGGTTTGCGTGACATCACCCGAAACAACAAATAAAATCAGGTCGGATTGCTCGGCCACTTGCTGAGCCACTTTGCCTCGCGCTTGGCCTTCAATTTCATCCAGGCCCGGCGTGTCAATCAGCTCTAATTTGAGCGCATCTTCTGACGCCGAAGCATCTTCTACATCAGGTCGCCAATAAACCGAACGGGGCCATTGAGTAACGCCGTTTAGGGGGCCAGTATCCAGCACTTTTTCACCCAAAAGGGCATTAATCACCGCAGATTTCCCCCGGCTCACCAAGCCAAAAACAGACACTCTCAAAAGAGATCCATCTAGCTTATTCAGCAGCGTGGTGAGCTGGTCAATGCCCTGCTTGACCGCTGCTTGGCGGCTCAGCTCCTGAGCATCTAGCCGCGTCATTTTGAGCTGCGGAATGTAGCGATCTATCGCTTGACGCAAACTCTCTCGGGCTTGCTCCACAAGCGGATTGAGCGCATCTGGGTCTCTGTCAATGGCAGGAGAAGACATGGGCTAGCCCTATCGTGTGATTGGCCTACTGCGCAGCTGCGGCTTTAGCTTGAGGCAACTGGGGAAGGTGGGTGAGGGCTTGGTCTACAAAGCTTCTGAGCGCAGAGGTTTGTTTCGCAGATTTGAAGAGAACTTGGAGGCGATCGCCCATGTCGGCAAAGGCAAATTTGCGCTGCTCAGGTGCCAACAGGCTCTGCTCTGCAAAGAACTCAATCAGGCTAATGCCCACCATTCGAGTGAGGTAGGCTGCGCTAACCCCTTGCAAAGCGCCACCGGCCACATAGGTAGCGGCATGGGTTTTGAGCAAACTACCCAGGGCTTGAGTGGATAGCTCCACTAGGCCTAGTTTTACCAGCAGTTCAGCCAGCGTACTAGCAGCGGCCTTGGCTTGCTCCATCGAAAAGGACTGTCCGTACACTGCACCCAAATCGACAATCATTTGCGCGTTGATTGCAGTAGAAGCCAGCAGGTCTAGGCTGGGCAGAGGGCTCGCAAAGGCGGTACCAGCGGCAATCCACTGCATATTTTCAACAATGGGCATGGCTCGCTCGCGGCGATGAGCATTCAGCATTTGCTGTGTTTCAAACAAGAGGGCTTTAGCCTGGCGCAGCGTTGTAGTCATCACAAGCTGAGAGGCTTCTTGCGTCGTCAAATGGGTGAGGGTATCTGTCAGTGCGCTAAGCTGCGGTTCGCTCTGCTCAGTGAACTCTTCTATTTCGCCATTTTCTTGGTGACGGCGGACGGTGATGGGCTTGGGCTTTGCCGCGATCGCACTCACCCCTATCCCCAAATCTTCTACCCGCGTTTGAATGCGCTGAATCACAGACTGCCTATCTAAAGGCGCAAGCTGGTCTTGTTTGTTGAAAACAATCTGAGTCCGATAGCCTGCTTTCAACAATACTTGAATTCTCTTCAATTCAGAATTCGTGAGATCAGCCGCAGTTACAAAAAGAACAAGATCCGCACCCGTAGGCGGCAGCGCGTCTTCTCCATTGACTTCTACAATCTCAGCAATGTTAGATTGCGCAGATTGCCAATCCGCATTCGACTCCGCCTTCAACTGAGCAATCAATTCGGTTTTACCGACGGCTTTATTACCGACAACGGCTAGAGATAACGGTTCTCTATCGAAACTCTTGAACAGTGATGCGATCGCCGCTCTCTTTTCAGCAATTTGAGAATGGATTGGCGCATCTACTGAAGTATCTTCTGGTAGCTCAGCGGTCAGCTCATCCAGACAATTTTCTATCTTTTTCACAACGGCTTCTACAGCAGCCTTATCCACTGGGCCAATGGCCAGCGGCGGCTCCAGTTCAATTGCAGCAGAACCACGCCGTTGCGTAAGCCACCACAGACCAGACCCCACTGCAACTAAGCCCAGAACACCTGAGCCATCACCCAAAGGTGAGTGACCCACCACATTCATTAGCCAAAGGCTAGCTGATAAACCTAAACCACCGACCAAAATGGGACGCTTCAGTTGCATGAATCAAGACCAAGAGCTGCTAACTATATTGTATCGAGTTCAGTTGGATCGAGGAAGTGGGGAGAACCGGGGTATCTCGTTCGGAGACGATTTACGGACGGCTACGCTCACGCTTCAAGTAGGTGCTTCAAGCAGGTACTTCAAATAGGCGCTTAAGAAATGCAGCTGCCGTAGTTCTCAGTGATAGGCCAATGTGAGGAATGGGTGATGACAGAGCAACTAGCTGTTTGTCGCAAGGTTTGTCGCAAGACAGTGACGCAAGATTGTCGCTAGATGTCGCACTACTAGATGTTACAAGGCACTTATGTGACCAGTCTGTAAGTGAGCTGAGTGGTATCGCCTTCTGTGCGAACAATGCCTTTTTGAATTAGCTGTTTTAGGTCTCGCTGCAGGGTACGGCGCGATCGCTCCGGGCAAAGCTGCTCAAAGGTCTGAATGGTGAGCGTTCCATGCTGACGAAGATAGGCCAGCGCGATTTGCTGTCGTGAGTTAACAGAAAGCTGTGGCGCATGTAAGTCCGTGCCGCCAACCGCCAGCAACTGAGGCATAGACTGAGGCATATAGGGACTGAGATAATTAATCAGTAAGGCTTGTAGCTCAAGGTAGAGCTGGGCGCGATGCTCTGGGCTACTGCGCAGCGCGGAAAGCAAAATGGCATTGAAAGAGCGGTGGCAAATTTCAGCAATGAGTTCGCTTTTAGGGACAGAAAGCGATTTATTACACATTCTTAGAGCGATCGCAAAGCGCTGGATAAAGCCGTAGTCCACCGTGTCATCGAAATGCACAAACATTTCAGGAGCAACGAAGTACTGCACGTACACCACCCGAGGCCCGAGCGCCTCGAAGTAATCGGCAAAGGTTTCGACCATCTGCCGAATCATTGCTGAAAGCGACTGCTGCATAAATTCTGGCGTCATCAGCTCGGCGTGGAGGGATTCTACGCTAAGGCGGTGCTCTTTTTCAAGGGCGTGGAAAAGGGCGAGCTTGTTAGGGAAAAAGCGGTAGAGAGTACCGACAGCAGTATTGGCGCGTTTAGCGATCGCATGGGTCGTCGCGGCGTCGTATCCCATCTCCCAAAACACCTCAGCGGCAGCTTGCAAAATAGCCTCTACCCGCGCCTGACTGCGCGACTGCTGGGGCCGACGACGAAAAACAGACGGCTTAGCATCAGCCATGCGCTACCTCCTTCCAGAAATGCTGTCTCATCTAGCCCATAGTCCCATCTAGCCTTGCTTTCCCATCTAGCCCATAGTCCCATCTAGCCTTGCTTTCCCATCTAGCCTTGCTTTCCCATCTAGCCTTGCTTTCCCATCTAGCCTTGCTTTCCCATCTAGCATCGCTTGCCTATCTAGCACCAC
>JBGCGG010000095.1:0-70730 GCA_045110585.1 Phormidesmis sp. | reverse complement strand
GGAGTTTTTTTCACAGTGTTTCTATAGTTTGAGTCGTATCTAATTCTAGAACGCTGGCTCCCACTTCTTTCCAAAATCTCTGAAACGTACAAACACATAGGTTTAACAGCATTCAATCCTATGTTTTGTCAGCCAATCAGGCTCGGCACTGTTCTTCGGTAATCGCGATTACTTCGGTATTCGCGATTACTTCGGTATTCGCCATTACTTCGGTATTCGCCATTACACTTTGAATCTATACCGAAAGGTGCCTAGTAACATGCCTCTTCTCCATCGAACGATTGATTAGAAACCACTAGCATGCATCTTAAAATGAGTACACAACACAAAGCTTATTCAACCTCACGTAAGGTTTATCCCCTTACTGGATTGCCAATTACTCGATTGCCAAGAAAGGTTGTTAGCTTTATCAACCTTTGGAGGGACATTTTTAATGACCATACAGCTAAAAGAAGACGTTGCTTACATTCTTCTAAAAAGAATGAATGAACAGGCAAGTAAGGAGAGTCCTTTAAACTTCACATCCAATGATTTCGTTGGCCGTAATGCTGACAGAACAGAGATATTAGCTCACATTGACTACCTCAATCAGAAGGGATACATCAGCGCTGATTTTGAAGGTGATGCTTACGCCGATAAGGGGCCTAATCCTGTTCCAGACGGCATTGAATTGAAGTCTGCTGAATTGACTTCTAGCGGCAAAGATTTGTTTGAGAAGATGAGTCAGAGCGTGCCGGAGCAGTTAAGGCACGGCCCCAGCGTAGAAATCGCAACTCAGGATATGGACTTTCTCAAAAAGGTCATGCTTAAGGGAAATCTCTCTGACATTTACGATGCCAGAGACCTCACCGAGATTGTTTTTCGTACCATGAGAGATCTCATGGGCAATCAGGAAACTCAGAAAGTTGCTCGTGAGCTGCACACTGAGGCCACCCACACTGACAAAAAGGCTGCCAAGAATGAGGTTTCTGAATTGTGGAAAGACTCTAACCCCCTCGTCCGTTTTCTCAGTGAAATTCGCCCTGCCTTAAATTTTGATGATGATACCTTTCTCTTCCGTGTGGAGAAAGAAGGTGGCCTACCTAAATCTACTGGCCCTGAAACGGTTGTTAAGGCAGTCTTTAGTGCAACTAAAGATGAGCTTTCGGCTGAGCGCATTCGTGATATCGAGAATGCTATGCCAGGTAAAATTCGTGAAATATGGAAACAGGCATAAGCTGTTACAGTTTTGCGATCGCAACCGCCGAGAAAAGCGCAATGTAACAACAGCCTAGATACTTACGTAAAATAACATGCTTGGTCGAATGCGGCCCGTCTTTATTAGCTCGTCTGCGGGTGGCCTGTTAAATACGGCTCGCTTTTGACAGCATGTTATTCATCTTTTTTACTCATTCTGCGTTGCTTTCTCTACGGATTATTTACGCAGTTGCTTCAGATACATTCGTTTTCCGTAGAGCATGTTAGGCGCATTCTCATTCTCTTCTTGCATCACAACATACTTTGTGTTGGTGCTGTACAACAGCTGACACAATACAAAATGTATGTAGAGACAATATATATTCACAACAGACAATATGGATTCTTTGATAAGAGAGGTCAACAATACTCTCGTTGAGCTAGTCGGTGACAGCGTTAAGCTCTTGCCTGGCATTATGCTCGCCTTAGTTGTTTTAATGCTGACACGCACGGTTGCTAATCTAGTGCGCAGAGCCGTTAAGAGAATTGCGTTAGGGACGCTTAAAAGCCTCTCTTTACAGTCTCTGTTAGTTCAGACAAGCTATGTAGGCACTTGGGTCGCTGGTATTTTATTTGCCTCCGCCCTAGCGTTTAAAGACTTAGGATTTAAAGATATTGTTAGCTTGCTGGGACTTGGCTCAGTTGCCATTGGTTTTGCATTTCAAGATATCTTTAAGAACTTTCTTTCAGGTATTCTCCTTTTGATTCAGGAGCCTTTTTCAATTGGAGATCAAATTATTGTTACAGACTACGAAGGCACGGTTGAAGAGATTGCGCTAAGAGCTACTAAAATTAGAACTTATCAGGGAGAGCTGGTTGTGATGCCTAACTCCATTGTGTTTACAAGTCCTGTGCAGGTAATGACAGGAAAGCCTCGCCGCAGAACTGATTTGGCTATTGGGGTAGATTACAATACGCCTTTGCCTCACGCCGTAAAAGTACTCACAAAAGCAGCTAAGTCAGTTGAAAGTATCCATCCTCACCCTGATGTAGAAGTCGATGTTGTTGGTTTTGGAGACAGTGCCATTGACTTGGTTGTACGCTACTGGACAAGTCCCGAACAGGCTTCTGTTCGACGGTTAAAAACGCAGATGATGTTAGTGCTTAAGCAAGCCTGCGATGACGCAGATATCAACATTCCATACCCAATTCGTACGGTTTATCATTTTGATCAAGACAAATATGATGATAATGCCCCAACGGATCATGCTTCAAAAGGCATGAGTCAGTCGTGGGCCAGCGCGACTAGCAACGGCAAGGCTGCTTAGCGTTTTTTATGCAGCGTGACCCAAGTGTTCTAGCAGCGATCGCCTCATTACCTCCACAGGCGCAGGCTGGTTCAACCAAATCTCTAAGGCCGCTGCGCCTTGCTGCACCAGCATCTCTAACCCATCGATTGCCCGAAAACCAGCCGCACTGGCCTGCTGTAAAAACTTGGTAGGCCGAGGGGTATAAATCAAGTCATAGGCAACTTTGGGGGCTGAGAGGGGTAAGTCTCGTCCCAAACTGCCCATCTCTACATCACTCAGCGGAGATGCCTCTACGTTGGGATGCATACCCACAGGCGTGGCATTAACCACTAAGCCTGCTTGGGGAAGTCTCGCAGGCAACTCATGCCACGCAAGCACCGATAATTTATCTGAAATGAGGGGCGCAGCTTGCCAGCTTTGCTCAAAGGCTCGCAGTTTCTCAGGCGATCGCCCGCACACCCAAACTTGCGAACAACCCAACTCCACACAAGCGGCTACCACGGCTCTCGCGGCACCCCCATTGCCTAAAACCAATGCCGGAACGTCCTGCCAGTCGTGCTTCAATGCCTTCAGCGGGGCCAAAAAACCAGCCGCATCTGTGTTTGTGCCGTGCCATTGCACAAGGCTGCCAGGTTTCCCTTGTCCCGATGCGTCTACTTCAGATTCGCTCCGCCATACAGTATTGACCGCACCAATGGCACGAGCCACCTCGCTCACTTCATCCAAGAGGGGGATAATGGCTTGCTTATGTGGAATGGTGATATTAAAGCCGCGTAGACTAATAGCTGAAAACCCATTAATAGCCATTTCTAAGGACTCAGGCGGAATAGGAAACGGCAAATAAACGCAGTCGAGGCTGTTGGTTGCACCTGAACGTTCTTGAGCGGTGGCTTGCGTGTTTGCTTTGGCCGCATTTGCTTGGAGATGAGCGATCGCCGCATTGTGCATCAGTGGAGAAAAAGAATGCTCCACCGGATAACCAATCACCCCAAGCAGTTGAGTTGTTCCTTTAATCACCATCTACACATCGGTAACACTACACATCGATATCAAAACGAGCCATAACGCAAAAACGCACCGTACAAAGCCCACTTAATAAAGCTTACGTACGATGCATTTTTATTGCTTATACTGTGTCAGTCTACAGGGTGATAGCGCTGCTTAGTGACAGGTCTTAAGTGGCAGGTCTTAAGTGGCAGGTCTAAAACGTAGCGTAGCCAAAGGTCACATTAAACTCACGACACCAAATTACCGCAGAGCTAAACTCAGAAACATCAACCCCTTCTGGAATTTCGTAGCGTTGGGTGCGTGCAACTCGCTGCAGTTGTCCTAAGTTCACATAGTCGCTATCCGCATAGGAGGTAGGTACGCCCTCACGGTGCAACAACACCAGCAAATCAGGGCCACTATCTGTCCGAAAATCGCTGTCTAGCTCAAGATAACGCTTGCCCCCTTCTTCCACAATGTGCGCGCCACCAACGACTGTTTTGCCTCTACCACTGATAAATGAGGCACCGGTTTCAACCGCTACTAAGGTGGATTGTGCGGCCTCAGAAACTGTTGTAGAAAGCTGTTGTGCGCTGGCTGCGAGATGAGGCTGATGGCTCAATGTAGCTACCGCTAATGTCAAACCGACGAGCTTCATTTGTTGACTAAGAGATACTTTCATGGGAGTTCACTTTCCTAAATAGGTTCAGAAGGGATTGAGAAACAGAAAGAGCACAACGCCCTCGCTTCTTCCTTGGGTTTCGTTGAACTTAGTATGCGCTCTGCGCCAAAAACGTAAATGATAATTTCATAAGCGTTACCTGAAAGTTCCGCGCGTCTGCGATTAGCCTTCTATCAGATTCTTTTAGGCCCATTCTCTGTAAATAACATGGGCCTAAGCACTGCCTATTAGCGCACGCTGCTGTCGCCCTGTGAAAGGACTACCGCGTTTCGACGGTTAGCACTTGAGGCGGCGTAGAATCGGCTGGATACAACAAATCTACGCTGACCGTACGCGTTTCTCCGGGGGCCAGTGTGAGGGTTGCCAGTGGCTTGCCTTTTTCCCCGCGCCGCTGCACCAAATGAATATTTCGCACTCTAGGAAAACCGTTATCACTTCGGTAACGCACCTGCACTGGCCCTCGAAAAAATGTCTGCGCCGCAGGTGGCTCTAAAAAGCGTAATCCCCCCTCGCTGAGCGTTTCTTCCTTCAGCGCAGTCTGCAAAATCACATCAACGGTTTGTTCTTTCTCGGTTGGGTTGTGTAGAGGCAAGCTCAGATCATAGCGGACGCCATAATTGCCGTGGGCCTGGTAGGCGGTGTCGGGGTAGCGGACGGCCATCGGCGCGGTCTGAACCTGATTAGTGCCCATGGTGCCACCCACTAGCAAGCTAATCCCATAGGCAAATGCCTCACCCGCTGCCGGAATCGTTAGGTGATGAGTACTGTCATTGCGCTGAGGATCCTCTGACAAGGCTACACGGGGGGTCTCGATGGGATCTACTAGGGTCGCTTGCCATTCTGAGCCTATAGAAACCCCTGCAACCCTGCCGTAGATGAGCTGCGCACCTTCTGCTAAAGGTAAAGGCGTCGGTTCACGATCTCGTGGCCCTGCTAAGCTCCCTGTCTGCAATAGCTGCTCCCAAGATGCCTGAGTTGGGGCCATCTCCTGCCCATCTGTATCCAACGTCGCCTGTTGCGCCAAACTTGCGACATAGACAGGCCCACTACTTTCTAAAAGTGCCAGCGTAGATCGGCCATTAATAGGAGGCACTAGCTCACGAATCGGAATTGGCTGATTGAAGAACAGCTCACTTTCCCCTGGCGATATTGTCACAACAGGTGTGAAAATATCGCTCCTGCGGCCTTGCAAAATATCGCCCATGCTTCGGCTACCCGGCCCTGCAAAAACAGGTAAACGTGGATTAAACGGGACAAACGGCGGCAGTGGAATAAACGGCGCATCTGGCTGGCTCAGATAGCTTGCGCCTGATAGCGTTCGTACCGTAACAGGCTCGCTACCGGGGTTATGAATGAGTACTCCCAAATACAAACTGTCCAGCAGCTTAGGTGTCATCTCGTCAAAGTCTGCGGCCTTGTAAACATGATGGGCAAAAATGTCAAAGCGGCCATCGAACGCATAATTGAGGTGGGCGGCTGGGGTCTCCATTCCGTCCGGCGGAAATGTGGAGAGCAAAATGCCTGGCTCAGCAACTAGCTCTGGACTATTACTATTAAATACTGCGACATTGTTGAGCTGCCCAGGCAGTGGCCGTACAACTTGCTGAGTCACCTCCTCCACGGGCGTTGTATCAGTGGCCTGGGCCAGCCGTTGCACAACGAAGATATGGGGGGTCAGTAAGGGTTGAGCCACCAATGAGAGTGCAGTCAGACAAGAAAACATAAGGGTCACGTCTGGTTCAACAGTTTAGAAGTTAGAGATGAGGTAGGTAACTATGTAAGTTACCTACCTCATCATTGTCACTGAAGATACAAACCAAACCCTAGCTCGCGCTAGCTTTGTAACACTTATCGTTACGCCATCAATGCCGTTGTTGCGTTTTTATGGCAGTCTTATTGACGATTCTTGGATGATTGAGTCGTGGGCTATTGAGTTGTGTGCTCTTGAGTCGTGGAGCGTTCTACAACTCTTCGATGGGTCTTGAACGGAATTACTGTATTGCCGAGTGCATCATGATCAATTGCCTGATTTCCTTGCGGCTTTTCTGAGGCTTCATCTTGCTGAAGCTCTATCGCTTTGCTTTGGAAGTACTGGATTAAGACGCCTGCATCTTGGGCAATGTGGTCTAAAAATTGAGCAATGCTGCTGCGATCGCAAGGTGCAGGCAAGAGCGTATCCATTTGCAATGAGTAACGCCGATCCCCATCAATGTCTTGATTTACAAAGACCCTAGAATGAACCAGTAAGCAATTAATGACTTCAGCATAGTGAAGTGCATCTTTGCCTCTGAGAAAAAGCGATCGCGGGAAAGGGTAGACCACTCGGGAGAGCAAACTAGCCCCACTATCAGCCTTTATCATCTGTATCGAACAATCCAGCGCAAGATCATATTCGGCAGGATGAATATGGCGTGGCAGTAAAACAACCGGATCTGAATTCTGTTGACCAGACATACAGATTTTTACAAATTCTTCCTTTGGCTGGGCGATGAAAGGTGACATGTGATTTTCACAGCGGTTTAACTCATCAGATGCTCAAATAATGCCCTGACACATCAAAAAAAATACACCCTTAAAGCGGATAGAAAACACCCAAGAAACACACAGAATAGGAACATTTTTTGAGATTAACAAACATCGGCAATATTGACTAGAAAATAAACAAGAGAAAACACGTATAGCTGCATTCTTAAAAGCAAAATAGCCAGGTGTTTTCTACTACGTAGCCTTTGCGCAGAATACTAAAACTAGAATAGAACAGACTACATAAATCTTTTAATAGCTCTGTGAGCAACATCCCTGTCCCACTGTTTTCAAGGTTTAAAAAAGAATTCAAAACACTAAATTTTAATGTTTAGTCGCAAGCTGAAATCTGAGAAACTATCTTAAAGAAATCTTGAAGCAGAAATGTCTTGTTGTTCGGATTTACGACAGGGATATGTATAAATACCCCTGCCATTTCCCAGCTGACTTGATCCACTAACTTTAAGACGTTGTAATACAAATCATTACAGACATAAGCGCCAGCATCTTCACTGACTTCACTCAGTACAGTCCCGGTCATAAGTCTCCTGACATCCATCGTTGTCTGCAAAATAGAGACCTGTTCATCCGCTACCGGCGCAGGGGCATTTCCGTTGGGCACATCATATTTTTGAGGAAACCTTTTTGCCTGCCGCTCAATGGAGAGCCGTTGCCTTTTTTCAGCCATGCCACAGCAAATGACTGCTCGGGGCCGCAATCGCATAATTTCACTCTCTACGCGCACCGGGGCTAACGCAAAGCTCACTGGAACATGGCGCAGCCACACCGCATCCGGCGGCATCAAACCCCCTTTTTGCATGGCATCCACCAGATCATCCGATGAATTGGAGCGCTGATGGATCCGCCAAGGCTGAAATGTCGTTATCAATATTGGACTGTTCATCGTTATCTATACAGATATAATCTTGCTGATGCTGAACACTTAGGACCTGGCTATGACAACCATCGCCGTTATTGACTATGACATGGGTAACTTGCACTCTGCCTGCAAAGGCTTAGAGTTTGCTGGGGCGACGACGTTAGTCACTGATAATACCTATGATATTGAACGTGCAGACGGTGTGTTGCTACCTGGGGTGGGCGCTTTTGACCCGGCGATGGAACACTTGCGATCGCGCCAGCTGATTGAGCCTATTCGTCGGATTGCCCGCAGCGGTAAACCTTTTTTGGGGATCTGTGTTGGCATGCAGGTGCTGTTCGAGGGCAGTGAAGAAGGTTCGGAAGCAGGCTTAGGCATTTTTAAAGGGATGGTTCGGCGTTTCAAAAATGAACCGGGCATTACTGTGCCTCACATGGGGTGGAATCAGCTTCAAATCACCCAGCCTAATTGTCCTATTCTTAAAGGCATTGAACCCGACGCCTGGGTTTATTTTGTGCACTCCTACTACACCGCACCCGATAACGTAGCGGTTAATGCTGCCACCATTACCCACGGGAGCCAAACGGTTACAGCTGCCGTCGCTGAAGATAATTTGATGGCTGTACAGTTTCACCCTGAAAAGTCTTCTACGGTAGGGCTACAGCTCTTAAGCAATTTTGTTGAACATATTCAACAGCAGCAGCTGGTTACGGCTTAATTGCCTGTGTCAATGCCTTTTTGCTGTGCACTTTCTGCTGTGCACTTTCTGCCGCATACCTTCTGTTATGGTCAATTCCTTAAAATGAAACCCTATCAACACATTCCTATTACCGACTGCGGTGAGGTCTTAATCGCTATTCCACTGGAGCAGTTTGCCGTGGTTACCCCTCATCCCTATGTGGCATTAGGTGCGCCCTATGGCAACTATTCCCCCTATTTCCTTCGTCAGAGCGTTTTAAAAAAACTGTTAGCTGCCCAGCATCATCTGCAAAGCTATCAGCCCGGTTGGAAGCTACAAATTTTTGATGCGTATCGCCCGATTGCCGTGCAGCAATTTATGGTGGACTATACCTTTCATCAGCTCGCCGAAGCAGAAAACCTCAATATCACAGACATTTCTCCAGAAACGCGTACACGGCTGCAAAACAAAGTTTCAGAATTTTGGGCGGTTCCGAGTGCAAACCCAAAAACACCGCCTCCACACAGCACAGGCGCTGCCGTTGATCTCACGCTGGTTGATGGGGGGGGAAAGACAGTAGATATGGGCGCAGAAATTGATGAAATTTCACCTCGGTCATATCCGGATTATTTTGCTAATCAAAAAGACTACGATGCACAACGGCTGCATGGCCACCGGCAGCTGCTAACTCGGGCAATGGCCCAAGTGGGGTTTCAGCAGCATCCCAATGAGTGGTGGCATTTTTCTGTAGGCGATCAGCTTTGGGCTTGGCAGGAGGGTAATGGAGCGATCGCCCGATATGGCAATGCAACGCCTTAGCTAGCGCCCTGTTAGCTAAAGCTAATTCAGATAACGGTGATGCAGAAGATGCCTATTGACAAGACGTCTGTTCAACTCCTGACTACACAGCATGAATTTTGACGCTGTGACGTTGATTTTATGCAGCAGCAATAGCCAGATTTTTTTCTAGTTTGAGGCAATTGCGATCGCCGCCCACTCGCAGCTGATATTCCACACGATCCATAATCCGATGCAAAATTAACCAGCCATAACCGCCTTCTTGAAAATCGCCTGGATCAGGTGCCGAATAGTCATCGAGTTCAAAGCCAACGCCTTGATCCCACACTTCTAAAGAAAGGTTGCTCTCATTTAGCTCAATGCGAATCAGCACAGGCAGCTCGGGTTTTTGATTATGGGCATGGCGCACAATATTGGAATAAACTTCTACAACTACTAGGCGTAGCCGTTTTTCCACATTGCTCCAGTCAATATCCTCGTCAATTTCGAGCTGCAAAGACTCCAAGAGCCAATGCTCGACCACTGCCAAAAATTTTAAGTCACTGGGTACAATGAGTTCTGTTTTTAGCACGACGTCACCTCCAGTGACAAAATAGTTTGATCATCTTCCTGTGCGCCTTCGCTCACGTGAATATACGAAAGCAAGTCATCCAGATCTAGATCGCTAGGCTGCTGCTGCAAAAAGTCCCAAAGACCCTCTTGATTCAGCATTGAGCCATCTGTGCAACCAGGCACGGTGGCTTCGGTAATGCCATCGCTGGTTAACAACAACACATCGCCTTTTGACATCTGTAATTTGCCAGCATCTGCTTTCCAAAAAGGTAAGATGCCTAACGGCACACCTCTGACATCTAGGTAATCAGGTTCTATGGTGACGCCATTCTCACCCGATTCATTTTGGCTTAACCTTTGTTCAACAACGGCCTGATGGGGCCACTTAATGGGATAGACATGTCCGGCATTGGCATACATTAATTGGCCAGATTCTGGTGTATAGCGAATCAGTGCCATAGTAATGAAGCAGTTATTGCTCATTAAGTCATTAGAGAGGCTGTGATTCAAGTTGCTCATCACCTTTTCAGGTTCGGGCGATTTCTCTTGAGCGAGTTCGCGGCGCAGTACTGAAATTGCACTCGCCATAAACAAAGCGGCAGGAACGCCCTTGCCAGAAACATCGCCAACGGCTAGCCAAATATCGCCGTGCGGATGCATAAAGACTTCGTAAAAATCTCCACCTACCTCGCGCGCGGGCTGACACCTGGCTTGGATTTTGATGCCTGGTAGTTCGGGCCAGCGCTGATGTAATAAATTGCTCTGAATTTTACGGGCCACATCTAGCTCAGCGCGCATTTGCATCGACTGCAAATGAATGCGCTGATAGAGTTTCGCATGAGACATTGCCAATGCGACTTGAACAGAGACCGTGCTCAAAAGCTCAACTGCATTGTCAGCCCAGCTCTTGCTTTGCGTCCTTTTGTATAAGCAGATAGTGGCAATCAGCTTATTTTTTTCTAAAAAGGGCACCACGATTCGGCTGACCTGTTCCTCCCCAATCACCACAGGTTCAGACAGAATGTCTAGGCTGTCGTGCAGCGGTGGTAAGGATTCTAAGTTAGCGCCAAATAAATCCGATTCAGGCGCGTCCTCTTCAGCAGGGGTGGCTCGGTAGATCAGCTGATTTTCAATTTCACCCTCACCAGAGCTGTCTTTCACCGGATACAAAATGGCAAGGTCAGTGTCAAAGGCTTGCCCCAATGCTTGAACAACCGTTTGTAAGGTGTTGGTGTAATCCAGAGACCCTCTAACCGCCGTCATAATGTCGTTGATTAAGGATTCTTGGGCCAGGGCACGGCTAAGGGCGCGGGTGCGCTGCTTAATCACTCGATAGGTTTCAGCGGCTTGCGCAATCACTCCTTTCAAGTTGGTCGGATTCCACGGCTTGGTAATGTATTTAAAGACTTTGCCTGAGTTAATGGCCGATACCAGATCTTCTACATCGGTGTAGCCGGTAAGCACCATTCGGATGGTATCCGGGAATCGCTCTACGGTACGACTCAAAAAGTCTGTACCGTTCATCTGCGGCATTCGTTGATCGGAGATGATGATGCCCATTTCACCTTGTTCATTGAGCAACTCTAGGGCTTGAGCGCCACTGGTCGCTTTGAAGACTTTGAAGTCTCGGCGAAAAGTTCGATATAGCAAATCTAAGTTGTCAGGCTCGTCATCTACGACAAGCAATTTTAGTTTTTCTTCCATGTTTGGAGGGTCTGCGATGGTTTAACCAGCAATTGGGCTGGTGGTTATTTGAGCAGAATGAGCGGGGCATACTGAGCCTGTTGTGGCAGACCTAATGTGCCCGCTTTGCGTTATTTGCTAGCGCTGCGGACAGATCAAACTTACTAAACTTGTTCAAATTTAAGTTGTACTGGGATCTGTTGAATTTATTGGCTAATTATTTTGAAAAGGGGAGACCACATGGCGTTAAGACGATCTAAATGGCATATTCAACAACAGGAACAACAGCTTAAGGGCCATTCTCAACACCCGGATCGAGGCCCGCAGTTGTCACCCATGCCTGATTTCATTCAATTTAGGGCGTTAGGTGCTGTGGCTAGTAGCGTTGCCCTTTGGCTACTGTGTGGCCTATCTCCTGCGATCGCTCAAAGAACAACGACATTCGATCTCGATCAAGCTATCTGTGCTAATAACTGGCCTGAAGCCATTGGCCTCGTGTCGCAGCTGATGGCACAAGATGAAACGACTAGCGCTGAGCGCAATGCACTGTTATCGCTACGCCGTCAGCTACAGCGCTATCAGAGTGAGAATGTATTGGTGGCGGATGATATCGCTTGCGATCGCAGTGATCCGTACTACCTACGATCTACGCTGCCTAGCACCGTTCAAACAGGTGAGCCGTTGGGATGGGAAAATGCGGTTGCCGAAGCCACTGAGAATCGCTTCAATAGCGAGGTTATTACTGAGTCTGTAGATTTGACATTGCCCGTTAAAATTACGGAAATAGAAGGGCTAACTTCTGCGACTCCTGTGGATTTGAGTCAGGGGTTAAATGTTGTTTCCGGGCACGTGGGGCAAGGGCACAACGTGTATGGTTTTGTGGCAGGTTTAGGCGATCGCCTAGAAGCGAACCTCAACGTTACCCGCGTAATGACCGGCAGCCTATATACCAGCGATGACTCTCAGCTCTTCATTTTTGACCGTTACGGCAATCTCATTGCCGCTGCCGATGATACTAACGATAGTCCGCAGTCTAAAATCACTGATCTCACCATCCCCAAAACAGATCTATATTTTGCAGTGGTGACCACATACAACAACGATCCTATTTTGGGGCAAGACGGTCGCCTCACAGGCTGGCAAGATAATGGTGGCGGTCGTTTTGATTACACCCTTACCCTCTCGGGCGTTACGCCAACGAATGTGTTAGTCAGATAGTGTTGTCAGTTTTAATCGTTTTCCTTATTATCCTTTTGCTCAATTGAATCGCAATTATTGAAAAGAGGTCTAGCCATTATTTGCTAGACCTCTTTTTTAGTGCTCGGTGCAAACAGGAATGCGTATACTGTCGAAGGGACAAATTATGCATATTTTATGGACGTTAAAGATCTTATTGCAGCGTTTGAACAGTGGGCAAATCCAGCCTGGCAAGAGAAGTGGGATAACTGCGGGTGGCAAGTAGAACCCGGTATTCTTTCAGCGCCTGCGGGAGTGTTAGTGTGTCTAACGCCGACGTTAGCAGTCATGGAAGAAGCGATCGCGCTAAAAGCTAGCGGCACCCCTATTAACCTTATTTTTGCCCATCACCCGCTCATTTTCGGCGGCATCTCTTCTATTGCCTGCGGCAGTAGCGTAGGCGATATGGTGCACAAAGCCATTTCTCATAATATTGGCATTTACACTGCCCACACTAACTTTGACCAAGTAGCCAATGGAACTGCCGATGTCCTTGCTCAACTGCTGAAATTAAAGAATACCAACCCCGTCGAAGTCACTGATGCACCTACTGGACGTGGCTATGGCAGAGTTGGCAAGCTGCCTTCCTCTCAGACGCTACAGCAGCTATTAAATACTCTTCAATCTGTTCTTTGTACACCCAGTCTGTTGCACTCTCCTAGCGCTGACTTGCAGCAGTCTATTGAAACTGTTGCTGTTTTGGGCGGATCTGGCGCTAGCTACATTTCAGCTGTCGCGCAAACCGGCGCTCAGGCATATGTCACTGCTGACTGTAAATTTCATCAATTTCAAGAGAGTCGCGATCAAGGGCTGGTGCTGATTGATGCAGGGCACTACGCGACGGAAAGGCCAGCATGCGATCGCTTAGTGACTTGGCTTAAACAACAGGGCGTAGAGTGGGCGTTATTGAGCCAAAAAGACGAGGACTTTAGGCAGTTTGGCTAAGCATAGGTGTGGGATGAGACGGGGTAGCCCTCTCTAAAGAAGCTCAATTTGTTGATATGCTCTGACGTATCAGCCAATATCAGGGCTTTTCGAGGATGAATCTTTTGCTGAATTAGATTGTGTTGCCATTTGCTCTTTCATCTCTTTTTGAAGCGTACTGTCTAAATGACTGATGTAGTACTCCATGCGATGATCACTAATATGGTCGAGTCCGCCAACCATTAGCCCTTGCATTAGCCCCAGTACAATATCGGTCATACGTGCACTGAGCGAAAGGTTGGCGTTTGCTGTAATCACACCCTTGCGATTGAAATAAGTAACGCCACCAACGTGGCCGTAAAGCCGCGTAGGGTTCCAAACAGAAAATGGGGGAGGGACATGGGGGACGATATCGTTGTTATTGACGAAGCGGAAGACTTTGCCTCGGGTCATGTTGTTGAGCTGGCGAACAAAAGTGAGATCGCCGACTCGAGGCTGACCAAACGTATAGACCCCAGCGACTTCAATGCCATGGTCAGCTAACGCGGCGGCGGCAATGGTTGCGAGTGCACCACCTAAGCTATGCCCTGTGATGTACAAAGGCGGTAGTGGTTTATTCGCGTTTTCAAAGTGTTGCCGCCACTGGTTAATTTGAGAGAGCACTGATTTTTCGATAATTGCCCAGGCCAGGAAAAAGCCTTTGTGAACTCGGCCCTTATAAGAAGACACGCTGTCCACGCCATCTTTATAAATTGTGAAATTCCGCAGCTGGGTGGTGAAATTAGTTAGCCAGTCTTTGGGTTCTTGGCTACCGCGAAAAGCCAATACCATGACTTGATCTGTGTGAAACATGAAGGCTTGTGTGTCTCGGCCATGGTTGTGAAAGTAGCGGAAGTTGTGGCGAATAATTTCGCGAGGCGGTCGGTTTGTTAGGGCGTTGCACCAGCGACCTACCATTTCTGCAATGAATTGTTTGTCTTGGTAGGCAAGGTAGGAGGCTTTGGCCAGCGTGAGTGCTAGCTGCGTATGGTTGAGATGAGAGGGAAGGGCCGATTGCTCAGCCGGTGCGTTCTGGTGGCTGCGCTTAGGCTGTAGCGCGGCTACTAAGTCGGTGTCTTGGTATGGGGAAGGTAAGATTCGGTAGTCGTAGCGTTCGAATAATTTTTGGACCCCTAAAAAGCTACTGTCGTGGATGTAGCTGTAGAGCGCATCGTAAAATTTGGAAGCCCCTGGGCGGCGATAGGCTGGGTCGGCAATGAGCTTAATCCAGTAGCTTAGCCAAGGCCATAGTTCTTCTTCAGAAAAGAGTCCAGAGTCTAAAAAGTAGCTAAAGTGTTCTAGTCCATTGAGCATTTTATTGAACCAGTCTCTTAAGGCTGTTTCAATTTGATATTGACGCAAGGCGTTTGGATCTAGGGCGTTATTGTCTTGCTGGTGCTCTAGCTGGTGCTTTATGTTGGCCCTTTCGTCGTGGTGGGCAAGGGCGCAGCACAGCAGGCTATCTTCTACACGGAAAACAATGGGTTCATTTTGACCTGCGAGATCTCGCGCTGGGATGACATAGTCGCGATATTCTTCAAAATCGAGGATTTTTAAGGCATTGTGAATATCAGGGTCTTGCTCAAATTCTTTAACGGCCTGACGCAAAAAGTCTATACGCTGCCACTGCTGCTGCCGTGCGTAGTGACTAGCGCCCCATGCCAGCGCGCTACCGGCCACGATGGTTCCACACCCTATCAGTAACTGCATACTGAGCAGCACATCGCGCTCGTTTACCGTTGTTGCGATCGCCTCTACGCTCACTGGGCTTACTCCTTTCCTCTCGCCCGCTTCAAAAGCCAATGCAGACTGCTTTAAGCCCACAACCGACAGCAAAGACAGCGTCGTTAAGAGGGGCAAAGAAAAGATTACCGGAATAGATAGACGCATACCGCAATCGTTCAACAGGCGCTTGACAATGCCAAAAGGCTACCCAGAGCACTAAATTGAATCAACTTAATTCGTTAAATTTCTGCAAAGAATAGTGAAAATCATGAGGTTCTGAGAAAGTTCATCCGGAAACCTTCCGTAATCAATGCAATATGTTCGGTAAAAATATACACTCCTCTAGGTAAAATCTCTTGAGTATAAAATTCTGTCATTTTTACCGGTTTATGAGCGCTTTGCCAAAGCTATTGGCCAGCGAATACCTGTTGTCAGACAGTCATTAAGCTGTCACTAACAGCAACCAGTAATGCGGTGTTAAGTCGATAGGATACCTACTACTCTACTTTGGCAGTTAGCATCTATCCGACAGTGGGCCTTCACTAAGCCCTATTAATGTAAGTGGAGCAAAATGCAGAAAAAGAGCAGTTCAATTCTATTCGCCTTTTCCATCCGCTTAGATACCACTACTTTTCAACCCTTTCACGAGAGAGTTTAAATGCGGGCCTTTCAACGGCTGGGAGTTATGGCATTAGCAGTGAGCCTCACAGTAGGTACTGCTTGGAGCGCCGCGATCGCAAATCCTTTACTGGCAGAGCGGGGCGCTTTGACCTCGGGTGACGATGCCCTAGACGATGGCAGCTTGTACGACAAGCACACATTCTCTGGAATTAGCGGCCAGCAAATCACCATCTACCTGGAAAGTTCAGATTTTGATCCTTATTTGATTTTGCTAGATCCGCAAGGCAAGCGGATTAGCGAAAATGACGATATTAGCCGCAGCAATCGCAACTCGCGTCTTGTGATCACGCTGCCTACAACGGGCACGTATACCATTATTGCGAACAGCTATGAACCTGGTAAAAGCGGTACCTATTCGTTACAGGTGAACAACGCAGATAACTCTATTGTGAGAGAAGGCAATCGCTTGGCGCTAACGCCAGAGATAGCGCAAGAGATGGCAGCAGCAGCGGTGCCTGGTAATACGCCAGTGTGCGACGCTGCTATTTTAAGTACGATGACTCAGCTACAGCGCGATCGCAATTTAGATGTACTGGTCGATGCTGTGCGCCTCAGAAACTATTTTAGAAATGTGCCTTCGGCCCGGCCCAATGGGATTAGCGTCGGTTTAAATGGTCCAGCAGCACTTTCGGTGATGTTTTCACCGCAGCTGTTGACCTACCTTTCCAGTGAGCTAGTACAAGAGTGCGCAACGGTTGGGGCGATCTTTTTTGATTCGGCAGAGGCCGGTTTTGAGCGGGTGTTTGGCTACTTGCCGAGCGATCAATCTGAGATATCGGTGAGTGAATTTTCGTGTGGGGACACGGACGCACGGCGTAGAAAAGTCGATTGGGGTAGCCGGATGTGCTTATAGGCGCGTCTGTAAGGTCTATAAACAGAAACAGTGCGCTAAAGCATTTCTGTCACGGTTGAGTGATAAATTATCGCTAGTCGATTTAGCACTACCGTAAGGACTACTTACGCGTTTTATTGAGACGCGTTAACTTATCTGATCCAGCTATTTATCTGACCCAGCTACTTAAAACTCTGCTGTGGATGCCCCTTTGCCTATAAACAATCCATCAATGGCTCCAACGGCCTCAACGGCCGCCCAAGGGTTGGCTGGCGCGGGCTTACCTGCGGATTTATCAGGCGATTTGTCGGTAGCGCAGCTTAGCAGTATTAAAGCGCAGCTAGATTTGGTGCTGATGGCTATTGAGGCGCTTACCCAAATTGGCTCGGATGCGGTTTTGATGGCGGCTAAAGACCTCCAGCTAGATCAGTCCTTTTCTGATCGGGTGGGGCTGTGGCGGCTGCGGCAGGCCAGCCCACTGCGCAAAGGGCAGGGTCGTAAAAAATTAGATATAGAAGAGGCGCGGGCGCTAGTGCTGGTGGTGTGCCATCTGGCTACGGGCCATCATGACAAAATTCGTGAGGCGGTGGCGACGTTAGAGCAGCTGAGCGCTCAGAACGAACCGCCGCATCGAGCCGCGTTACTGGGAGACTACCTGGATAACTTTAATAATATGTATTGCGATCGCATGGCCGATCCGATGCCGAACACCGATACCCTGACTCAGCTTTCTTTACGGCTTTTGATCGATCTCTTGTTTTACGGAGCTTCTGGCGGCGAACGGCAGCTTTGGATCGCGCTTTTAGACAGATCAAAATCGTAAAAAGCAAATCTTTAATCGACTATGGGGGTAGACCGTACGGCATAATAATGGCCATTCGCTGTGGCTTTACACCCTGCGGTTTTACCTTTATTTGCTATGTCTGCTGCTAATTCTGCTGCTAATTCTGTTGATTTTTTGAGAAAGACCAACCTGTACCTGATTGGAATGATGGGGGCAGGCAAAACGACGATTGGCCGTAAGCTGGCTAACCGTATAGGCTATCGATTTTTTGATACCGACCTGTTGATAGAACAGTCGGCGGGTAAATCGATCCCAGAGATTTTTGAGAGCGAGGGCGAAGCCGCCTTTAGAGAGCTGGAAACTAAGGTGCTAGAGCAGCTTTCAGCGTATACGTCTTTAGTGGTTGCAACGGGTGGCGGGGTGATTACTCAACCCATGAACTGGAGCTATTTGCGGCACGGAGTTGTGATTTGGTTAGATGTCCCTAATCAAATCCTGATGGCTAGACTCTCAGGCGATACCCATCGGCCCTTACTTAAAGAAGTGGATTTATGGGAGAAGCTGGAAACCTTACTGAGCGATCGCGGTGATTTGTATGCCCAAGCAGATATTCGCATTGACTATGAAGGAAAATCGGTCGGGAAAACATGCGATCGAATCATCACAGCCCTTAAACAGAACCTACGGCCTGCGCCTAAGATGGTGCCTGATGAAATTACGATTAATCAATCGTCCATCAATACGCCAGTTAATTAACTTTTCTGCCACCTGATGTCTTTTCCCTGACATCTCTTGAAATACACCTGTCAACTGAACCTTTCATGTCATCTTCCACGCCTAACGACTCCACCGGATACGAAAGCGAATATTTTCAGCAAAATGAAGCGGATCGCGTCCGTATTCTCAGTGAAGCCCTGCCTTTCATTCAGCAGTTCCAAGGCCGCACCATGGTGGTCAAATACGGCGGCGCTGCGATGAAAGACAGCAGGCTTAAAGCCAAGGTCATTCGCGATGTGGTGTTTTTGGCCAGCGTTGGGATTTGCCCCGTGGTCGTTCATGGCGGTGGCCCGGAAATTAATACCTGGCTAACCAAGCTCAATATTGAGCCTCAATTCAAAGATGGGCTTAGGGTTACAGATGCGGACACCATGGACGTGGTGGAAATGGTGCTGGTTGGCCGGGTTAACAAGGAATTAGTATCGCTCATTAATCAGGCGGGTGGACGTGCGGTAGGGCTATGCGGCAAAGACGGTAATTTGATTAAAGCGAAGCCTCGGCCCGCAGAAGATGGGGTGGGTTTTGTGGGAGATGTGGGCCACGTGAACGCTGATTTAGTGAAATCTTTGGTGGCCGCAAACTATATTCCTGTGATTTCTAGTGTGGCGGGTGACGGCAGCAGCCAAGCTTACAACATTAATGCGGATACGGTGGCGGGTGAGCTAGCCGCCGCCCTCAGCGCAGAAAAGCTGATTTTGCTAACAGATACCCCTGGCATTATGCGAAATATTAAAGAACCTAGTTCGCTGATTACAAAGCTCGATATTCATCAGGCGAGGACCCTGATTGAGGATGGCATTGTAGCGGGTGGGATGATTCCTAAAGTGCAGTGCTGTGTGAGGTCTTTAGCACAGGGTGTGCGAGCGGCGCATATTTTAGATGGACGGATGCCTCACTCATTACTGTTGGAGATTTTCTCTGAAGATGCTGGGATCGGTACGATGCTGGTTGCTTCTAGTTTTTCTTAATTTGGCTGTTCTTAATGTAGCTTTGTTTCATTTGGCTTTGTTTCGCGGCCTGTCTGGCTCTTTGCCATTGTTCAATGTCTGCCCCCTTTTAATCTCTGCCACTTTTTAATGCAACTTCGTTAGAGAGTGTGCTGTTCGGTTTTCTTTAGAGATTCTATTAATGCTGACTTTCTAGCGAGCAAAACTTTTTGCCAAGCTGGAAAGTTTAACTGGCTGCTACTTACAAGCTTTATCTGCAATTTGTTGCATAAAAGCTGTTGCATAAAAGCAGTTGAATAAAAGCAGTGGTTGCCAACTATTGCTGCCAACCACTGCTGCTAACCATCGCTAAAGCCCTTTCATGAAGATTGCTGTTCTCTCACGCGATGCCTCGTTGTACTCTACCCGCCGGTTACTGGCGGCTGGAGAAGGGCGGGGGCATACGATGAGTGTGGTGAGTCCGCTGCGCTGCTACACCGATATTACGGCAAGAGATCCGCAGATTTTGTATCAGGGGCGGCCTTTACCTCGGCAAGATGCAGTCATCCCTCGCATTGGTCATTCCCATACCGATTATGGGACGGCAGTGATTCGTCAGTTTGAGCAAATGGGAACGTTTGTGGTGAATTCGGCAGATGCTATTGTGCGATCGCGCAATAAGCTTCAGTGTCTTCAAATCCTTTCTAAAAGGGGAATTGCACTGCCTCGCACTGGCTTTGCCCACTCCAATAAAGATATTAACAATCTGATTGAACTAGTGGGCGGTGCGCCTTTAGTGATTAAGGTGCTAGAAGGGGCACAAGGGGTTGGGGTTGTGTTAGCTGAAACCCATGAATCAGCGAGATCGATGTTGGAAGCATTTCGGGGCCTCAAAACTCGAATTTTAGTGCAAGAGTTTGTGGAAGAAGCTAACGGAGAAGATATTCGCTGCCTGGTGGTGAATGGGGCAGCGATCGCTGCGATGAAACGAAAGGGTGCCCCCGGCGAATTTAGGGCTAATCTGCACCGAGGAGGATGCTGCCAAGCGGCTGCATTGACGTTAGCGGAGCGGCAGATAGCTGTGAAAGCAGCGGCGGCGGTTGGCTTACAGGTGGCAGGCGTCGATATATTGAGATCTCACCATGGCCCACTGGTTATAGAGGTTAATTCGTCGCCTGGATTAGAAGGCATTGAATCATCTACTCAGGTGGATATTGCAGGGCATATCATCGACTTTGTGGCGACGGCTATTTAAGACGTTACTTAGACGTTACTTGCTAGACTGGTGCTTATCCAAAAAACAGTGCCAAGAAACGAACTCAAGCTCAATCTGTCTGAAAATATACGATTAACTACCGTAGTGTAGTGTGCAAGACCTCAGCTGAATTCGTTAAGGTGATAGCCTACCGGCAATATCGAAGATACCTTTTATGCATCGGCTTTTAACGGGCGCGCTCTCAGTAGATGAGCACACCATCGCCATTCAAGACTTGCCTGATCGCTTAGTGGGCACTGTCATTGCTCAGCTTTCCGATTTTCACTTTGATGGACTGCGACTCTCAAAACCGTTGCTATCCAAAACCCTGCGTCAAATCCGTGCACTCAATCCGGATTTGATTGCGCTTACAGGTGATTTTGTTACCCATGATCCTAGCCCTATTCATGAGCTGGCGGCTGAGTTAAAGCATTTGCCCAGCAAGTACGGCACGGTGGCGGTGCTAGGCAATCATGACATTGCAGTCGCTGGTGCGAAAAACACCGTGATGCAAGCTCTGGAAGCTGTAGGGGTAACGGTGCTGTGGAATGAAATCGCCCATCCCATGGGCAATGATTTTCCGGTGGTCGGTTTTGCAGACTATTGGTCGGGTAAATTTAACCCACATTTACTAGACAAGCTAGATCCGCAGGTGCCGCGTTTGGTGCTTTCTCACAACCCTGATACCGCAGAACCGCTGGCCCAGTGGCGAGCGGATTTGGTTTTGGCAGGCCATACCCACGGCGGGCAGTCGTACATTCCCTTCGTAGGTTCAGGGCCACTGGTGTGGCGGCGGATTCGGCAACGCGTGCCTCGCGTCATTCGTAACCGGATTCCGTTTTTGAGCGATCGCTGTTTTAAGGTTGTGCGGCACTGGGAATGGGGTCAAGGGCTGCACCGCGTTGGTGGCAACTGGCTATATGTTAATCGGGGGTTGGGGACGTATTTCCCAGGCCGATTTTTCTGTCCGCCCGAACTCACGGTGATTACGTTGGTAAAGGCATAGCCTTCTGGGTCGCAGTCGAGATTGCGTGATCGGCATTGCGTTAAGTGGTTATAACTTTAACTGGTTATAACTTTAACTTTGGCACGATGCAGCAGCTGGCCGCTGTGGGTAGCGCCGCTGTGGGTGACCATTACCGGATCACCTGGCTCAGCTGTGGCCCCCATGAGCTGGTGGTATTGAGGGTCGTAGGGTACTTGGCTATCTATTGGGGAGATCGCTTCAACGCCCCACTGCGCTACTAGCGCTTCTACAGGTCTAATAAAGGGCAAAATTTTCTCCGCAGGCAGTTCAGCACCTCTTTCTTTTGCTCGCTTTGCAATGGTTGGCCATTGAACTAACCAAGTTTCTAAGGTGCGCAAAGACTCAGATTGAAATTGCGATCGCGCTGCTGCTAACTGCTGGCTTTGCTGCTGCTGCAATCTTAAATATTCACGTCGCAGCGCTTCTATTGAGTTGGCTTGTGCTTGCTCTGGTTCTGTTGGCTCCGGTTCTACTTTTGTGTGGTCTCTTTGTTTAGGTTCAGTTTGTTCGGGGAGTTGTGTTTCACCCGCATCGACCCCAAACTGTGACAACAACTCAGAGAGTGAAATCTGTAGTGCGCCTGAAAGCTTTACTAGGTTAGAGACCCGCATGATTGTTGCTTGGCCTGCCCTCAGCTGTTGTATTTGCCAACGAGACACATCAGCCAGTTCTGCTAGTGCCCGATAACTCAGAATATCGACTCTCTTCATCAGCACGTTGAGGGGGTGAGTGTAGTCAGTTAAATCGGCCATAGTAACGCGGTTTCAACACAGTTCCTGCCTATCTGCCCGTCTGTTCACAGACAAGGAGCGGGCACAATGTAGCCATAAATCTTGATTCTTGCCTATTTTAGAGCGATGCCAAGACTTAATTGCGATGCCCCTCAAAGTGAATCATTGGCTGTCATTTATGTTAGTTTCAGAACTTGGTTCATCGCCGCTACAGCCTACCAAGACACTGCTTGACCTCGCCTGGCTAACGCTTTGTGGCATCTTAGTTTTCATTATGCAGGCAGGGTTCCTCTGTTTAGAAGCAGGCTCCACCCGCAGCAAGAATAGAATCAATATTGTCATCAAAAATATTTCAGATTTAGGTCTCTCAGTCATTGCTTTCTGGGCAGTTGGCTACGGACTCATGTTTGGATTCAGTTGGCAAGGTGCCATCGGCTTCAATCATTTTTTCCCGAATTCAACCCAGGCAACAGCGCTGTGGACAGGTAGCTTTTTTTTGTTCCAAGCGATGTTTTGCAGCACCGCAGTAACCATCCTTTCAGGAGCGGCGGCTGAGCGCATCCGGTTTAAGGTTTATTTGGTAATCACTATTTTAATTTCTGGGATAATATATCCCGTCTTTGGCCATTGGGTATGGAACGGTCTGAAGCAAGGCATGGCATCGGGTTGGCTCGCCCAAAACGGATTTGTTGATTTTGCGGGAACGACGGTTGTTCATAGCTTAGGAGGCTGGTGCGCACTTGCCGCCGTTTTAATGATTGGGCCTCGGATGGGTCGCTTTTCTCGCAAACGCCATTTTGAAGAGAGTGCTAGTGCGGATCTTCCGTTTGCCTTTCTCGGTACGATGCTGCTGTGGTTTGGCTGGTTTGGCTTTAATGGGGGCAGCAATCTTGCTTTTAATCAACAAGTCGCTGTCATCACCATCAACACGCTCATGGCTGGTGCGGCAGGGTTAATCACGCCCATTGCGATTATGGAATGGCAACGGCAGCCAATTAAAACCAAGCCCGTGCTAAATGGTGCACTTGCGGGCTTGGTGGCTGTTACCGGTGGTTGTCACGTCTTTTCTACAGGCAATGCCTTACTGGTGGGTGCCATTGGTAGCATCCTTATGCTGATAGCCAGTAAGTGCATGGAGCGCTACAAAATTGACGATGTCGTTGATGCTATTCCAGTTCATTTGGTCGCTGGCATCTGGGGGACGCTGGCAGTGGGCCTCTTTGGTGATTTAAGTCAATTGGGCACAGGCTTAAACCGATTTTTGCAAATTAAAGCACAAGTAGCGGGCATCACAGCTTGCGGGCTGTGGGCCTTTCCAACTACGCTGCTTGGTCTTCTAATTATTCAACAGTTCACTGATTTGAGGGTTTCTACGCGTCAAGAATATGTTGGTCTTAATATCAGTGAGCATGGTGCGACCAGCGATGTGCAAGATGTGTACAGTGTGATGAAATACCATGCTGAAACCGGCAATCTCAATCGCAAAGTTCACGTCGATCCATTTACGGAAGTGGGGCAGGTAGGTCAGTGGTATAACCAGGTTGTGGTTGCGCTTGAAAGCGCTGTTGCTAGCAATGACGCCATTATCAAAACGGCTGTTAATGGCATTATTACCGTCACACAACGCGATTTGATTATTCGCAGTGCGAATCCATCAACCAGTGAGCTGTTTGGCTATGAGCATGACCAACTCATCGATACATCGTTTCAACGCCTGATTGATCAGACTTCAGCTCAGTTGTCTTCGGTTCTGGTAGCCATTGCGCAAGAAGAAACGCCCCGAGAGATGAGCGCTCGGTATTGCAATGGCCATGTTTTCCCCATTCAGGTTACTGCAACCTCAACGAACATTCGAAACGAGGACGTTTTCGTTATCTTTTTGCAAGATATTTCTGAACGAAAACGAACCGAAAAAGCCCTCATAGATTCTAGGACTGAAGCTAACTGCAAGGCACTAGAACTAGAGCAGGCCATGACTCAGCTAAAAAGAACAGCCCAACTGATTCAAACTGAGCGGGTTGCAGGGCAGCACCAACTTGTCTCTGGTATTGCCCATGAGATAAATAATCCAGTCGGTTTTATTCACAGTAATTTAGACCATGCAAGGCGGTATGTGGAATCGTTGCTTTTGGCGTTTGAGGCGTATCAAGCTCATAGTAATGAGATCAGCCAAGAATCGCGATCGCATTTGGAAGAAGAGCTCGATGACTTAGAAATCGACTACATTGTGGCTGATTTTCCCAAGCTGTTAACCTCTATGAAAACGGGCACTGAGCGCATTCGCGCCATTGTAAAGCAGCTACGAACCTTCTCCTGTCATGACGAAGCTGAACTCAAAACCGTCGATTTACACGTCAATATAGAAAGTACCTTAGTTCTGATTAACCATCGCCTTCAATCTACAGATCATAGACCTGCTATTACAGTTAGACGGCACTACGACGATATTCCCCAGGTGGAATGCTATGTCAGCGCATTAAATCAAGCTATTCTCAAAATTTTGACTAATGCCATTGAAGCTTTCGATCGTGATATGGCGGATGGTGACCTAACGGCTTCGCTAGTGCAGCAGAAAACTCCCTACATTGCTATCCACACTCGCCAACAAGACGCCAACATTATTCTTTCCATTGTTAACAACGGCCCGCCTATTGCTGAGGCCGATCAAAAGCGTATTTTTGATCCGTTTTTTACAACGCAACCCGTTGGGATGGGGACAGGCTTAGGCTGTACGCTCAGTCATCAAATTATTGTGGAGCACCATCACGGCAGGCTTAGCTGTCATTCTGCACCTGGCAGCGAAACTAGCTTTGTTATTGAAATACCTATTCAGCAGACTGCTTATCTCCAGTAGCTCCTTATGATGGTATGGACACAAATCTTATTGGTTGCGAGGTATTCGGCGAAATAACCCGATAGGCTTGCTAGAATTGACTAATGTTAAATAACTTTTAAATTACGTGTGGGTCGTTAGCGTATAACCCTGATGGCCATCTTTAAGTCGGTATCACTAACTGGGAAGTCTGAGCTACATAATCAGAAAAATTGATAAAACAGCCCTGATAAAGAAGCTTATTGGGCCATCGGCCTTTTTGCCATCTGCACCGTTCCCTATGATTCTCTTTCCTCATCGTTTCGAAACTCCCTTCAAAAGAACGACATCTCCTAAAGCGTCATTCCCTCAGATTAAGCAACTGACGCATACAGCCCTTTCTCGGCTTGGTTCCATAGGTTGTGTTGCCGGAGGTTCTGTTGTCGGAGGTGCAATGACGGTTAGTTTAGCCGGAACAGTGGGCTGGGGTCTGGGGGTTGGGATAGGCGCGATCGCGCTGCAAGAAGCCGTGCTTCCTCAGGTGGTTCAGGCCCAGGCGATTCAGAAACAGGCAGTTCAAGCTCAGGCAGTTCAAGCTCAGGCAACATCAGCACCGTCTGTGTCTACAAATCCAGAAATTAAAGTTGGTATTGTTCAGCGCTTTGGTGAAGTAGAAAACGACAAAATTATTTTGGCCCCCTTAGCCGGTGATGTCATTACCGTTTCTTTTCAAACCCAAGGGCGAGACCAAACCATTACCACTCAACGGCTGCAAATAGACTTTGCTATGCAGTCGCTGGCGCAGCCCAAGCTAGAAGAATGGGTGGTGCTGAGCACCCATCGCAGCTTTGAAAGCGCTGAAGATAGTGCTAACCGATGGAAGGCCGCAGGTATAGAAGCCGAAATTGCCCAGCCTGATTCCTGGCAAGTGTGGGCAAAAAGAGATAACTACAACACCCCAATTGTTCGTCGCTTACTGCTCGATAATTTGCATGCGGCAGGTTATACCCGCGCCTTTATCGACAGCCGTGTGGTGAAAGAAGTCCCTAAAGTGGCCTTTACCGCCGATGGCTTTCGCTACGCCCGCGATACGTTTTCTATCACCACCCAAAATCGCCGGATTCAGATGAATCATAGCCCCAATGCCGGGGCGCGTAGGCAGTTTCGCGATTTATACGCGGGCGATATGAAAATTCAGCCTAATTCTTACGGCAACTACACGCTGGTGAATCAGGTGCCTGTCGATGCCTATCTGCGTGGTGTGGTGCCCCACGAAATTGGCCCCAGCGCGCCGCGCACAGCCATTGAAGCACAAACTATTTTGGCTAGAACCTACGCCCTTAGAAACCTGCGCCGTTTCACCATAGATGACTACGAAATGTGCGCTGATACAAACTGTCAGGTGTATTTTGGTCTAGCTGAAACTGATCCGATTGCCGATAGTGCGATCGCTGCCACCGCCGGACAGGTACTTACCTACAACAACGAACTGGTAGATGCCCTTTACTCTTCAACTACAGGCGGCATCACTGCCCGCTTTACCGATGTTTGGAATGGAGAAGATCGCCCCTATTTGCAGCCTGTTATTGACTCGCTGCGTCCTAAATGGGATGTGGCCACGCGCCCGCTTTCTAATGAAGCAAACTTCCGAGCCTTTATTGCCCTTAAAGATGGCTTTAATGAAGATGGCTGGCCTGCTTTTCGCTGGAATCGAAAAGCTTCTTTAAAAGAGATTGGCACGACGATGAAAGAGTATCTTTCAAAGCGTCAGCATCCACTAGCTGATTTCAATGAAATAACAGGTTTGGCGGTGATAGAACGTGCCGACTCTGGCCGGGTACAGAAGGTAAAAGTCGATACGGATCTCGGTTCTTTTGAGCTAGTTAAAGATGAATCTGTAAAGGCTTTTGTGCCGCCTCGGAGTCTGCTCTTTTATTTAGAGCCTATTATGGAAGCGCCGCAGGCAAAACAGCCTAATGGCGGAGCCAATGGGAGCAGCGCAGCGGCAAGTACGCCGAAGCCCACCAGTACATCTGCGACAGCTGAAAATACAACAAAAGCGGAAAATAGTCCTGACAGCGCAAACAACAAACAATCCCAGCCTGTGCTCACAGGCTACCGCTTTATTGGGGGCGGATTTGGTCATGGTGTTGGGATGAGCCAAACTGGCGCGTACAACCTTGGAAAACAGGGTTACTCTAGCAAGCAAATCCTGGAGTTTTACTATCCTGGTACAACCTTAGGGCCAATTAACGAAGCGACTGTTTTCTTTAATGGCAGTAAGTAGATGCGTTCAATTGATGCGCGCTCTCTTGAAGCTCGATCTTAAGGAATAGACGCTGAAGATGGGCACTGCAACATGATGGCGCTCAGTTTTTTGTTAACTGTTCCTTGATTTGCAGTGCTGGTGATTTAAGTATTTCCATTCCCTTTATGTTGGGTAAGCGGTACTGGGCTGGGCTTGAGTTTTCTGTTTGAATGAGAATGGATTTTTGAGACTGCTTTGTTTTCATGGCTTTAGCGAGCAATGTGGCAGCATCTGTTATCGATTCATTCTCTTTTTGCACGCGCACCAGCACAGGTGTGTTGTTGAACTGTTGCACTAAAATAGCATCTATTCCTTTGTTCCTTTGAACAGGGTTATAGGCAATGCCTTGCAATAGAGATAGAGCTGCCGGATCTGCGGTGAGATATGACTGACGGCCTTTTTTGAGTAAGTTAGAGTCTGTTCTGGTCATTGATTCTAGTCTTTGCATTGCCAGTTGAACAGCTTCATTAGATTGATCAATGCCGATAAAGTGTCGCTCTTTTAGTTTGGCGGCGACACAAGTGGTTCCGCTTCCGCAAAAGGGATCGAGGACGATATCGCCAATATCGGTGACTAGATCAATAATTCTTTCGAGCAGTAAGATTGGTTTTTGGGTGGGATAGCCAACTCTTTCTTTTGCTTTGGGATTAAGGTATGGAATATCCCAAACGTCGTTGAGAGGCACCCCCTTTTTTTCATCACCGTGTTTAAATTTGCCGTTACTATCTGTGTCATACACCGACTTGTTGTGCTGGTCTCTAGTTCGGCGCTGCAAAATTTGATCGATGTTGGTTGCTTCAGAATACGATGTGTAGATCGTATTGAATTTGAAGTGTTTGCTTTTTGAATAGAAATAAATGTTTTGGTGGGCGGGCAGGAGTCCTTTTTTTGAATTTGACCACCGTTTGTAGCTCCAAATAATTTCAGCCTGAAAATTATTTGATCCGAAGACCTGATCTAAGACAGCTCGGACGATATGTTCTCCGCTTTTATCGCAGTGAAAAAATAAGGAGCCTTCGTCTTTGAGTAAGCCTCGCATGACGGCCAACCGTGCTGCCAAAAATTCAGCGTAGTTTTTATTATTGCCCCAGATGTCATCGAAGCTGAATTCTTGGGTGCGGGCTTTGTTTTTGAGCGTGTGCTTTTTTCCAGTGAAGAAGGGAGGGTCGAGATAGATCAAATCGATTGAAGCGGGGGCGATCGCCGCCATGACATCAAGGCAATCACCTTCCAGAATGCTATTGATTGTTTTTTGCTTCATCGCCTCTTCCGTCAGCAATCTCTTTAAGGATGGCCTTTAGGTTGTAACCGCTGAGCGCTTGCAAATAGCTCCAAGCCTCGTCGCCAGCATAGTACTCACCGTTTACGCCTGCGTAAATCGTTTTCAATGTTTCTTGGATGCGGATGGACTGTGCCCGCTGAGGGTAATAGAACATAACACGAATGGGGGTGTAACCCTGCGACTGGATAGCTTTAACACGGGTGTGTTCTTTGGTAATGTGATCGCCATCGGTGGTGGCATCTCGCCATTTGAGTTCGATGGCATGATTGCCGGATAAAAAGTCTATCTCAAATGTTTTAGGCTTTGAGCCTTGATTATTCTCAATGAGTGTTTTCGTACCGTTGCGATCAAAAAAAGACAGGCAAAGCGTGGCGGCTTCTTCTAGGAAGGAACCTGCGTACTTATAGAGAAAGCGTCCGGTATTTTGATATTCATCAATGAGCTGCCCATCTTCACTGGAGATGCCGAGCACTTCGTAAATGAGGTAATGAGAGTTGTCATCCTTTTTCATTTCCTCTTTTCTAGCCGCTATTTTTTCACCCAAGGTTTGTGCGTATCTATCGGCTAATTCCCTAATTTTTCCTGTGAGTAATTCAAGGTGGGTTCCATCTGCGATCGCCCTATCTATCTCCGCTTTTTCATATGCATAAATAGCATCTTTCAAGTCAGGCTTCTTCTTCCCTTGCGTGTCAATTCCTAACCGCTGGCAATAGGCTTTCAGCTCCTTCACTGTTAACTTTTCTACATTCATTAATTCACTTCACAGCGCCAAGACAGCGCTGCCAATAATAGCAGCACCCCACTCAGCTAACACCAGCGAAGCCTACCAAAATCCTCCACACCTGGCCAGCACCACAGCCCTCGACTCAGCCCAGCACAGACATTCTATAACCGGCATTTAGTCTTGATTAGTTGCCTATACTGCAACCTATCAACCTCCTTAATGCCTTGTTTTAATGGGTTTTTAGCCGCAAAAATAAATAGATGGCAAACAATGGACTAAATTAATTCAGAATAACTGGTCTATGGCAATGCCCTCGTCATAAGCCTGCTCTACCCTGGAAAGAACGTCGTCAAAGCTTAGCCCTTGCTGCTGCGCTTTGCGCGATAAACGATGGAAAGCAGTCGTGCTATTCGCGATCGCATAGTCATTATTTTTTGCAATCGCAGCTCCCGCGCCACTCGCTAATAACATCAAATAATCATCACTCATAAACTGAGAAGACAGCTCACTGGGCACGTTCAAATACCACTGCCCCATGCCTTCGTATTGGCTCAATAATTTTCGCCCTAGCCCCTCAACCATCAAAGCCGAATTTTGATCTTTTAGTCGCACCTTAGAAATTAAAGAGAGCTTATGTGGATTCCCTTCCTGAAGGCTCGCTAAATGTCCTAACGGATCATCCGCTATCCCCAGCTTAAAAATGCCTTGCTCAACATTTCCAATGATGCAAACAAACGTAGCCATATATCTTCTATGCAGTCAGCCTGTAACAGGCCTTAAGGCAGCTCAAACAAGTTATTTTCGTATCTGTTGTAACGGCATTGCCCAACCGATGTTACACCGCGCTTGTAAAAGATGCAGCTAATACAATTGTGTGCTCAGCCAGTGCTTTAGGATACCTCTAATACATCAGAAAGATTGTCTTAAAAGGATATTTCCCCAAGGAGCTGCCAATAGCTATGCCCATTTCACTCACTGACAAGATTGTTCTGATTACAGGTGCAAGCAGCGGCATTGGGACATCTTGCGCTCACATTTTTGCTGCTGCCGGTGCCCGGATTATTCTCTCCGCCCGCCGTGAAGAGAAACTGCGATCGCTAGCCGATACCCTTCAGCAAAAATATCAGGTTCAAACCTTACCACTGGTCATCGACGTTCAAAAGGCGGATGCTATTAACGCCGCAATTAAAGGACTATCAGCCGATTGGGCCAAAATCGATATCTTGATTAACAACGCTGGTCTTAGTCGCGGGCTGGATAAGCAATACGAAGCGCCCTTGCAAGACTGGGAAGAAATGATTGATACGAATATAAAAGGGTTGCTGTACATGACCCGAGCGATCGCGCCCGGCATGGTAGAGAGAAAAACCGGCCACGTCATCAACATCGGCTCCATTGCCGCCCGCTATACCTACCCTGGCGGTAGCGTGTACTGTGCCACCAAAGCAGCTGTAAAAGTACTCACAGAAGGCTTAAAAATAGACCTGCTCGGCACCCCAATTCGGGTAACCAACATTGAACCAGGGCTCGTGGAAACAGAATTTAGCGACGTGCGTTTTCGTGGCGACACCGACCGAGCTAAAACGGTCTATAGCGGCATGACGGCCCTCACCCCTGATGACATCGCCGACAGTATTTTCTTTGCGGTCACTCGCCCAGCTCACGTCAACATCAGCGAAATTTATCTCATTCCTACCGATCAATCCTCCGGTACGCTCATTAACCGCCGCCACTGAGCCGCCCAACAATGAATTCAGAAATGAGCTTAGAGATGAGCACCGAACTCATCATCATCCTGACTGTGTTTGTGGCTTCTTTTGTGCGAGGTGTCTCCGGCTTTGGTGCAGCCTTAATTACCATGCCCATCCTCTCCGGGCTCACCAGCATCTATGTCGCGGCCCCTCTAGTTGCTATTATTGGACTCACAAACGATGCACTATTGTGCCTTTACTACCGTCGTTCCGTGGAATGGAACATTGTTGTCAAGCTCTGGACAGGATCGGTTCTAGGCATTCCGGTCGGCTTTTTAATCTTGCGCTTTTTCCCCAGCAATTGGATGGTTTCAGCGCTGGGGCTGATGATTACGGCCTATGCTATCTACGCGCTGTTCGAGCCGCCCATCCCAACTTTAAAATCACCACGATGGATATATGGCACTGGTTTTTTATGTGGTGCTTTAGGCGGTAGCTACAATATTCCAGGGCCACCCATCATTTTGTACGGCAGTAGCCAACGCTGGAGTCAAAAAAAGTTCAAAAGCAACCTCAGCATCTTTTTTTGGGGCAACGCGCTTTTAGTGGTCTCTGGCCACATCTTTGAAAACCGCTATTCCATAGCCGTTTTACAACAGTATGCGCTCACTATTCCCAGCATAATCATTGGCTTGGCGGTAGGCACTGCCTTGTCTCAGTTCTTCAACCCGCTGATATTTCGCAAGATTGTCTTGCTCATCCTCTCCATTATTGGCCTTCGCCTTTTAGCGCTAGGCATCCAGTCATGAGGGGCTAATTCCAGTCATCCCATCTTTGCCGCTTGATTTTAGTTACTCTAATTCTGATTGTTTAACCCTAGTAACGGCCTAGCTTTCAGTTCAAAAGCAGACTAAAAGTTAGGGCTTCACGACTTCTCAGAAAAATCTAAGCCTAACCGTATCCCGAGATACATCGGATTTTTTTGAGATTGATAGGCTGTGTAAAAGAACACATTTAATAGCTACCCCAAATATTCCTTTTATCACTTTGTTGAGTGCAGTTGCCTGATGGCTTAAACAGGCGATCGCTAACGTCTCGAGGGCACAACAGTGAAGTGGCTCGTTCCCGTACGAACTCGTACGGCAGCTTCCGCGTAGGTAGCTATATTCACGTTCTTTTTTCTATTCTTGTTGTACATCTGGAGCATTTCCCATGGTTAAAGAGTTGAACCGAGAAGTATTAACTCAAAAAGGCTCCCTACAAGACACCTTTGAACAAAAGAATAGTGACAGCAGCCCTTTATCATCTGGCTCTTTAAAATCAGATTCTCTAACATCAGATCTGGAAAGAATGGATTCAGAGTCACTGTGGCACGCCATCGCACAGCACAAACCCTTTGCCCTTAAACCACCCAAGTGTATTCAGAAAGCTGCTGGATGCTACGTAAAAGATGCGAATGGCGTAGATTACTTAGATGGTGTTTCAGGGCTGTGGTGCGTCAATGTTGGCTACGGGCGTCAAGAGATAGCCGATGTTGCCTATGAACAAATGTTGAACTTGGCCTATTCGCCACTGACCATGAGCCATGAGCCAGGCATTCGGCTTGCGCACAAGCTGTTGGATTTGCTGGGTTACGAAGGCAAAGTATTTTTCTCCACCAGTGGCTCCGAAGCCAATGAAACAGCCTTTAAAATTGCGCGTCAGTACCATGCCCAATCTGCCACAACAGGATCAGGATCTCGACATAAAATTATCTCTCGATATCGGGGCTATCACGGCACCACAATGGGGGCACTCAGCGCCACCGCCCAGGCAGATCGAAAAACCAAGTTCGGGCCATTAGTCCCAGGATTTCTCCATGTTAATCCGCCTTATTTCTATCGCTTTGGCGAAGGCCGCACAGAAGCAGAATACGATGCGGCTTGTCTGCGTGAGCTAGAACAAACCATCCTCTACGAGGGGGCTGAGTCTATTGCAGCCGTCATTGTTGAACCGATTATTTCTGGAGGTGGAGTTATTCCGCCCACAGAAGGCTACCTGCGCGGGGTAAGAGAAATTTGCGATCGCACCGGCATCTTGCTCATCTTCGATGAAGTTGTCAATGGCTTTGCCCGTACGGGCCATATGTTTGGCCATCAACACTGGGGCGTAGAACCCGACATCATTTGCTTTGCCAAAGGTCTCACCAGTGGCTACATGCCCCTCTCTGCCACCGTAGCCAAACAACACGTGTTTGAAGCCTTCTTAGATGAGCCGGGCACCAACAGTCACTTTAGTCATATCAGCACCTATGGCGGCACACCTACAGCCACCGCCGTCGCCCTACGCAACATCGAAATCATTGAAAGAGAAAATCTAGCTGATCGCGCAGCAGACATGGGTGACTATCTGATGGCACGTTGGCAAAAGCTCCTCACACATCCAAACGTCGGAGATATCCGAGGCAAAGGCTTGTTAATGGGCATAGAGCTAGTAGAAGACAAAGCGACCAAAACCCCTCTCAGCGGAGACCTAGTCGCTAAAATCCCTAAATATTGTCTGGAGCAGCAAGTGATGATTGGCCGCAATGCTAATACCATTCCCGGCTTCTCTAATGTCCTCATTATTTGCCCCCCGCTAGTCATCACTCACGCAGAAGCCGACTACTTAGCCGATACTGTCCAAGCTGCCATCTTTGCCCTGCCCTAGTTCTCGCTCTAGTTACCGCTATTTAGACGTCACACCTAAATCAAAAATTCTCACAAATGGACCAATCAAGGACGGGCAATCGGCAAACCTGCGATCTCATCAACGATGGCCCAGCCTCTCTAAGCATTTTCTTCTGCGCAGAAATCTCTTCTTTAACTAAATCTCTTTCTAATCGGTTCCATTTATCGATTCCACTGCACTACTACACCTGTGAGCCAAACTCCGTATGAGACAAGCACTCTCTCGCCTCAGGTCTTATTTCCCCAGTTCAACGCACCCAAGTCCAACAACTCATCGAGCAGCTTATCCCACTGAACAGCTGCCCACTAAAAAGCTGCCCACTAAAAATCTTCAGTCTTACTTGCAACCCTTAGGGCTACTTACCCTAGCGCTCTTCTTCTGGGAAACCGTATTCTTCACGCGCTCAGCCTTCGCCCAAGACGCTGCCGCCCCAAGTGGCTTTTTAGGCAGCTTAGAAGCCTTTGTCCAAAGCATCGTAGACGTTCTCAACCTACTTTTCTACTTTAGAATCGGCGGTGAGAATGGCTTTCCGTTCATCGTGCTTTGGCTCGTTATCGGCGCAGTCTTTTTCACCTTCCGCCTCAAGTTTATTAACGTTCGCGCCTTCAAACACGCCATTGATGTGGTGCGCGGCAAGTACGACAGCGCTGAAGATGAAGGCGATGTTTCTCACTTCCAGGCCCTGGCCGCGGCCCTTTCTGGCACGGTCGGCATTGGTAACATCGCAGGGGTCGCGATCGCTATTCGCCTCGGCGGCCCTGGCGCAGCCTTTTGGATGACCATGGCAGGCTTTCTCGGCATGTCTAGCAAACTTGCCGAATGCACATTGGGCCAAAAATACCGTGTCATCAAACCCGATGGCACCGTCGGCGGCGGCCCCATGTATTACCTCTCTCGGGGCCTGTCTGCAATGGGGATGGCAAAAGTTGGCCAAGGGCTCGCCACCGTTTTCGCTATTTTTTGTGCCATTGGCAGCTTGGGTATTGGCAACATGTTCCAAGCTAACCAAGCCTTCGCCGCCGTCTCTAATGTATTGCCCTTTTTAGAAAACTTGAGCTGGGCGTTTGGTTTGTTATTGGCTGCAATTGTGGGTTTAGTCATCATTGGCGGCATAGAGCGAATTGGGGCCGTTGCAGGCTTTTTAGTTCCGGCGATGGCTGTGATTTATGCCCTGGCGTGCTTCTGGGTCATTTTGATGAACTTCCCAGCCCTTCCCAGCGCAATCGGTACCATCATCAGCACCGCATTTAATCCAGAAGCGCTGGCAGGCGGAGCCATTGGCGCGATTGTCGTAGGCTTTCAGCGAGCCGCCTTTTCAAATGAAGCCGGACTGGGTTCCGCCGCGATCGCTCACTCCGCTGCCCGCACCGACGAACCTGTTCGAGAAGGCATTGTTGCTTTACTAGAGCCTTTCATCGACACCATGTTCATCTGCAACCTCACCGCCATCGTCATTGTACTCACAGGCGTCTATGCCGACCCCACCGCCGCCGATCTCGATGGCGCACAGCTATCTGCGGCTTCATTTGCCCAGGTCATTAGCTGGTTTCCCTACGTCATTGCCGTTGCCGGATTCCTCTTCGCAATTTCCACCATGATCTCCTGGAGTTATTACGGCCAGCAGGCTTGGGCATACCTCTTCGGAGAAAGCACCGTTAACACCTACAAAGTCATTTTCCTCGCCTGCGTCTTTGTCGGCTCTGTTGTGAACCTCGGCCCCGTCCTAGACTTCAGCGATATCATGGCCTTAGCCATGTCCCTACCGAACCTCATGGGCTGCTTCTTAATGTCTGGCCTCATTGCCAAAGAACTTAATCACTACATGGCTCGGCTCAAATCAGGTGAAATGTTGCCAGAACCCCAGCCTGCGTTGAAGCAAACCGTCTTGAAATAAGTAGAGAGATCTTATGAGCTGGTTAAAAAAAGAATCCGTTCTCATTCCCATTGATTTTTCAGAGCTGTCTTATAGCGCGATCGCCCCTGCCAAAGACTTTGTTGAAGCGCTCTCATCGCTCAATCTTATTCATGTCCTCTCTCCCCTTCACCCAGCTGATCCTGCGGCCTTGTGGGACACCCTCAGCGACGATGAACGCAAACAAAAAGTGAAGGCATTCTTGAACGAAAAAGTCAGCGAAATGGGCTTCAACGGCATTTCTATTGAAGTTGCCATTGGCGACCCCACCGAACAAATCGTTGACTACGCCGAAACCATCCAAGCCGACTTAATCGTGATGCCTTCCCACGGCTACAAAGGAGCCAAACGCTTTCTGCTAGGCTCTGTCGCGGAACGAGTGGTACGCCTGTCTCCTTGCCCCGTTCTTATTCTCAAATGACGATTGGTCAGCCACAATTTAAAGAAAATCAAAATCTCATTATGAGACTATAAAGTATTAAATATAGTCCTTTTTTAATACTTTATAGTCTCACTACAAGCTCATGATTGGCGGCGGCAATGTCTGTTGTTTATTAGGGTGTTGTCTTTATCTGTGTAGATGCGATCGCCTACACTCCAAAAGCACCTAACCCCTAAAGCGAATGACAGCCATCATCGTCCACGGCGGCTGCGGTATTTGGCTCCCCAGCGCAGAATCAGACGCCAAAGCCGGTACCGCCCAAGCTGCCCAAGCCGCTCAACAAATTCTTCTCAACGGCGGCACTGCCCTCCAAGCCGTCATTACCGCCTGCACCACCCTAGAAAACAACCCCACCTTCAACGCCGGAACCGGCAGCGTCTTAAATTATGACGGCATTGCCCAAATGGATGCCAGCCTTATGGAAGGCCATACCTGCCGCTTCGGAGCCGTCGCGGCCATCGAGCGCGTTCAAAACCCCATCCTGGTCGCTCAAAAAATTATCGAAACAACAGATCACAATATCCTAGCCGGAACCGGTGCCACCACCTTCGCCCACCAAAACGGCTTTCCCGACTACGACCCCCGCACCCCCAAACGCATCGCTGAACACAATCAACTCCTTGCCAAAGTCCCCAAAGAGATTCGCTCAACCCCTCTCAAAACCAGCCAATACTCTACCGACCACCCCGAACACGCCCACCTCACCGGTTCCCTCACCACTGGCACCATTGGCGCAGTCGCCTTAGATTCCCACGGCCACCTTGCTGCTGCGACCTCAACCGGCGGCATTCTTCTCAAGCTCTCAGGCAGAGTCGGCGATACCGCCCTTCCTGGATGCGGCACTTATGCCACTAATTACAGCGCAGTCTCTTCCACCGGCACAGGCGAATTTGTGATGAGAATACTGGGCGCTCGGCAAGTCTGCGATCTCATCGACAATGGTCAAACGCCCCAACAAGCCATCGGTACCGTTCTCAATCAAATTCAAACAACCTTCTCTGCGCAAACAGGATTAATTGCCCTAAATCACACCGGAAAAGTCGGCATTGCTCATCGCACCCCCGAAATGCCCCACGCTTTTGCCGTTGGCAATGAAGCAATCACAGCTCGCATTCGAGCATGATCTAAAATCTCATATTGAGACTCAAGGGTGTTGTCAGGGGTCTTAATATGAGGCTAAGTAGTCTTAATTTAGTCGGGGAGTGCCCACAGTTGCAGGCCACCGGTAGTCTCGTCGTACGCTGTAAACAAAAGAGCGGCATCAATAGAGGCGATCGCAGTAAATGGATTATCTGCTGTTATGTTTAGTGTTTGAATATGCTGCATGCCAGCACCTGTGCCATCTGTTCTAAACAGCTCATTTCCTTCAGTAATGAAATATAAGAACTCACCACGAACCGTTAGCCAGATAGGTGTAGAACCATTCGCGCTGACAGTTGCCTGACAGTAGTCAGCGGGATCTATCTCAGGCGGTGGTGGTGGGCATAGCGGAAGTGCCGTTGTTGCCCCAGGCGACAAATCCACCACCTGACGTGTCCCTTCAGCGGTACCATCACTCGTCCATAGCTCTGTTCCTGTTGGCCCATTGCCTCCAAAAAATAAACGATCTTTAAAAATGATGGATGGGGAGAAACGATTGGACACGAACGATTGCAGTCGCTTGGTACCTTCAGCGGTACCGTCTGTAATCCACAGCTCAAAGATTTCTGCAGTGGTCTGATCGCCCTCAGACACTAAGCTCGTAAAACCTGATATCAAAAAATACATTTTGTTGTTATGCACCTGCAACACTTCACTAGAAGCGAGTGACAGCTTTTGTTTTAACAGCTTTATGCGGCGAGTGCTTGCTGAAGTTCCTTCCGTAGACCAAAGTCCAAAGCCCTCGGTATCAGTCGCCAACACCAAAAACGATGAACCCAGCTCTTCTAACAGCGAAGGTTGTGAACTTTCACTGCCAAGATAAAGGTCTTTAACCAACAAAGTGCCGCTCACTGTACCATCACTTGTCCAAAGCTCTAGTCCTTGTGAAGGTTCAAAGCTTGGGAAAAAAATTCGATTTTCCCAAGCTTTAAAGGTTGTTTGAAACGGTATCTCTGAGCTGAGTAAACCGGTTCCTTGAGCGGTGCCATCACTTGTCCAGAGTCGGGTTTTCTGATCGGTACTAGGGGCCAGAAAAAACAGACGATCAAGAGTCACCGTAAACTCGTATGTAGGTGAAGCGCTTTGCATATCAAGCTGTGGAAACTCGACCATGCGTTGCGTGCCAGACGGACTTACGCCATCACTTAACCAAAGCTGATACCCCGATGGCGTATTGACCATGAAGGGAAATCGATCATTAAGCAAAAAATTAGGGTAAGCCGTCAGGTCAGTCGCTTCCGAGAGTGTTTGAGCTAGTGACGGACTAATGGACGCGATCGCCCTTGTTCCCTCAACGGTACCATCACTACTCCAAATGGCCTCTGTGCGCTCACCATCCACAAATCGCTGATTAGTCGCAAACCAAACGCGATCATCCGCAAACCCTACAAAATCAGGCGCACTCGATCTAGGCTCGCCCATAGCATCGAAGCCAGGAGCCACATCCAAAAACAAACGCGTGCCCTCAACAGTGCCATCCGTCACCCACAGTTCTTCCCCATGACGGCCATCGTCCGCCGAAAAGAAAAGCCGCTTTAGTTGGGTATAGTCCACATTGGTATCAGGCGCGGTATCAGGCGCTGGAAAAGTCGCATATTTAAACAGAAATAGGCTGTCTGTTGACTGTGCAGGAAAATTTCCTATTAGCTTAGGCTTAGTCCCCTCATCCTGTGGAATGCCATTGTTAAAAGCCGCGACATATTCAGCAGGCACATAATGTCGGGCATCAGCGCCTTGGATATTAGCGCGACAGAGTAAAGCCGTTGCGTCGCCTCGAGTAATGCTGCCGTTGGGATTCAGCCGATCGACAATTGGGTAGTTAGCAACAATCTGGCGACGTGTGGCTTCTGCCACGCAAAGCTTGGCGTAGGCCGGAATGTTGGCAGCATCCTTATAGTAGGTTTGCAAGACTGCCTCAACGTTTTCACCAGTGCTGAGTGTCTCAGGTGCTGATTCACTCACGCGCGCTTGAGCACGGGCAATTACGATAATCGCCTGCGCCCGACTGATTGGCTGATTCGGTTTGAACAGATTGTTAGGATAGCCTGCCAAAAAGCCATTTTGGTAAGCCGTTGCGATCGCCTCTTTCCCCCAAAAATCAGGAGAAACATCTAAAAAATTAGGCGCTTCTCGAATTCTTTCTCCATCAGGAAATGCTTTAACCATCACTGCCGCAAATTCGGCCCGAGTCATGGTGCCATTGGGCTGAAACCGACCGTCCAGATAGCCCTTCATCAAACCATCTTCACCGGCACCTTCTATACACACCCATGCCCAATGATCTTGAACATCACTAAATTGATAATTAGGGAAAGTCTCCAAAGAAGGCTTTCGTGGTTGCTGCGCTGAGACGGGTGTAGCGAGGAGAAAAGACGCGATCGCAGTAATCGCCCCCAAAGTCTTAGAGACAGCTGTTTTCATCAAATTCAGAAAATACGATAGTTGCAGTCCTTATATTCAACCACTCGCAATACAGTCTCTTAATGAGACTAACAAGCTTCAAAAGTAGTCTATGAATGAGACTTTTAGTCTCATTGTAATTAAGCCTATAAAGCGCTTTTTGAGACAAGAACATAGAAGTAGATTGATATGATGATTCCTGATCAATGGAGTAACCAAAAATGGGCGCTTTTTCAGGATTGGGAAATCATAAAACTACCGGCAACGTTGGTGTAGCTATTATCGCGGGAGTCGGCGGCAATCTAGCCTTTCAAAATTTTGAAACCGATACAGACAATGACTTAACAAGCTATTTAACGATTAACGGCAACCTAGAGAAGCGCAAGATTGGGCTAGGCGCACTGCCACAGTCCAGCGGCTCATTTAATGTCTCATTCCCCAATGGCACAGATATTAGCTACTTCAATACTGTGGTGGTGCTAGCTGGTGAGGAAGGCATTGGCGAGGCCAAAATTCCATAAACAGAATCTCATCATTAGAATGCTGTAAAGCGATCGCCCAACTACCCCATATCTTGCTTATCAAGACATGGGGTAGCTTATGCTTTATCCAAGACCATCTTTAAGTCTTATGGTGAGACTCAATAAACTCTTATCCAGTCTACTCTTGAGACCTTTTAAAATCACATTGAGTCTATTTATGGTTTTATAAAGTCTCAAATGTGAAACTATTTCTTCAGGTATCTGAGAAAGGTAAAGCGCGCATAAGTGAAATAAGGCGCGCGTTCAAGCATCAGGCTTTTGCCAGCAGAAAAGCCTGAGACTTAAAATTCTCATTCCTCAGTCCTCCCGCAAACCTTGAAAGCCCACAAACCTTGAAGTAAGGGCGTGGAGGTAAGTTGATATGATGGATGGCTAAAGGACGAATTAAGTGAAAATGGGCATTTTTTGAGATCAGGGTAGGCCAAAATTTCATAACGCGATCGCAAATAACTGCTATCTGCCACAAATACAAGACAAAAAATGTGCCGTCTCTTTTTGAGACTAATTCTATTTTAATGGGACTCAATCTGAATTAAATAAGTCTCATATTGATATAGACATCAACCTACAATGCGGCTTATGCCTACTCACTGGCTTGCTTAAACCCCACACTTTTAAAATTTCCATATAGAATGCTCCAAACGCAAACATGACCTTAGACCATGCCAACCTCACCCTAATTTGGATTGTCCTACCCTTATTGGTAGGGTTCATCATTTATCTGCTGCCCAAGCTAGACCGCATCCTAGCGCTTTCATTTTCCTTGCTTTCGTTGGGTTATGGGCTTTGGCATGTGCTCAATCCAGCCCCTATCAGCTTTCAATTATTAGATAGCTTTGGCGTCAGCTTGCTTATCGATGGGCTAAGTGGGTTCTTTATTTTAACTAATGCCGTCGTTACGCTGGCTGTTTTTCTTTACTGTTGGCAAAGCGAAAAAGGCGCGTTCTTCTACACCCTTGCTGTCATTTTGCATGGCAGCGTCAATGCCGTCTTTGTTAGCGCCGATCTCATCAGCGTTTATGTTGCGCTTGAAGTTATTAGCATTGCCGCATTTTTGCTAATTGCCTACCCCCGCACCGACCGTTCCATTTGGTTTGGCCTGCGCTACTTATTTGTCAGCAACACAGCCATGCTGTTTTACCTCATTGGGGCAGTAATGGTGTACCAATTCAATAACTCATTCGGTTTTGCAGGATTAGCCAACGCGCCCCCCGAAGCGATCGCCTTTATCTTTATTGGGCTTCTCACCAAAGGCGGCATTTTCGTCTCAGGGTTATGGCTGCCGCTCACCCATGCCGAATCAGAAACCCCCATTTCCGCACTGCTGTCGGGCGTTGTGGTTAAAACAGGCGTGTATCCCATGGTTCGCTTTGCACTCATGGTGCCTGAGATTGACCCCATTGTGCGTTTCTTTGGCGTCTCCACAGCTTTATTAGGTGTTAGCTACGCCGTCTTGTCTAAAGATAGCAAGCGCATTCTTGCCTTTCATACGGTCTCTCAGCTCGGATTTATCTTAGCCGCACCGGCTGTTGGTGGCTTTTATGCGCTCACCCATGGCCTAGTAAAATCAGCCTTATTTCTCATCACTGGTAACTTGCCCAGCCGCAACATCAAAGTACTCAAAGAAAACCCTATTCCGACCCCAGTTTGGATCACACTTGCGATCGCTAGTTTTTCTATCTCAGGCTTTCCCCTACTGGCAGGGTTTGGCGCTAAAGTCCTCACCTCAAAAAACCTACTTCCCTGGCAAGTCATCGGCATGAATGTGGCTGCATTGGGCACCGCCATCTCATTTGCCAAGTTTATTTTTCTGCCCCACACCTCCGAACCAACTGGAAATACCGTCAAACCCGGTTTCTGGCCAGCTCTAACACTCCTGCTCAGCGGGTTAGTTTTGGCCAACGGCCTTTACTACGACGCTTATAGCTTAAGCAACGTTGTCAAGCCTCTTGTTACCATTGCAGCGGGTTGGCTAGCCTATATTCTGATTTTTCAAAAGCTATCGATCAAATTACCCCGCGCGGCTGAGCAATTTGATCATTTAATCGGAGTTATGAGCCTGATGTTACTTTTCCTCTCTTGGCTGGCGCTGGGCTAATGCCAAAAGAGGCCTCTTAGGCAGCACCTGGTAAAGAGCAGACATTTCTTGTGCGATCGCAATCAGCCACACAACATTCACGGCTCAATCTTCAATGCGATCAAGTCTTATTTTGAGACCAATAAATCTCTATTAAAGTCTTTTGTTGAGACTGATGTGAATCTATTCTGGTCTTTTTATGAGCTTAATAAGACTCATTTTTTGCCAAAGTCGGCCTCATTGGGGTTAAGCAAGTTTCAAAAAACATGCTAGAAAATCTTCCTATCTCTAAGTTCTAAAGAAGGAATTTCTTTACCAACTATTTGCTTCTCCCTCTATCTCTACCAAGACGGTTTAGATACTCATGCCGCATGAGTTGCTTAAGTATTTTAACCAACAAAATCTCATTATGAGACTTATTGAAATCAATTTAGGTCTTTCGGTGAACAATATAATCTCAATTGAGACTTGGACTCCAACTTAAATCCAAGCGAGATTGAGTCCCCTTGGAAAACAACAAAATCAATGTCCAATAACGCTTAGCATTTGCCTCATTGCAAGGGCTTCTAATGCTAAATTACCCCTCAAATTTTGTCGGCCACAACAAGCAAAATACAAAAGATGAATACACAGTAGCATGAAGCGAAGTTTTTCGTATTATAGTGAGACTCATTCGCCCCAAAAAGAGTCTCACTATAATCTTTTTGGTCTTTTTTGAGACTGAACGATTGCTATTTCTCTTCTCTTGAAATGAATTGCTGCTTGAGTATTGAGGAATATCTCTGCACGCCAGAACACAGATAAAAAAACAAAAATAGTCCTATCGCTTTCTGTCAAGTTTGCTATCCTTTACAGGTATTTCAGCCAAAGAAGAATTTTAAGAACCAAGCAAAACAACAGAAAAGCTTAAAAGAAAAAACTTAAAAAAGACTTTAGATTTTCCCTGAAAGCAAACCACTAAACGGATTAGCCTTGCTCGAAAATCTCCTGCCTCCGCTCAACGAACACAACCTCCCCTATCCCGACACCATTCACCCCATCGTGGTTCACTTCGTCATCGCAATGGTGCTTTTTGCCGTAGTTTGTGACGGTATCGCCTACTTCACTCAAGACCCAAAACTCAGCATAAAACTGCAAGAGGTTGGGTGGTGGAACATGGTCTTTGCCACCGTTTCTATCTTCATTGCCATCATCTTCGGTCAAGTTGAAGCCGGGCTCGCTACGCCCTATGCCGCGGCCGCTGGAGACCTCAATCTCCACACCCTTATCGGCTGGTCACTCTCAGCCGTACTGGCTATTATCACTGGCTGGCGCTACGTCATCCGCCTCCAAAAACAAAACACTTTGCCCGCGGCCTACCTCGGCATGAACGTTGTTCTCACCGCCATCGTCCTCTTCCAAATCTATCTCGGTGACAAGCTTGTATGGGTGTATGGACTGCATACCGAAGCAGTTGTAGAAGCCGGTCGGCAAGGACTCTTGCAGTAGCTATGGCCATGATTTCAGCATTTTTAGCATCTGTTACGGCGACACCTGTCATTGCCGAATTAGGAACTAATGGACTGCCGTATCACATTCCCATTCACCCCAATCTCGTTCATCTCACGTTAGGGCTGTTTATTGTTGCGATCGCCTTTGATATCGTCGCCGCTCTCTACACTCTCGAAAAACCTATCTTCAAGTTCCTGGCCATTCCCGTCACTCGCTCCGGTCTTCATGATGTTGGCTGGTACAACCTCGTCGCCGCCGCCGTTATCACCTTCTTCACCGTCGCCGCAGGCTTTTACGAAATCATCACCGCACGCCCCGATCCCGACGCCCTCAGCCCTTGGGGCCTCAATGCCCAAACCACCATGGTCTGGCACGGCATCGGTGGCGTTCTCTTGTTAGCCCTCATCGTCGGCATGACTGTTTGGCGAGGCTTCCAGCGCTACGTTTGGAGAGAAGACCGCGCCCGCCAAGTTCAATGGAGCTACCTTGGTGCGGGGCTACTTATCTTTGTCATTATGTTCGCCCAGGGCACTCTTGGCGCTCACCTCGGCGCAGACTTCGGCATTCACATCACCGCCGACCGGCTCATCCGACAAGGACTCGATCCCAACCAAATTGTAGAAACCACCTCCGTAACCGAAATCCTCAATCAGCCCAGAACAGTCGGCGATCGCACTCTCGGCCCCCAATAACACTTAGTCTCAACCGGATAATCCCCAACAGTTCCCTCTTGGCAGGAAATGCCCGACAGGGGCAGGGTATATCTCCACAACCATCAGCCTTCAACCAGCCCCCATGAGTACCTCCAATCGCACGACCAATCTCAGCCGCGTCTTCAACCGCCGCCGCATCATCAATCTTCTTCTCCTTTTCACTGTCAATTGCCTCATCAGTTTCTGGATGGGGCAGCAAGCCTACACCTGGATGCCCCCCCAAGCCTCCGCCGAAGCCATCCTCGTCGATAAGCTATTCAGCTTCATGACCGCCATCGGCACCTTCATTTTCATCGGTGTCAGCGGCACTCTGCTCTACTCCACCATCTTCCAACGCGCCGCCAAATACGATGATCGCGACGGCCCCCCAATCGAAGGCAACGTCACTCTAGAAATCGTCTGGACAGCCATTCCCATTCTGTTGATTATTTGGATCGGCACCGTTAGCTTCAAAACCTATGACCGAATGAGTATTTTGGGTGCGATCGCACCTGAACAACCCACAAACCAAATAGAAACCGTCCAAACCATCCCCCTTGAACCCACCAAAACAGTCTCAACAAACTCAGTCACGCCTACACAGCCCATTGAAGTACTCTCCCGCCAATGGGCATGGGAATTTCGCTACCCCAATGACAACGTTAGCAGCACCGAACTTCACCTCCCCGTCAACCAAAGAGCACGATTCAAACTCACCTCTGAAGACGTTCTCCATGGCTTTTACGTCCCTGCCTTTCGCGTCAAACAAGACATCGTTCCGGGTAAAACCATCGATTTCTCCTTCACCCCCATCCGTAAAGGCCGTTACCGCCTCCGCGATTCCGAATACAGCGGCACCTACTTCGCCGCCAACCAAACCAACGTCGTCGTCGAATCTACCGCCGACTATGAGAAATGGCTAGCGATCGCCGCTAAAACCCAATCTAGCCCCGCCGAAAACGTCTCAATAGCAGAATTCAGCAAAGCCGCTAAAAGAGCAGAAAAGGGCACCATCAGCCTCGGCTGGGCCACCGTCAAACCCGCACCTGCGCCCACCGTCAACTACACCGCTTCCGAAAAAGACACCTACGAATAGGCATACACGAATAGGCCGCCGTTCACCCTTCCTCCTCAGTAAAGCCGCATGAGCAACGCCACCCTTAACTTTCAGCCCACCTCACCCCCTAAACAACCCCAACCCGGCACACCCGAAAACTGGCGGCGCTTCTTCTCCTTCAGCACCGATCACAAAGTCATCGGCATCCAGTACATCGTCACTGCCTTTATCTTCTTTCTCTTCGCCGGACTCCTCGCCATGGTCATGCGTGGCGAACTCCTCACCCCCGAATCCGACCTCGTGGACCGAACGGTATACAACGGCCTCTTCACTATGCACGGCACCCTCATGCTGTTCATGTGGACATTCCCCATGCTCAACGGTCTCGCCAACTATCTCGTTCCTCTCATGATTGGCGCCCGAGACATGGCCTTCCCCCGCCTCAACGCCGTCGCGTTCTGGCTCGTCCCCATATTCGGCATCATCCTCACCGCCAGCTTTTTCATCCCCGGCGGCCCCTCCCAATCCGGCTGGTGGGCCTATCCCCCCGTCAGCCTCCAAAACCCAACCGGCAACCTCATTAACGGTCAATCCCTCTGGCTCATTGCCGTTGCACTCTCCGGCGTCTCCTCTATCATGGGCGCGGTCAATATTGTTACCACCATCATCCGCATGCGCGCCCCCGGCATGAGCTGGTTCCGCATGCCCGCCTTCTGCTGGACAGTTTTCTCCGCCCAAATGATCCAGCTCATTGGCCTCCCCGCACTCACTGCTGGAGCCATCATGCTCCTATTAGATCTCACTGTTGGCACCAGCTTCTTCGACCCTTCCCGTGGCGGTGACCCTGTACTTTACCAGCACTTTTTCTGGTTCTACTCCCACCCCGCCGTTTACGTCATCATTCTCCCTATTTTTGGCGTCTTCTCCGAAGTCTTTCCCGTCTACGCCCGCAAACCCCTCTTCGGCTACAAAGTTGTTGTTCTCTCTTCTCTTCTCATCACCGTTCTTAGCCTCATCGTTTGGGTACACCACATGTTTGCCAGCGGCACACCCGGCTGGATGCGCATGTTGTTCATGTTTACCACCATGGCCATCTCCATCCCCACAGGCATCAAGGTCTTTGCTTGGGTAGCCACCATCTGGGGCGGCAAAATCCGCCTCACCAGCGCCATGCTTTTTGCCCTCGGCGGCCTCTCTACCTTCCTCTTCGCGGGCATTACCGGCATCATGCTCTCTTCCGCACCGTTTGATATTCATGTAAACAACACCTACTTCGTCGTCGGGCACTTTCACTATGTCATCAACGGCGCAGTCGTCATGGGCTTCTACGCCGCCATTTATCACTGGTTCCCCAAAATGACCGGGCGTATGTATTACGAAGGCTTAGGCAAACTCCACTTTGCTCTCACCTTCATCGGTATCAATCTCATCTTCCTGCCCATGCACCCCTTGGGTCTCATGGGCATGCCCCGCCGCGTGGCCTCCTACGACCCCGAATTCGCATTCTGGAACGTCATTGCCAGCCTTGGCGGATTTCTCCTCGGTGTCTCAGTTGTTCCTTTCTTACTGAACATGCTCAGCTCCTGGACACAAGGCGAAAAAGCCACCGCCAATCCCTGGCGCGCCATCGGCATAGAATGGCTCGTCGCCTCACCCCCACCCCACGAGAACTTTGAAGAAACGCCCGTTATCGTATCGCCCCCGTACGGTTACGGCAGCAATGAGCCATTAGTTGCAAACGATCCTGCAGGCATTGGCAGAACAAACAAAGACAGCAAACTAATCGCTAATCAAGAAATTAAAGAAGATATGGAAGGCGCGATCTCATGACAACAACAAACGCTCAAGTCCCCGCCATCAAAACACATGCGCACGAAGAAGAAGACCACCGCATGTTCGGCTTCATCATTTTTCTTCTCTCCGAAAGCGTCATTTTCTTCAGTTTCTTCATCGGCTACATCGTTTTCAAAACCTCTACCCCCAACTGGCTTCCCTCCGGTTTCAACGGACTCGAACTCCGAGAACCCCTCATCAACACAGTCGTACTCGTCTCCAGTAGCTTCGTCATCTACCTCGCCGAACGCTGCTTACACAAACAAAACCTCTGGGGATTCCGCCTCTTCTGGCTCCTCACCATGCTCATGGGCATCTACTTCCTCTACGGCCAAGCCATTGAGTGGAGTGCCCTTCCCTTCACATTCACTTCCGGCATCTTCGGAGGTATCTTCTACCTTCTCACCGGTTTCCACGGCCTCCACGTTCTCACCGGCGTTCTCCTCCAAGGCATTATGCTAGGCCGCTCCTTCATCCCCAACAACTACGCCACAGGCGAATACGGCGTCGCCGCCACCTCTATCTTCTGGCACTTCGTAGACGTCATATGGATTCTGTTATTCATCCTCATCTACCTCTGGAAGTAGCTAGCCCATGATTATTGACGACCAACACTACGACATCATCATCATCGGCACCGGAGCAGGCGGCGGCACCCTCGCCCAAAAACTTGCCCCCACCGGCAAACGTATCCTAATCCTCGAAAGAGGTGACCGCATGCCCCTCACCGAACAAAACCGCACCAACGTAGACATCTTCAAAAAAGATCGCTACCACGCCCCCGAACAATGGTACGACGCAGACGGAGAACCCTTCTCCCCCCAAACCAACTATGCCATCGGCGGCAACACCAAAATCTACAACGCCACCCTCACACGCTTCCGCCAACAAGACTTTGAATCCATCACCTATGAAGACGGCCCCACCCCCGAATGGCCCATAAAATACACCGACCTAGAACCCTACTACACCCAAGCCGAACACCTCTACCAAGTACACGGAGATAACCAACAACAAGACCCCACCGAACCCACACACAGCGATCGCTACCCATACCCCGCCCTAAAACACCCCAAAATCGTACAGCCCATCGTTCAAGCCATCCAAAGTGCAGGACTCCATCCCACCCCACTCCCCATCAGCCGCACCCTCCAAACCCAAGACCCCACCGGCGACGCCGAAATCTTTGGCATCATCCCAGCCACCACTCACCCTAACGTCACCCTCAAAACCAACGCCAACGTCACCGCCCTCCACACCAATCCCAACGGCACCGAAATCAAAGGCGTTCAAACCGAACTCACCACCGAAACAGGCACCACTGTTATTCTTTTCAACGCCGACATCGTGGTTCTTGCCTGCGGCGCCGTCAACACCGCCGCCCTCCTCCTCACCTCTGCCAACGAAAAACATCCCGACGGCCTAGCCAATCACTCCGGTCAGCTAGGCCGTAACCTCATGAAAATGCTCATGACTGTCATCGTCGAACGCGGCGCCGCCGAAAACGACGGTGCATTCTCCCGCAGCATCAGCATCAACGACTTCTACTGGGGCACAAAAAGCTACCCATACCCCATGGGCCACATCGAAAACACAGGCGGCCTTTTCCAAGACATCATCTTCGCCGAGTCCCCACCCCTTCTCTCCGTCCTTGCCCGCCTCCTTCCAGAATTCAGCCTCCGCCAGCTCGCCACCCGCTCCATCGGTTGGTGGGCCTACACCGGCACCCTCCCCGACAACAACAACCGCATTTATCTCAAAAACACCCCTCGCCGCAAAAAACTCTACTACGAGTTCAAACCCAACAACCTAGAAGCCCATGATCGCCTTGTTTACAAATGGATGGAAGTACTCAAAGAACTTGAAGGCAGCACCCTCGGCTTGCGTCAAAGCAACGTCTACCCTAGAGGCGAAGCTCCTATCCAAATTGTTGGCTATCAGTGCGGCACTTGCAAAATGGGCACCGATCCAACCACATCAGTGCTCAACATCAATTGCCGTGCCCACGATATTCACAACCTCTACATCGTCGATAGCAGCCTCTTCCCTTCCTGCCCCAGCATCGGCCCCGCCCTTACCATCATGGCAAATGCACTGAGAGTCGGAGAACATATAGCCAGCAGATAAAACGTTAACGTGCATTTGCGTGCACTAACCACTCGTCTAACGAACTGATGAATAATTCAGCGAAAGAAGATGCTTCAATCTTATTTTGAGACTCATGAGATTTTTTGAGTCTCAAAATAAGGCAAATCGTCTTAGCGTAAATCTGAAAGCTTACAAGGCAATAGTTGTAAGACTCACTTGTGCATTTTCAAGACTTACGCTAACTTAGTCCGGTCTTATCTTGATACGACCCAAAATGACAAAGGCCAAAGAAGGTTCCGCTGTTGCCGTCTCTACTGACAGTATTACTATCGACTCTGCTGAGCAGCTCATCCCCATAGAATCTGTCCAAAAAATTCTCAACCGCTCCCGCGCCTCTGTGTACCGCTACGCCAACACAGACCCCAACGACCTCAATCCCCCGTTTAATCCTGACTGCCTCAATGCCGAAATTCGTCAAGATAAAGAAGCACCTCTTATGTTTCACCCCAATGAGGTCGCCCGTTTTGCACAAGACATTCTTGGGATTAAACAAGTCACCATTGAAATTGCGCAGCCCGAAGAAACCGAAACGCATCGTTTGCTCAAGGCCGTTTTAAACGAACTGCAATCCATCAAAGCTCTGCTGCAAGAAAGCAATCAATCTGAAAAATAGGAACTTTCTTTAGATAACGAAAATTCAGCCCAGGGGGCATATACCTGCCAACCTTGTAATGCTACTGTCTAAGTAGTAGCCATGTGATCTATATAACCCGTAAAAAATGTCCCTCTGCGTATAAAACGTAACGGCAATGTCACAAATGTAAGGTGACCTGTGCTGGATTCTAGACACTTGGCTACTATAAAAGCAAAGGTTCGTAAGAATCGTATCTACTGTCCTCTACTCAACGTTTAACTCGTCTACCTCTCATGGAATCTGCTAGTTCTGAGCACCAATCCGAACAACCTCCTGGCCATATGGCAAACCTAATTGGCATTGTCATTGCAGCGATAACAATAACCCTGCCGCTGTACGCAATCTCAAACTTTAATGCCTCACAGGCCAACGCCTCACAGCAGTCCTCTTCACTCTCCTTGAGAGCAGCCAAACAAATGGCCAGATAGACGAGTTAGGTTACAGACGCGAAACCAATGTGTGCACAAACTACCCTTGGTTGTCTAAAAACTTATGCTCAAACCATAAAACCACCATAAAAGCTAAGTGAACCCAAGATTAAAGCCGTTTCACTTACCCACACTCCCGTAAAATGCTACTCGGAGGTCTTGGTGTATTTGCCAAGGCAGTTTTCCGTGCATGCGAGTAAGCCGCTTGTGAAAGTGTGCTTTTCGTAGCCCGGCGCTGCAAACGCCTCTACGCAGTTATTAGCATTCAACAAGGAGAAATCTGTGGATTTATCCCGCATTCCAGCTCAGCCCAAACCCGGTATTGTCAACGTTCTCATCGAGATTCCAGCGGGCAGCAAGAATAAGTACGAGTTCGACAAAGACCTCAATGCCTTTGCACTAGATCGTGTACTCTTCTCCTCCGTCCAGTACCCCTACGATTACGGCTTCATTCCCAATACCCTTGCAGATGACGGTGATCCACTAGATGGCATGGTCATTATGGATCAGCCTACTTTTCCTGGCTGTGTTATTCCAGCTCGCCCCATCGGCATGATGGAAATGATAGACGGAGGCGATCGCGACGAGAAAATCCTTTGCGTTCCAGCAGATGATCCTCGCTACGCTAACGTCAAAACTATTGACGACATCGAGCAGCACCGCCTAGACGAGATTGCAGAATTCTTCAGCTCCTACAAAAACCTAGAAAAGAAAGAATGCGAAGTCCTGGGCTGGAAAAATCTTGACCAAGTACAGCCCCTCATCGACGAGTGCATTAAAGCCGCTCAGTAAGCGATAGCGAATAAAACTATCCTCCATAGCCTCACAAAAGCCCTGAAAGCTAGACCTTCAGGGCTTTTTCAATAAAAATCAATGTAATCACGCAGAGCCCGAAACCCGAGAAATGGGCTGACTAAGAACACACTCAAACCACCGCCGAGCACCCTTTCTGCTTGTCATGATCAACCTCGCTAGCCCGACTCTCCATTCCACAAAAACGGCAGACCATTCAGAAAAGCAGCTATCCGTCACCTTTTGGGGCGTCCGAGGCAGCGTACCAACCCCCAACCCATCCACGCAGCGTTATGGCGGTAACACCGTCTGTGTAGAAGTTAATATTGGCAATCAGCGTCTTATCTTTGACGGCGGCACCGGCCTTGTTGGGCTTGGTCAGTCTCTTTTGAGCCAATCTAACGAACATACTCAGGCTCACTTATTCTTTACCCACACCCAATGGGATCGTATTCAGGGTTTCCCCTTCTTTCAGCCCGCGTTCACCTCTGGGAATCACTTCTCTATCTACGGCGGCACAGCGCCCAACGGCGCATCTATCAAGCACTGTCTAACCGATCAGATGCTCAAACCCCACTTTTCGATGCCTCTGCAAAATATGCAGGCAAACTTAGAGTTTCACACTCTAACAGAGCAAACCAGCTTCAGTATCGAAGATATTAACGTTGAAGTCATCAAAACCAATCCCATTACCGAAGCCTTTGGCTACCGTATTACTTGGCAAGATCGCACCCTAGTCTATGCGACAGATACACCCACAGAACGTGTTGATTTAGACTTGCTAAAATTCGTAGATCAAGCCGATATCCTTATCTACGATGGCACCTACTCAGATCTAAACTATTTATGCAATGACTCAGACGAAACTTTAGAGCCTTGGATACTAGGTACAGAAGTAGCCAAAAAAGCGCGTGTGAAGCAATTAGTCCTGCTACACCACAGCCCTTTGCAGGATGATACAACTCTAGATCAACTACAAATTAGTGTCTGTAACCATTTCCCACACACGACCATTGCTCAAGAAGGGATGACTATCAATTTCTAAACATAACCGTAAAACTCGCTGGAAATCTTCAGTAACGGGAAACTAGAAAACAATAGAACCGCTTAAACCATAGAAAAAGGGACGTCTTAATATGTCCCTTTTTCTATGGTTTGCTATTAGCCATTCACAAATGTGAAGCCATTATTCAAATTAACGCTATTCAAATTCTTGAACACAACCACTAAATCATCAGCCGTATCTCCTCTATAGGAAAGATAAGTATCATTACCCTGTTGTTGCTGACGATAGTCACCGGCTGAGCCATAAAGTTGCACAATATCCTCAGCAGCATTGAAGTCTGTAATGAGCGCATAGTCATTATTATTGCCGCCAAGGTAATACGACTGGTTTAGGCTGCTTAAAACAAAAGTATCTGAACCTGAACCACCTGCCAATATATCTTTTTCAAAGTAGCCTGCAGCGATCACATCACTCCCTTCTAAGACATCATTGCCGCCGCCGCCTTCAAGCGTATCACTCCCAATCCCGCCATACAGAAAATCATTACCATCATCACCTGTAGGCGTGACCTCAGCAGAACCTGTTTCCCCTGTCGCCAACTGACCAATTTCTCCCGCACTCAAAGCCCGGTCATAAATCCTCGTATCATCAAGCGCACCATCTAGATAAGCATCAATCGTTGGATCAGACCCTAAAACTAATGCTTGATTGTTAGTTTCAAACGTAATATTTGCAGTGTGAGAACTATCTAGCTGACCATCAATATAGAAGCGAACATCGTTACCATCATAGGTAACTGCCACATGCTGCCATTCACCAAGCGTTAAGCTCGCATTCGAGAAGTAGTCTTGACTACCACTATAGCCATAGTTCGTTTGCAATATTAATCTCCCGTCGCCCAAGACGCTTAGACCGTAAGGAATCTGAGACGTACCCTTGGTGATTAAGCCATCCCAACTTTCAAACGCATCTCCCTTTATCCAAGTCGCTAAAGTTAGATCTTGAGTAATGTCAAGCTCATCATAGTCAGCAACAACCACTGAATCGCCGGTCGTTCCACTAAAGTTAAGCGCGCCTCCCACAGAGCCTGAAGTCCAGCCACTATCACTGAAGCTGCCGAGTATGCCTTCATTTCCACCTGCGGCATTTTGAGCACGTGTACCAGTGGTTTCATCAAATGTCCAGTAACCCACCAAACCGTTACTTAATAAAGACGATACAGCACTACCACTCTCTACAGTATCTCCGTAGAGAGCATCGTCACCACTGTTCCCATAGAGTCTGTCCTCTCCGCTACCACCAACAAGAATGTCATTGTCAATTGTTGTGATCTCAATTATGCCACGGATACCTTCTTGCCATCCTTCATTGCTAACGTAACCATTAATTTGAGTATCATCCCATTGATTGTTGTAGTTGATCGTGCCAAAATCTTGCCCCCCTTGAACATTATTGGGTTCACCTGGCGCCCAGTTCGTATAGGTGACAGCTTCTCCGCTAACCCATTGCCACTCGCCTTCTACTGCAGCATCACTTAGCCCTATCCAAAGGCGTTCAGTCATACTAAAAGTCTCACGAACCCAGCTTTCCTCTATTGCATCATTCAAGGTGACTAGATTTCCACCTAACTGCTGTGCTTGAAGTTGAGCCTCCTCCCAAGTGCCCGATTCACTGAGCAAATAAGTGTGGCCATTGTAAGTTTGTGCACCACGCAACAAACTACTGGAATTGTCTCCTATAGTATTGCCATAAATCGTGTCGTTGCCTTCGCCGCCATATACGGTGTCGTTGCCAGAGCCCCCTTCAATAAAGTCATCTTGGGTCGTTTCAGCCACAGGCGCAACGGGTGATGATACAGGTACGAATTCTACGTAATCAATTCTGGCAAATTCGTTATATTCTCTCGAACCTTCTAGTCTAAATTCATCGCCAGCATTAATTTGCACTTGAGTAGCAATGGTTCTGGTCACTCTATTGTTATTGTTGCTGTCGATGTAACTAGATCCAAGGTTTTGATCCAGCTGCCAACTATCTAGTTCAACACCACTTAAACTTGCAGAAAGATTCGCCAAACCATCATTTTCGTCATAGTAAGCAACAACAATGTTGTAATAGCCAGAGCTACCAGAGAACTCAGTGGTTGCAACGCCATTGGTACTGGTTCTAATCAGCTCTCCACCAGAAGTACTGCTATGACTTTCCCTGCTGTACCCACTCAAGCTCATAGATTCAGCTTCAACGCGAATCGCATCCCCAGTAACAACGGGTGCGCTAGGCACAATCGGTTCAGGTTCAGGTAGTGGACTGTCATTATTTTGAGAAAACCCAACGCTGATAAAATCAACATAGTCAATGCGAGCATGTTCATGCTGACCGTTATCACTAATTCCTGTTAAGCTGGTGAGCTTAAACACATCACCCTGATTGAGTAAAACGGTATTAGCAACCGTGCGAGTCAAAAAGTTTTGGCTAGTTGCGCGAGTGTCGCCCAGGTTTTGATCAAGTATCCAAGTGTCTAGTTCACTGTTATTGAGCGCAACACTAATCTGACCAACACCCGTATCATTTTCGTCGTAATAGCCAACTACAACATTGTAATAACCCGACTCTCCGCCAAAAGTCGTTAAGGCCACGCCCTCGCCTGTTCCCTGCCCTTTAATCAAGGCATTGCCAGAAGATGCGCTATTTGTTTCTACAACATAATCACCCAGTAAATTCAGTGCTTCAGCTTCTACTCGGAAAGAGGATGAACTACTAGTTGTACTACTATAACTCGTTGTGGTAGTAGTCCCATTACTTGTTGTTGTAACGTTAATAGAACTACTAATTGTCTGTGATGTAGACTCTAGCGGCGTCACGAGTAAGTTATCGAGTGGAATAAATTCTAGATAGTTTAAGCTCGCATTATCACCACCATCAGCAGTAGAAGTAACTGTAAACTCATCTCCGGTATTGAGCGTAATATTTTGTGCAACGGTACGGGTGTGATGACGATTAGTATCTTGATCTAAGTCGAGGCTAGCGAATGATTGGCCATTGAGGCTAAATTCAAATGTTCCGATACCATCATCTTCATCGGTGTAACGTGCTAGCACGATGTAGCTACCCGACTCTCCGGAGAAAGTGGTCGTTAGCTGCGCAGTTGATCCTGTTCGTACTGAGTCATTTGTACGTGTGTAATCCCCTGAAAGGGTCATGTTTTCAGCTTCAATACGGATAGGATTGAACGTATTGCTGTTGTTTGTATCGGAACTTTCTACACTTTCATTATCAGAGGCTTGTTTTTGCAGTTGCTTTCTCAATGTTGTAAGGCTTTCAGTTCCCTCATAAGTATCGCCATAGAGAACATCATTTCCGCTACCACCATAGAGCTGGTCTTGCCCCTCTCCGCCAATGAGAATATCGTTGTTGCCCTCACCTTCTAATCGGTCATCGCCGTCGCCCCCTTCTAAAACATCTTTACCCCAACCGCCCTTGATATCATCACGGCCCTCACCACCACTGAGAATGTCATCGCCTTGACCGCCGCTGAGAATGTCATGGCCAGCTTCGCCATGCAGTTCATCATCATCGTTCTCGCCTAGCAGGAGGTCGTCATCAGCACCGCCATAGAGTAGGTCATTGCCGTCCTGACCGTAAATCATGTCACGGCCAGCTTCACCCCAAATCACATCATGGCCACCTTCGCCATCAATAAGGTCATCGCCAGCACCGGCCTTAATTCGATCTTGTTTTTTATCACCGGCAATGATGTCGTCCTCATCACCCGCTTGGAATGTTTTGGCTCCTTTTCCTCCAACGCCTCCATCGGCAGTTTTTTTCTCTTTGCCTTGACTCTCATCAATAGTGGCAAAGAACGTATCGAGCTGTTGCCACAGCTCACCATAACCAAGCTCTAGCATTTCTGTTTCGAACTGCTGCCACAGCTCGCCATAGCCTAGCTCAAACATGTCAGTTTCAAACTGTTGCCATAGCTCGCCATAGCCCAGCTCAAAGATATTCTCTTCTATCAGCTGCCATAGCTCGCCATAGCCTAGCTCAAACAGCTCTTCACCGTATTCCTGCCACAGCTCACCATAACCGAGTTCAAAAACAGACCACAGCTCACCATAGCCCAATGACAACATGCTCTGTTCAAACAGCTGCCACAATTCGCCGTAGCCCAGCGTGTAGAAAATCGAGTTTTCATCTCCTGCTCGATTCTCGGTCAGTAACGTAGAGTCTAAACCTAAGTCTTCAGCAACTGCTTTCTCTGCTTGCTTCAGCAGCTTCTCCAAATTCAAGCCTTTATCCAAAGCGTCGTAGTTGATATCCCAGCCCAACACATCCAGCGCCTGTAAATCTAACAAACTTAAGCTGGTGCGCTCTTGATAGGCCAAGGTTGGATCCAAGATTCCTATCGCGACTTGCAGCCGCTCCCAATGACTGGCCTGATAGTCTACGCCATCTGAGAAGTTAGCAAGATTTGTTTCACCGCCATCTACAGAGAAGTAGCTATTTTGCCCTACTGTGAGGTCACTAACAGCGCCATCAGGGTTAAGAATCTCACCACTCTCTAAGCTATGACGAAACAAGTCTAGCGCGGTGAAGCCTTCCGCTTGGGTCTCACCCGAATAAAGCTGGTTTAGATCAAGTGCACCGTCTAAGCCACTGACAAAGCCGAGCTGATGACCAATTTCATGCAAGGCCATGCTCATGAAATCGAGGGTGCCTTCGGGCGCTTCGCCGCTGCGGGTGTAATCGTAGTTCCAGTCAAAGGCGTTGCTTACCAGGATGTAGCCATCAAGGGCATCAGGATCTACCAAATCACGATCCCAGGTGCCACCGCCTTCTAAGTCGAGAGCTTCATCCATGCCCAGGGCTTTGGCTTGGGCAGAGGTGAGCAAAATATTGGTGCTACCATCAACAACTTGACCATCGACCAAAAGATCAACTGTGTTACCGTTTTGAAGGTGCTCAACGGCTTCTTCATCAAGCTCACTGGTTGCGTCGGCCTCCGCATATTCTTGATAGACACCGTAGTGCTGTTCGTGAAGGATGGGAATGGCACCGCCAACCGCTTGACCATCTTGGCCGAGGCTAGCGCTGGAGGCGATGTGCAAGTTGATGGTGACATCGTCTTCTAGGTAGCTGGACCAAACCATAGCGGCCAGTTCAAAACCGACACGCTGCTCTAAAGAAATGCTGGGGTCGTAGGTGAAATTGAACTGAACCATTTTGGCAAAAAGAGACTATCTGCTTGTACTTAGTCTCTTTTTACACTTAATTTTTTTTGTTTATTTATGTATATGTACTAGATATATATTGGAATTTGGCAAGTTTTATACGAAATTTTGAATTAGGTGAGGCGACAAAAGGTTGGCGAGGGATGTTCGCTTTATTGTCGTTGGCTGATTGCCGTTGACTGATTGCCGTTGGCTGATTGCTGTCAGTGAAACCAATGACGCCACACATGGCTGAGTGGTTACTCGGTGCTGTTACTCGGTTTTTCCATTAAGAAGTTAACAATGTGCTTTGCTGTTGCTGGGGATTGCTCTAAATGCGGCACATGCCCACTATTTTCTATCCACGCGAGTTCACAATTTTCGATTGTTTTCTCAAAACGGGCTGCATCTTTGGTCCCTAAAATTTTATCTTGTCGGCCCCATAGCACTAGCGTGGGCACTGACACATCTTTAATTTGTTTCGCTAAAAAGTTGTAGCCGCCACTTTTAGTAAAAGCAATTAGCCACTTCGCCCATCCTGGTGCTAGCAGATGTAAAGACGCACAGAGTTCAGCATCTGGCGTTACGTAGGCTGGGTCATAATAGGCTCGCTTGCTAATGTTTCTCCGAACGCCTGGGCTTTTGAGAAAATCTGTTGCCCACTTATCTAAGGGCGGGAACATCACCTTACCAATAGCAGGGCCGCCTGCAAATCCTACGGCGTCTATTAGGATGAGTGTTTTGACCATTTCCGAGTGGCTGGTGACAAAGTCTATGGCAGCTCCTCCTCCCATAGATGCGCCAATCAACGTGACAGATGGGGTGCCGACAACCTGCTCTAAAAATGCCTTTAAGTGTTGTTTGATGGCTACTGGATCGGCTCTATCTGTCGCTGTGCGATCGCAAAAACCAAATCCCAATAAATCTAGCGCATACACCTTAAAATGCTGTGCTAGTTCTGGCACTAGCCGCCGAAACTCTAGCAAAGAACTATCAAACCCATGAATAAGCACCACTGGCTCCCCTTCGCCAACACAAATGTAGCTGCTGGGTACTGTCGCAAAAGAAAGTTCGATGTCGGCCCATTGAATTTGCTGCGCGATCGCAATCGATGTCTTTTCTGTTAATCCAGCCGCTTCATCAGGCAATTGCATCGTCATTCCGTGTCTCCTGTTCCTCAGATATCTCAGATATCGCTCGATATTTGCGCCGTATATCAACATACGAACTCGCCACAATAGCTAACATCATCCACCACAGTGTGCTGATCTGAGGCCGATACCACACGGTGTCAAACGCACCCTGCATCAACAGGCCAGCCATGCCGCCTAACGCCCCAATGAGCCAATACCCTTCAGTGGTCATAGCGTCTGCCATAGCGTCACGCAAACGGCTCAGTTGCACCCATCCCTGCTGAAACGCAATTAATAACATCCACAAAAATGCCGAGAGGCCAATGATGCCGCCTTCCACTGCTGTTTCAAAATAGATAGAGTAAGCGCTCAGTGCTGTGTAACGAGGCCGTTGAAACAGGGGATAAATCTTGTTAAACGCCTCGTTTCCTGGCCCGATTCCTGTAATGGGATAAGCCCGAAACATATCGAATACGGCTTCATACACATTGAGCCGAAAATTATTGCTGCTATCACCGCGCAAGTTCACAATGCTCAGTACCCGATCACGAACAGGTGGTAGCAATACCACTGCTGTTACCACCACTGCGGCAGATCCGCCTAGCAAGAGTGGCAATGACCATCGCCGCCAGAAAGCAGAAAAACGCGGACTCCACCAGAACACCAACAGCACCATCATGACAAAAGACATCACCAAAAAGCCGAGCCAGCCGCCTCGGCTCAAAGTCAAGACCAAGCAAGCGCTATTGATACCAAACAGCGATACGGCTAGTAACTTGGGCAACCATTTCGGCCAGGCAAAGACCGCCATCGTGCTGAAGCTGACCGCAGGCATTAGATAACCCGCCAACAAATTCGGATTTTTTAGATAGCTGTAGACCCGGGTGGCACCTGCTGAATTTGAAGTTGGATCTACCCACGTTGCTAGCGCTTCAGCGCCAAAATAAAATTGCCTCAAACCGTACACGGACACAATAGCTGCCGTAAACAGATACACAAAGATCAGCCCTGAACGCAGTTCTTTTATTCTTAAGTTCCGTGCCAGTAGCATGAACAGCAAAATGTTAAGCGTTAGCTTAATCAGTCCGGAAATGGCCTCTGCTTTCACAGGGGAAAATAGAGTTGCGATCGCCATTGCGCCCCAATAGGCCATCACCCCAATATGTAAAGGTGTTAGCCATCCTTCTGCGTGATCGCTGACTGTCAGCATGAACCAAAACCCAGCTGAGACCAGAAGTAAGTACCCAACCATTGTCGTAGACGCGTAAGGCGCGATCGCAAACATCGCTGCTACAAACACCCAAGCAATGCCATCGCCCCAGGCCAACAGCCAACTTCCCTGTCGCCATCGCCGCAACGGCGACAGTAGCCGATGTAAAACGCTGACTTCTCGCCACTGATCAAACGCAAAATTACCCAGCGTTAAACGCCGAAAAGCTGAAGCAAACATAGTAGAAGCTGACAGCGAAGCTGCCGCCATAAGACTCGCGTATCCTACCAAAAAGCTCAAGGCAAATTAGATACAAATTTGCTGAAGGCATCAAAAAACCTCGCAGAATTATTGCCCCTCGCCCTGATAGGTCACCATACCCCCTCAAAGAAGACCTACCAAACAAAGACCTATGACATACCAAAAGACATCCAAAAGCACGCCTGACTTCAGCATCCTTCGTGCTGCGCTAGAAGGGTTACAAGATGGCTTTATTGTCGCCAACCAAAAAGGCGAAATCATGAAAATAAATGCCCCTGCCCAACGCATCTGCACCCTGCTCGCTCGCCCTCAAAAGCAATCAGAAACTAATAAGCTTCCGGCTGAACTCTGGAGAGTTTGCGAGTCTGCCCTGCGCAATCAAAACCTTTTATCCTTTCAAAAAATTGGTCTCGACGCTGAAATCATCCTCCCCGAACTCGGTGCTGTCCGCATCCGCGTGCAAAACATTCAGCTAGCCCAAAATCCTTATCTCATGGTCGTTCTCGAAGACCGCCAGCAAACCCTCCGCAACAAAGCCCTCTCTGATGCAGCGCTTTATGGCCTTACTGAGCGTGAAACTGAAGTTTGGCAGCTACGTCTACGCGGTGCAGACTATAACGAAATTTCTACGACACTTTGGATAAGTGCTAACACCGTTAAAAAGCACGTTAAAAATATTCTGGCAAAGCAAAGAAGCCACCAAGATGACCTCGAATTCGCCCAGATGGCTTAGATCTCGCCATCTGGATCGGACGAGAAACAAATGAGTAAACCCTTCAAACCGATGCTACAAAATGATTCCTCCGTATAGCTTTCAAATAGTTCACAGTGGTCTCTGAGACCACCTGTTATTGAACTCAGACACTTACGTCCATCCTTTCCCTGTGACTGCGCTTTGTTTTCGCATTAACGAAATGTCACTTTGATGAAATGCCACTTCAATGAATAACGCCTAGCTAGCATTCATGATCAATATGTACGTTACTAAGGATATGTTGCTGATTATGGGCACTCTGAGCCAGTAGATAGCTAACATCTCAGATGTTTTTAAAGATGTTCAATCAAAAAAGTTAATAAAAAGAGCCCACTAAAAAGGCACTCTGTTCTTTCAAAATTATTGATCCACGCCTTTATACAGAGATAGATTGTGCAGAGATAGATTCTGTGTGGTTCTAAAGCATCTATGCTCAAACTTATAGCGAACTGAATCTGCGAAGCAAGCTAAAAATAAGCTGTCAACGTTATCTCATCCATACATTTGAGAACGCAAACGCTAATGTCCCATTCTTTGACTCCGCAGCCACTTTCCCACAAGCTGCCCAAGGTTTTGATTGTAGATGATGATTTGTTTATGCGGACTTTGCTGCGCGCGCAGTTAGAAGCCGAAAAATATCACGTCTTTGAAGCTGAAAATGGGTACCAGTGCCTGAATGCCTATCAGCAATATCATCCAGACATTGTATTGATGGATGCGCAGATGCCTGAGATGGATGGCTTTACCTGCTGTTCGAAACTAAAACAGTCTCTTGATGGCATGCACACCCCTGTGCTCATGGTCACGGGGCTTAACGATGCCGCCTCGGTTAATTTAGCGTTCGAGGCTAAGGCCACTGACTATATCACCAAACCAATTAATCCCAATGTCCTACTCGGGCGCCTGCGCCGTATTTTACAAGCGGCACGAGCAGAAACAGCACTTAGAGAACAGCACGCATTATTGCAAAAAGAGCTACATCAGGCGGCTGAATATGTGAGTGCCCTACTACCAGAGCCTCTTCAAGAAAAAATCGTCATCAATCGGCAGTTCCAGCCTTCCTTACAATTAGGCGGAGACGCACTAGATTACTACTGGTTAGATGATGAGAACTTAGTGATTTACCTGGTAGATGTCGCTGGACATGGGGTTAAGTCGGCTTTGCTCTCAATTTCTGTGTTGAATATTTTACGGGCGCGATCGCTCCCTCAAGCCGATTTTCATGTGCCACGCTCTGTTTTGAATAAGCTGAACCAAATTTTTCAGATGAGCGATCGCGGAGAAGATTATTTCACCATGTGGTATGGCGTTTACAATTGCAGAAGCCATCAACTCACCTATGCTTCTGCCGGTCATCCTCCAGCATTGCTTATATCTGCTAATCCACAAGAGCCTGTAAAACAGCTAGATACAGGCGGTATCCCTATTGGAATGTTTCCAGATTTTGACTTTGAAGATGCCAGTCAAATTGTAGAAGCCGATACACGGCTTTATGTTTTTAGTGATGGTGTTTATGAAATCTCTCAGCCAGAGGGCAACATTTGGGGACTCGACAACTTTACGTCTCTGCTAAAAGATTATCAACAATCTAATGCCAACAGTTTAAGTTATGTTTTAAATAAGGTTAAAGAGATTAATCGAGAACAGAGCTTAGAAGATGATTTTTCATTGATTGAAGTCGTGTTGAAATAGGCTGTCTCCTTATTGTCTTATAATTTTTAGGCTTCTCAATATATGAAAAAAAGCTAGCGGACGAAGAATGTTCTTCGTCCGCTAGCTTTTTTATGATTAGAATAACTTGTTAGGATTTTAAGTAAGCGCAGCTGTACTAATTGATTGATTAAAATCTTCTCGTGTTGTAAACACTTTGAATAGCTTATCTAGCTTTGTGATTCTTAGAATGTCACGAACTTGAAAGCTAGGAGAGCAAATACATAGATCGCCGCCTGCTTTTTTAGATACTTTAAGCGCTGACACCAAAGCACCAATACCAGAGCTATTCATAAATGTAACGTCGCTAAAATCCAAGAGAATAATTTTGGCATCGGCTTGAATGTAACCAATAATTTCAGAGGTTAAATCATTGGCACTGTTGCCATCTAAAACGCCACTGGGCTGTAATACACGTACGACAGAAGTCATTTTTTCTTCCTTTAAGTTAAAAGTACTGTTGAAGTCTGATGAAATAGCTACATACAAATTGAAAAATAAGTCTGACAACTAATAGGTTAAAGCTCATTAGCGGATGGCCAGAACTTTTGAATCGTTAAACAATTAAGCTGATTCGGTGTTTGGCTGTAGCTTAAGTGATCTGAAATTTGCTTAATAATCCATAATCCCCTCCCTCTCTCTGCCTGCAAAGGTACTAATTCTGGCAAGTCCTCTAAATACTTTTCTAGGTCAAACCCTGGGCCACTATCCCAAATCTTAATTTGAATCATTTCATCTGTAATCACAACTTCTACTTTGGTGGGTGTTGCGTTATTTGTGAGACTCCCTAAGTGATACACCGTATTCTCAAACGCTTCTCCGAAAGCAGTAACGCAAGGAATCCACAGCTTTTCATCAATACTCGTAGGCTTCAGATGAGAGAACCAATTAATCGCTTTTGCGTAGCCCGTTTGGTCGTTTTTGAACTGGTGAATAAAACATTGTTTAATTAGTTGTTTAGTCACCTTTTGAGTACAGAGAAAGAATTAATAGGGTTTGCCTCCTGTGTAGATATAAAATTTACAGTTGGCTAGTGGAGAAACGAGCGAAAAGATAGGCAATGTGAGCGAACTAATTCACTTGACGATTGAACTTGAATAAGCGGCGTTTCATATATTAAGAATACCCGCTTTAAATACATGTAAAACATGCTTAAAGCTACAATTTTAAAATTTAAAAAATGGCTTAAACCTTTGTAATTACTATATTTTAGCGGGTATTATAAGACTGTAAAAATAAACTATATCGATTGCTGTAGGTATCATTTTTACCGTTCTAAAATAGCCAATAGCCACTAGAACAATTGACAATTAAGTTATTAAGTGAAGTCAACTACTTAAATTTAAGTCATTCCTATCACTTAGTTAGGATACAGGCTTTTATTGTCGTCATTTGAAGGGTTTACTTCAATAACTTCAACCTATTACTAGAGGACAATCTAATGAGATTAGAGTTTAAAGGATTTCACCCTAAAGATGCGCAAAACGCAGTTTTGATGGTGCTTACCGACACAGGAGTGGAATACACAAACACCGATACGCGTGCCTTTCAATTTATCCCTTATGAGCAAGTGGCTGGTTTTTCTGGTTGGATTCCAGTTTATGGCTCTATTCATGTTTACAGCAGCAATGCAAACTTAACCATACATGTCAATTTCTCACCTGAGGTAGCAGCAGCCTATCTCGACGAAATTCAAACGGTTCTAAAAGAGAAAACTCAAAAGGTTGACACTCGCCAGCTAGCGAGTGCAGTATCTTAATCTCTTCTAACTACAAATAAAAGAGATCTAGAAAGGCTCTGACAGCTATCTGTCAGAGCCTTTCCGCATGCCTTATTTATAAAGATGGCTCGATTGAGTGAATTCAATTCGAGCCATCTTTATAAGAGATAAACTATTGCACTCCTAATTCGTCACGAATAATTTTACGAAGAATTAGAAGCGTAATAGAATCTCTGAAGTTGTTTAGTCTTTTTTAATCATTATGGACTCATACTTGAGACTTATATTAGAGTCTCAAGTATGGACGTTGTTGACCTCTATACATACAGAACAGAGGTGTCTGTTAGATTAAAGTCTGAATGACCTTGTAGTACACCGACTAATTCGTCACTGTCATTGAGTGTGTTGTTGCCATCCATATCTCGATAAATGCCAGCATCACTACCCAAAGAACCAACAACATAGTCGTTAGAACTGCCATTTAGTTGAAGAATATCTTGGGCACCGTTGAAATCTGTGATGAGTGCATAATCGCCTAATCCATCGATCATGGAACTACTTTCCATGTAGTAGGTACCGGTGCTGTCTCCAAGGACAAACACATCTGCACCACCGCCGCCCGTAAGCGTATCAACGGTTTGCGCGCCACGGCCGGTTTCTGTATTCACCCCAATTAAGAGGTCGTTACCGTCTCCGCCTAGCAAAGCATCATTCCCGAATTGACCCAAGAGTGTATCTTGGCCTGTGCCTCCTTCTAGCTGGTCACTACCTGTGCCACCGTAGAGTTGGTCATTGCCCTCATCTCCATACAATTCATCATTACCTGTTCCACCGAAGAGAGAATCTGAACCATCTCCGCCACGCAGTGTATTAGTGCCTTTCTCTCCATACAACTCGTCATTACCTTGGCCGCCCAATAGCTGACTATTGCCGCTACCACCAAACAATTTGTCGTTACCACTGCCACCATTTAACGTATCGTTGCCACTGTTGGCTAGCAGTGTATCGTTGCCATCGCCCCCTTCGAGAACATCGTTTCCACTATTGCCATACAGCGTGTCGTTGCCATCGCCACCCTGAAGAGCGTCATTACCACTGCCCCCTTTAAGAACATCGGCACCGCTGCCACCATCAAGCGTGTCGTTGTTGTTGCCACCGTCTAAGGTATCGTTGCCGCTACCGCTAGAGAGACTATCCTCGCCGTCGTAGCCATACATTTTGACGGCGGTTGAACCGTTGGATGTCAGGGTGTCTGAACCTTGGTTACTGTGAATTACCTCAATGCCAGCAGCGTCTAAATCCAAAGAGAGATCAGTTGTGCTTTCGTAGTAGGCCGTATCTTTACCTGTGCCACCGTCAATGCCAGCAGCTTGATCAGCTGCATCAAAGTAGAGTTTGTCGTTACCGGCTCCGCCGATCAGTTGATCAGCGCCACTGCCACCTTTGAGAATGTCATTGCCGCTGCCACCGTCGAGAGTATCGTTGCCATCGCCCCCTTCTAGGGTGTCGTGACCGCTGCCAGCACTGAGAATGTCATTCCCACTGTTGCCCTCTAAGAGATCTTTTCCGGTTCCAGTAGAGAGCTGATCGTTTCCTGTACCGCCTTTGAGTAGGTTGCTGCCGCCAGTGGCGCTGAGGGTATCGTTACCGTCGCCACCTGCGAGCGTGTCATTGCCGCTGCCAGTAGAGATGGCATCATCTCCGCTGTTCCCGTAAACTGTGACGCTGTTATCGCTAGTGGCGGTAATGACATCATTTCCAGCATTGCTGTGCAACGTTTCAATGCCGGTAGCATCGAGATCTATAGTGAGCGCATCTGCACTTTCATAGTGGGCTATATCATTCCCTGCACCACCATCAATGGTGTCGCCAGTAGTGAAGTGTAAGACATCGCTACCGTCTCCAGCGGAGAGAACGTTTATTCCGGCACCGGCTTTCAACACATCATTACCAGCACCGCCTTGGAGGGTGTCATTGCCGCTGCCGCCTTCTAGGACATCATGACCACTACCGGCCATTAGCGCATCGTTACCTTCTCCTCCTGCCATGTAGTTGTGTCCGCCGGTCGAAACGAGCACATCATCGCCTTCGCCGCCAAGCAGCTCATCGTTACCTGCACCAGAAGAGAGCGTATCGTTACCGCCCATGCCAAACATTTTGACCTTATCTCCGGCCTCCGAGAAGAAGCTATCGTGACCACTGTTGCCGTGAACTTCTTCGATATTGACGGTATCAATGTTCAAGCTAATGCCTTCTGTACCTTGATACATGGCAGTATCGATGCCGTCTCCACCATCAAGGCTATCAGCGGCATCAAAATGGAGCACATCTTGCCCGTCTCCACCGAGTAAAGTATCAGCACCTTTTCCGCCAGTGAGTGCATCGTTACCGGCATCACCCTGCAAAAAATCATCTCCGGCTCCACCTGTGAGCACATCGTTGCCAGCACCGCCATCAAGGCTATCGGCACCTGCATTACCTTCTAATAGGTCGTTTCCAGCTTCGCCTAAAAGTGTGTCATTGCCGTCACCGCCGATGGCGTAGTCATCACCAGCGCCTGCTGCGATCGCATCATCACCGCTGCCGCCTTCAAAGTAATCATTGGCTGTGCCGCCAGAGAGTAAATCATTTCCGCCTTTACCAAACAGGGAAACGCTTTCAGTCCCAGGGTTGCTGGTGCCTGATGCAGAAGTGAAAAAGACATCGTTACCCGCATTACCATGGGCTTCGTTAAAACTGTTGCTACCGAGATCTAACGTCGCCCCTTCTGCGGTTTCTACGTGGGCTATATCAAAGCCCTCTCCGCCTTTCACAACCGTATCTTGTGCATCGAAGAAGACAACATCGTTACCGCTGCCGCCGTCGAGTTGGTCTACGCCCGCACCACCACTCATAACATCGTGGCCGCTGCCACCGTCCATAACATCGTTTCCTGCGCCGCCGCTCATCCAGGCATCGTTGCCTTCACCGCCTGAGAGCGTATCGTTGCCTTCACCACCGTCAAGAACATCAATGCCTTCGCCGCCTAAGACAACATCATTACCCGCACCGCCACTGACATAGTCATCACCGATATCACCAGATAGCTGATCGTTGCCTTCGTTGCCAAAGAGAGAATCGTTATCGGCTTGGCCCTGTAAAGTGTCATTGCCAGTACCACCTTCTAAAACATCGTGGCCACTGCCACCGGCTAACAGATCATTACCGGCATCACCCTTGAGAATATCCTCTTGTTCGCCGCCTAGGAGTGTATCGTGGCCCTCACCACCGTCAAGGATATCGAAACCGCTATTGCCTTCTAGGTAATCATTATCTGCGCCGCCCATGACAACATCGTTATCTGCGCCGCCTAAAAGCGTATCTGAGCCCTCGCCACCATCGATAAAATCGTGGCCAGTGCCGCCTTGCAGCGTATCGCTACCGGCACCACCCGTAATGCTGTCATCACCGGCATCACCTGTCACTACGTCATCGCCTTCTCCAGCAACAACAATATCGAAACCTTCGCCAGCCGTTATGATATCGTTGCCAGAACCGCCTTTCAGGATGTCTTCTCCAGTGCCGCCTTGAATCGTATCGTGACCCGCGCCACCATCGAGAATATCGTTGCCTTCGTTACCAAAGATTTGGTCATCATCTTCGTTACCGATGGCCGTATCGTGACCTTCTCCGCCGATGAGCACATCATTTCCCGCGCCCCCGGCGAGCACATCATGGCCAGCGCCCCCTTCAACCGTATCGCTGCCAGCGCCACCATCTAGCCAATAATCATCGCCTGTGCCGCCCTTGAGCAGATCGTTGCCGTTATCGCCCATGAGCACATCGTTACCGCTGCCCCCTTCTAGCAAGTCGTTTTGGTCACCGCCAGAAAGGACATCGTCACCCGCTTCACCATATACCCGGTCTTCTCCTGCGCCGCCAGAGAGCCAGCCATCATTGCCGTCGCCCCCTAAAATTAGATCGTTGCCCGCGCCCCCCTCAATGGCATCCATGCCCTCATTACCGGCTAGGGTATCGGCCCCTTCGCCGCCATCTAAGTAGTCATGACCAGCACCGCCAGTGAGGGTATCGTTACCGGCATCGCCAAACATCACATCTTGGCCCTCATCACCGGAAATCAGATCATTGCCGTCACCGCCGTGAATATCGTCATCGCCTGAATTTCCTTCAATGATGTCGTTATCTGCGCCGCCATCAATGCGGTCAATGCCTTCGCCACCATAAATGCGATCTGCGCCTGCACCGCCAGTCATTACATCGTCATGGGCACCGCCATACATGACATCATTACCCGCGCCGCCATCCATAACATCATGGCCAGCTTCACCGTAGAGTGTATCGTTCTCGGTGCCGCCACTCATCCAGTAGTCGTCACCAGCACCACCGACAAGAATGTCGTTACCGGCTTCCCCTTCTAAAACATCGTGGCCAGTACCGCCAATGAGCTTGTCGTTGCCCGCGCCGCCTTTCATCATGTCATGACCGGCGCCACCATCGACGAGATCATCGCCTTCGCCGCCATCGACGAGATAGTCATCACCGGCACCTGCTTGGAGCACATCATTGCCGGTGCCACCGAGGAGTTTGTCATTACCGATGCCGCCGTTTAGGAGGTCTTGGCCCGCGCCACCTTCTAAAACATCGTTACCTGCATCGCCATTAATGACATCGTTACCGGCTTGACCGGCGAGCCAATAGTCATCACCTTGGCCGCCGTTGAGGGTATCATTGCCTTCGCCACCAGCGATCGCATCTTTGCCGACACCCCCCACAACCACGTCATTGCCCGCACCGCCAATGAGATAGTCATCGTGAGTGCCATCTTCAATACCTGTTGTTTTTGGATCAGATGGATTAGTCGATGCATTTCCCGGTAGCCCAGCGCCACTTTCATCTGTAGGGCCAACATACACATATTCACCTTGATCATTCAGCTGCCAAAGGCTGTCATCGCCATAGTCACCATGCATCAGGTCATTACCATCATCACCTGAAAGTTTGTCATCACCAGAACCGCCTTGCACGCGGTCATTACCAGTGCCACCTTCTAGCCAAGCGTCGTCGCCTTTTCCCCCGTCAATGGCATCATTGCCGGTGCCGCCAAGAATGGTGTCACTACCATCACCACCTTGTGCCACATCATCTCCTTCTTCTCCACTAATGAAATTGTCTAGCTTATTTCCGTAGATGACGTCATTGCCCTCTAACCCAAATAAAGCCTCAGTATCTGAAGCTGTGTCTAGAATGTCTGTGGCTTTTGTACCAACAACAACATTAGTCATATTTACTACCTAAATCCTTTTGTATTCGTTTATGAGTTAGTCGGGAGAATAGAGAGACAAGCAAATCCACTAACTAAAAGCGTTAATCCTAGAAGCATTAATTAATGGCATGAAAGGAGGATGTGGCTAATTAATGCGTATTCAAAGGAATAAATCAACAAATGTTTGAATACGCCGCGACTGCGAATAAGTTAGCCGTATCTCTGTACACTCAATAAAAAAATTGCTGGTTTATACACATGTTGCTTGCACTGCTCAAGACTTGAGAACAGTAAAAACGCAGATTTTTTGACTGCTTAGATAAATTCAACGTGGAATGGATTTAAGCAGAACTAGAAAGGAGAGTGATATCTCAAACACCCTTTTTTCTCTCGATTGAATGTATGTCTATCGGTGTGGTTTACCTAAGTAATTGAAAGATAGACATTAAATCTCGATTTCCGACAGGTAGCGCTTCAGTAACTGACAGCGAAACGCATAAGCATCTGAAGCGCTACCCCTAAAGAATAAGTTGTTTCTATTGGGTTCTCACATGCAAAATATACTCAATTCAAGAGACCATATACATACGTTTACAACAGTCAATAAGGTTCCAAAATTTTGACAATAGCGTGTATGTTTTACTTCCAAAACAAGACTTCTCAGGCTAGTTTTATGAGCTTATAAACGACGTAAAGGTACTGCGATATAAAGGATTAATAGCAGTTATGGATAAATATAGATGAAGGGAGTTAGCGTAGGGTTGGCTTAATATAATGTACGCGCGATCGCTGCTTAATAAACAGAAAGCCGACAGAAAACAAACCGAGCGCTAACAGAAAGCCATCAGAGAACTAACAGAGAATTAACAAAGAACTAAAAAGGGCTAACAAAAAGTCAACGGAAAACAAACAAAAAGCCAACACAGCAGCCATCATTACGCAACTCACCAGTTTTTTAGCAGTTTAAAGCTGGTAATTAATACTGAAGCCATAACGGGCGAATAGCTTATAACAATACTCCGGACATAATTACGAGACGAGGACACCGTATTCACAGAGGCTTTGGTAGTTGTGATGCGATTTAATCCAAGTCTCGTCCAAGTCTAAGTTGTAAATAAAGCGTTCAAGCAGATGCTGATTGAGTTTGC
>JBGCGG010000094.1:0-20984 GCA_045110585.1 Phormidesmis sp. | reverse complement strand
CATCACAACTCATCGGGAAAAGGGATACTCTTAGAGTCCTTCTATTGGTCACGAATTACTGTAAATATTTTTACACTCCTACTTACAATTATAATCCACGTTGATTTGCTCAGGCATGAAAAGAGATTATGCATCTAGTGGAAGATCTGTGTCAGACCTTAAGGCTCACTTGGTGTTGACCTCGAAATACAGACGAAAAGTTTTTGATGCAGCTATGATACGGCGATTGTCAGAAATCGCTTTTGATTTATGCGAAAAATGGGATTGCAAGTTGATAGAGGTCAACGGAGAAGAAGACCATTTTCACCTTCTCTTTCAGTACTATCCACAAATGGAGCTGCCGAAATTCGTTGGAAACCTTAAGTCTGTTTCTAGTCGTCGATTAAGGAAGGAGTTTCCTGAGCAAGTCAATAAGTTCTACTGGAAGAAAGTGCTGTGGAATGAGTCTTACTTTATTGCTAGCTGTGGCGGCGTGACTGTTTCAGTGCTGAAAAACTACATCGAGAACCAACACAGCCCCGATTGTGAGCAAAGCTCACCTGGCTTTCATCCCGACGCTGACTCTACGAGTACAGCGCGGGGCTTCCCGCCGAAAGAGTGGCAGGTCTTTCAGCGTGCGTTCGTAGTGACTATGAATGCGATCACTTGGGCAATGACATAACGGGCAGCGAGCGATCATCTGCATCGAACTGACTTTCAAGACGAATTGATCGCTAGCGGTATCCACCTCCCAGCTTTTCAAGGTCAACACTGATTGGAGAGGGAGTATATGCTGCAAGAGTTCCATGAGATTGATGCACCGAGGTTATCAATCCTCATTTTGCTCTGCTGTCGAGGCTTCACCAAAAATTGCCAAGAACCCGAAGTCACGCGAATACGCAGGGAGAGCGAAAAAAAGCCTGGGATGCGATTCGTTCCTGTACGAAAGGCTGAAAAGCTATGGACTACAGGTCGCGGTCGGATCGACTTGGCTACCTTTATACGTGGCGCAACGAAGACTTTTTACGTAGGGATCGTCAACGGGGAGATCTCTATAAAATTCACTTCGAGGCGTTCCCACAGTGACAAAACGACGGGCAATGGGGCCAGCGGGCGCATACTGTAACCCAACGTCATAACCCCAAATTCGGTTGGGTGCACCATAGAACCTAACCCGAAAAGCATTGGTTCCGAGGGTTGGGTCTGTTCCGGCTTCCCATGCATCCTGGTCGAAGGGGGCTGTGGCAGAGGTGCTGAAGTTCAGTTGGAAGAAGCCACCTGCGATATGATGGTCAACACCATCCCACTGTTCTAGGAAACGGGGGAAGTTGTGCATGCCACCATAGGTTTGTCCTGCTTGGGAAGGAATAATGCCACTGATAAATACAGCATTCACAATGGTGCGGCTAGCTGGTTGCAGATCATAACCACGCTTGTTTTGGAAATCAGCAAAGGAATCAGAAAAGCGAATATATAGACTATTGCCGACTACAGAATCATCTGATTTAACGAGGCCTCCGTTTCTGTCGATGACGATAGGCGTTGTGGTGTCAGTCGGATCAGCATGCTTCCAAAAGGACGACGCCACTGCCGAATTTTCCGTGAGCCCAGAGTACAAACTATCAGCATTTAAATTTAGACGGTTTTGATTTTGATAAGAGCTTGTACCGGTGCTTCCTCCTGTAATACGCGCCAATGTAAAGCCTTCTTCGATATTTCCATCCCTAAAGCTATTTGACAATACACCAACTGCGTCACCCACAATTTCAACGGGTCGCCATGGATCTTGTGCAGGGTCCGCAAAGTTTGCATCATTACGCTCTGCGACAGTCCGGTCATCATAAAAGTCGAAACCGGTGGTTCTCAGGCTACAGTCAGCTGCAATGAGCTTATCAGTAAATTCTTCAATAATGCCGTTGCAGTTTGCACCAGCCGTGCCATGTAGATTAAAGTCTCCTTTGATGTAGACCATATTGTCTGAGACAAAGGTCATCCCTGATAGTACGTCGCTGGCTCTATTTAGAGTTTCACCATTGACTAGCCTAAAGCCGTGGGGCCGACGGCCTGGATCAGGATAAAAATCAATGGGCTTTGTGCTGATCAAGGTATCTGCCATCAAGGGGGGATCCCTAAAGAAGGGAGCTGATGGGGACTTACTCATGCGACAGCTTGCGTTATTAGCAGTGACTGGAAAGTTTGAAGCATTGCTGTTGGTGTATACCTCTGCCCATGTATCACAGTCTGACCAGTTAACACTACTGCTTGTTTTGGGCCTTACGATGGAATCTTCCCGCATGGCATCTTCCCGGAAGGTATAAACAATACCATCTGTATCTGCAATCCAATGATCGCTGCTATTTGTATTGGCAGAGAGCTGGTTAATATCAATATCTAGCATGCGCAGGCCCAGCAATTCTCGACCGTCATACATGCCTTTATCTAACAGAGATACCGTGGCTAAAGTTCCATCGGTGTCAATGACTTCCATTGTTTCAGGATCTAATGTTCCTGTAGCAGATGTGCCCGTATCTTGGATAGGAAGTTGCCAAGCGTTGCTCAACCTATAGTCAAACGCAATCGCACTTAGGCCGAGCTCGCCAGATTCTTCAACACCATCTTGGTCGTCATCACCCACAACTTTATATTCAAAACCTGCATTTACCCCTATATCATCAGTAGTGGTAGTTGTTCCTTGGTCATTAAAAATATAATCGTCAGCTGTCCCTGTTATGGCTGTATGCGTGTGATCTGTAACTGGAAAGAGGTAATGAAGCGATGGATATTTTGCTTCTGAGGCACACAGCATCGAGATCCCCAGCAGCTTAGTACGATTGACGTCACTATAGTTAAAAGGGGTCCCGTACAGGTTATCTAGATTTGTAGAAGCGCCAGGTATACATTCGTTAGGCAAATTAACCTTATATTTGGTGGTGGTATCACCTAAAATCTCTAGTTCAGTGAAGCCAGAAGATGGACTGTCACTCCCATATAGTCGATCTCTGTATATCTGCGAATTAGTAGAGACTAAGTCAATGAATTCGAGTGCTTTGGCGTCCGTGATTCCAGATGAAGCCACCACTTCGTCTTTGGTAGGCGGTAGAACAGTTGTCCCGGAGGGAGCACCTGTGCAATCCCAGTTCTTGCTCCCCGATGGCACTGCAACACAGTTCGTATCGGCCCATGAACCTGTGTCTGGGGATCCTCCTTTCATGCCTAACCCTTCGACTAATTTAATGCCAACCAAGTTATTGAGGTTATTTCGGATGTTGTTAGCATCAGAGCCAAAATCTGTGGGTGCGGCCGATAGAACAGTAACCCAATCAACATTGCCAACACTTGCAGCCGCTGAAATCTGATCGCCCAGCAGGCCCAGTGTGCAGGCGGCTGAGTGCAGAGAGGACTTATCGGCCGGACTTAATGCATCGTATCTAGACGCAATCGTTCCTATTGATGTCGCATCTAACTCTTCATCAAAGATGCGTCTTAGGACAGAGTAATTGCCCCACATCGCCATATTTGGATAGGGATGTACCACGCTATTATCTTGAACGGGTTTGAAGGAGGGTGCGCCGCCGTTAGGGTCGCCTGCAAAATGCGATAGATTGCGTAAAGCAATGCCTAAAGGACGGGTTGAGTCTAGAGCTGCACCAAAAGATTGAGCCGTGCCACCTGTTGACGGCAAGAAAGTTGCAGGAAAATCGTATTCCCAACCATTGGTTCCCTTACCAGTTAAGAAGTTACTAATGAAAGTGTTTCCATTAAGCGTTTTTGCTCTAAAGTCACGACTGTTGATCAATGTTTGTTCTGTGCCAGGGTGCGCTGTACTCGCAATACAGGCTAATGGATACTCTCCATTACTGGTTTCATGATGGTATATAACCATGCCTTGAACGGCAGCTAGATTGTCGTAGAGCGATCGCCGCTGTCGAACCTCTGCTGAAGCCGTATTTTCGACCGGAAATAAAGGCTCATTAGCTGTATCCCAACCAAATGTATTACCTAATTCCAACCGTTGCCCGACAATTATTCTGAGCCCTTGCCCGATTGCCCGTCGCTCCCAATAGCCGTCTAGGCCGTAAATATCATTGGCAGCGTCTAGGGCCGTTAATGTAGTATTGGTTGTGATTTTATCCCCAACCGACGAGCCACTAGGAATGGCGTTGTCGTCATCATAAACAGCCTTTGGGCCATAGCGATTATCGGCCCTGTAGGTGTCGTCCAGATAAGGCGTTCCCGTGTTTTCATTGTAGATTCTCTTGCGGCCAACAAATAAACCGCTTAGCCAATTAGCATCTCGGCTCCAGCCTGAGGCACTTCGGTGTGCTAGCTTATCCTCAGTGAACAATTTAATCGGATCGAGGAGTATATTTCTGAGATCTGTTTGAGTTGCGGTTACTGAATCATTGTTGGCATCAATGTAACCGTTGTTGCCAGTATCTGGCTTTGTTGCATTTGCCGTAAACAGGTGGAAGAGCGGATTGGAACTATTGGAACTATCAGTGAAGAAGTTATTCGCACCTGTTTTCGCTGAGAGTACCTGCCCTTCAAAATCAGTATCAGAGGCTAGCGTGATCTCGGCAGCATCTTGAGTGTATAAACAAGAGTTGTGGGAGCTAATCATGCGGGCAATGTACTTGTCTCGCACAATAAAGTTTCCTTCTGTGTGCATCGCACCATTCCAGAAGAAGTCCCGACTTGCACCTGGGAATAGCTCTAGGTCGTATTTAAACCAAGCCCCCCACTTATTTCCCCGATCTGCTTGGCGCACCTGCTGAAAATCTAAGGCGCTTGCTGTGCGGTTAACATCGCTGCGATTAGCCACAAAGGCCGTTACCTGAAAGTTTTTCTGCAAGGAGGATCCACTCACAACTTGCCATCCCGCCTCAGGTGCCCGATCGGCCCCGCATCCTGACTGAGCCTCGCCGGTATTAATCGGACCGTTACGAGTGACTAAGGCATCCGCCTTGGCCTGACTGAGATCATCTGTTAATGAAACAGCGCCATTCTCATCATCCATCAGTACCGAATAGACAACGATTTCGTCTGCATCAACGTTGCCATCACCATCAACATCTGCTGAAAACACCCAAGCGTTATCGTCGCCACTGCCATTGATGTCTACCCTGTTTTCATCAGGGAAGGTGTAAGGATCGTTAGCCGTGATTTGTGGAATCCCGTTAGTGCCATCGTTGAGCATCATGCTGACGATGACATCGCTTGAGGGAATACCCCCTGGAAATCGTGTGTCCCTAGAGAACAAATACTCTAGTTTGGATTTTGCCCTATCGATTGCAGGCGCTGCAGCGGCATCGACGGTTTGTTGTGCACGTAGTGCGGCGACGTTAGAAGAACGACTAAAGGTTCGGAAGCTCAGGGCACCTACTGTTAGTGTCATCACTAACAGTAGTAGTGCAGTGGCCGGCAGTACAAAGCCAGCCCTACTATGACGAGCAGGTTTATTGATAAAAAAGAGACTTCTTAATAGCCCACTCATAAAACGACGGCTCAGCCGCTGAAAATTTGAGCGCGGTTTATGATTTTTTTTATCACGAGTCGGCTTGTCGGCTGACATAGTTGGCTTCCTAAAACCTGAAAGCAGGTATTAATTTTTACACGGGTACCTAATCAGGTTACCCGTTGAGATTAGAGAGATAACCAGTGGGGATGCCCGTGTGGGAGAAAGCAAAATAGTCTTTTTTAAGGCAATATAGAGAATTATATCTCAGTGTATTTTGAGAGAAAAGGAACAGGGGATTCAGTATCATCGGAACAGAAAACCACGCTAAGCGCTTCTATTTTCTATACCAATTGAACCTCTCTGGCAGAAAGGGGCTAAAACCCTTGATACGATTTTGTGAATGACAAGCTACGGATAGAATAGATATCTATGCAAGCAGGTCGGTGTCATGAGTGGTGTCAGCCAGATCAAGATTCACGAAAGCAGTGAAACCCTGAAGTAAACCCCTAAATGATACTGTTGACGAATTCAGCTTCTAGCATTCGGAAGCCAGCGAAGCGATGATCTATGGGTCTTTGCTACGACTTATGCTCAGGCGACTAGCAGCTTAAGGTTTACTTTGCATATCAGCTCTTAGTTACTTGTGTCGTTTAGAGTTATGCAAAGGAGTGCTTAATTGATGAATTTAGGCTTAAAAACTTGAGAAGCTAAAGTTGGGATAACCTAGCTCTCTTTTTCTTCTTTTTTTTTAGCTTGAAAAACTCTGCAGCATCATCAACAAAGGAATAAACGACCGGAACCACAACCAGCGTCAGTAAAGTAGAAATCAGCAGTCCACCCAGTATCACTGTTGCAATAGGTGAATAGGCATCCATGCCAGTTTCCGGGAAAAAGGCTAAGCGCACGATGACAATCAGCGTCGTGAAGGTGGTCATCACGATGGCTTTTAGCCGAATTGGGCCTGCCTGACGAATGGCGATCGCCCTTGGCACTCCCTCTTTTCTTTTGGCCAAAATCAACTCCAACAACAAAATCGCTGCCGACAACGACACCCCAGAGAGAATGATGATGCCAAGGATCGACACGGTAGACAGGGTCTGATCGGCTAGCAGCAGTGCACCAAACACACCCACAAGCTGCAAAGGAACAGAGAGCATCATCACCAGCGGCCAGATAAAAGAGCCAAACTGAATCACCAAAATGAGATAGATCAACGCAAGCGATATCACCAATCCCTTTAGCAAACGCCCAAATTCGATCATCATGTCGGTCATATCGCCCATGGAGTCAACGCCGTAGCCAGGGGGAAACTCCAATTCCTCGCCTGCTCGCATCGTCACCGCCATAGAAAGTTCCATGGAAGCAGGATCGTCTTTGCGGTAGTAGCCATTCACATACACCACCCGTTTACCGTTGACATGTTCAATCAGCGTTGGCCCTTGCTGTCGCTCTAAAGTGGCGACGGTGCTTAAGGGGACTTGTTGGCCGGTAGAGGTGGTGATGTAGGTGTTAGAAAGGTCTTGCGCGGTAGCGCGATCGCCTTCGTCATATCTCACCAAAATAGAATTTTGCCTGAGATTAGGCCGATTGTAATAGCGCCGGGTGAAGCCACCATTGAGGGCGTAGTAAGCCTGCTGAGAGACGCTTTGAACGTTTAATCCCAGTTCCTGGGCACGGCGACGGTCAATATTGAGCCGGTACTCAGGCTGAGTCAGGGCGGAGCTGGTATGCACTAGATGGATAGCTGGATTTTCTTGGGCAATGCGGGCCACCCCGGCGGCCAAGCGATGCAAAATCTCTAAATCATCTCCATACACCGCAAGTTGAATAGGCGCGGCAGAAGTCGCCATCACATCCACGCCCATTTCTTTAATCGATAAGCGGCGGATGCCAGGAATGGTGCTTTTCGCCTCGGCTTCTGCGCCGTCCATAATGGCCCAAATGTCTCTTTGCCTCTCGTTTAAAGGCGTAATAGTAACCGTTAGTGACGCACTATTGACCCCGCCCATGCTGTAGCCGCTGAAATAAGTACTGTTGCGCGTCAGTTCATAGCCAACCTGAGAAGAGACTTTTTCGACTTCTGGCTGCTGTAACAGAATTTCTTCAAATCGGGCGGCGGCAGTATCGGTAGCGGCAAAGGAGGTGCCTGCCTCCATTTCTAGGGTAGCCATGAACTGGCCAGAATCGCCCAGCGGCATCATCTCCTGGGGAATGAAGCTGTAGAGAGAGAGGGCCAATACAACAGAAGCCCCTGCGATCGCCAAGGTAATCTCCCGGTTTCGCATACACACATCTAGCAGCCAACCATAGCCCCGCTCCAACTTGCCAAAGCCATAGCGCACAGGCGTGGTTAAAACCTGTGTCCAAGTGCGGCGCTTTTTTTCTGCACTGTCATCGTAAGGCTTAAGGGTAAAGGCGGCGACCAGAGGAATGAGGGTAATAGACACCAGCAGCGAAGCTACAAAAGCAAACACCATCGGCCACACTAGCCCCACAAACATCAGCCCTGTGAGTCCGCCGGATAAAATCGTCGGCAACAGCGCAGCAATCATCACACAGCTCGCCGCTGCGCTGGCCAAAAACACTTCTCCAGTCCCTTTAATGGCCGCTGGCATAGGCATCAGGCCAGCTTTTAGTTTCTGATCGATGGAATCGAGCACAATAATCGAATCATCCACCAGCTTACCGATGGCCATCATCATGCCAATCAGGGTAGAAGAGTTGAGCGACATGCCGATGGGAATAAATGGCAGCGTGGAGAGAGCCAAGCTGGTGGGAATGGAGATCATGATGATCGCCGTGGCCCGAAAATCCTCCAAGAAAATCAGAATAACCAAGCCCGCCAGAAAAACACTGACCAGCAGTTCTCGGAAAGTGCTATTGACGATCAGATTGACGAGATAAGAGTTGTCGTAAGCCTCTTGAAATTCCAGCCCTGGATACTCTGCTTGGATATCGGCCAGGGTTTCTCTTAGCCGCTCGATGACTTGCGGTGAGCTAGAATCCGGCTTCTGGATAATATTGACGGCTAGGGCCGATTCTCCATTAAATCGGTAGCCACTGCGGCGCTCTTCGTAGGTATCTTTTACGGTGGCCACGTCACGCACATACACCACGCCGCCGTTCTGTTCAGAGCTGCCCTGTGCCAAGACAGGATAGTCCATCACATCTGAGGCATTCAGCGTGCGATCATCAGTGCGCACCAAAATCTCACTATCGCCCTGGGTGAGTACCCCTGCCCCTTGGCTAACATTGTTGGCATCAATCGCATCGCGCACCTGCAAAATAGAGAGTCCATAGGCCGCAAGCTGCTGACGATTGACAACAACTTGAAGCTGCCTGCGATAACCGCCAAAAATCGACACCGCCTGCACATCTTCGACTTGGGTGAGCCGATCCACCAAGGTATTGTCAGCAAATTCTCTAAGCTGCAACGGATCCCAATTCTCTCCTTTGAGCGCCAGTGTCAGTACCGGGCGATTAAGCGGATCGATCGGCAATACCCAATAGGTACGTGAGTTAATCCCATCGAGCTGCAAGTCGCCTTCGGCAGCGGTCATCACGCTTTGCACCGACTGCACCGCCTTATCAACATTGCCGCCCCAAGCGAATTGAATGGTCACTAGGGAGCTATCTTTTTGAGAGCTGGAGCGAATAAAGCGCACGCCATCGAGGACGCTGAGCCGCTGTTCAATAGGTTTACTGATGTAGGTCTCGACCTCAGCAGGAGAAGATCCGGGAGCCATCGTCACCACTGACACCAGCGGGCTTTCCACGTAGGGCATCATCCGCACCGGCAGCAAAAACAGGGTCAGCAGCGACAGCATCACCACCGCAAGATAAATGGCAGCCACAACAACCGGGTTCTGGATAGACCAGCGGGTGAAAAAGGTTTTGATATTGTTCATTGTTCCACCACCGTCACGGTGCTGTTTTCCATCAGGCGGCTGTGGCCGAAGGTAATGACGCGATCGCCCGCCTTCAGTCCAGAAGTAATTTCAACCCGGTCACCGCTACTCATCCCAGTCGAAACCTCCCGCCGCTGAGCCGTTTTTCCATTCACGACCCACACCGCTGCCTGCCCGTTAAACTCACTTAATACCCGTTGTGGTACAGACAATGCCTTGGGTCGTTGCGCTGTGATAATTTCCATATCCACAAACTGACCAGAAAGCAGTTGCCCGTCGGTGTTATCCACCACTGCTTCCACGGTGACCGTACGTGTGGTCATGTCCGTTTGCGGAAAAATGCTCGTAATTTCGCCGCGAATGATACCGGAATTAGCACCGGGCACTTGGGCCAGAATCGGTGTCCCGACCTGAATACGGTTGGCATCTTGCTGGGCCACATTAGCCCGCAGACGTACCTGCTGATAATCGCCAATTTTGAAAATCCCCATTCCCGGCTGCACCACTACGCCAGGATCTGCCATTCTGGCCTGCACAATACCGCTAATCGGTGCAGTGATTTGGGTGTAGCTTTCAAAGGCAGTGGCCGTCCCGACTTGGGCCTGTGCCTGGTTCGCTTGGGCCTGGTCGCTAACCACCTGGGCTTGCATGCGATCGCGCTTGGCAATGGCCCCTGCCAACATCGCTTCTTTGGCCACTACTTGGGAGGCAATTTGGTCATATTGGTCTTGGGAGATGGCCCCTTCCGCTGTGAGGCGAGCGAAGCGATCGCGCTGCAAACGCAAATAGTCTAAATCCGCCTGCACCTGATCAATTTGCTGTTGTTGTTCTTCTGTCTCTAGCTGGCTGGCGTCTACCGTTGCCAGCAATGCAGCCACCCGAGATTGCGCCTCGTTGGTTTGGGCGTTGCGTTCGGTGGCTTCTAGGTTGGCGAGCAATTGTCCGGCATTGACGCGATCACCCGGATAAATCTCATAGTTAGAAAGCTGACCCGCCACACGGGGATACACTGTCACCTCCGAGTAGGGGTAAATCGCCCCGGTGTAGTTCACACTCACATCTAATGGCGCGGGCTGCACTTCTTCTACGGTCACAGGCGTTGCATTAAAGGCACCATCCACGCGCATCATGTCATCGTGAGACATGCCGCCCATGTCATGGCCGCTCATATCATGATCCATGCCATGACCGCTCATGTCATGGCCACCCATACTGTGGCCGCTCATGCCACCAAACATATGGGTGACAAACAAAATACCTGTCGAAAGTATTGCGAAAACACCGATGCCCAGCAGCGGCTTGGCAGATTTTCGCCACCAAGGTTGTGAGCTGTTGAGGGTAGTAGGAAATAATTCGGGAGGAGGACTCATTATCAGTCGGGAAGAGCAGTGGGTGATCGCGAACAGCCCCAACACCCTACGGGCCAACTATGAAATCAGAATGAAATCCTTGCTATGGTTAGGGTTCCATCCCTTGATTGCCCCAGACATCCACAACAGTGGTAGTTTCATACGATTGCAAGTTAAAATAGAAGAACGGTTGTATTAGAATTGAGTTATTGGGAGAAAAAAATTGACTTGCTCCGAGTCGCTAGAGAAGGTGTCACAAGCTATTATTTTTCTGCACAGAGAAATATTTCAGGAAAGCCCTTCCCCAATGAAGCTTCAGAAACTTTGCTATTACGGACAGGGCTACGCGCTAGCTGAAGGACAAGAGCTATTTCCTGAAGACTTTCAAGCTTGGCAGCATGGGCCAGTCATACCAGAGCTTTATCAGCAGTATAAGCACTTCCAGTGGCGACAAATTAGTGATGATGTAGAGCCTCCAGAGTCTCCAGAGTCTGACTTCTACTTATTACTACAGGAAATTGTTTCTGCCTATGGTCGATATGATGGTGCTGCGCTCAGTACGATGACCCATAGGGAGAAACCGTGGATGGATGCTCGAGGAACTCTTGAGGAGTTAGAAGGGAGCACAGAGGTGATTGCCAAGGACTCGTTGCGTAACTACTTTATCGCCAGATTAAGTGCATGTGCCTCGTAACATATGCCGAATAGTAAATACAGGCGCATTGCTGACTCTGCCGCAAAATCAGTTGCAGAAGAAAAACTGAAGGTCTCTTTTGAGTACATTGATTGGGAAACAGAAGAGTTCTTTTTCCATGGAATGGAAATTAAGTACTATGAAAAAGTGTTTAATTGTATTCATACCATTAGCGAGTGTAGAGAGCGAGATATCCTAGAGCAAACACATCCCAGTTTGTCACCAAAATCCGTTTTCAACTCTTCTTCTGGGAGTAAGGATGCATTCCCAGACAGCGTTATCTCAAAAATAAAAGATAAACTTTATGTTCAAACTAGAGATGAAGATGCCGCAAAAGACCAGGCTATAGAGATATCGTCTAGAGCGTTTGAAGTCAGGGTATCTAAAAATCATGGCAGGATACATGGTTTTGTTTGGAACAATACGTTCTACATTGTCTGGTTCGATCCGGCACATAATCTATACCCAATGAAGAGAGGAATCACGAAGCACAAAGATGCGGCTCAAGTCAGATGCTTTTCTCCAGAGGAAGTTATCAGGCTTCAACAAATCATTAAAGGATTGCAGAATGAAATTGAAGAACTCTACGAGGCATTGTGAGGTATTAGAAACTTTGCTGTGTTAGCTTAGGAGGCGTAACGTGAATTTGCTACCTAGCCCTACCTGACTGATAACAGTGAGTTCGCCACCATGGGCCTTAGCGATCGCAGCTGCAATGGCCAACCCCAACCCCGCATTTCCCGACGGCCTGGCACGGGCATCATCCACCCGGTAAAACCGGTCAAAGATCTTGGCCTGATGCTCCGGCGCAATGCCTATCCCGGTATCGCTAACCGACATCACCACATCTTTCTGTTGTTGTTCTAAAGTCAGTGTTACCTTTCCACCTTCAGGCGTGTAGGTCAGCGCGTTATTCACCAAATTCAGCATCAGCCGGTAAAGCTGTTCTTCATTAGCCAGCACACTGATCTCAGACTGCTCAGGCGACGTTTGAATATCAACCGAGAGCGCAATCTTTTTTGAAAGGGCGATCGCAGCCATCTCCTCGCCAATGTCATTCAACACATCCGGCAAACAACAAAGCTGCTGCACACTGTGCTGTTGAGGGCTGTCAAATCGTCCACTATCAAATCGTGACAACAACAGCAAATCACTCACCAATGCCGTCAATCGCTTGTTTTGGCGACCCACGACCGTTAGCGTTTCCTGGGCCTCTCGCTCAGATACGTGAGGCAATCGCAGCACCGATTCTACCGTGGCCTGTATGGCCGCCAGCGGTGTGCGCAGTTCATGGGCCGCATCAGCGGTGAATTGTTGAATTTGTTGATAGGACTGGTAAATAGGCCGCATGGCTAGCGCTGCCAACCACCAGCTTGCAGCCGCAATCAAGGCGACAGCGAGGACAAACCCTATCAGCAAACTCCAGCGCACGGCGGCTAAATACGTGTGAAACTCTCGGAAGGGACTGCCCACCACGAGGTATGCCCAGGCTTGGTTTGGGCCATTTGCATTTTGAGTCTCTGTAGTTAGCGTGATTGCCCGCGATCGCTGATGATACACCTGCCCTTGAGCATCTTTAATCGACTGCCACTCCGGCAGGGTTTCTGTAAGCGGCAATCCTTGAGGGTGCTCGCCTGCGGTGGCTAAAGGCTGACCATCGAGGTCAATGATGCGAATGTAATAGCCAGAGGGATAAAGGCCCGGATAAATGGCCGAATCAGGTAACACCGACGAGGGCAATGGGGTCATGCCTGGGCGAGTCGCTTCAGCCAAAATCGCATCGTGAATGGTATCGCTCACCGATTGCAGCTCGCGATCAGCAGTAACACTGTGAGCATGGGCGATCGCATAATAAACGCCAACACCTAGCACAGCCAAAATGCTCCCCATTACCCCGGCATACCACCGGGCCAACCGTAGCCGGGATTGATAAAAAAGCTGACTGCTCGGCGTCACAGCATTTGATCTTCCATTTCTCAGGTTGCTATTTTTTAGGTTGCTATTTCTCAGGCTTGAAGCGATATCCCATGCCATAGACCGTTTCAATCAGGTAATCATAATCGCCCAGCTTACGTCTGAGCAGTCGCATTTGCGCAGCAACCACATTGCTACTGGGTTCAGCCCCCAGCTCCCAAAGCTGGTTTAGCACTTGGTCGCGGGTCACAATTTGATGGGGGTGCTGTAGAAAGAATTCTAAGAGCTGGAATTCTTTTTGGGTGAGTTCAATGGTTTGCTCAGTCATTTCGCCAGGGCAAAGGAGGGCAATGCGGCGATCGCAATCCAACAATAACGGCCCCTTTTGAATTTGCGCAGGCTGAAAGTCTGAGGGTCTACGCCGCAGCGCCCGTAGCCGTGCCAACAACTCATCCATGCTAAACGGCTTCACCAGATAATCATCGGCCCCCGCATCTAGCCCAGCAATGCGATCCTCAACCCGATCTTTAGCGGTGAGCATCAGGACGGGTAGGGCGTGTTTGTGAGATCGCAACCACTGACAAAGGGCTAATCCCGATTGCCCTGGTAGCATCCAGTCAAAAACCGCCAAGGTATACACAGCAATGTCATGTTCAAGGTATGACAAAGCATCATCACCCGAGAGCACCCAATCTACGATGTAAGCCTCTTGGGTCAGCGTTCGCTTAATCGCCTGCCCCAAATCAGACTCATCTTCTGCTAGCAAAATACGCATAAACCGATTTATTAACGGCTATCGAGAAAGCTGCCGATAGCCCACTATCTCCGCCTAGTCTAAAGGGTCTTGTGGGCGAACGTCTCAAACCGAACTGTTTCATTGCTATTTCACAATTCACTGACATAATGCCTGTGCAGCCGATTTGGCGAGTTTTTTATGAGCGTGGCCCGTTTACTTCCAAGAGACCAATGAAACGCCGTCAGTTTAACCGTTACGTTGGCAGGGGATTGACTGCCGCTGCGCTCGGCCCACTCCTGGTTCAGTGCGATCGCTCCACCAAATATCCCGACCATCAAGGCGGAGCTCCCCACCAAGCGCTCCCCCGATTAAGCAGTCAGAATGGATTATTAGACGTTTCCCTCGTTGCCCAAGTACAAACCCAACCCTCACCTGGAACTAGTCGCCAATCTACCAAGCGCCTGACCTACAACGGCAGCACACCTGGCCCTATTCTCGAAGCACGTCCTGGAGACACCCTGCGCCTCACCCTCACCAATACGTTAGAAAACGCCACCAATCTTCACTTCCATGGGCTACATATTTCCCCTGAAATAGACAATGTTTTTCGCGAGGTAGCAACAGGCGAGCAATACACCTACGAATTCCAAATCCCTCAAAATCACCTCGCTCTCACCGGTTGGTATCACCCCCACTATCACGGACTCGTCGCTGAGCAAGTGTTTGGCGGATTGGTCGGGCCAATCATTATTCGCGGCGACCTCGATGACATTCCAGAAATCCAGCAGGCAGAAGAAACACTGCTGGTGTTGCAAGACTTTGACGCCGCGCTTGTAGAAGCCCCTGAAACCCTATCTTCCCTGGCCAAAAAGTGGGGACGAGAAGGACCGCTGTTATTAACTAACGGCCAGCTGAATCCTGTCATTGAAGTGCCTCAAAATGGCCTGCTTAGGCTGCGATTGATTAACGCCTCTGCCTCCCGGATTTATCAGCTCCAACTGAAAGATCACCCTTGGCATTTGATCGCTACCGATCGAGGTGCGATTACAGAACCGGTAGAACTAGACACGCTATCGCTATCTCCGGGAGAACGGGCTGAGCTTTTGATTCCTGGTCAGCGCGAACCAGGGAATTATGAGCTTTTAAGCCTGCCCTACGATCGTGGCATCGGTGACATGTTGGCAGGGATGGGCGATGCCGTCCAACAGATGCCAGGGCTGACTATCCCACAAACAACAACACTTGCCACCTTGCGTTATGCGCCGCGCCAACAGGCCCAAGCCTTATCCTTACCGAAGCAACTCATCCCAGTTGAGCCTATCCCAGCCCCAGCAACATCACCTGCCACCACCCGCGAATTTGTCCTTGACCATGGAAACGATGCTTCCTCAAATGGCGCAGGATTCATCATCAACAATCAAGCCTTTGCGATGGATCGCGTCAATACCCAAGTTGCTCTCAACACAGTAGAAGACTGGCACATTATCAACAAAGCCAGCATGGATCATCCCTTTCACTTACACACCAATCGCTTCCAGGTAATTGAGCGCAATGGCCAACCAGAAGAATTTCTCGCTTGGAAAGATACGGTCGCTATCGGCGGCTATGAAACCGTCACCCTTCGTGTCAAGTTTGCAGACTTTACGGGACGCACCGTCTACCATTGCCATATCCTCGACCATGAAGATCAAGGCATGATGGGCATTGTAGAAATTGCCTGAAGAGAGCCATTCTCGGAAGACAAAGATCTAGAAATTCAAGTCGAGTCCTCTAGTGCAGCGACCACAGCAACAATGGCTACTGGATTTACACAGAGGCAGATTCGGATGCATTAATCTGGAATGGATTTATCCCTTCCTCAATGCGTTAGGACTACTAACGGCTATGCCAACCAGATTCGTAAGCAACGACCAAAACCTGGTGATAAGTGGCATTTAGACGAAGTGGTCATCAACATAAAAGGTGAGCAGTTTTATTTGTGCCGCGCCGTTGATCAACATGGCGCCGTACTCGATATTCTGATGCAGCGCCGCCGAAACACAACCGCTGCATACAGATTTTTCCGCAAGCGCCTCAAATCAACTGGCTTTGCACCCAGAGTCATCATCACCGATAAGATCAAAAGCTATGGCGCTGCGAAGAAGGACATCTTGAAAGGCGTAGAACATAGGCAGCATAAAGGGTTAAACAATCGAGCCGAGAACTCACACCGCCCAACTCGCATCAGAGAACGTCGAATGGGCCGATTTAAATCGACGGGTCAGGCACAACGCTTTCTATCAGCGTTTGAACCAATACGTGGTCATTTCCATCCTCACCAACACAAACAGATTGCTTCAGAATATCGAGAAACGATGCGCCAACGGCTCGAAAGTTGGCGATCATTGACTGGGTTGAGTGAGATCGCATAGATCGATCTGATAATGGTCAATCAATAAGTCTGTCCTAAAATTGGCTAATCGAGCTTAACTTGACGATGCCCTCATGAGGTATGACCTAATTAAACAGAAACAACCGAAAAAATGATTTTGGGAATAACCAGCCAATTGGCCGATCGAACTTCTACGACTCATCACTTTGAGAGTAACGAGTGTATATAGAAGACTCATTGATTGCTTTAGATAGTGGATCTTTTTTCCATCCTTCAGGGGTATAGGTATTTAACGCTAGAGAGTGAAGGACTTTTGAGAGCAAATGCTCTTTCAGTGACTCATTAACTATTTGATGCTGCCCAACCAGATTTTTCCCAACAAACTCTGAGGAAACCACTATCGCTTTAAAGTGATTTTCCTTACCTGTTACATCATGAATGAAAATTTGAGCATCAGGAAGGTGATCCTGAATCATTTGGGCGTATTTGGTAAGATTATTCTTCATAGTTGTTTCATTCAGACAGTGCGAAGAAGACAGAAATTTTCTAATTTTGACACAGAGTTACACTCCACTACACTCAGCCGACTTACAGGTAGAACAGTCGCCAAATGATAGTTCTTTGACATAGCCTTCAGGCTCTTTGTTATACCAGTTCCATTCCTTACTGTCGCCTTTAAAGCCTGACGTATAAAGACCATCCTTAATGGCAGAATCAGGTAGCTTCTTGACGGGCTCCTCAAAGTGCACGTATGCGTTACCTTCTTCCACAGGTCGATTGACTATCGCATTGTAATGGCAATGCATCAAAACACGAGTGTCACTGGTATTATTTTCATGGGAACCGTGAATGGTGTTGGCATGCATGAAAACAGCATCGCCTGGATCCATTTCACAATTGATAATTTTGTGACGTTCCAATACTTTGGCAAGCCGTTTTGGTTCGCAACGGACTTTGTCAGCATTGCCTTCAGCAACATGAGTAATGCGGCCTAATCGGTGAGACTTGTCAATGACTTGAAAACAACCATTTTCTTTTGTGCTCTTATTCACTGCAATAGAACAAGTGGCAAATAGATCTGGGAATGGGCAACCTTCATCATGCCATGCTGGGTAAGCCTGGTGCCAGTGGGCAATGCTTCGATCATAGGGCTTCTTTTTAACAATTTTGGCATACATGAAGTAGCAAAGTTCGCCAGTGATGGCCTCAGCGGCCTCAACTAAGCGAGTTGTCTGAGTGACAACACTCAGCAGGCTATCGTTTAATTCAGACCAAACAGAGGCACCCCAAGTTCTACCTTCGTTATCAATGACCTTCTTCAGGGCACTCTCCAGGCTGGGGTCGGACATACAGACCGATTTCACCTGTTCCATTTCTTCAGCATCAAAAAGGCCTCGCACAATAACGTAGCCATTTTCATGATAAAAGCTGAGTTCATCCTGAGTTAGTGGACGAATGGAGGACGGCTTTGAAAGAATTGCTTGTGACACCATAGCTTTACTTTATCCTCTTGAATGAGTGAATATGAATTGTTCTAAGGCTGTTCACACCCTGGATTATACTCTCGACAACTAATGACTGAACTTTTTAAGTCATAGCAGAGCTAGCTAGTTCATTTCTCAGCCGTCGGCAGCATAACCTAGTCTTTATACAGCTTAGTTTCTATGCAAAAGTAAGCGATATTTAACTTGGCCTTGAGTGATATTTGAGAATTAAACATAGGTAATGATAGCTGGGATAGAAAAGAAATATCTCATTTTTGGCAACATAGCTTAATTCTCTCTAACAGTTCTAACAGTAACTTTCGTCAATAGGATTCTCGATAGGACAAGTCCTTAAATCGGCCCATATTCGGCAACAACGTTAAATTTAGATGTTGTGCAGCCCACCAATATACAGTCGTATCAGCAGGTACGACTGGACATTTTGCTATAGCTTCTAACTCGCACAAAATATCTAAGGTTCTCGCTCCTGTTCCTACAATGACGATTGCATCACAGTCAGAAGCTTTCTCTTTAACAGCTTGAATGGAGGCCTTAATCAGATCCGACATCTCACCTAATGGATTATCTAAATCAGCATATTTAAAGTGTTCTTCTTCATTATATTCATTGAGCGGCTGAGCCACGCCTTGCTGATAGAAGTTGGACGCATGTACGATTTCAAAGCCACACATCTCCATAAAAGACGCAAAATGATTGTGCCAGACTGTGCTGTAGAACGTAGTGCTAATCGCTATCTTCTTCGCCTTATAAGATCGCAATGCATCAACAACCGCTAGGGCGGTCATGATAGTTGGAAGATTGGTGGCTGCAGCAATTCGCTCATTTCTTCGCCGTGCTTCTGCTTCTGAGTTCACATTGGCCCACGCAAAAGGATGACCAACTTGCACGACAACAGAGCATCCTGTAGCTTGTAAACTGCAGGCACAGAGACAGAGCTGCTTCGCTAGGTATTCCGAAGCAAGGCTTTCAAAGGAGAAATCAAACTCAGGTAACAGCGGCCTAGCCTGCTGGGTTAGTACAGGTTCCTGAACAACAGTTGTAAATTCATAGGGAGCTGGATCTAAGAAAGCTGGAGGACTGATAAATCCCACTGCAGGTAATAGAGAGACACTGCCGAGGTTCATCGAAGGATTTTTCTCTGTTACTTGCCCTTGATTTGTCATGAGATGCCCCCTCTAGCCATTTTTTATTTTCACTTAGTCTGGATGGGTTTTGCCACCTAAAATATCATTGTCATACAAGGGTTTCAGGCTCTGAAAAAGATTAGATTTTGATATCTTTCCAAGTTTTGAGCTGCTAAAACCCTTGGTATGACCGACTTGACTTATTCAACCAAGCCGTCTTTAGGTAAAAGATGTGTTGTTCTCAGTGAAGGTTGAGAGTTAATTTGTTCTACTCAACCTTATATAAAGAACGTTTCTCAGTTAGCGTTGCTATTGTTTAGCATAATTTTCAGGTTCCTTGTTATACCAGTCCCACTCCTGTCTGTTGCTTTCAAAGCCCGACGTATAAAGCCCATCCTTAATGGCAGAATCAGGTACTTTTTTAATGGGAACACAGGGATGAGATTCTGGTTTAGCTTCAGAAGGTCCATTGACCATTGCATTGTAATGGCAATGCATCAAAATACGAACACCATCAGTGCTATTTTCTCGTGAACCATGAATGGTATTGCCATGAAAGAACACAACATCTCCTGGTTCCATTTCACAATCTACTACCTCAAGATGTTCCAATGCTCGGGTAATTCGATGTGGGTCACAGCGAACTTTTTCAGCGTTGCCTTCAGCCACATGAGTGATGCGACCTAATCGATGAGACTTAGCGATAACTTGCAAGCAACCATTGTCTTTCGTGTTCTTATTCACTGCAATGGAGCAGCTCGCAAACATATCAGGAAATGTACAGCCGTCAGAGTACCATGCAGGAAAACCTTGGTGCCAGTAAACAACGCTGTCATCATGGGCAGGCTTTTGAACAATTTTGGAAAACATAAAGTAGCAAGGCTGTTGTCCGATAATGGATTCAGCCACTTCAACCATACGAGCGGTTCGAGTAACAACACTAACAAGGCTGTCGTTCAATCCACCCCAAACGGCTGCTGCCCATTTTCTACCTTGGTCGTCGATAACTGGTTTGAGGGCACTCTCAATGTTGGGATCAGACTGACAGACGGATTGGACTAGATCCATTTCCTCCGAATCAAAGAGGCCACGTACAATAACGTAGCCATGTTCGTGGTAAAAATTAAGTTCGTCTTGAGTTAAGGGACGAATAGATGATGGGGTTGCCACAGTTGCTTGCAACGTTGCTTGTGACATGGTGTAAGTTCCTTTTAGTTGGTGGTTGTACTTGGGGGACAACTTTGAAACCCAATGTGTTGGCGCAGGTTTCCAAGTAAGTTTCAAATAATATTTGTTCTGACTCTGTCCTGAAGACAGAACATTAAGATGAGGTTATTCTGAGCTGGGATAGCAGTCAATACATCAGTCACAATCTTTAACCTATCAGAACAAGTGTAATCGAGGATTTCTTCTCGCTTTGCAATAAAAATATTGCCGTTTAATCCTTCAGTGTGGTTGTTATGAATCAAATCAAGAGTGTCTTGCTTACAGACAGTCTCAATACCAACTTCCTGGCATCGAATAGGTCTCTCTAAACTGACAAAAAATATTTAAGGTAACTGATGGTGCTGGCACCTATACCAGCATAGTTAAATAGGGAGATGTAGTGAATAAGGAAGGTGCAGTGAATAGTATTTTGATTTGGCTTCAAGGGAAGGAGGCATTTTTACTCCATAATTTTACAAGTGTTTAATAGAGACCGATGCGTACTTTTTATTAAAACACCAAAAAGTAAAATACTAGTAAAACTATTTACTTCGGAATGAGAACGAAACAAAGGGGACTGTTCTGCTCAATTCGGTGAATGTAAAGATTCAGGTCGTAGTCAGTGGAATGAGCGAGGGCATTTCGATACGCTCATGATGCTGAGCGCTGAGGGCTTGCGTAAAAAATGCCATGGCAGACCGCCCCTGCCTTCGACAGGTCTGAATGACAGAGAGTAAATC
>JBGCGG010000093.1:0-12775 GCA_045110585.1 Phormidesmis sp. | reverse complement strand
GGACATACCTGCAAGCAAATGCCGCAGTCAATGCAGGTATCAAAATCAATCCAATACCAGCCAGTTCCCTTCTTATTTTTGCCAGGGCCCTCATCAATGCAGGCAACAGGGCAAGCATCTACGCAGTCGGCAATGCCTTCGCATACGTCAGTCACAATGGTGTGGGCCACAAGCGTTTCTCTCTATCTAAACAAAATTTCTCTATTAAGCTTAGTTAACAACCTCGATATCGGGCAAGCCTTTTTGTGATATCCAGGCAATTCGACTGATATTGCGTTTACGCGCGATCGCTCTCACCTCATCCTTCGATTGCGTCAAATCCAAACACATCTCTACTCTCACCAGATTTTGCGGTAGGCCATTTTGAGGCACTTCGCCAGACTGCCGTGCCTTTTGCGCATAGGCCAACGCTGCTGCTGCCGCCGCGTCATCTTCCGGCACAATCAACCAGTCACTGGGGGGTGTTTCACGCGGCAATTGAGCGCTCGGCAACAGTTCCTGCTGCAACTGATCAATATTTAAGACAAAGCCAATACCAGGAAATCCTTTTGACTCATTCTGGCCTGGCTCATTCTGGCCTGACTCATTCTGGCCTGGCTCACTTCGCTTACGCGTGTCATAGACAGCTAGCAGCTCGTCGTATCGCCCGCCTTGGCCTAGCCGTTGCTTGCTTGCGCCGCTCGCAATTTCAAACACAATCCCGGTGTAATAATCAAAGGGACGAATCAGGCTCAAATCCATCACAATTGGCGGAATTGCCGTACCTTGCGATTTTTCTAGGGTCAATAATTCAATCAGTGCCTTGAGTCGATTGACGATTTCCTGTTGCTCAGTAGTGAGATCTAAGCTGCTGAGCTGAGCCAAAACGGCGGTGGGTTCGCCGCGCAAGCTTGTAAGGGTGGAAACGCGATCGCGCAGCTCATCACTCAGCTCACCGCTTTGGGCCATTTCATCTAGCGCCACCAAATCCAGTGCCGCGACATGGTGCCGCACGGTTTCACGGATCTCTTCGGGAAAGGGGCTGAGCAAAGAATAGGTCAGCGCTGCCTCACCGATGACAAGGCTGGTGTCTGTAATGCTGAGGGCGCTGAGGCAATCTGCTGCTAGCAAAATGGTTTCGGCATCGGCCATGAGTCCGCTTGCGCCCAGCAGCTCTATCCCTGCTTGGTGATATTCTTGCTGGTTGCCTTGGCTGCCCTGCGCTAAACGACGAAATACATTGGCGTTGTAATACAGCCGCTGCGGGTAAGTAACTGATGCAAGACGCGTAACGGCAGCGCGAGCAATCGATGCGGTGAGTTCAGGGCGCAATCCTAAGCGCTGCTGACCGGCTTGGCCGAGCTGAAGCTCAATAACTTCTAGTCGCTCAATGGCACCACCTGCCATTAGCGTATCCATGGTTTCTACGGTAGAGGTGATGATGCGGTGATAGCCCCATCGCTGAAAAACCTGCTCTAAACGATCTTCAATCCAACGCTTTTGCACCACGTCGAGTGGGAGCAGGTCTCGGCCACCTGTGGGGGGCTGGTATGGTTTTGGCATTTATCCTTTTTTTCCACCAAACAATCCGCTTAAGAGACCGCCTCCTTTTTTGCCCTGTTTACTGGCTTGCTTCCCTGCTGCTTTGTCTGTTCCTTGAGCTTTACTTTTGGCCGCTGCGGGGTTGGCGTTGGCCTCTAGTTTGGCCTGAACTTCGTTGGCCATTTCGTTGTTTATGTCAAATGACAGGGCACTTTTGGCATGGATTTTAGCCATGGTTGCCTGCCCGGTCTTAAGGTACAGCTTGGCTAGGTAGCCATGGCAAAGGGCACTTTGCGGATGAGCGGCGATCGCTTCGCGCAATTCTAAAATAGCGCGAGAGTAGTCCCGTTTATAGTCAAATTCTTTGGCGCGGTTCATGTAGCTGTCAATAATGGCCTCGTGACGGGGGCGACGAGGGGCTGCTTCAGCGGTGTCTGGTGCTTTTTCTTTTGCGCCGCTGCTCACAGGTTCGGGCTTAGTGCCCACGTTGCCTTTTCGCATCAGATAAACAGCGTTGAGTTCGCTTATGAGCGCGATCGCCTCATTTACCCGCGTTAAATCCGAATACTGCTCAGCCGCAATTTTTTGCAACGCTGATGTGTAATCGTGCTCCAAATTGCTGGTTCCCAGCAGCTTTTTGGCCGGTTCACTCTTCGCTGAGAGCAAAACAGGCCGGGCCACTAACTGCTCCTGCTTCATTTTCAACAAAATGCTGTGCTCTTTTGCCGACTTCCCCTGACTCAGCGCCTCATAGGCTGGGTTCACCCACTTAGAAAGCAGCTCACTAGCCCGCTTCTTCTGATCTTCTGGCGCATTCCTTAAGCTATCAGGATGGAGCTGACGAGCCACCTTCAAATAGCGCTTACGCACTTTTTTAGGCTCCTCGGCCAAAGAAAAACCGAGCACAGCATGGTGATCTGTCACATCAAGCTTGAACAGCCCTTCATTGATGGTGGTCATGGGTGGTATTTAAAGTTGGAGTAAAGGTCGCAGGTTCAGAATGCCCGTGAGAGCAACTGGCCTACAGTCCTTTTCCCATCTGCTCATGCTGAAAGGTCACTTGCAGGTACCCAAACAGAAACAGACCCCGCCTCACAGCGAAAGTCTGCCCAACCTTCCTCATCTGTTGTAATTTGCTCACTCACGTGTTCAGTGATGTCGCGATAAGTGCGATTCGGTTTACCTATATGCATTCGTTTGGTGCCCGCTTCACCATTGCTCAGCACCACGGCCATGCCGCCAGCATGTTCTTCGCTGCCTAGCCGTGTCCAGCCAATGGTGCTGTGATGGTCAAAGTAATTTTTCTGCTCGCCATGACCATAGGTATGGCGGGCCTGCAAGAACTTATCAATCAGCCACTGGTGAGCGTCCAAGAAAATCTCGTATTCGTTGCCGTCTTTACCGTGATCTGTGTAGTGAGCGCCGTAGTAGTCACCATAAAAGACGCAAGGGTAGCCGTCTTTGCGGAGCAAAATGAGGGCGTAAGCAATCGGCTTAAACCATGGCTCCACAACAGATTCTAAAGACTGAAGGGGCTGGGAGTCGTGATTGTCGACGAGGGTGACCGCAAGATCGGGATGACTGTCTACTAATGTATTGTCAAAAATTTTGCGCATGTCATAAGGCTCGCCGCGCTTGCTGGCCTTGTGGAAGTTGTAGTGCAAAGGCGCGTCGAATAGGGTGACGGTGCCATTGGTGAGTTCAACAAATCGGTGCAGGGCGTTGATGTCGCCAGACCAATATTCCCCGACGGCAAACAGGAAGCGCCCGCTATAGCGCTGTACATGGTTCATCCACTGCGGGAAGAACCCCGCGCGGACGTGCTTGACCGCATCGAAGCGGAATCCATCCATATCGATGGTATCGACATACCATTCGCCCCATTTTTTTAGGGCATCTGTGACCTCTGGGTTATTAATATCGAGATCGCAACCCATCAGATAGTCAAAGCTACCTTTCTCTAGGTCTACTTCTGTTTCAAATTTCTTGCCATCAAAGAGATAAACGGCTTCGTAGTCTTCCTCTGCATAGTCATTGTGATCAGTGGCGTTAAAGTGCCACCACCGCCATGTCATGTCTGAGTATTTGCCGTTTCGCCCTGGAAACGTAAAGTGCGTCCAGCTTTTAATCAAGGCAGGCTCGTCAATGGCCTGATTGCGGTCATCCGGATCGTGAGGCGTGGCAATAAATTCTTCTTGCTTGTCTGCGCCCATCATATGGTTAAGCACGATGTCGGCATACACCGATATCCCGGATGCTTTGGCTGTGCGGACAGCGTTGATGTATTCGTCGCGGGTGCCGTACTTGGTTCTTACAGAGCCTTTTTGATCAAATTCACCGAGGTCGTAGCGATCATATACGCCGTAGCCAACATCGCTGCCGCCTTCTGCGCCTTTGTAGGCAGGGGGCAACCACACGGAGGTTATACCTGCTTTTGCAAGTGCTTCAGCCTTTTCGCTGAGTTCATTCCACAGAGAACCATCTGGTGCTACATACCAGTGGAAAAACTGCATCATGACACCATTTTCTGGAAGGTGACCCGGAAGGCTACTGTGTGCAGACATGGCGATAGGTAAATCCTCTGGATTAAAATATGGCGCTCTTATGATGACTTAGTAATTCACTCCAAAAAATTCATCTCAGGTCATAATTCTTTAAAATCTTGAGAGTGAAAGACCTAGTGTGCGACTTATTAATCTGTCTACGTTAGTAGCCAATTAGGTACCGACTGTAATTTGGCAAGAGTCTTTTAAGACTTATGGCCACCATCAAACAGGCCAGGATCATGCCGGTGGTGACGATGGGATACCAAAACCAAGGGCTATAGAACTCAATATTGAAGGCTGAAACCACCTCGCGGATGATTTGCATGAAGTAGCCATGGGTGAAGTAAATGGCAAAGCTGGTGGAAGCGAGGATGTTAATGGCTTTGGAGTTGACTTGCTCGAAACGGTGGAGCCACACCATAAAGAAGAAGCACAGTGCCACTTTTTGAAAGAGCATGATGTCTATGCCGTCGTAGACAAAAGGCGGTTTTTGGTAGCTGCTGAATTTACCCAGTGCGGCTTGGATGGTGGCGAGGGCGATCGCAGTCAGCAGTAAATAAATCTCTTTGCCTTTGAGCTGGGTGTAGATGGCGTCTTTTTTTTCGGAGGCCATGATGCCGATGAGATAAACCGGCATGAAATAGACAACGGACTGAAGGATGAGAATGTCGTCTACAGGGCGATGTAAAAAGAGTGAAACGACGAACAAAAGCCCTGTAATCAATGTTTGCCACTTGAAACGCAGTTGGATGAAGCCCATGTGCAAAGGCGACAGCAAAAAGAGAATCATGGCGAATGGAATGTACCAGTAGGCGGTGAGGAATCGGCCTGTGAAGTAGTACTTAAGGGCGGGGACGAGGTAGGTTGCTATGAACCCACTGCCTTGCGGGTCATAAAGGCTGTAGTAGGCGTCTTGCTTCATCACGAGTAAGACGATGGGCGCAATCGAAAGCAGTGTGTAGGGCAGCAGTACCTTTTTGAGCTTGCCTGCCATGAACTTTTTGAACTGGTAGCGCTTATAAAAAATGTGGTGAAACAGGAAGCCCGATATAAAGACGAATAGGACGGTGCCGCCTGCAATTAAATTTCCGAATGCCCGCTCTGGAAGCGTATTGAACGTGGCATCGACCATGTAAAAACAGTGGCCTGCAACGATGATCGTGATTGCGATCGCCCTAAAATGATTGATCGAATTTAAGAACATACCTTTTGGCCATGCAGCCCACAAAAAGGGCGTGACCGTATAAATACTTGCGGATAAGTATAAAAAATATGTAAAAAATTGGCGCACTCTTTATGAAAACTCTCCGGAATAGCGCCGTATGGCCATGAAAAATATTTATTCCATGAAGATGTTTTTTGTGAGTTGACAAAAATTTTGTTTTTGGGGTCTAAATTGACGCCAAGTATTGGACGTGAGTTCAGGATAAGAACAAACCTTGGACAAGCTATTGCGCGTAATGTCGATTAGAGGTGTTTGCTTGGGAGATAGCTTTGGTGATCTCCCAAGCAAACACCTCGTGCGTCAGGGGTTTCCTTGGAGAGGGCCTTTTCGTTGGGAATGCGGTGTCTTTTAAGGCGTTGGTGCAAACCGTTCAAAGGGCTTTACGGTGCCCAGTACATGGCTTAGCTCAGTATGAATTTTGCCGTTGGTTGCCAAAATTCGTCCGCTTTCTACCTCAAACGGACTTTGATCGTAAGCGCTTACCTGTCCGCCCGCTTCTTCTACGAGTACGATGCCTGCCGCCAAGTCCCACGGTGATAGCCCCCGTTCCCAATAGCCATCTAGCCTGCCGCAAGCTACGTATGCCAGGTCGATAGAGGCTGCCCCTCCTCTGCGAACGCCCTGGGTGAGGTGGGTAAGGTGACAGAACTCGGCGTAGTTATTGTCAATCGTTTCGCGGCGGTCGTAGGCGAAACCGGTGACTAGGAGGCTATCAGCAAGGGATTCTGTGTCAGATATGCTGATGGGCTGACGATTGCAGGTAGCCCCGAGTCCTTTCGCGGCGCGAAAGAGATGTTTATGAAAGGGGTCGAAAATGGCCCCGACGACGGGGTGACCATTTATAAGGAGGCCAACAGAACAACCACAGAAAGGATATTGGTGGGTGTAGTTGGTGGTGCCGTCGAGTGGATCTACAGCCCAGAGCAAGCCATCTTTTTGCGTGCCAATGCTGCCTGATTCCTCGGCGAGAATTGCATGGTCAGGAACGTGAAGGCGCAGCACAGAGAGAACTTCTTTTTCGGCGGCTTTGTCGGCTTCGGTGACTAAATCACCAGGGCGGCCTTTGGATTGAATATTGGAAAGGTTGCCCCAGTAGTGCTGGAGCACTGCGCCGCCTGCGGATGCTGCTTCGGTGGCAACGTCTAGGTAGCGTTGGAGGTCGGTGGGTGAGATGGAAGGGGCTGAAGGCATGGGTGTATTAATCATCTTCAATGGGGATGCCGAAGCGGACTTTTCCTTTGCCAAAGTAGCGGCCAAACTGGAGTTCGTAGACTTCGTCTTCGTCTTGGGTTTCTACTTCTAAGTCGCTGCGGGCGTAGCTGACGCATAAGAGTGCGTAGCCTTGTTCTCGTAAGTCGGGGGAGAGTCCCATTGCTTCAGGCTGCTCGAGTTCTCCGGAGAGCACGCGGACGGCGCAGGTGGTGCAAGCACCGTTGCGGCAGGCAAAGGGCAGAACGGCGGCTTGGTTTTCGGCAGTTTGGAGGATGTAGCGATCGCCCGGTACTTGAACCGTGTACTCTTTCCCTTTTTGCCGGTCGTGAATGCGGACGCTATAGGTTTTTTCTAAATAGCTTTTTTCTGGAGGCTCAGCCATAGCGCTTTGCGGTGATATGGGGCTTTTTCATGATTGCATGTAGTGACAAGAGAATCGAGGCAATTCGCTGTAAAAAGTGCGTGGAAATATCCCGATCTCTGATACGATAGCAAAGCCGTGACGCGCTACTGGGCATGTCATGCACGAATAGTTGGAGAGATGGCCGAGTGGTTGAAGGCGCAGCACTGGAAATGCTGTAACGGGGCAACTTGTTCGAGGGTTCGAATCCCTCTCTCTCCGTTTTTATTTGATTCAGTTTGTTCGGCACTCTTGCCAGGTCATTAAGTGGCCAGTTTTTTTGGTGGGGCTTGTGCGCTTTATCTTAAACAAGGCTTGAGCTTAAACGAGTAAGTGTGAACAGACTGAGATGAAATAGACAACATTGAATAAATGACTCATCTGGGCAAGCCTGTTAGCTGCCCAGTTTTTTTGTCTTGTTTTTTGTCTTATTTTTTTTGCATTGGTTTAGTTACCCAGCTTTTCTTTGCCTAGTGCAATGCCGCCAATGCTGACCAGGGCAATGCCTGTCCATTGAATGATGGCTAACGTAGGGGTGGGGGTAAAGCTCCATGCCAAGATGAGGGTAGCCAGCGGTGCGATCGCCGCAATAATTGCTGTGCGCGGGCCAATGAGTCTGAGACTGGTGTAGTTAAACAGATAGACCAGCAGCATGAGGAAGCCTAGCAAGATGCCCCAAAGTGCGAAGCTGAGCCAATCTATAGCAGCCGGTTCTAGCGGTTTTACTAGCAAGACGATGCTACTGAGAACTGCAACCACACAAAACTGTACAAGGCCCGCCGGGATAGGGTGGCACTTGGGCTGCCGGTAGCTGATATTGGTGAGGGCAATGTAGAGGCTAAAGGCAATGCTGGCACCCAGTCCCAGCCAGATGGTTGATGGCGTATTGAGTGTGGATTGGACTGTGGGCTTAAGGGTGAGGACGCCGCCCATCGCGATCGCCACTAATGCCACCGCGCCCAACGCTGAGAGGCGACGGTAGCCGTCTACGACGACGCCAAAAATTGCATTAAAAGGCACAGCCGTCAGCGGGTACAAAAACAGCAAAGCCGCGCCGATGGCAGGCCCCAATAGGCCCAAACACTGATACAGCAGCACCTGCGAGGTAAATAAGGCAATGCCGCTCCCAATTAGCAGTAGCAGCAACCCGTCGCGATTGTAGGTCCACTCCTGCAAATCTTCCCAGACTTCCTCATGAAGCTGGGGGGCCAGCAAGACTAAAGCTGGAACTACGACCAGCATTCTTAGCCAGAGCAGGGCAACGGCAGGCATGAAGCCAACCCCTAATGTCCCAATTGTGATGCCAAGCCAGCTACCGCCAGTACCAAGCGTCGCCACAACACAAAAATGCCAAGCCATCAAAACGGTGGCGATCGCACTCAAAAACAATCCCTTCCGCTCAATGGCAACGCTGTTGATCCTCTCGACGCGACGACTTTGAATACTGATCTGTCGCCTCTGCACAGACGTTGCAGGTAGCGGTAACTCGATGGAGCGCTGAGGCTCAGTGGTTTGCTCGGTCGGCGGCAGCGCTTCGGTTGTTTCGGTGGTGTCCTCTGCAGGGCGCGGGGGGGAGGGCACGATAGAAAGTTTGACGAACTCAGAAGTCTGGGTGTTGGAAGTCTGGGTGTTGGAGAAGTGAGTCTCGGGAAACTGGGTCTCGGGAAACTGGGCGGCTTGAGAGGACGACTCTGCTGCCAGCGCGGTTTCTCTCTCAATGGCGTCGGCGTGGATTGCTTCCGTCATTCGCTTATTGGCCGCGTCGGCAGCTTTGTTGGCTGAGCGCTCAGCATGCCTGAGTGACTCGACGCTGGCTTGTAGGCGCGTGTAGGCTCGGGCGAGGGTTTGGATGTCTTCTCGAAGCTGGGTCTTTTGGGTTTCTAGCTGTTCAATATCGTGGCTAAGCTGGTCAGCGTAGCGCTTTTGAAGGATCTCTACAGGGGTTAGCCCAGAGATGGGATCAGAGGAAGCGGTGTTTGCCTGATCGGGCTGTTCTTGATCAGGTCGTTCCTGATCGGGTTGTTGCTGATCGGGCTGTTCTTGCGCGGAATCTTCCTGATCGGGCTGTTGCTGATCTGGTCGCTGCTGACTAGAAATGTTTTGAATAGATGAGTTGTTCGGCTGCATTATGTATGCGAAAGCCTGCTTTCCAAAGGGCGGGCGTTGCCTGTGAATATACCAGACTGCCTTTGTCACAGAAAGTTACGTGAGCAAACGCTCACACGAGCTTTTTAAATTCAGCCTTTTAAGTCCGAATTTTTTGGGGCTGCTTGCTTATATCCTGATGCCAGATACCTGTGTACTAGGCTGTTTGTAATGCTGGCTATACCTTTTTAATGCTGGCGAACCCTTCTGCCTCACTGGGCGGCGCTTCGGTGAGCTGGCGGTGCATTTTTTCAATCACGTCAGTAGGGACATGCCTATCTCTAGTTTGGTTACGGGCTAAACAACTCGCTAAAGGTGTATCGAGCCAGAGCGCGTGAATGGGGCCGTAACCGCAGTCTTTTGCTGCTTGGATGAATTCACGGCGATGGCGACGGCGGGCGTTTGTGGCATCGTAGATGACGCTGGTGAGCTTTCCGGCTGCGATCGCTTCTCGTGCTTCTTTTAGTTGTGACAATACTGCCCGCCAAATCTGCAGCCATTCTCCCTGCACTGCCTCGTCACCATAAAGCTGATAGCGTACATCATCCGTCGCTATCAGCTTGTAGTCAGGCTGATGGGTAATAAATTGCTTGGCCCAAGTAGACTTACCGCTACCGGGCAATCCAATGAGCATAATCAAAGGCGCAAGCTGGTCTCCGTTCATTCGTCACGCAATATCTAAACGCCGCATATCTAAATGCCGCATATCTAGGCACTTACGAGATATGCCTCCTAGATACTACGTGACAGGAAGCGTTCCTAAATGATGGTGCCGTCTGGGATCGTTGCGTTTTTCAGCACAACGACGATACCGCTACGGATGTAGTAGCCATCAGACTCACGCTCAGACTCTTCTACGTTGTCCTTATTGATAATTTGTACATTGCGGCCAATGCGAGCGTTTTTATCAATAATGGCGCGGCGAATGACAGAGCCTTTGCCGATGCCAATAGGTACCTGGTTCTCATCGGAGCGCTCTGTGTTTTCAGCTTGCTCCTCATAGAAATCGCTACCCATGAGAAGTGCGCTATCAATTTCGCAATCTGCTTCAATCCGTTGGCGCAAGCCCACTACAGACTTGTGAACGCGGCAGTTCTTGAGGATGCAGCCTTCGCTGATGATGGACTCAGTGATTTGGCAGTCTTGAAGTTTGCTGGGGGGCAGATAGCGCGATCGCGTATAAATCGGTGCGTCTTTCTTGTAAAAGCTGAAGGCGGGATCTGGCTGCTTTGTGAGCGCAATGTTGGACTCGTAGAACGCTTCGATGGTACCGATATCTTCCCAGTAGCCCTTATACAGGTATGCCTGAACGTTGTAGTCACGTGCAGAAGATGGAATGATCTCCTTACCAAAGTCGGTTTGGTCAGGGTACTTGCGCAGCAGATCAATCAACACCTGCTTTTTGAACACGTAAATGCCCATAGAGGCAATAAAGGGCTTATCTTTAGCCTGCTCTGCATCAAGGCCCATTGCCGTGGTGTCTACCTTCATGGCTTCGAGCGCTTCGCCCTTGGGCTTCTCTGAAAATTCAACGATGCGGTTGTTATCATCAACCTTCATCAAACCAAAGCTAGAAGCCGTCTTGTAGCCGATGGGCACAACAGAAAGGGTCACATCAGCGTTGCTTTCTCGGTGCGCCTTGACATACTTGCTGTAGTCCATGCGGTAGAGATGGTCACCGGAAAGGATGATGAACTCATCCACATCAGCTTCTTCAAACATCCAGAGATATTTGCGTACCGCGTCCGCTGTGCCTTCAAACCAGCTTGGACTATCTGGCGTTTGCTGCGCCGCGAGCACTTCTACAAAGCCGTCGCTGAACGTGGAAAAATTGTACGCCTTCGCAATGTGGCGGTTTAACGATGCTGAGTTGAACTGGGTCAGCACATATATCTTTAAAATGTCGGAGTTAATACAGTTACTGACAGGAATATCAATCAATCGGTACATGCCAGCTAGGGAAACTGCAGGCTTTGCACGATATTTTGTCAGGGGGTAGAGGCGGGTTCCAGCACCACCGCCCAAAATTATTGAAAGAACTCTTTTCACAACACCGATCCTAGCTTCTTAAAAAAAATGTCAATCCTTGCTTCCACTTAAGTGTCTGTCTGTATCTGCCAGTTGGCAAGGGGGGATCGGTAGATATCTCCATATGAATAGATATATATTGCCAAGATCTTCCGGATGATGTGCGCTGCAACACACCCAAATGGTAATGAATGAACATTCAATCAAAAATAGTTATTTAGGCTATTGCGCTTTCTCATCGAAATATTTTTAGTGAGCGGCAAATTTCCTGAAATGAGAACACCTGTTCTTTGTTTTCGGAAAATAACCGCAATTAACGCAGAAACGAACGGTTCAAGCTGCTAATCTAGCTAACTGGAATGAGAATTCTAACTGGAATAAGAAGTTCTAACTGAAGCGTAAGGATATAGAGGAAGTTGGTATGTCAGCCATCCGCAAGTTGCATCAGCAGCTTACGAGCAAAGAGTGCTCTGCGACCGAGATCGCTCAGGCTCAAATTGAGCAGGCACAAGCCGTTGAGCCTAAGCTGAAAAGCTTTGTGTCACTCACTGCGGAGAAGGCATTGGCACAGGCAAATGCGGTGGATGCCAAAATTGCGGCGGGGGAGGATATTGGCCTGCTGGCAGGGATTCCGATCGCGCTCAAAGACAACCTGTGTACTAAAGGGATTCGCACCACCTGTAGCTCCAAAGTCTTAGAAAATTTCGTGCCCCCGTACGAGTCAACCGTGACAGATCGCTTGGATAAGGCGGGTGCGGTATTTGTGGGCAAAACAAACTTGGATGAGTTCGCCATGGGCGGCTCCACTGAGAATTCGGCGTTTCAAGCCTCCTGTAACCCTTGGGACATAGAGCGCGTACCGGGCGGATCTTCTGGCGGGTCAGCTTCGGCGGTAGCCGGAGGGCAGGCTCCCATCTCTTTGGGATCAGATACGGGCGGCTCGATTCGGCAGCCTGCTTCTTTCTGCGGCATTGTGGGCATGAAGCCAACTTATGGCTTAGTTTCGCGCTTTGGATTGGTGGCGTTTGCCTCTTCGTTGGATCAAATTGGGCCGTTTGGCAGAACCGTAGAAGATACGGCGATTTTGTTGGGGGCGATCGCAGGCCACGATCCTAAAGATGCCACCAGCCTAAACGTCGAAATTCCTGACTATACCCAATCGCTTTCTAAAGGTGGCAAAACACCTTTGAAAGGCCGCACCATTGGCATTGTGAAAGAAACTTTTGGTGAAGGCATCGATCCCAAGGTCGGCGATGCGGTCAATGCATCCATTGAGCAGCTCAAAGCCCTCGGCGCAGAAATCAAAACCGTTTCCTGCCCTAAGTTCAGCTACGGCGTTTCGGCGTATTACATCATCGCGCCCTGCGAAGCCTCTGCGAACTTGGCCCGCTACGACGGCGTTCGCTATGGCCTGCGCGCGGATGAACCCAACCTGCTTTCTATGTACAACAAAACCCGCGCCGAACGCTTTGGCGATGAGGTGACGCGCCGCCGCATGACTGGCCCCTATGCCCTTTCGGCACGCTACTACGATGCGTTCTATCTCAAGGCGCAAAAGGTTCGAACGCTGATTAAGCAAGACTTTGACGCGGCTGTCAAAGATGTGGATGTGCTGCTGCGCCCTACCGTTCCAACCACGGCGTTTAAAGCGGGTGCGAAGGACGATCCCCTCAGCATGTACTTGCTGGACTTGATGAC
>JBGCGG010000092.1:0-32896 GCA_045110585.1 Phormidesmis sp. | reverse complement strand
GCAAGAATTCCAATAACTGTTACTTGGCAGAGCGTTTCTTGTGTCGGCCGTTGCGCTTGCCCGCCCGGATGCCCGTGGGCGTTGCCTGCCTATTGTCTGCGCTTCTTCTGGTCGTTCTACTGCTACAGCAAAGTGCGAAATAGTGCAGCTGGGGAAAGAAATAAACTAATGAAGAAATTAACCGCAGCTGAAAGAAGGTATCTAGATAACGCAACACTAATTGCCTCATTAAGACTAATCTTTCAGTCTATTGAAAAGTCAGGCGTTCCTATCAAAGCATTAAAAGAAATCGCAACAACAACATCAGGAGGAACCCCTAATCGCCAAACACCTTCCTATTATGGCGGCTCGATACCCTGGATAAAATCAGGAGAATTAAATAACGGGTTAATCACGGAAGTCAATGAATTGATTACGCAAGAAGGACTAGATAATTCATCGGCTAAGATTTATCCAAAAGGCACGTTAGTCATAGCACTCTATGGTGCCACTGTTGGGAAAGTTGGCATTCTTGATTTTGACTCGGCTTCTAATCAGGCGGTTTGTGCTGTAACACCTACTGACAAAGATATTTTCAAGAAATATTTGTTTTGGTTTCTAAGAAATAAACGACAAGATTTCTTAGAAACCAGCTTTGGAGGAGCACAGCCAAATATTAGTCAGAAGATCTTACGCCAAACAAATCTTCCAATACCATCTCCACAACTACAAACAGTCATTTCAGATTTCCTGGATCTTATTGAATGCAGGCAGTCTAAGGAATCCCTTGCTGACTTACCAGAACTACCAGAACCTTTATCGGATATCCCTCGAATTGTGGCGCGGATTGAGGAGTTGGCGGGCAAAGTTGAAGAGGCGCGGGAGTTGCGATCGCAATCTTCTCAACAAGCTAATTCACTTCTTCAATCCAGGCTCAAAGATTTTTTTGAACAGTCTCAAGCTCAGAATACTCCGTTTAAAAGCATTGGTAGTTTCACTACATACGATAGATACGGTCCCCGTTTCTATAACGAGTCATATTCTGACATAGGTATTCCTATCATGCGTGCTACTGATATTAGCGATGCTGGGTATATAGATTATAAGACTATGCCTCGAATGCTAGTGGCATCAGGAGATAAAGCCAAGCTTACTCTAAAAGTCGGTGACTTAGCTGTTGTTAGAAGTGGCAGCGTTGGCTTATGCGCAGTGTTTAATCGTCCAGATTTTGATTGCATACCTGCTGCTTATTTGATTCAATTTCGTTTCGATGACTCTGTTGATCCATACTACGTTCGTTATTGTCTCCAAGCTCCTCAAGTGAGAGAAAAGCTATCAGGTAGAGGAACAGCCCTCAAAAATGTGAATGCCCTCAAAATTAAGTCAATTCAGATTCCTTACATACCTTTATCTCAGCAAAGATACATGGTTGCAGCACTTGATGACCTTCAATCTAAAATCAACACCCTCCGCACCCTCCAAACCCAAACCGCCACCGAACTCAACGCCCTCCTCCCTGCCATCCTCGACAAAGCCTTCAAAGGCGAACTCTAAAGCCCTCTAGCCTCGGCTCTATCCGCTCATTAGCCAAAGGACCCATCACAGAAGAGATCCAACTCAGCTGGCCCCAAAGCATCCTCACCGCTATCCGCAGCCTCCCCCCCATTCGACGAAGAACGACAAGCACTACATTTCTAACGGCTGTGAATGATCTAACCCACAACGCATTCGTTTGAACCAAACACTGACTAACACTTGAGAAATCCCTGCGCCGAAGCCCATTGGATTGGTTCAGTCAATTCAATAGGTATTCACCCAGCGATAGCTTGCCCTCATAAAAGCATTCTATAAATGAAAAAGGGGCTCCCTGGTGTAACCCCAAAGAACCCCTTTTCATTTCGTTTTACGGCTTGATCCGTCTAGGCAGTCGCTAGCTCCGTAGAGGCCGTCGATTTGCGAGTGGGTCGCTTGCGATCGCGCGCCCTCACACCACCCGCCATCTCATACTCACTACTATCCTTGTCATACCGAATCGCCACATTCGCCAGCATCTTGCTAGAGAACTTCGAGAGATTCCGTTCAGACTCAATAAACATATTGTAGGCTTCATCCACCTTAGAAAGCAGCGTATTGTAAGCACCTAGGTCAACGCTAACCTGATCAATCTGCTTTGAAAAAGCCACATTAGAAAAGCCACCGCCAAAATCAAGCTTCGGACTAACCTGCATTATTCACCAAAAGCCTGAATAGGGCATAAATCCATATAGGCCATATGTTTCAGCCTCTCAGATCCCATGTATAGCAATGGCCAGATGCATTTGGTCATTGCTGACCACTTAGCGCTATGTGCATCAATGGTTTCACTCATTGGGAATGTGCTGAGCTAAGTGGCCAACACTATATAAAAACACACTGTCGGAATCAGGAAATCGCTATATTTCTTGAGTGTATGTTCGTGAATAATGCAGGCTAAGCTTCTCTCAGCTGAGTTCACCTCGTTACCTTCTTTTTCTGCCGTCGTCGTAGGGGCTGCTCACGCTTCCCATAGCTGAATGTGATAGCGGTAGCCTTGCTCTGTCAAAAACAGCTGACGGTGCTGGGCAAAATCTTCCTCGCACGTGCGTGATGAAACCAGCGTGTAGAACTGCGCACTATGGCCATCTTGCTTGGGCCGAAGGATGCGACCTAGCCGCTGGGCTTCCTCCTGACGAGACCCATATTTCCCAGAGACCTGAATCAGCACGTCGGCATCGGGCAAGTCGAGGGCAAAGTTGCCCACCCGTGAAAGGATCAGGCCCGAAACCTCGCCGCTACGGAAATCGGCATAGAGCCGATCGCGCTTTTTCTGGCTGGTTTTGCCAGTAATGAGGGGTAAGTCAACCTGCTTAGCGATCGCATTTAACTGATCCAAATACTCCCCAATAATCAACACCCGGTGCCCTTTCTCTTTTTCGAGCAGGGCTTGAACAACCTCTAACTTAAGCGGATTTTCCGCCGCAATCCGAAACTGATAGCGACGCGCTGCCGTGGCATACTCCATCTGTCTCTCTTCAGTTTGCGCCACCCGAATTTCAGTGCAGTCAGCCGCCGCAATAAAGCCTTGCCCTTCCAACTCTCGCCAGGGCACGTCATACCGCTTTGGCCCAATCAGGGTAAACACATCCCCTTCGCGGCCATCTTCGCGGATCAGCGTGGCGGTGAGCCCCAAGCGACGACGGGCCTGAAGCTGCGCGGTAATCCGAAAAACAGGTGCTGGTAACAGGTGAACTTCATCGTAAATAATCAGGCCCCAAGCTTGCTGATCAAACAATCCAAGATGGAGAAATTCATCCTCCTGGCTGGCACGGTAGGTGAGAATTTGATAGGTGGCTAGGGTCACTGGGCCAGTGGCCTTTTGTTTGCCACTGTATTCAGCAAGCTGTTCTGCTTTGAGTGTCGTTTTATCCAACAGTTCTTGCTGCCATTGGCGCACGGAGGTCAGGCTGCTGGTGAGAATGAGTGTTTTTTGTTGCACCTCTGCCATCGCGGCCATGCCGACCATGGTCTTCCCGGCGCCGCAGGGCAGCACAATCACACCGCTACCGCCTTTGGCTTTTCCAGATTGGTAAAACAACTCAGTGGCGGTTTTTTGATAGGGGCGCAGGTGAAAAGGATCGCCAGCACCCGTCTTCGACCGTAAGGCTACCGTAAGGTCATCCCCGGTCAGATAGCCCGCAAGATCTTCTGCTGGGTAGCCTGCTGCGAGTAGTGCTTGCTTGAGCAGGCCGCGATCGCCCAAGGCAATGGCAAACGTTGTAGGCGAGATCCGCTCGCCCAGTAGCGGTCCTACTTGTTCATGACGAGCCAACAGTTCGGCCAAGGGTTTATCTGCGACCTGCAACACCAATGCGCAAAGCACGGACGAGTCCTCTTCTGTGCCCGGTTTAAGGGTCGTGAGGCCATAGCGATCGCCTAGCGCCGCGATCTCCTGCGCAATCGACTCGGGCATGGGGTATTTCGCATGCTCTTGCAGGGCCGTGACCATCTCGCTAACGGGCATCCCGGCAGCGCGCGCATTCCAAATGCTCAGGGGGCTGAGGCGATAGGTGTGGATATGCTCTGGGCTTTTGACCAATTCGGCAAAGGGTGCGATCGCCTCTTGAGCCGCCTCAGCCTTGGGGGCATGGACATCGAGTAATACGGTGCGATCGCTTTGAATAATTAGCGCATTGTCCGGAGAATAGCTCACGAGTTGTTGTTCTCCTAATTAATTAGAACTGAGCGGTAGCGTGTAGCCGAGCTTGCGCAGCCCATTGCGAAAGCGAGTCTCTTGATCGAGTAACACCACCAAATGTTTCTTTCCAGCTAGCTGACAATATTTTTTGGTGCGTGAATCGTGGGCAATCAGCGCCGCTAAAGTGGCATCTTTGCATTCAATTAAGCGAGCAATGCCCTGATCTTGCAGACTTTGCGAACGACTCAGACAATCTTCAAAAAACTGTTCTACCGTTTTAGGAAACGCTTCTGCACTGGCCTGCCCTAGAAAGTCTTGAAACTCTTTCAAGGCATGACCCGCTTCTGCTGCTTTGAGCGCCGTTTCTCGATCCAGTTTCCATACCGCGTCGGAGGTTTGAACTGTGAAGGTGTCCATCATCAACGCTTCGGCAGGGTTGAGTGGTTTGCCAGTCATCACAATGTCCAAGTTGGGCAATAGGCGCAGGGTGCTTTCTACCGTTACAGGCGCGGCGGTGTAGCTATCAGCAAAGCCCATGCAAAAGGCCCCCAGGGGGTTAATGCGAAAGGCTAGCAAGCCATCATAGCGGCTGAGAAAGCTGTAGTCGTCTGCGCCCCAAAGCTGATGGAACTCGCCCTGTGGCACTTCATAGGGAGCGGCGTAGGCCACATCAATCAGGCCCAGCGTGGCTGCATACTCAAACAAAAAGCATCTGAGGTAGGCATCTTGCAAGATACTCCAGCTGCTAGTGTCGTAGAGATAGCCATAGCCTGGCTCACTGATGTACAGCTTTTCGGGAGATCGGCTGACTTCAAAGCTCTGACCGGTGGCAATCATATAGTGGGTCAGTTCGTCGTATTCCACCCATTTTTCGAGGGGGCACTGGCTGAGAATATCCAAGATGTGCTTGCGCCGTCCGCTGACGGCGGTGAGCCCTCGCTTTCCTTTCCCCGTTTGCCCTTTAATGTTCTCAGTGCGGCGGAGCTCGTCGAGTAGGTTGGTTTTGAGCCACTTTTTCCAGACCGCTTTGAGGGTTTTGGCGGGGTCTGCACTCATGGCTTTTTGGCCTGCTTTGGTTAGCTCTAGCTTTTTGCCCTTGAGCTGGGCGAGCCCGCCCCCTTGCAGGAGCATCACCCAGGCAAAGGGTTTGATAGTACCAATGGCATCGGTTTCTTCTGGTTGCTTGGTTTCGCTGTAGTAGTCGCCGCCTTGGAGCAGAGGCGCGATCACTTTGAGCGTGGCTTTCCCTGGCATCAAGGTTTTATCACTGACGCTCACTTTGCCTAAATGCACCAGCCGTAAGACGGCGAGCAAGTCCTGCTGGGCGGCTTGTTCTGTGGGGCAGCACACAACGGGAACAGCTTCTATGGTGTTGATGCGTTTGAGTGTTTTGTAATCGTAGGATCGGAACTCTACCTGAATGCTTTCAGGGGGCTGCTCGGTGCTCTCTAGGGTGATGGCTTTGGGTTCTGGGACAAAGGCTTTCAGTTTCTTTGAGAGATTGCCCGGCAACACATGGCCGATGCTGTCGTAGTGTCTAAATGAGTAGAAAAATAAGTCGAGCGTGGAGGCTGGCTGATTGTATCGATAGCGGTTAGTGCGGCTTTCCCATTCGGGCAGGTCATTGTATTTGGCCTGGAATTGCTCGGGTAAGTAGTAGCCTTCGGTCTCATGGACGGCTTCGGCGATCGCGGCTTGCTGAAGTTCGTTGAGGTCTTTCCATATTTTTTTGAGTTTGGGGGTAGAGAGTAGATGCTGTGCGATCTCTGTTACCAGTTCTGCCTTGCGCTTAGGCTTTTCTTGAATGGGCAGTAACGCTAGGAGTTTTTTCAGATCGTCTGCGGTGTGAAAATTTAGCCCTTCTTCCAGCGTAAAAAGAACATCAGGAGTTGTATTAGCCATAGCCTACGTAGGACAACGGTGGATCGCTTGATACCACTCTAAAGCAGATCCCCCTATCCAATCTAGCTTCCATGAGGCTAGAGCTGAGCCTATGACGGATCTTTGCTCATTGTTGTGTGTCATCTAGCTCCATGTTGAAGCGTAATTCACGCTAATACAAGGGCTTAGGTCATCTAGTACAGCTCATATTTCATAAGCTGGCAGAGAAGTGCGCCATTGTACACGGGTTGGCGCGAGGCAGATTTGAGGCGAATGTTCGCAGCAAGGGATTTGTTCCCGCTGATGACGTAGGCCGTCCATCCTTTGAAGCGTTGCTTAAAGATGTCGCCTAACAGCTTATAGAACTCGCCTAAGTCAGTGTCTTTGCCGAGGCGTTCGCCGTAGGGTGGATTGCAGATGAGAACGCCGCTGTCGGCAGGGGCTTCTACCTCAGCAAGTTCTTTTTGTTGAAAATTTATCAGATGATCTATGCCGCACTGACGGGCGTTACTGTTAGCCTGAATCAGCACGTTTGGATCGCGATCGCTTCCCCCTACAAAAGCTGTTAGGTCATCTTTCTGTTGTTCTTCTGCCTCATCCAACAATCTCTCCCACAGCGCCTCGTCAAAATCGAGCCAGGTTTCAAACCCAAAGCGCTCACGGAAAAGGCCAGGGGCAATGTTAAGCGATCTCAATCCCGCTTCTAACGGCAGCGTCCCCGAGCCACACAGCGGATCATAAAACGACATCCCCGGCTTCCACTCCGTCATATTTATCAGCGCTGAGGCCAAAGACTCCTTCAGTGGCGCAGCCCCCACCGCAGGCCGATATCCCCGGCGGTGCAGGCTATCGCCTGAGCTATCGAGGCTAACGGTTGCTCTGTTTTTGTGTAAATGAACGTTAATGCGCACGTCTGGATGATGCGTATCAACATCTGAGCGTTCGCCAAAGTCTGCGGTTTGTTGATCTACAATGGCATTTTTGACCTGCAAGGAGTTGAAATGCGTGTGGTTTAGCTCTTTTGTTTTGCCGGTTGCGGTGACGGCTAGTGTCTTTTCTGGGCGTAGATACTGGCTCCAATCGATGCGCTGAACGCCTGCAAAGAGCTCATCTGAAGTGGTGCAGTCAAATTCGCTGAGGCGCAGCAAAATTCTGAACGGCAGTCTGGCCCAGAGATTTACGTGGTAAAGGAGGGTGCGATCGCCTTTAAACTCTGCGCCGCAAAAGCCTGGTTTCACATCTTTGGCACCGAGCTGCTTCAGCTCCTCCACCATTAAAGGCTCTAACCCTCTCGCAACAGTCGCGAAGTATTGATTCATAGCATTGAGTCACAGCAGAAACAGGGGGCGTGAATGAGATGCAAACGCTAGCGCAGAGCCTGAAGTAGCATTGCTGCCACGGTTCCAGGCTGCTCTAAGTGAGGCAGCACACCAGTATCTGATACTACCTGAAATTGCTGCACGGCTTGGGGGTTAAGATCCGCGAGTCGTTGGCCGGTTGCAAGGGGGGTAAACTGCGCCTTTTCTCCCCATACCATCGTCACAGGCTTATCTAGCCGTGCCCAGTAAGGTGCTAAGTCAAAATATAAATCTCCCCTTAAAAAGGCCAGCGCTGCATATTCAGCATTTGGCTTTTGGGCCGAGGTGAGATAGGCAGAAACGGTTTCAGGCGAGAGGCGATCGCGATTCTCAAATAAGAAATTCTCTAAAAAGTTGCGTACGGCAATCTCATTGGTTGCACCCAGCGCATAAATCGCTTTATCCAAAAACGGTGCGTTAATAATCGGTTCAGGAATGCGCCTGCCCGCGCCCGCGCCAAAGTCTCGAAATCCCGCCGGACACACCAAAAATAACCGCTTAAATAAGTCCGGTTTTATCACTGCTAGCCGAGCAATCAGACCGCCCGTAAATGAGCTAGCGACTGCAATGACAGGACGCTTTGAAATCTGTTGTAAAAAGTCTTCTATTGTCTCCAGATAATCTTGCGTGGTGTATCGTCGCTCAGGATGATCAGAATTTCCCCATCCCATCAAATCAGGGGCAACAACATGATGCGTAGCCGCCAAAAAAGCATAGACTTTCGACCATTCGTACGCAGAAGCACCGCCCCCAAAGTTATGAAAAAACACAACCGTCGTTGCATCTACCCCTAACGCAGAAAATTTTGGCCGATAGTAGGCCATCGCTCCGAGCCGAGTTTGTACTGATATTTGCTCAAAGCCAGGGGGCTGAAATTGAAGCATGGCAAGCCTATTGAGAGACACCGATGTATTGTAACGACTTCTGATTAAAGGCATGTTTTTACAGGCCACATACCTTGCATACATCAAGGTTGTTTGTTGGAAGCTGCATTTGGGGAAATGTAGGCATAACTCATCACACGCACATTACGTGTAGCCCTCTGCTGTGCAGTTTATGCACTCACGATCATGACTCTGAAAATTCGTCGAACTCCTTTAACAGCGACAGTTGCTGTAAGCTCTGTTGTACTGTTGGCTACGGCTGCCAGTGCTAGCGAGGTAAGGTCTTTGCACATTGCTGATGCGCCTCTAGTGCCGCTAAAAGATAGCCAGACTACTGACCGCCTTGCTTTTTTAGATAGCCGTATGTTGAGCGATGGTGCGCTCAGAGGTGTGGCCGCAGAGGCGGTTGCTACAGAAAGCGCTTCAGCTTCCTCTGCTACGCTGACGTCGAATGTAGAGGCCGCCGTTACGCTTGCTGTTGCAGAGCCAGCGCAGGTTCCAACACTCCTCTCATATGCCTATCCTGTTGAGACGACAGCCGTCATCCCGGTCGCGGCTTTAGCGTCGTCTGCTGCTGATAACCGTTCTCTCTCTGTTGCGCTAGTGCCAGTAGCTCCAGCCTCTAGCGACGTGCTGCCAAGTGTCATCAATGCATCTCCTACAAGCACAACATCGATAGAAGTATCAGCGCCTGTGTTGTTATCAGATGCTTCAGTGTTAGGGTCTATCGAACTCAATGCAACCACCCAGGCGGCCGCAGATTTAGCGCAAACGGTGGATGATACCTTTGCCCCGCTGACTGAAAATGAGCTGCGTCAACAGCTACAAATCGATCCGAATACGCCTGTGGAGGCGTTGCCTGCGGAGACGCTCTCAATTTTGGATCGGCCGCAGCCAGTGCCGTCCTCTAGCTTTTTGACGCCTACTGCCTATGGCGCGGATTGGGGCGATGCTTATGTTGGGGTTGCGGGGGCAACGGTGAATGGGCCACGAGATGTGGATGGTTCCATTAGTGCGGGCATTGGCTTTGGAGATGCGGTGGATAATGTGGGTGTGGAGCTGAGCACCAGCATTATTAGTTTGGATGGCTTTGCCGACGATGGCATTGTGGGGCTGCAAGTGCATAAGTTGTTTCCCAAGGCTAATAATTTAGGGGTGGCTGTGGGTTGGGCCAATCCGATTAAGTGGGGCGCAGCCAACGATGCGGAAGATACGTTTTATGGGGTGGTGACTCGGCGCTTTGATATGCGGCCAAATAAAGCCAACCCACTGCCGCTAGTCGCTTCTTTGGGCATTGGTACAGGCACGTTTCGCTCTACTGGGGCGATCGCAGCTGATGATAATGCACCGAATGTTTTTGGGAGTTTGGGCTTGCGCGTGATTCCAGAGGTGTCTTTGGTCTCTAGCTGGACGGGGAGTGCCCTGGGGCTAGGCGTTTCGGCGGCTCCGTTTAAGATGCCGATTATTTTTAATGCGGGGCTTGCGGATGTGACTGATAACACTGCCGATGGGCTGCAGTTTAGTGGCTCAGTGGGCTATAGCTTTAGCTTTTAAGCGTCGCTGAGCGGTTCAGCATTGGGTGCTGTTCAGTTTTTAGTGGTTTAGTTTCAAGTCCAGTACTTTCAAGTCAGTTTTATGGTGGTGGCGATGCTCCGTAACGTTCCGATGTCGGTTGCGGTGGCTGATCGCTTAGAACATAGAAAAGAAGATCGTAAAAAGAAAAAGACCGTAAAAAGAAGATCGTCAAAAAGAAAAAGTGAGGTTTCTATGCGAGCACTGATTAAATCCCCTTACAAATCTGCGCTGTTGGCCTGTTGTTGTTGGCTCTCGGCGGAGACCTTGCTGGCCTCTCCTGTGCGGGCCGGTTCTACACCCGTAGTGCTGCCTGCGAGTAGTAGTACGGGGCTAGGCGATACGTTTGTAGAGCCTGGTGGCACGACTACTCGCGAAGCTGATCCGCTTAGCTCAGCGCCGATTGAGACGTTGATTGATAGCGGCATTTTTGATGCCTTGGATCGCATTTCTGCTACGGGAGAAGTGGAGACATTTTCCACGCAGCCTCTGAATATTTCTCCTGAGCAGTTTGATAGTGTGCTGTTGGCGGCAGCGGGGACTGCACCGGCCAGTGCACTCAGAGATTTGGAACGTCAGCTGGCGAATGAAACTGGATTGACGATTGAGATTGCCCGGTTGAATGGATCTGCGCGTAATTTAGAGGCAGCGATCGCCTCTCTCAACCAAATGTTGCAAACGCTGGATGGTGCTCAGCTACAGCGGGTGGCTAATTCACCGACGTTCATGATTTTGCGGGAGCTATTGGAGAGCGCTAACGATGCGATTCTTCGCGAAGATCGGTCGCTGACCTTGGTGGAGGAGAGTGCGTTTGAGCTATTGCGGATGTCATTGGTGGAAGACGTGGTGATTGAGGCGGAGCCGACGCCGACGGTGAGCCAGCCTGCGACGCCTGTAGCACCTGCGGTTGGGGTGCCTTCGGGGGCGCAGCCTTCTGAGCCAATTAGAGGACTTTGGTAGCTGAGTTCTGTGGCCTCGACACACTCAGATGTTGCCAAACAGGGGGGCTAACCCTGAACGCTCATGACCAAAAGGGCCGGTTTCACAAAATGTGAAACCGGCCCTTGTTGTGTGGCCGCTAGTTTTAGGTGGCTGCTAGCGACTATGAGCATTAGTTCTCAAGAATCGCGACGACGGTGCTGCGGTAGTAGTGTTGCAGAATTTGCTCGAAGCTCCAGCCTTGTTCAGCTAGGCTGCGTGCGCCCCATTGGCTCATGCCGACGCCGTGGCCAAAGCCGGAGCCGGTGATGGTGACCATTTCGCTGTCGTCGTTGATGTCGATGTTGAAGCGGGTGCTGCGTAGGCGCAGGGCCGAGCGAACGTCGCGGCCTCGGAGGGTTTTGGTGTCGTCTTTGCCTGCGATCGCAATTGTGGCGACTCGGCCACCGCTGGAAAGCTGAGGCGTGCCGATGGTATGTACGTCTTCTACGCCAATTTTTTCGCTGAATTCATCGAGGGTAAAGGTGGCTTCCCAGCTGAACACGGGCGAGTTTTGATCAAAGTCTTCGACGCCTTGTAGGTAGGGCACATCGCTGCTCCAGACTTCGCCTGCATTTTCTGTAAATCCGCCGGAGGAAGAGTGGAAAATGGCTTCAATAATTTGGCCATTGTGGGTGATGACTTTATCTTCGGTGGCGTTGACGGCGGCGATGGTGTTGGGGTGCTCTTGCTGAATGCCTTTGTACACTTGGTAGGTGGTGGTGGCATCTACGTCGTAAAGGGGTTTGGTATTCCGCGATCGCTTATACAGCGCATAGGAGCGAGCGGCAACGGCCTGAGACTGGAGCGCGGCTTGGGGCCAGCTGGTGGGCATTTCACTGCCGACGACGCTGTAGAGGTAGTCTTCTAGTTCAACGTGGTTAATAGCAGTGAGTTCACCGTTTTCGAGGGTGACCTGCACTTTGCCGCGATACCATTTGTCTCCAATCCATACAAAGCCATCTTCAGAAGGCTCCAGCCAAAACGCACTGGATTCTGCGAGGGTGCCGCTGCCGCTGATCAAATCTACGTCGTTATCGTCTGCGGCGATGGTGATGCCTTGTAGCTCAGGCAGTTGGTAAAGGGCGCGGCCATTGCCATCGCTGATGATGCCAGAGGTGGAGCTGCCGACGGTAATATTGTCGTTGCCTTGGGCGATCGCCACTCTCAATTCCACAGCAGCCTGGGCCGGTAGCACCAACAGCAGCCACAGCAACAATCCCCCGCACCAGGACAGACTTTGTCGCAGGCTAAGCTTTGACGGTGCTTGGGCTGAATGGCGATGGGTCAAACCCAACAGCCATTGCCTTGCAAACGATGCAGACGCAGGGGAAGCAGAAGGTTGTGCAGCCATGATGGAATTCACGAATCAATTAATTTATGTTTCAGCTTTCCCTAACCATCCTAAAAATCCGAACATTTCCAAAGCAGGCGAGTGGCAGTTTATCTGTTGGCCCCACGTTCTTTCGTTGGGTTTGTTATTTCTTTCAGGAAATGAAATAACAAACCCAACCCACCACAACTCTCTGCAAGAAATTAGCCCAGCGGCTGCCTACAAAAGCCCAGCGGCTTTGTACAAGTCTTCTAGTCGGGCGAGGATTTTGGTTCCATACAGCGGATCTGCGTCCCAAAGGTTGCTGAGCGCATCAACCAAGGGCGCTACGCCTCGTTTCACAAAATCAAAGCGTGGATCGATGACAGGATTCACCAGCGGTTCAGTGCTGGCATACGCCTTAAGGTGCTGAATGTGGGCGCGAACCCCTAAGCTGACGCTTGAGAAAGTGGCTAAGTTGCCCGCGCCGTCGGCTAAGCCCGCAAAGTTGTTTTGGGAGGCAGATAGAAAGCCCGGAAAGCGTAAAAAGTCAGTTTCTACGCACATTTGGCAAAAGGCAATGTCGTAGTCCACGCCTTCAATGGTGCCTTCTTTGCGATACACCGAGGCAATATCTGGAAACAGGTCTAGGGCTTTTTCATTTTCGGTGCGTAAGAAAATATTGAGCTGGGTTTCGGTTGTGCTGCCGTGGCTCATGATCACATCGATGGTGCCTGGGCAAATGGTGAGCACAGACGCGGGCTTGAGCTGCAAGGTACGGGTGGCTGCATCCCAGCCAATTCCTACGCTAAAGGGCTTGAGATCTACTGCTTTTACATAGACTGCGCCGCGATAGCGCACGCGCTTGATATCGGCATCTTGGGTTAAGTCCACACCCAGGCGATCGGCGAGGTCGATGGGAATGTAGGCATTGCCGCTGATGATCAGTCCTTTTTCGGCGTAGGCACCGCCGTTAATTTCAATATCGATCAGGGGAAATTCGGGGACGATGGGCGTGGGCGTGGTGCCTGTGATGGCGCGGCTCCATGCGGCCAGTCCATTGGCTAGGCCCACGGCAAAGCTACGACGACGCTCGGTTAGGAGGGCCAGATCTTGCTCGTTGGTGAGGTAGGCGATTTCGGCGAGCAGGGCCGGGGGGGCGGTGAGGCGGCAAAACGCTAAGCGCCCGGTGCCCGCAGAGGTGTCGGGGCGCACGCCTCGGGTTGGTAGCTCAGGGACTTCTTTGAGGAGGTTAAGGAGGATGAGTTCGGCTTGGTCGCGGCGATCGCGATTGTTGGCAATGTGATAGACCGTTGCGCCTCTGGCGGCGGTATTGCCAAATTCTTCGGCATGAATTTCGAGGGCGATCGCACCGGGTTTAGTGCGGGCATTAATCCAGCCGATGGTTTGGCTTAAGCTGAGGTCATCGGGCACTGAGAGCACGCTATAGCCACGCGATCTTAGTTCGGGCACGATTAAATCTCGCAGCGCAATCATTTCTTGCGCTTCAGTGGTGCCGCCAACTTGCGCCCCTAAATCTTTGGTGCCATTTTCAATGCCACCGTGCCCTGCCGAGATGAAAATTTGTGCCATGAAAGCCTCGCTCACGCCTAACTGACCTAACCCTACCTACACCGGATGACGGCTAAACCTTGAAAAATCTCTAACTTAAAGCGCTTTCTTCGGTTTTATGTGGGCTTAGCGGTTCGATTATCACCGACAGATTACCTTACTTTTTGAGCGCAAGCAGTAAACCCTGCGTTGCTTAGGTCGTTATGGTCTGGCATGGGCCATTCATTCTCTGACGCATCGCTAAGCTAATCAGCATTGGTTGCGGCACCGTCTTTTGCATTGCTGCCCGTCATTTTTTTAATGAGTAGCTGCAGACCTAATGCTGCCAGTCCCAGCGCTGCAAAGCCAAACACGCCTGCGCCTAAGGCTACGATCCCGACGACCAGGGTGCGCACTGCCGCTGAAATATTGACCACGGCTGGGTTAGAGGAGGTAACGGGCTTGTTGGCGAAGCTAGTGGCAATGGAGAGCGTGAGCCGGTAGGCCAGCAGAGAAAACGTACCGGCGGTGAGCGCACCTGTAAAACAGCGTAGCGGCGTAGCCGGTGCTTTCTCCGAGGGGCTGTCTGCATCTGTCAGCGTTGGAATTTTGGAGTCGTCCATAATAGCGATAGGAGATAAAGCGTGTAAGAAGACTGTAAGAAACAACGCTACGCAAGAGCAGCCCCAGCGCCCAGATTCGCTAGGTGTAGATCACGCTAGTTATCGGCTCATACTATGGTTCTGTAAGGGCTAGGGCCAGTGTTGATATCCTAAGCAAAGTGACAAAAGTTTAAATAGATAATGCGAGTAGTGTCGCGTAAGTTTACTCAGGGTCAGCAGGCTCATAAGATAGGTATCGCTCATCTGAAATTATGTCCCGGTTCTACGCGCCCGGTTCTACGCGCCCGGTTTTACGCGCCTGGTTTTACGCGCCTGGTTTTACGTTCCTTTCCCCCTGCTCGTTAATGAATGCCCCCGGACGCCCCAAGAACAACCTGAAGAAAAAGCACACGGCTCGCAAGCGGTTTGGTCAGCACTGGCTGCGTGATGATGGTATTTTGAACCAAATTATTGCGGCGGGAGCGCTGGTCGAAAGCGATCGCGTGTTAGAGATTGGCCCAGGCCAAGGCGTGCTCACTCAGCGCCTGCTGCGAACGTCAGCGAAAGTGCTGGCGGTCGAAATTGATCGCGACCTGTGTTTGCAGCTCAGCGAGCAGTTTATTCCTGAGATGGGGTCGGGGCAGTTTCGCTTAATTGAATCAGACTTTTTGAAGCTAAATTTTGATCAGGCGCTGGTTGACTTTGAGCTGGAGCGGCCTAATAAGGTGCTGGCCAATATTCCGTATTACATTACTGCGCCCATTTTAGAGAAGCTGCTGGGCACGATTCGTCAGCCTGCGCCACATCCGTACGAAAGTATTGTGCTGCTGGTGCAAAAGGAAATTAGCGATCGCCTTTGCGCCCAACCCGGCACCCGCGCCAATGGTGCACTTACCATCCGCGCCCAGTACTTAGCTGAGTGCGAAGAGATTTGCCCGGTGCCGCCCAGCGCCTTTAAGCCACCGCCTAAGGTAGAGTCTGCGGTGATTAGGATAAAGCCCCGACCGTTTCCCACGCCGCCCCAAAATCCGGCTCGACTAGCGCAGCTGGTAAAAGTGGGCTTTTCACAAAAGAGAAAGATGCTGAGGAACAACTTACAGAGCATTGTGGAGCGCGATGTGTTGAATCCGATATTAGAGCAGTTGAACATTAACCCTCAGATTCGAGCCGAAGGCTTAGGCGTTGCCGAGTGGATAGCGCTGAGCGATGCGGTCGAAGAACGGGTTGGTTCTCTGGCCCCGGCTCTTTCGTAGCACCCTCTCTTTCAGAGAACTGGCCCTTTCGTAGCACTGGCCCTCTCACAGGTAGTGATTCCCCACCCAAAACAGTATGCTCACCGTTCGCGCTAACGCCAAAATCAATCTTTATTTAGAAGTCATTGGTAACCGGCCCGATGGCTTTCACGAGCTGGTCATGGTGATGCAAAGCGTTGCCCTGTCGGATCGCATTCTGCTTAATCCGCTAAGCGGCCCTACGACGGTGCTGAACTGTGAGCATCCGCAAGTTCCAACCGATGAAACCAATCTGGCGTATAAGGCAGTGTCTTTACTGCAAGAGAAATTTCCTCGCCAAACCAATCAGGTCGGTGGGGTAGAAATTACGATTGAAAAGCATATTCCAGTCGGTGCTGGGCTAGCGGGTGGCTCATCTAATGCAGCGGCAACGTTGTTTGGTTTGAACATGCTGTGGAAGCTTGGCCTGACGCGGATGGAACTCATGGAACTGGGCGCAGAGCTGGGGTCAGATGTTCCGTTTTGTTTGGCGGGAGGATGTGCGATCGCCACTGGCAGAGGTGAAGAAATTGACCCTATTGCGCACACTCCCAAACTCTATGCGGTGCTCGCTAAATACAACAGCATTTCTGTCTCAACGCCTTGGGCCTACAAAACCTACCGCCAAAAATATGAAAGCACCTATCTACCGTTAGACAACACCGCTAGCCTAGAAGACCGCCAGGCCCATATTCATTCTGGCAAGCTGATTAAAGCCCTGACCGCACACGATGCTGTCACAGTGGGCCGCGAACTCTCTAATGATCTTGAAAAAGTGGTGCTACCGGCCCATGCCAAAGTCACCCAGCTTAAGGATGTGATGACGGCAGCAGCCACCGTGCACGGCGGCTTGGGCACCATGATGTCTGGCTCTGGCCCCACGGTGTTCACGCTGAGTGAAACCGAAGACCAAGCCCGAGAGATGTTACAGACCGTCCGTGAGCAAATTAAAGATACGGATTTGAAACTGTATGTGGCACCGTTTACCTCTAAGGGCGTGCAGCTGATTTCCTAAACCAGTTTCCCGTAGTGCTGAGTGCATGGCCGGTTAAAGTAAATGGTTTCAACAGACTCATTCAAACAAATAGCTCAGACCCAATCATTCAAACAAAATTTGTAAGTTATCCGAAACTAAAGCGCTGAGAGGTGTTTCTATAAAAACGTCGCCATCGTTAAACGTATCTGAATACCTTGCCCATGAAACCTTGTGTTGCCCTGAGCTTAAGTTTGGTCTCTAGCATTGCTTGCGTACTCGCGCCTGCAAGCTACACCCACCCGAATGCAGCAGCTTATGGCCAAAGTAAACAAGCCCTTAGCCGAGTCGCCCTCTCCGCAGAAATGGCAGGTGAGCTAGCCCTCGCTGAAAACATGTGGCAGCAGCACAGCCAGCTTTACCCTAACGATGCGGTCGGATATGTCTCGTTGGGCTATGTCCGCTTAGACCAAGGCAAAGTCGCTGAGGCGGTGGGTGCTTTTGAAACAGCCTTACAAATCTCTGAGCTATCTGTTGGGGCGCATATGGGGCTAGGCACCATTGCCCAACAAAACGGTGACTTGGCAGCGGCTGAAGCCGCGTTGAGAAAAGTGATTGAAATTAATCCTCAGGTGCCTTTTGGCTACTTGAAGTTAGGGCGCTTGCTGAGGAATAAAAGAGACTTTTCAGCGGCAGCAGAAGCTTTTCAGCAGGTTACTCAGCTCAATCCTTTAGGGCACAGTGGCGCTATTGCCTACTGGGAGCTAGGTAAAACGCACATGGCTCAAAACCAGCCCGCAGAAGCGAGGCTAGACTATCACCGAGCTATTGGTTTAGAGCCAGACAATCTGGAATTTTGGCAAAGTCTCTCTGGGGCCGTGCGCGCAGAACCTGGCCTCACTGCTGAGTTAGCAAGCATTGCCGGTGAAATTAAGCGCATTAAAGAAAGCAACAAACAACAGCAAGCGCAGCGACAAGATGTGTTAGCAGAGCAGTTTAATGTAGAGCGCGATCGCCAGCAGCTCAGCGAAGCGCAGCGTCTGTTAGCGGCGTATCCCGATAATGTCACCTTTTTACAAGATTTAGGCACTGCCCTACGTCGGCTTGGCGAATTTGAAGCGGCTGCCAATGCCTTCCGGCAAGCGGCGTTCCTTAGCCCTAACAATGCCCTTGCGTTTTATCACCTCTCAGAAGCCTTCAGAGACTTAGACAATATCTCGGAAGCCGATGCCGCCTATCAAGTGGCCATCTCACTGTATCCTGACCTCGCACTATCATCTCAACCACCCCAATTAAGCATTCGATCCAACCCAATACGCTCACTTCCTTACCAATCGATTTCTTATCCACCCGTCCCCCAAACGCTGGCTCGCGCAGCTGGAAACACGTTTCAGACGCCTATTGCAGCTAGTTTTTCACGACGTCTCCCTAGCTTGTCACGTAGAACGTTGGCATATGTGCGGCCTAGTGCAGTTTCTGCGGAAAATCAGCTTCAGCTAGATCCAGACAGTGCAGCGCTACATGGCAACAGAGCTGGTGTGTTAGAGCAGCAGGGCAATTTTACAGAGGCTGCTAATGCCTACAAAGAGATGGCTCGGCTGGATCCTAGAATGGCTGCTTTAGCATTCAACAACTTGGGTGTGATGCTGCATGGCCAAGCACAATTTGAAGCAGCGGCAGCCGCTTTTGAAGATGCGATTCGCTCCGCTGATGAACAGCTTATGGAGAGTGAGAGTGCCTACAGCATCAGGGTAGTGTACGAGAACTTTGGGCATATGCTAGAGCAGCAGGGCAACTGGCAAAGAGCGGTGGAGGTGTACACATTAGCGCTGGCGCGTGGCATTGGTGAAGATGCCCTGCAACAGCAGTGGGAATCTAGTCGGGTGCAGGCATTGCGATCGCTCGCCAGAGCCAGCGTAGAAGCAGAACAATACGACGTTGCCGTGACGGCGTATGAAGCGCTGATTACAGATTTTGCCACGCAAAGCTATTTGGCTGATGAGCTAGCGACTGTGCTGTTTAAGCAGGGTAAGCTGGACGCGGCAGCCTCGGTTTATCGAGCCGTGATTGCGGCAGCGCCAGCGCAAGAATATTTTTTGCATAATGGTTTGGTGACAGTGCTCAATGCCCAAGGGAGATCTCAAGAAGCGGAAGAAATTGCGGCCCGTTTCCGCCCGGCTTTGCCTAGCAGCCGCCCGACGCTTCCATCCGCTACACGTCTTCCTCGCCCACGTCCTAATACGCTTCCCAGGCCCCTGCCCAGCTTGTCACTGCCTAGTACCACTCGCCCTACCCCAATTTCTCCCATTCCGGTATTTAGCTCAACGCCTGTTCCCAGACGCCCATCAATTCCTGTTCTGCCAGTGCCTAATTTCCCCAGAGCTGCCGGGTCACCTACTACACCTGTGCGGCTTGTCGTTCTCCAGTCTCCGCTCGCCAGCGTACAAGATACCTTTGCCCAAGCAAAATTAGAAAGAGGCCAATACGATGCGGCTGAGGCTGTTTTGCTACAGCGGAGTGAGCGCTCTCTCGTCTCTTCAGAAAACTTACTCACCCTTGGCTTAGCCCAGCTTTACCAAGGTGATACTGAAGCGGGTTACAACAATCTTTCAGAAGCCTCTAATTTTGGATCAAACAGTGTAGTGCGCTGCTACATTGTTCCCCCCGAAGTGACCCAGCAGGCTTGGCTCCCCGAGGCCTACTTACGCACGGGAACAAGTTGTCTCTTTTAAGCGGCAGATACCTTTCCCGCACAGATTAGGAACACCGTAGACCTAGAAGCACCACCAATAACCTAGTACACCCAGAACCCAGTACAACCGTAAGCCCCGTGAACATTACATCCACAGTCCGAAGCCCTGATGACTTTCACTGGCCAAAGCAACCCTTGCCCGCACAACCGGCAGGCTTAATGCTCGGCATCAACCAGCCATCGGTGGCATTATCCGCAGCCGCTAAAACCACCCTCAGTCTTGACTACAACCCTAGTCAATTAATTGTGGGTATTCCTCGCAGTGCGATGCCCACACCCATGGACAAAGCCATTACTAAAACCTATGTGAATGCGCTCAAGCTCTTTTCTAAAGAAGTTGCCAGTGCCTCTGGGAGTGCCGCTGTGAAGACTCTTGTGGATGGGGTTTGGGTTGGCTTGGGCATGTACCAGCTCTGCCAGAATTGGCAAGCTTTTAAGCCTGATAAAAATGTGCCGAGTTTGATTGTCGATACCTCTCAAACCGCTTTAGACGTGCTGAGCTTATTCAGTGGCGCAACGAATGTGGGTACTGACTTTTTTGAGAATGAAGCGATTCAACAAAACATAGATATGGTGTTTACAGGGCTGGGCGCAGTCACGAATGGAGAAGATGTCAGTGCGTCTATTCTCAACAGCCAGGTCAATGGGAGCGAGGCTGGCAAATATTTACCTTTGGTAACACCGCTGTTAAATGCGGCTATTAGCCAAGATCCTATGTCCCAACAGATTCAGCTTAAGCCCTTACCTCAGAGGCAACAGTAGCCTGCTGGTACATAAGAGCGTTATTGACTGCCTATGCTTTTGGATATTCGGATCGGTATGGCCGTGAATATTCAAGGCAGCGCTATGCAGAGACAAGCAGCGCTACGCAGAAATCAGCGTACTGATTTGTTCAGACGTAATCTCCTGAACATTATCTAAAACGGTTGAAGCGCCTGCGGCTAAAAGCTTTTTGGCGTATTCAGCTGCATAGCTTTTATCTTTTTGTGCGTGAGGGGGCAATATGCCGATGGCTATCCAGGGCCGGTGGGGAAATTGTGCTCGGGCGGCCACAATTGTTTTCATGTCGGCAGCTGTGTCCCCAGCATAGATAACCGGTAAAGCGGCTGGTAGAGGCATTGATTCAGCCTGTTGCGCTTCCACTTGCTCAACGGCGGCCATTAATCCTGTTGGATCGGGTTTGCTGGGGGCGTCTTCCATCGCAATCAGAATGGGCGCGTTTAAGCCAATGCGGCGCTGAAGAACAAAGTGAGCAGAGCCTTGAGTTGCGCCGCTAAAGAAGGCATAGGGAACGCCTGCGTTGGCAAGGCTTTGGAGGTAGGCTTTGTTGACTAATAGCGGCTCGCTAGCAATGTAGCCTGTCCATTGGTCAGGATCTTCAGTATCAGGGCCTCGATATTGTTTCTGAAAGTAATCAACAATATCTGCGTAGCTGGCGGTGGGTTTAGGTTGTCCTTGCGCTTCGCAGTAGCGATGAATGAGTGCTTCTGATGCTTTCCAATCGTTATTCCAAATGCCTTCACTTTTGAGCTGATCAATATCTTCTATGGTGGGGCGGTGTTGGTGATTCGTGAAGTGCTCAACGGTATCTGCGATCGCTCTACGATAAGACCCTCCCACATCCCTAATCACCCCATCAATATCAAACACAGCGATAGCAATCGGTTCCATTCTTTTACGATGAGCTAGATAGCAGCCGCTCACAAAGCAGCCTAAAAATCAACACGCAGGAGCGCTCATGACTCACCAAAACAATCTCTGGCGTCAAAGTCTGCTCGCTGTGCTCACTAGCTTACTATTTGCAGGTAGCTTCGTTGCAGGCAAGTACACCACAGATGAAATGGGGCCGCTGCTCATTACGTTGCTGCGCTACCTAATTGCTAGTGTATTTTTGTTTCTATTGGTGTCGCGTCAGCCTACTATTGGCCCCCGCCTTCGTTCAGCTTCTGCTGTCGATAAGCTCTGTTTATTGGGGTTGGGCACCTTTGGCGTTGTGGGCTATCACTTTTTCTTCTTTTCTAGCTTGCGCTACACCGCTGTTGCTAATTCCGCCATTATCAATGCGTTTAATCCGGTGATTACGGGGTTTTTAGCCGCTGTCATTCTTAAGGAAAAGTTAGCGCTCAAAAATTATGCCGGTGGCGCGATCGCTATTTTGGGCGTCCTCATTCTCCTTACCCATGGCAACCTCATCAGCCTTCTTCAGCTACAGTTCAATGCGGGCGATCTGCTAATGTTGTGTGCTGTTATGTGCTGGGCGGTTTACTCCATTTTGCTCCGTCATTTAGGTAAAACCTACAGCGGTCTTGCAATGAGTTATTACGGTGCGCTCTTTGGGGTAGCTCAGCTCATTTTCCTCGTTATTCCAGAACTTTTGCAGACGGGTTTTCCTCAGCTGTCATGGCCTTCTGTGCTGGGTATTTTGTACATGGGCATTGGCGCATCAGGGATTGGCTATCTTTTATTTACGCTCAGTATTCAACGCATTGGCCCCACCAAGTCCACCAGCATTGTGTATAGCGGTGTGCCCGTGTGGGTTGCGCTGCTCGCTTGGCTCTTTTTTAAAGAAACAGTGACGCCTTGGATGTTGGTGAGTATGGGGCTGATTTTGCTAGGACTAAGAACCGTTTTACAACCGCCTAAGACACTGAAATAAAGGCGATGCCAGGGATTACGCTACAGCCGCGCTCAGGTCGTTGAGGTCATTAATGGTGGCTTGCAGCAGGCTGATTTGCGCGGTATGGGCGGCAGAGGGCTGTGCCTGTGGTGCCGATAGCGGGGTCTGAATGATTTGCATTGCCTGGGTGGCATAGGTCTCCAGCACCTCTAGGGCGGCGGCACTGAAGCGAGCTAGATAGACATCTGCCTGCTGGGGATAATTAGTGGGTGGTGTAGGCACGACGGGTGTTGTTGTAGGCCCCACGGGCGCTTTCTTGTCGCGGTTGCTTTCATTCACCAGATGGCTAGTGCCGCCCAGTACCGCTGCGCCGAGTGGGCCACCGAGAATCCAGCCTAGTCCCGTCGCGATCGCCACTGGGCCTATCCCTTTGCCTTCACGCGCTTTTAAGGGCGTTTTAGGTGGTTGTTGTTCTGAATCTTCTGCTGATGCTGAATCTTCTGCTGACGCTGAATCTTGTTCTATGGCTGGCTCCATCGAAAATCCAAGCTGCATCTTAGCCGGACGGGCACAATCAAAAAACTCGCTGGCTTGATTCACCCAATTTTCCACAGGCTGTTTTCTCATGTCCCATGCTGGTTGAAGCGTTGCTGAGAGCCATTGCTGTGTGGTTGTCTGTTCTAGTGCCTCTGCTAATCCTAGCCGATAATTAGCCTGCAAGTTAGAGACGCTCAGCCACGCTTTGAGCTTAGCAATATCTTGCTTAAAGCCTTGATAGATGAGGCGCTGCGCTTTCTGTTTAATCTCTAATTTCTGTGTATTTTTTTCATCTACGGGGATAATGGAGAGCTGTTGTACTTGTTGATTTAAGGCCGCGATAACAGAACTAGACAGGACGTTTAATCTAGGTAATATCTGCGCTGAAGGGCGACCGGATTGAAACTGTTGACCAATGGTTTGTAGTGCAGATTCGAGTTCTGAAAGTCCTGTTTGAGCCGCAGCGGCAGCATCTCCTTTTAGTCTGGCGCGCAGGGCCGGTAAAGCATCGACCTGATAGAGATTGCTGACGCCTGTGGGTAGGGTTGCTCGAAAACTTTCGGCTAAAAAGCGCAGCCGTAAAGCTACCTGTTGGCGATCGCGCTCTTCCATCAGGTTCAAAAAGTTCACCACAAAAATGACGGTTTCAATGCCTCTATCCAACAGCCAATCGCGCAAATTCTCTCGCTCTGCAAGCGTCATGAGTTTGCGCCCGTCTAATAGCTGAATCACAACGTCTGCGCCGAGGAGCTGCTGTTGGACTAATTCATTTTGAGCAACGGCATCATCGGTACCTGGCAAATCAATGAGTTCAATGCCTAGCTTAAGCAGTGGATGCGGAGCGTACACCTCTACCGCAGTGACATCTGCTCGCATTCGGCGCTGTTCATCTAGCACCGCATATTGTTGTAAGCCCTCTGTACCGGTTTCTTCTTGCATCGTGCCATCTGTGTGGGTGATGCATGTTTTGGGATTAGGCCCATACTTTACTGTAATGGCTGCGCCCGTTGTGGGGACCAAATCCATCGGTAGCGTTTTTTCGCCTAGCAGCGCATTTAGCAGCGTAGATTTGCCGTAGTTGAACGGGCCAAAGACCGCCACGCGGCAGGTTGGATGTTGGAGGCGATCGCAGGTTGTCAGGATGTCTGCTCGCAGATGGGTTGAGGCATTATCTAGTAAGCCTGCGGCCCGCCGGAGCATCGCAATTCACTGATCGGGCTGCGTATCCATAGGTTTTATACATTAGGCGTTTATACATTAGGTCTTATACATTAGGCGTTTATACATTTCCTGAACTGACTAAGGCACTCTGATAAGCCGCATCTATGCGCTCACTCGCGGCTTGGATAGTGGCTTCAGCCGTGCGCAGCCGCTTAACTTCTGCGTCTCGGTCAATTTCACGGGTCTCCTTTTGTGCGAGTAGATTGTCAAGCTCTGCTTTGCGATCACAAATATCCTGCTCAATTCTCTCAATCACTTGTTCTTCGTACTTATCAAAGCAAGTTTGAATGCCGTCATAGACTGGCTGCTGTTGTTGCTCAGCAATTTTGGGCAAGTGCTTCACCAGTTCTTTTTTCATGGCCTTTGTCACTTCTTTGCGAGCCGTCTCGAGCTGAAAAACACCGAAACCCAAGCTACCGATTAATACAACCACTGGCCCTAGCGTAGCCCCTAAAATGCCTGCCAAAATAAAAGAGAGACTGCTGGCCGCTAAAAAATTCAATAAAATACTTTGCCAGTCAAACCCTGCTGCGGCCATCGCTACGCCAACAAAGTTGCGAGAGGAGAGCGCAATTAGGCCCATAGCCCATTTCATCCACGTGGGGGAGGTATCCTCTTCCCCGGATAGCTTGGGCGAGGAGATGTGCACTTCTCCAGTGAGTTTGGCACTCATGCGTTCGGTAATGCGTTGATAGGATGCGCCATAGTCTTGCGCATCTTGAGCAAGTTCTGCAAAGGCGGCTTCCATTTCTTTTTCTGCTGTTTTGGCCCAGCGGAAAAACATCACACTTGCATATTGTTCAAATGCAGACTGGAGCTTTTTGGCGAAGGCATCTCGTCCGGAGCCAGTGAGGAAGTCTGTGAGTCCAAGCTCGGGCTGATACTTGAGGAAGTCTTCTTCAAAGGTGTCTTCTAGTTTATAGAGGTATGTTTTTAGCGATGTGGAGATGGATTGGGCTTTGCGATCGCGCATTGCACGAATATCGGTGCGAAAGCGATCGCGAATACTGCCCAATTGTTCAAACTCGGGCTGAACCGACTCAATCCGCTGCTTTAATTCATCCACGCTTTGATTGAGCAACGGTACCCGGCGGGCAACCCCTTCTTGAAAGCGATCGCGGGTTTCGCGGCCGAGGGTGCGGGCCTGTCTGAGTTCTGCGATCGCTCTTTCCTGCGTTAAAAACACATTTAACGATTGAATAAAGGGTGCGAGTCCTGTGCCTTCCAAGCTTTCTTCTAAACTGGCCTCTGGTGATTTTAGCCGTTTTCGCAGCGCCTGCAGCGCCGAAATGGCAAACACTCGCTCGCCATAGCAATCTAAGCCATCAATTTCACAATACTGTTCTAAATGCGTTCGAAACAGCTTATGCAGCTTTTCTTCTGCTTGGGCCACTTCTTTCTCATCATCAGGATCAATCAAACTCTCTTTGACCTGATCCCACGCGTTGATTAAAAAGAAAATGGAGAGGCCGCGCCCTTCTAGGTACGTTTCTAAATAGCGGCGCTCGGCCATGGTGCAAGGCTGCGTTGCTCGCAATACAAAGAGAATGGCATGGCAGCTATTGATATAGCCTAAAGAGAGTGCATTGCGAGCTTCGGTATCGTTAAGGCCGGGGCTATCGACAATTTCTACCCCTTTTTCTAGTAGCGTCAGCGGATACTCGGCAACGGCATGGCTTACGTTGGGAAAGGCTAGTTCTTCGTTGGCTTCTAGCCGTTTGGCCTCTGCTGGATCAATGGTGTAGCGCTGCTTAAACGTTTCAAAATCTATGGTTTCAGGTGCGGTGCTATCTATAAAGTGAACGGTAATCTTTTTCTCTGGCCCGTAGCGCAAAATGGTGAGCAGCGCAGTGCAAGGATTCACATCGCTAGGGAGTAAATTCTCCCCAATCAGCGCGTTCAAAAAAGTACTTTTGCCGCGCTTCATATCGCCTAGCACCAGCAACCGAAACACCCCTTGACGCAAGTTGTTGCTGGCACTTTCCATATCTTCAATGGTTTGTGCCAGGCCCATTTGCCCAGATTGCTCAGCGCCAACGGCTTCAGCTTCAGTAACGACTTGAACCATTTCAGCAAGGTCGTTGGCCATTTGATGGCGCACCTTAGAAACGCGGTCTAGGTCGCTGAAGAAGTCGGTCGGTTGAGGAATCATAAGGGGGGAATCACGAAGGAATGAACTGTAGAGACGGCGCGCCAGCGCGTCTGGTTGGTTGGGAGTGCGCTATTTGGGTGTGAGCCGGTAAGCTACCTCAATTAAAAAGGTGCAGGAAAAGTGCAGGCTTCACAGTGCGTTAGGCCCATTTTCGTTAGGCCCATTTTCGTTAGGCCTTTTTTTCTAAAAAGATCTTGTATGAAACCCATACTACGCCAGCCATCATGATGGCGAAGCCAACCCAGGCCGCTACTCGAATTGCCACAACCACACTAAAAACGATGAGGACAAATTTGCCCACATCGTTCATTTGCTGAAGAAAGCCCCGTGATTTTTCTTTGGTTGCTGGTGCTTCTTGTTCGTTGTGCTTGTAGGTGGGAGTAACGGGTATTTGTTCTAATTCGTTTTCCAGTTCTTTTAGCCGTGCCTTAATTTCACGGGCTTCTAGTTCCTTCTCTTTTCGACGAATTTTTTCTTCTATGTCATCAAAAGGATCCATTCAATATCAGGGAAAGCAACAGCGGTAGAATCACCCTGTTTGTGTGCGGAGCGCGCTAGCTGCGGCGAACCGGAGCACGGTGACCCCTTCATGTTGCCCCGTGCTCTGAAGTGATTACCGCTGATTTCGATATCAATATTGCTTGATAATCCTTCTGTAGCAGTGCTTTTACGGATTAACTGGCGAGCCAACAAGCCAACGGAAACAGTAGATATTCGGCAAAGAATAGTTTCCAAATAAACTGATAAAAATCAGGATAGGAGATATCTTTTGGTGTGGGCGATGGGTCTAAATCTACCCGGCGGCTGAGCCACCAAAAAGAGAGAATGCCGAGGCTTTGGGCGGTGATTAAAAACGGTGCGTTAATGCCAGGGAGAAAAGGGGATGCGATAATGAGCCCGCCGTAGCATACGGTGAGTACCCAGCGAGCAATAGAAAAGACTTTGGGCCGACCGAGCCGGAGCGTGTAGGTGGAGATGTTGAACTGGCGATCGCCTTCTAAATCAGGAATGTCTTTAAAGATGGCAATTACAAAACTAAACACCAACACAAACAGCATGAGCGCCCACACCCGAGCAGGCAAAGAGACGCCTAATTCAAACTGCGTGGAGAAATAGAGATACAGCCCAAAATTTACAATCGCGCCGCGCACTACCAAAATGCAAACGGATGCCCAAAAAGGAAACCGCTTGAGCCGGATGGGCGGCAAGGAATAGGCGGTGCCAATCAAAAGGCTTAGCCCAACGGTCAGCATCAGAAAGATGTTTTGAGAGAGGAGTGCAAGGGCGATCGCGATGGCTCCGGTTAGCCCAACTAACTGCTGACCATGCCGTTTGGTAAATTCTCCCGATGCGATGGGTAACTCTGGCTTGTTGATGCGATCAATAGCAATGTCTTCTACCTGGTTTAATCCGACGATGTAGACGTTGCCGCATAAACAGGCCACCCATGCGATCAGAAAGGTGCCTAGCCCTGATACCCAGGTGATAGAGGCAGAAGGCGTAGCCATAAGCGCGGTGAGCGCGATCGCACATAGGGCCATCACACTGAGGCTGGTGCCAATGATGGTGTGTGGCCGAGTGAACTTCCAAAAGGCGCTTAACCAAGCAATGGGTTCTTTTAGGGGGCGGACAGGTTGTTTGCGAATGGTGAGAGCAGTCTTTGGAACAGAAGGAGACGTTTTGGTCATGTCTGAAAACTTACACACTGCTTTCAGCATCGCACTTAGTTCCAGGATTGGCCGGTTGTCTCAGGCAGTTTTAAGCTTAGATTTTGCGAATGTCTCTCAGGTCTTCTACACTCGCCTTTCTTTACTCGTTTTTCTTTACTCGCTTTTTTACTCGCTTGTCTACACTCGCCTGACTAAGCTCTCCTACTCTGATTAATCTGCCAGCTCAACACAATCACTGGCAGCAAGCCGACGATTAAAATCGTCAGCGCAGGGGCGGCGGCTTCCACGAGGCGTTCATCAGAGGCGTATTGATAGACCCTGATTGCGAGCGTATCGAAATTAAAGGGACGCATGACTAAGGTGGCAGGCAGCTCTTTCATCACATCCACAAAAACCAACATGACGGCTGTGAGTAAGCTGCTGGTCATGAGGGGGGCGTGTACCTTCACCAAGGTGTTGGTGGGTGAGTAGCCTAAGCTACGGGCCGCGTCGTCTAAGTTGGGGCGAATTTTGCCTAAGCCTGATTCTACGGAGCTGAGGGCGACGGCTAAGAACCTGACGAGATAGGCAAAGACCAGGGCTGTAATAGTGCCGCTAATGAGTAAGCCTGGTGACATGCCCAGTGTGGCCTTGGCCCAGTTGGCCAGAATATTATCTAGCCGCGTCACCGGGATCAAAATGCCAACGGCAATGACCGCGCCCGGAATGCCATAGCCCATGGCTGCGAGCCGAACGCCGAGCCGAATGGAGCGGGTGCCGGTGAGCCGTTGGCCGTAGGCGAGAATGAGCGACAGCAGAAGCGCGATCGCGGCTGTCATTACAGCCAAAATTAGGCTGTTGCTAGCCAGTTCTTCAAATCGATTGTTTAGGGCACTGTCCCAATTATCTTTGACCATCAGGGCCAGTAAGGCACCAGGCACCAGGAGGCCAAATGCAATGGGCAACAGACATGCAACGAAGGCGATCCAACCGCGGACGAGACCTAGCTTATAAATGGTGGGCGCTTGCAGGCTGTTTTTGGCCTGATAGTACTTGGCCTGTCTGCGAGACCAGCGCTCTAACAGAATAAGGGCCAATACAAACAGCATCAGCATGGCCGAAAGCTGCGCTGCTGCCACTCGCTCGCCCATGCCAAACCAAGTGCGGTAAATGCCTGTGGTGAAGGTTGGCACGCTGAAGTATTGCACGGTGCCAAAATCGTTGAGCGTTTCCATGAGCGCGAGTGAGAGCCCGGCCATGATGGCGGGCCTGGCGAGGGGCACCGCGACTTTGCCGAAGCTGCGCCATGGCCCGCAGCCTAAGGCGCGGCTGGCTTCTAGGGTGCATACAGATTGCTCTAAAAAAGCGACCCGAGCCAGCATGTAAACGTAAGGGTAGAGCGTGAGAGAGAACATGGCGATCGCCCCCCATACTGAACGCACATTGGGAAACCAATAGTCGGTTGCGCTCTGCCAGCCAAAGAGCGATCGCAGGCCGGTTTGGACTGGGCCAAAGTACTCTAGCCAGTCTGTGTAGGTATAGGCCAATAGGTAAGCGGGGGCGGCCAATGGCAGCAATAAGGCCCACTCAAAAATACGCACACCTGGAAAGGCGCACATGGTGACTAGCCACGCTGTGCCGACGCCAATGGTCAACACGCCGATGCCAACCCCGACCATGAGCAAAAGGGAGTTCGTCACATAGGTGGTGAGTACGGTTTCGGCTAGGTGCGACCAAATTTCGCCTGCGTCTGCAAAGATGCTGCCGAGCACTACAAATATAGGTAGGAAGACTAGGGCCGCAACTATCCAAGTTGCGATCGCCCACCCGCTGGGCCAAGCCAAGAAATGCTTGGACGCTTTAACATTCTCCTGCACTCCCTTGGGTGGTTCTGTTGGGTTAGCGTCTGATGAGGCAGCGCGCGAGTGGCTTCGCTTTGGGGTGGTGGACTGGCGTGAACTTAAACGCGGCATGTATGAGCCTAATAACCTTTATATATAGACGAACTCTTTTATTAGTTTAAAGCAGCACCCAAATTCGTATGTTTTGTTAAGACGGGGAAGGGCCAGATGGTAGGTAGATGAAGCGATGCGTACCCCAGAGCCCAGATGGCTTAGCCTGCTAACTGCTGAAGCTCAGCCAAGGTGACAATGCTTAGCGTCATGGCGTACACCATGCTGTCTGCACTATCAGAGAAAACGTTTAGATAGTAGGTAACGTCAGGTTCACTAGGCATGATGACCTCGTACACGCGATGCCCCTGACTATCAATGTCATCTCGTTGCTCAACTTGATATCCCTGAGCGGTCATTTCTCCAATCAGTTGCTTCGCGGCCTGCCGGTAATTGCCTTGCCCAGAGACGCGATGGCAGTTCGTTAGGCTAAAGCACCCTGCCTGAGCGCCCGCAAAATGGGGGAATTCCTCTGCTAAAGCGACGACCATTCCGCGTTCAGTCGGGGGTGGTGTGGGGTCTGGAGAGGGTTGTGGCGTTGGCGTTGGCGTTGGCGTTTCTGGGCTGGGCGTTGGCTCGATGGGTTCGGATATGGGTGGCTCGGGGAGCGGATTGTTGTCTACGGGCTGGGGGGGCGGCTCGTTTATGGGCTCGGTGACGGCTACAGCAGCCTGGGGTAATTCGTTCGTTGGTGGGTTGGCCAGTGGTGCTGCGGGTAGCGGGGGCGGAGATTCAGCGCTGGCGGGTTTTGGCAGCTGTTTGAGTGGGATGGCGTTTACCGCGATCGCAGGAGCATCATCCGCATTTGATGAGCGGTTGGCTTCTGATGATGAAGATGTGCGGGGTGGTAACGGCAAAGGAAGGAGCAGCGTATGAGCACCCAGCGACAGAAGAATAGTGCCTAAAAACCATTTTTTTTCTAAAAGGCGAGCGTAGGCAGTCATCGTATGCGAGTGGGAAATGTATGCCTTTTTGCCCGTAGATAGCGGCCTGATCTACTCGTTCTGAGTCTGGCTGTGCGGGGCTTTGGGTGGGTATAGCGTCGTGCGGCCTGCTCTCTTTTTAGGATGTGCTGTGACAGATCATGAGCGCTGAGTTTGTGCTCGGGGGGTGGCGTTGTAGTTTGCTCACGGTGTGGGTGGCGCTGCAACGATAGCCGTTGCGACCATTTAGATGCTTTCCGCTGTCTGTAATGCTTTGGTTGCCACTGCTTGTGTCCCCACTGCTCTTGTTGCCACTGCTTGTGTCTCCACTGCTCTTGTTGCCATTGCCAAGATAGACATAGCCCTGACGCTGCGATCGCTGCAAAGCTAATGATCAAAAGCCAATGATCCCAGCGGGTCGTATCCAGTCCTACGTTGCTCATAGCTTTGCTTTGCCTGAAATGCGTGATCTACTGTCTGGGCTGAGTCAGATGAATGGTGGCTATCTCAGCTAGATGATGTAGTTTTTGTAGTCGAGACTCACTCTCATCAAATACTACTGCGCTCATTCAGTAAAATCAATCTCAAAGGCTGACTGAACAGTATTTTCTTCACAATCTCAAATATTAATCGTTGCTGCTTATGAAAAAATTGTGATGAGATACTTGAAAGTGCTTCTTGACAAAAGATGCCGAAGGTTGGGGTGAAAGCTATTTCTTCGCCAGATCTCTTGTGTAACGCCACGTAACGGGCTTTTAGATATTATTCTCAATAAAGAAGTGTTGTTGCAAATACCCCCCTGATTCGCTATGATTCTCATTAGATAGCCACTATTGATTATTGCAAGCGACATTGAGGGGATTGCGCTATGGTTGCCTACACACCAGCTGCCTTGAAAGCAGAGCTACATGAGCGTGGCTGGCGTATGACTCCGCAGCGCGAAACCATTCTCAAAACATTTCAGAACTTGCCTGAAGGTAGGCATCTTAGTGCCGAAGATTTGTGCGAGATGCTCAAAGACCAGGGTGAGCCAATTGGCCTCTCTACTATTTATCGAAATCTCAAGCTCATGGCCCGCATGGGCATTTTGCGAGAGCTAGAGCTGGCTGAAGACCAAAAGCGCTACGAAATTAATCAGCCTTCTCCCCATCATCACCACCACCTCATTTGTGTTCGATGCAATAAAACCATCGAATTTAAGAACGATTCTGTACTCAAGGTTGGTGCAAAGACAGCAGAAAAATCGGGCTATCAGCTTTTGGACTGTCAGCTTTCCATTCATGCCGTTTGCCCTGCTTGTCAGCGTTCCATACTGCCGCTTTAGTTTCCTGCGTTAGCTTTTAACTTTTGAATAGAGCGCCCTCTCTAAGCCTTATGGATTTAGAGGGGGCGTTTTAGTTTGAGGGCTTTGATGTTTCAGGCCGCACCTGCTTGAAGCTGCTTATGGTTGAAGCTGCTCATGGTTGCATTGGATGGGGATCTCTAATTGAGAACTATCCTAGTCTAAGTACGTTTATGCTTGATACTAACTACCTATTAGAAAGTAGGAAAAACATCAATGATTAAGGCTGTATCCTAATAAATACCGAGTTTATGTGCTTGTATTAGGCGCTATTGCTTATTGAGTGACTTGACCTTTTGGGCCTGCTAACTGAGAATAATTACTAACTTCAGACAAAAGGACTATGCCTTTCTTATCGGATGATGCGCTGAAGGCAGAACTGAATACCCGTGGGTATCGTTCTACGCCTCAGCGTAAAAAAGTATTGAGCATATTTATGGAGCTAGCGCAGGGCGAACACCTCAGCGCTGAAGACTTGCATACGCTTCTGGAAGAAGAAGGTGAGCGCATTAGCTTATCAACGGTGTACAGAACACTACATTTAATGGTTTATATGGGATTGTTGAGGGAGCTAGAATTGGCTGAAGGACATAAACACTACGAGCTAAATCGACCGTTGCGAGACCATCACCACATTGTTTGTGTGCACTGTAATGCCACGCTAGAGTTTTCTGAAAATTCTGTTTCACAAATCGGTGAGAGAACAGCGAAAACAGCGGGTTATCATGTGTTGGATTGTCAGCTGACGCTGTATGGCATTTGTGGGGAGTGCCAATTTCAGCAAGGTTAGCTATTGGGCGATCGCATACAGCCGCAGTAAAGAACAGAACGCATATCTGATTGCTATTTGAGTTTCTAAGATATATTCAAGCTTTTAGGACAAATTTCTAACAGGACAGATGCAATATAAGAAAAGCCCTGCGTTAACAGGGCTGATGTTTCGTGAGAGAAAATTAAAAGTTTGAGCTAGGCATAGCCTTAGAACTCGAACGTAGCGCGTAGTGCGCCATAAAAGTTGTCATCTTCACCTACACCGGAGTCATTATCCGCATAGATAATAGCGGGCGTCAGTGTAAGGTACTCGTTCACATTGACCTGATAGTAGGCTTCTACGAGTAATGGATCACGGCTGACGGAAGGAGAGATTCCGCCGTATATCCCAAACTCGTTACCGATG
>JBGCGG010000091.1:0-5033 GCA_045110585.1 Phormidesmis sp. | reverse complement strand
AAGCAGGGCCGGTGCCCGGTGCGTCCTTGGCGTGGGGAAACGGTAGGAGAGAAGCTGTGTGAACTGAAAAGTTCAGGCACGGTTTTGAAGGCAGGCGGGGCTTCGTGAGAGGTCTCGCCTAGCTAACCGCGCGACCCCTTAGATGCGCCCTATAATCTCTGTTTTTCATTTTTTATCTACGCACGCCCATGTATCATTTATGCATAAAAATTCACTCAGTACAGGACAAAAGCTTGCAGAGTAGAAAGGAAGGGAGTTTCATAGGTTAACCACAACTTATTAAATTCCTATGCTCGAGCTTAATACTTTATGCACAAAATTGCAGCCCTATCTTGGTTGGCACGATGCTAGGACGCTGTTTGTTGGGCAGTGTTGCAAAAACTGGGAGCGCCTCTCTGAGCGTGTAATCTAAGGACATCTGCCATCGTATCTATCAGCCCTATGCCATCCTCCGAGCCGTTCAAATGGCGTCACTTCCAGTCAGACCTGATTTTGCTGAACGTGCTGTGGTATCTGCGCTATAGCCTGAGTTACCGGGATCTAAAGGAAATGATGCTTGAACGCGGCATCAAGGTTGACCATACGACGATCTACCGCTGGGTGCAGACCTACAGCTCCGAGCTAGACAAGCGCTGTCGCCGTCATCTCAAGCCCACCAATGACTCCTGGAGAGTAGATGAAACGTACATCAAAGTTAAAGGTGTCTGGAAATATCTCTACCGAGCCGTCGATTCTGAGGGCAATACGATGGACTTTATGCTCAGTGCCAAGCGAAATGCCAAAGCCGCGAAACGCTTTTTGAAAAAGGTGCTCAATGCCTCACACACGATTGCACCGAGAGTAATCACCGTCGATAAGAACGCAGCTTACCCACCTGCGATCACTGACTTGAAAGCTGACGAAGCCCTTCCCGACGCGACGGAGACTCGGCAGAGTAAGTATTTAACCAATACGGTGGAGCAGGATCATAGATTCATCAAACGTCGCAGCAATCCTGGTTTAGGCTTTGGCTCGTTCAATGCAGCCAGACGGACGCTTAAGGGATATGAGGTGATGAACATGATTCGTAAGGGTCAGCTCAAAGATGCGGAGAAAGGTGATGTCATAGGACAGATCTCTTTCATCAATCAAATCTTCGGGATTGCTTCGTAACTAGGAGGCGAGCAGGGGATTCGTCTATCTTCGATAACTTCTTGCAACAGAACCCTATTTCCCGTGTCGAACAGCCATAGCCTCAAGATAGAGGTCATAATCTGACCATAAGATTTCATTACGCTGTTTCACCTTTTCTATAAGAGCATGCTTTGGACTATATTCGTTGCCAGGATAACTTGCTACTCCAATAAATCGTTTGCCTTTATCAGTCAGGCCATTGACTCCCCATTCAGTGAGAATATTTTCATGAGTCATTCCGAGTTGATTTAGGTGCCCCAAAAGCGTATCAATACCATACTGATAGGTTGTAAACTTGATTTCAGGATGTGTTTGGCTTGAATCGTTATATCGCCACTCAAGAATATCTCTCGCTCCGTCTATGATTTTTCTCCATTGATAACCATCAAGAACGTTAGGCTCTGTGAGCCAGCCTGCTACTAATGATTTCTTTGCATCAGTCCAATTTACAGCTCTTGATGCATATAAAAAAGGCGTATGGTCGATTACTATAAAGCCATCTTTGCTCAAATGTCGTTTGGCATTTTCTAGTGCTTTAAATCTTTCCTCATGACTACTCAAGTGCTTCAATACAGACAGTGCAAAAACCACCATGTCGTATTTTCTATTGCTCTTGAATGAGCACATATCTGCATTGACAAAGGAGACAGTGACATTCTTGTTGATATAATCTGCACAGTGTTTTCTACCTTTGGATAGCAATTCATCACTTATGTCAATGCCAACAATCTCATTTGTGCTCTGTGCAAATATTGGGAATAGGCGACCCATTCCACAACCTAGTTCTAATACTGACTTTGGCTTTAATATTTCAACTAGGTCTTCATAGAGAGAAAAATCCATTTGAAATGAGTTCATGACTTCATTATAGAAAAGACTAGATTCGTTATATTCTGATTTACTGAAATTTAAACTATTATTCATCTATTTCGTCGCAAGTCCTTTATCGTCAGAAAAATCACCATAAGGATACTGTAAAACGGCGTGGTTCAGTTTTAGGCAATTTTAGGTCAATGGCACTGACTTAGGCTGAATCAAGCTGCTAGCAAAGCTTTGAGAACAGGGCGTGGTTTAAAAACAGCCAGTTTAAGGTAACACTCGCAGGCCTGGTTCAAAAAAGGCCGATTTAAGGTAACACTCGCAGCACAAAGTAGACCATTGTTGGTGATGATCTAGCAGGCTAATTGCGTCGGTCTCTACGCTCTTTGGAAGCGCTTGAAACCTAGCAGCTCTAGCCAATGTGGATGAGCCTCTCCAGTCAACAGTTGCTTCGGGCTTTTGCCCACCCGTTCTGGCTTCATCGACCGCATGAACTGCCGGTGATTTAGGAAGAACTTCAAAAGACTCAGATAGGGGTTTTTTGCACTAACCCTCAAAAAGGTATAGTCCACAATGGGACGATTGAGACTCGTTCCTGGTATAACCACATAATCTCTTTCACAGCAGTGGGTTCAAGCTTTTACTTTATTGACATGCAATGCTTTTCACCTTGCATGTCAATGCGCTCGATATGGAGCTAGCTTTATTTGATGCAGCTTACTGACTGACATGGACACGCGCCGTTTATCCATGTGATCGCGTACTGGTGCTTTCAAAGTATCGATAAAACCTGAGTGCTATCTATCAATAATTTCGTTTGGTATTTCAGTATAGAAACGTAGCTAGGCTGTGCGAACACACAGTCATGAAAAGGCTTTCTCATTGTGTCTTTCCTTTGTGTTGCCAGAACTTACTGTCAACACAAAGGAACTCTCCTAACGCTCTCGCCAGACTGCTGAGCAGTATGTATTCTGGTATTCAGCTGAAGCTGTTGCACTTGCTAGAAGCAGACTAAGAGAATGCGCCGCTGATGCAGTTGTTGGGGCGTGGTGCAAAACAGGGTTACACTTTCGCCGCACTCAGGTAGGCTGAATGGCTGCCCCTTCCTGAGCGCGATCGCCAAAATATGAGTCCAGCCGTTTCCCTCGCCGCGAGCCTATCTCCGACTGTCCGTCAGGATATCGGTATTCAGGTGCTTTCACGCTCGCAGCCCATCAGCCACTTAGCCGCGACGCACCAAGTCAGCCGGAAGTTCGTTTACCAGCAAGGTGATAAAGCACAGCAAGCCCTCGAAGAGTCGTTCGCCCCGTCTCAAGGCGATGACGATGTTCTATTTTATCTACCGGTAACCAAAAACTGGCTGTACCAGCTCATTCTGGGCCTGGTGCTCATTTGCCACAGTTCCTATCGCGGAGTCATCGAACTGTTTCGAGATCTCTTCGATACGTCGATCAGTATTGGCACTATCCACAATCGACTTGAAGCGGCAGCGGCAACGGCAGCTGAGATCAATCAAAGTCAAGACCTCTCTGGCATTGAAGTGGGCCTTCACGATGAGATTTATCAGGCAAATCGCCCAGTGCTAGTGGGTATCGACGCGGTCTCAACGTACTGCTACCTTCTCCAATCAGTTGAACATCGGGATGAAGAAACCTGGGGCTGGTATTTGCTCGACAGTATGGCGCAAGGCTTCGTCCCCAAATATACGATTGCTGATGGTGGCAGTGGGCTTCGGGCCGGGCAGAAAGCAGTGATGCCAGAAGTCCCTTGTCATGGCGATGTCTTCCATATCCAGCAACAGTTCGAGCAGGTCGCCAATGGCCTGGCCCGCCAAGCTCAAGGAGCGACGACGCGCCGGATCAAACTAGAACAGAAGATTACCCAGGCCAAACTGACCAACAGCATGACACAGAAGCTGACTATCCAGCAGGTACAAGCGAACCGCCGAGAGGCTGGGTTGGTCGCCCGCGCCCAAGATGTTAAAACCCTGCTGCAATGGTTTTCCCACGATGTCCTGGCCTTAGCGGGGCCAGACCTAGCAGAGCGTCAGGAACTCTTTGACTTCATTGAGACAGAACTCAAACAGCGGGCGGGCAAGCAATACCCGACCATTCGCAAGCTGAGAAAGGCACTCCATAATCAACGCGAGCAGCTGCTCGCCTTTGCCGGTGTCCTCGACCAGAAGCTGGCTGATATCGCCCAGCACTTTGAGCTACCGCTACGAGCGGTGCGAGCAGTCTGTCTGCTTCATCGCAAACAGGAGACGTCAAATGCGTACTGGGAACGGTGGAATCAGCTACACAGTGGGCTCTCCAGCAATTTTTATGGGGTGATGAAGGCTGTAGAAGAAGCCCTCAAAACCACTCCGAGGGCCAGCTCAATGGTGGAAAATCTAAACTCACGCTTACGCAATTACTTCTTTCTACGCCGGAGCCTGGGTGATTCCTCTCTGAGCCTGCTGCGATTTTTCTGTAACCATCGCTGTTTCACAAGGTCTCGGGTGCCTGAGCGGGCTGGGAAAAGTCCCAAAGAATTATTGACTGGCCAGACTCATCCTCATTGGCTTGAACTACTCGGCTTTGAGCGCTTCCAAAGAGCATAGATTCTGACGCTAAAAGTTGCCTAGGTCATTGATAACGATGGCCTAATTTGTGCTGCGAGTGTTACCCCAAATCGTCCGAAAATGAACCACCCCGGTTTTTTTACTCTTGCCTCTACGTAAAACTCTATGTAGCTTGGCTAGCGACACTACACCCACGATGGAGCTATCAGCTCCCTGACACAAAAGTCTACTACTGAAGATTGTCATGATGTTGAGCTGCGTCATACAAGGTGACTTCGGAATGTGTCAAGAGAAGTGAGACAGTCAATGAAAATAAATTAGTGTAGATCCTCCTGTCTTTTATCAGTGGCTATCGGTGGATTAATCCAAACGGTAGTGGGCACGAAGGGCGGTTTTGGTGGCTGATGAACAAACCGCTCAGGATGGGCGAGATAAGCGTTGGTTAAAACGGTTTGTCGTTGCTGCGTGACGAGCTCAG
>JBGCGG010000090.1:0-20446 GCA_045110585.1 Phormidesmis sp. | reverse complement strand
CTCTGAATTATTCTCTTGTCTAGGTGCTCGTCGCTTCGGTGGGTGGCTCACTTCGTGGCCGCGTCCCTCAGCGCTTAATGAATATAACGGAGTTCATCACTAGGTGTCAATGGGTTCGCCTAAAATAATTTTTTGGGCCTGCACAATCACCCGAAACATCTCGCCCAAGAGGCTTTAAGAGGTGTGAAGTTACTGTTACGAGTAGCTACTTAGATATTTCCCTGGAAATTAGGAGTCGTTGTAGATGATGCAAACGACGTTTCGGCATACGGAACACAGCAGCAGGGGGCTCGCCTAGTTTTTGGCAGTGCTCATAGGCATGAATCTGTGGTGAGATACTTGTCTATGAATACTCAAGCGTGCGAGGCGTTATGTTACCGAACTGGCTCATTCTGGATAGGGTGCTAGCTGATTGGTTGGCTGAGGATATTGGCCGAGGAGATCGATCCACGATAGGTCTAAGTGAGTTAGCAGAAGTAACAGGGAAAGCACATTGGGTGGTGAAGCAGGCTGGTGTCATTGCTGGTCTTCCTGTGAGCCAACGGGTATTTCATCTTTTAGATCAGAGTGTTTGCTTTGTTCCGGCAATACACGAAGGGGAGTGGGCGGAGACTGGCCAAGTGATTGCCGAAATTAGCGGTTCGTTGAAAACATTGCTGACAGGAGAACGAGTTGCACTGAATTTGGCAATGCGACTCAGTGGAATTGCAACGATGAGCAGGCAATATGCTCAGGTAATTGAGGATTTGCCGGCAACACTGGTGGACACGAGAAAAACGACGCCAGGGCTCAGAATCATGGAGAAGTACGCAGCAGCAGTAGGCGGCGCACAAAATCATCGAATGGGTTTAGATGATGGGATCATGATTAAGGAAAATCATATTGCAGCAGCTGGTGGGCTAGGTGCTGCAGTTGAGCAGGTTCGAAAACAAATGCCCTATCCCATTTCAATTGAAGTAGAAACTGAAACTTTAGAGCAGGTGATAGAAGCGATCGCGCACAATGCAGACATCATCATGCTAGACAATATGGGCTATGACATGATGCGAGAGGCAGTCAGGAAGATTCGGGAAGCAAAGCAAGGCATTAAAATTGAAGCCTCCGGCAATGTGACCTTAGAAACCATTCGAGCAGTGGCAGAGACTGGTGTGGACTACATATCTAGTAGTGCGCCGATTACACGATCGCCATGGTTGGATATCAGCATGAGAATTCGTTAGAGGAAAGCGCTCCTCAACAACAAACTTGAGTGTTGAGTTCACTGTTCTTTGATTAACTTACGAAACGGTCTCACAACAGAAGGAAGCATGTGAATTAGGCTAGGCGCAGCTATTTTACTTGCTGAGTTGGATATTGCTTATGACCTACCAGTCAAATGGTCACTCTCAGAGTCCAGTAAGACTCGTGCACCTGGATATGCTGGATGTGGACTACGCCAAGATGGTTGGTGGAGAACCCATTCCAGAAGAACGAAAAAGTAGACTGGAGGCAGCTGATGCCTACACGTTTGATCGGATTGAGAAACAACTTAGTCGCTATCTGTATGGCCAATTAGGTCAGGAAGGGAAAGACGATATCTTGTGTTCCATTGGCCAAACGGCTGAGCTCTTGAATCAAGGCGATATGGAAGATATCCATACTCGAATGAGGGATACGGGGCGGTTTTATCTGACTATTGGAGAACGAGAACAGATTAGGAACTGGATCAAGGATGAACTAGGCATCGATTTGGAAAAAGCAGAAGACATCTGAGCTTAAAAGACAGTCTATAAAGATAAGACCTCAATTTATTGTTGCCTAGAAACAGCTATCGGTGCCAAAACGCTGCTCCTGGGCAACAATAAATTGAGATTGACGACTGCACTCACGTCTTTACTTCCAGCATGAAGGAAGTCGGCTTGTGCTCATATCTGGACCTATCAGCACAAGCCTGACCATTCATAAGAAATGTCTCACGCCATTTCCTAGTATTTCAGCTGAAGATTTTAGCTAAGCTAAAGCAACATTGATACGGCTCAGGAAGGCTTGCAGGCGATCGCTTTGCGGATTTTGTAACACTTCGCGAGGATCGCCTTGCTCTTCCACCTTTCCTTTATTCAAAAATAAAACACGACTCGCGACTTCTCGAGCGAATTGCATTTCGTGAGTAACAACGACCATTGTCATCCCTTCTTTGGCCAGCTGCTGCATGACCTGGAGAACTTCACCCACAAGTTCAGGGTCTAAAGCGCTCGTAGGTTCATCAAACAGCAAAATTTCGGGTTCCATACACAGAGCGCGGGCGATCGCGACTCTTTGCTTTTGCCCACCAGAAAGCTGAGATGGGTATGCCTGTACTTTTTCGCTAAGTCCGACCTTATTTAAATAAAAACTTGCGATTTCTTCGCTTTCCTGAAGAGACCGGCTGAGCACCTTCTGAGGCGCTAGACACAAATTTTCGAGCACGGACAAATGTGGAAAGAGGTTGAACTGTTGAAACACCATCCCAACGTTTGCTCTCAACGCTTTTAGACTTTTAAGACTTAGGTTTTTATCGGAAAGATCGATACCATCGACAATTAACCGACCTCCGCTGACCGTTTCTAACCGATTGAAACAGCGCAGCAACGTGCTTTTGCCACAACCTGAGGAGCCAATAATAGAGACCACTTCTCCTCGATGGATTTGACAATCAATACCATTGAGAACAGCAAGGGAGCCAAACTTTTTCTTGAGGTCAGTAGCAATAATCGCAGGTAAAGAGTCTGACATTAGATTGCAGGCTAGAAGGTCAATAACAGACGGATTAAAGCTAGCGTATCATCTTGCTTTTTACAGACTGTTCAAGTGTAACGACAGGAGTTGATGGCTCTATCTTTTGTTTCTGATACTTTCGTTTAGGTTGCTATATTGCGCCTGAATTCACTAGCAGAAAAATGACCTCGCAAGCCATAGCAATGTGCATAACGGCGTGTACTAGAGCGGCAAGTTACGGAAGCTACTTTCTCAGAAGGCAGACGGCGCTAGGTTAAGGAAAAGTAAATTACCTGAGCTTGGGTTTAATAGCTGTCTAAATTGATATCAGTATTAGCCGCGAAGCGGCAGTGAGGAGAATAGATATGTTGAACATCACACGCTCGAAGTTTTTGAGATCTGCGGCGGTTGGCTTTGCAGCCGCTGGCCTACTGGCAGCTTGTGGCGGCAACGGTGGTGGTACAGATGACAACGTTTGGTCTGTGGGCACGGAACCAGCTTTCCCACCGTTTGAATCGGTTGGAGAAGGAGATGAGCTGGTGGGCTTTGACATTGACTTAATGACTGCAATTGGTGAGCGGGCAGGAAAAACTGTCGAGTTCGATAGCTTGCCGTTTGATGGTTTGATTCCGGCATTGCAGGGCGGCTCAATTGATGCGGCCATTAGCGGCATGACAATTACCGAAGCAAGAGAAGAAACGGTTGATTTTTCAGATCCTTACTTCCAAGCAGGTTTAGCGATCGCAATTGCAGACAGCACCGAAGATATCAAAACCCTTGAAGACCTAGAAGGTAAAAGGCTTGCAGTCCAAATTGGAACGACAGGTGCTGATACCGCCAATGCAGTAGAAGGCGCTGAAGTAAGTACGTTTGACTCCGCGCCGCTCGCCCTTCAGGAATTAGCAAACGGCAACGTAGACGCGGTGATTAATGACGCCCCTGCAACGTTAGATGCCATTGCAACCGGCAACATTCCTGGGATCACGGTTGTTGGAGAGCTATTAACAGAGGAATCATACGGAATTGCTTTGCCGGATGGTTCAGAAAATGTAGACGCAGTGAATGCAGCACTGGCTGAACTAAAAGCAGATGGGACCTACGCAGAAATCTACAAAAAGTGGTTCGGCGTAGAGCCTTCAGCAGAATAAGCTCAGTAAAGATAAGGCGGTGAGTCTCACAGTATTCACCGCCTTAGTCAATTTGTACTTAATTTAGTGAATCTGTACTTACACAAATGCTCGATTGGAGGCGTCCTGTTGGATAAGTCAATTGGCATCATCATTGATGCGCTGCCCACTTTACTGGTTGGTGCGTTAGTTACGCTTCAGCTTACCGCAGCCGCTACCGCATTTGGGCTCGTTGGCGGCACTGCGTTAGGCATTGCACGGCTATCCAAAATTAAGCTCTTGCGCTTGCTCTCCAGAACTTATGTTGATTTTTTTAGAGGCACCCCGCTGCTAGTGCAGCTGTTTATTATCTATTTTGGGGTGCCTGCACTCTTCAAATCGGCCGGCATCGATTTTCGATTTAACCAGTGGGGCGCAGCGATCTTAGGGCTGAGCTTAAACGCTTCTGCCTACTTAGCAGAGATTGTTAGAGCAGGTATTCAGTCAATTGATCTGGGGCAAAAAGAAGCTTCGCAGTCTCTTGGCTTAGGGGCGGTGCAAACCATGCGCTATGTCATTTTGCCGCAGGCGTTGCGTCGAATGATTCCACCTTTGGGTAACGAATTTATTATTTTGCTCAAAGATACTAGCCTTGTAGCGTTCATTGGATATCAAGAAGTATTCCGCCAAGGACAACTCATCGTCGCCAAGAATTTTCGGGCTTTTGAAATCTACATCACAGTTGCGCTAATCTACTTAGCCTTAACCGTATTGTCTTCCCAAGTCTTTTCTTGGCTCGAGCGTAGGATGAATCCGGAGACGTAGCTGCGGAGAAGACATGAGCCAGAGTTTTCCAAAAGTGAAAGTAATTGCGGTGGGCAAGGTGAAAAAAACTTGGCTACAAGAGGGAATTGCGCTGTATCTCAAGCGGTTACCAGAGGTAGAGGTCGTTGAGATTAAGGATGCCGGGAAAGAGAAAGAGGCTGATAAGCTAGAGAGCTTGTTAAAAGGGCAAGACCGGCTGGTGGTCATGGCAGAGTATGGAAAAACATATCAATCTACAGACTTTGCACAGTGGCTGGGCAAAGAAGCCTTTGGGAAATTAGTGCTGTTTATCGGTGGGGCGGAGGGGGTGAGCGATCGCCTCAAACAACACCCGATGCTTAGCCTCTCTACAATGACCTTTCCTCACGAAATCGCCAGGCTAATGCTGATAGAACAGCTCTACAGAGCCAAAACAATTCTACAAAACGGTAGCTATCACAAGTAGCCAAACAACTTGCGTGACAGCCAAGCGCTGAGCTGAGCAATTTAAGGTTTCAGCACGTATTTGCCAATATGAGTGCCGGCTTCCATTGCCGTTTGTGCTGCCCGCACATCTTCCAACGCAAAAGTTTCGGCAATGGGTAGCTGATAGGTTCCATTCGCAACATTTTCGAGGATATGTGTGTAGGCTTCCGCTTCGGCAGGAGTACCCGCAAGAAAGTTAAGTAGCCAACCGCGAATGGCAGCATCTTTACGAATAAGCGGCGAGATATCGACGGGGCCAGTGTTACCCAGCAAACCGTATGCCCATAACGTACCGCCTTGAGCAAGCAAGCGAATCTCATGGTGCAGGAATTCACCTGCGGCAACGGGATCAAAGATGACATCGACACCGTGGCTATGGCCTTCATTGCGAGCTATTTTCTTTACAGTTTTCCACCAAGGCTCCATAGTTTCAGCCTTAGGCGTTACCACCAGATAGTCATACTGCGCAGCAGACAAGGACTGTAAAGTGTCTACTTTTTGAGGGCTGGTGGTGGTTCCAATGGTGATACCACCACGATGTTTGATGATTTGGCTGGCTGCGATCGCCACACTACTACTCGCGGCAGGCAACATCACCACATCACCCGATTGCACATTTTGCCGCCATGCCAGCGCGCCCCAAGCCGTTAAAAACGGTAACCATAGTGCACCGAGCAAGGCATCATCCACGCCATCGGGCACCAGAACCGTCTCATTAGCAGCGGCCACAAACTGAGAACAATACGTCCCTTGGCCCAAGCCAAGCCTCTGTGGCGCGCCCATACTCAGAATCACTCTTTGCCCCACTTGGCGACTTTGAACCGCAGATCCTATGGCTGAAATTACCCCTCCCCCTTCAATCCCAGGCGTAAAAGGAGGTTCTCCAGAACTCAATCGATACTCACCCCGCCTCGCCATTAAATCAGCTTGATTCATCCCAATGCTTTTGAGATCTATCAGCACCTCATGCGCAGACAGCGGTGGCGTATCTGTTTCCTTAATCTGTAGATTTTCAACACCACCGAACGCAGTCACAATCACTTTTTTCACAACAGGAAACCTTAGAAGACAAAGAACGTATAAACCCTGAAAACCAGGGAATGATGTCGCACTAAGGATGAACCTCGGGTAGACAAATTAAGCGGCCAGGGAATAACCAGGCAACATCACAGCGACCTACGCAGTCTATTACCCAAGGGGTGAATCACCAATGAATACAATGTGGACAAGCGACGATGAGCTGAAGATAAATCCACCCTGCTGGGAAAGTGCACTGTTCTTCCTGGATACGTTTACTTACATGGAATCTGAATTCGGCATCGTAGATTTAGTGGCTACTGGCATGTTTGATTTAGAGCATCCTGATACGGCTGAAGAGCTAGATATCAAAAAAGCATTACGAGCCATTAAACAAAAAACGTCGATTGCTAAATCTATTGTGAAATGGATTGCAGAAAATGAAGACCTGCTGGATGATTATCCTGAAGAGTTGCGTAAGCAGCCCTAAACCCTAATCAGAGAGACCGTATGACGCTTTTCTACAGGGATTTATAACGCAGCTACCTCCCTGGCAAGCCATGCCTCATCACCTCGAGCTTTTTAAGTATCAGCTTCAACAATGTCTCACTGAGATAGCACCTCAACAGTTCGAAGTGTGGCTCGATTCAGAAACAACCCTCTTCGTGTGCAACAAAGGGGGGACAGCCTTAGATATTCTCTGGGTCATAGATGCTCCGGTGACTCTAGCAGAAGAGACAACGGGAGAAGCTTTTTTAGAACGAGCGAGGATGCGCAGTTTACCTTGCGCCCAGCAGGCGATCGCTGATTATTGGCTCCTTGCTCCCACTAGGGTAGAACTCAGAACCTACGCCACACCTAGCCATAAGGGCTATCTCCAGCAGAAGCTGTACCATATTGGCGCCATCGTGAGTCCCACCACACTTCCCTCTATTCAAGTACGGATGCGAGAACCTGCACCACTGCACTTGTTCACACGAAATTTGAGCGGGCAGCACATCCACCCAACGCGTTCACCCTTATTGCAGGTTGGTTTACTCAGCTACCCGAAACCGCACTGAATCCCCGTGTGAGGGCAATCCCTCAGCTTCGGTCAATACATCAATGTCTCCAGCAATATCAACCAGCGCAGAGCGAGTGTATTGCACCAGGCTAGTGTGCTTCATAAAGGTCTCGGTGCTCAGCGGGGAGGCGTAGCGAGCTGCACCTGATGTAGGCAAGGTATGATTCGGACCGGCTAAATAATCACCCACGGCTTCGGGGGTATCATGGCCAAGGAAAATAGCCCCCGCTTGATGAATGCTGCCGAGCAATTCCCATGGCTCTTCAATTTCTAATTCCAGGTGTTCAGGAGCAAATACATCTGAAAGCTCAGCAGCCGTCGCCAGGTCAGGCACAACGACAGCAAGTCCGTAGTGAGCGATCGCCTTTTCGGTCAGCGTCTGTTTGGGATGCTGCGCTAGCTGTTTCTTCACTTCTACCGCCGTTTGCGTGGCTATCTGCTCATCTGTCGTAATCAAAATAGCAGCTGCCATCGGGTCATGCTCAGCCTGAGCTAGCAAATCGGCAGCCACATGAACAGGATTCGCAGTGTGATCAGCGATAACCAGAACTTCTGAGGGCCCTGCGAGGGAATCAATCCCGACTGTGCCATAGACCTGTTTCTTCGCAAGCGTGACATAGACATTACCAGGGCCGGTAATCACATCAACGTTAGGAATTGTCTCAGTCCCGTAGGCAAGCGCGGCGATCGCTTGGGCCCCGCCCACCTGATAGATTTCACTAATCCCAGCTTCTTGAGCGGCCACCAACACCGCCGGGCTAATAACGCCATCTTGGCCAATCGGCGTTACCATCACAATCCGAGACACCCCTGCAACCCTCGCTGGGATCGCATTCATCATCACAGTGCTCGGATAGCTTGCTCTACCACCCGGCACATAAATTCCCGCTTTTTCTACAGGGGAATACCGCTTACCCAGAACAACGCCATTCTCTTCAAATGTCACCCAACTCTGTGGAAGACGCTGGCGATGAAAATGCTCAATGTTCTGACAGGCATTGCGAATCGCCTGAAGTAAATTAGGCGAAATTTGCTGGTACGCGGCATCTAACTGAGCGCCATCCACCTGCATAGAGTCAGGGGTCAGCCTTTGCAAATCAAATTTTTCCGTGTAATGCAGTAACGCTTCATTCCCTTTTTGCCGAACCGCCTCAATAATTTCACGCACAGTTGCCTCCTTATCGGCAACTTGAGATTCGTGGGTGCGATCACAAATGCGCTGAAGTTCTAATTTAGCTTCATCTATCTGAGAGATAATTCGCAGCATCTATAACTCGGGAGACTTGATTCGACAGAGAAGCTAGCTGAAGTCTGACGCTACAAGCTAGCTTTTACCTAGCTTAGCGTGGAATTCTGCTGGGGAACTTTAGGTTGGCAATGATCCCATCTTTTCATGGCAAAAGATACCAACCAATGGGCACTCATAGCCCTTAAGAAAACAGACACCTATTAACACATACATATCTTCAGTGCTATTATTCTTAGTTCTGACAGTTTTAGCGATAGTGGTAACTATAGGGTCACAATATGGCAAATACAAAATCTGCGCTGAAGCGCATTCGAGTAGCAGAGCGCAACCGCCTACGGAACAAAGCTTACAAGTCTGCAGTCAAGACGCTGACTAAGCGCTACCACGAGGCAGTTGCAGCAAATGACGAAAGCCCCTCTGATGAAAATAGCCAGCTAGTCCAAGAAAGACTATCTGCGGCTTACAGCAAAATTGACAAAGCGGTTAAGCGTGGAGTGCTACACAAAAATGCAGGTGCTCGTCGTAAGTCTCGTTTAGCTAGCGCCATCAAGTCTAAAGAAGAAGCCACTGCGTGACCTCTAGTTATCTATGCGTTTAGTTGACACTCACGTCCATCTCAATTTCGACTCTTACGATGTTGACAGAGATGAAGTTGCGACTGCTTGGCGAGAAGCTGGCGTGGCACATTTAGTTCATTCCTGTGTAGAGCCAGGTGAGTTTAAAAAGATTCAGGCGATCGCACAGCGCTATCCAGAGATCTCTGTTGCGATCGGCCTACATCCATTAGACATGGACAAGTGGACACCTGAAACAGCATCTCAAATTCGTGATTATGCAAAGTCCGAGCCCAAAGTCGTCGCCATTGGCGAAATGGGTTTGGACTTTTTCAAAGCAGACAACAAAGACGTTCAGAAAGAAGCCTTTTTAGCGCAGTTAGAGATTGCACGTTCCCTCGACTTACCCGTCATTATTCACTGCCGCGAAGCAGCTGACGACATGGCCGAGCTGATGGAAGATTTCATCACCACCCATGGTTCTGTAAAAGGTGTAATGCACTGTTGGACGGGAACACCAGCAGAAACTCAGCGCTTTTTAGACTTAGGTTTCTTTGTCAGCTTTAGCGGCATTGTGACCTTTAAAAGTGCCAAGCAAGTCAAAGCGTCGGCAAAAATGGTTCCAAATAATCGCATTCTTGTCGAAACAGACTGTCCCTTCTTGACCCCTGTCCCCAAGCGCAAAGAGAAACGCAATCAGCCAGCCTTCGTCAGACATGTCGCCGAACATGTCGCCGAACTCAGAGAGGTTTCCTTAGAAACCCTTGCAGAACAAACGACACGGAACGCTCAAGAACTTTTCCAATTGCCTACTGACTTAATTTCAGCGGCTCCGGCTAGCTGATCAATCTTTTTTGATATCAAACCTTTAGGATTCAATCGATTTAGACAAGGAAAGCTGACATAGCCCAGCCAACATCTTGACAATCAGAAGCTCTTAAGCTTCATAGGGTGTGAATTTATCCTATGATGTATAAGCAAAAAAATATTGATTTATAATTTACAACTCGATTTTTAAATCATCCGTTTTTCTCAGCAACGTTCCACACCCTTACAAATGGGGACTTCTACGGCAATAACCTAAACCTAGATCAGAGAAAAGTCGACTGGTTAAAATCACACTTCAATCCTGCTCTTAGCTGACATTCACGAAACTTACCTTTGAGAACTCCTGAATTTTTGACTCAAAAGCGACCAAGTTTACGATTATTAATATTTTTTACCCGGCAAAACTCTCCTCCTTAGCTTGCCAATGCATTAGAGCGGCTTCTAAGGCGAAATTTTGGAGTGGAACTATAGGGTGCTGATAGAGAGCCTACTCATCACGCCCCTACAGATTGACATCAAAACAGCTTAGTAGCCCTTGTCCCTATCTTCCTTGTGTCGCCATGCTATCCGCCACCTTTTTGGGCCTGTAGCCGCGATTTATAAAACTTCTGCTGTCTAAAAGTTGCCTTCCACGGCACAACTTGAGGAAACGAATGACTAATTCAACGCTTGCCACTATCGACCCTTCTGAGAATCCCACTGTGGCCTCCCAGAAACAGCCTGTTCATCTACTCCCTGATCTCGTTGAGATTCAGCGAGCCAGCTTCCGCTGGTTCCTAGCTGAAGGTCTTGTAGAAGAACTGGAGAGCTTCTCCCCCATTACTGACTACACTGGCAAGCTAGAGCTTCACTTCCTTGGAAAGGACTACCGGCTGAAAGCGCCTAAGTATATGGTAGACGAAGCCAAGCGTAGAGACAGCACTTACTCAGTACAAATGTACGTCCCAACCCGCCTTATTAACAAGGAAACGGGGGAAATTAAGGAACAAGAGGTCTTCATCGGCGATTTGCCACTGATGACCGATAGGGGAACATTCATTATCAACGGCGCAGAGCGCGTGATTGTGAATCAGATTGTACGTAGCCCTGGTGTTTACTACAAAGCTGAAACAGATAAGCATGGTCGCCGAACCTACACAGCCAACCTGATTCCAAACAGAGGTGCGTGGCTGAAGTTTGAAACCGATAAGAATGACTTGGTCTGGGTACGGATCGATAAAACCCGGAAGCTTTCGGCTCAAGTACTCCTCAAAGCATTGGGACTTAGTGATAGTGAAATTTTTGATTCACTACGTCATCCCGAGTACTTCCAAAAGACGATTGAAAAGGAAGGACAGTTTAGTGAAGAAGAAGCTTTACTAGAGCTCTATCGCAAGCTGCGTCCCGGTGAACCACCGACAGTCAATGGTGGTCAGCAGCTCTTAGATTCTCGATTCTTCGATTCCAAACGTTATGACCTTGGTAAGGTAGGCCGCCATAAGCTGAACCGCAAGCTGCGTTTGAATATCCCCGAGGCAACCCGGGTCTTGACCCCACAAGATATTGTGTCGGCGATCGACTACCTGATTAACCTAGAGTTCGACATTGGTAACCCCGATGATATTGACCACTTGGGCAATCGCCGAGTGCGTTCTGTTGGAGAGCTCTTGCAAAACCAAGTGCGCGTTGGTTTAAACCGTTTGGAGCGCATTATTCGTGAACGGATGACCGTATCCGATGCAGATTCTTTAACACCTGCATCCTTAGTGAACCCTAAGCCTTTAGTCGCGGCCATTAAAGAATTTTTTGGTTCCAGTCAGCTTTCTCAGTTCATGGATCAAACCAATCCATTAGCCGAGCTAACCCACAAGCGTAGAATTAGCGCGCTTGGGCCTGGTGGTCTGACTCGTGAACGCGCAGGCTTCGCCGTTCGAGATATTCACCCATCTCACTACGGTCGCATTTGCCCTATCGAAACACCTGAAGGCCCCAACGCAGGTCTGATCGGTTCATTGGCAACCCATGCACGAGTCAATGACTTTGGCTTTATTGAAACACCCTTTTTCCCAGTTGTAGACGGCCAAATTATCAAAGACAAGCCGCCTGTTTACATGACAGCTGATGAAGAGGACGACTTGCGCGTAGCACCAGGTGATGTGCCTATCGACTTAGAGAACAATATCCTCGGCGATGGCGTACCCGTGCGCTACCGTCAAGACTTTACGATTACAGATCCGAAGGAAGTGGATTACGTCGCTGTTTCACCAGTGCAGATTATTTCTGTCGCTACCTCCATGATTCCGTTTTTGGAGCATGATGATGCGAACCGCGCACTCATGGGTTCAAACATGCAACGGCAGGCAGTGCCGTTGCTGCGCCCTGAACGCGCGTTAGTAGGCACAGGCCTAGAAGCGCAGGCGGCCCGTGACTCTGGCATGGTCATCATTAGCCGCACCGATGGTGTAGTGAGCTATTTGGATGCCAACTGGATTAAGGTGCGCGATCTCGAAGGCAATACGCATACGTATGAGCTGCAAAAGTATCAGCGCTCCAACCAAGACACTTGCTTGAACCAGCGCCCCCTCGTTTATGAGGGAGATCAAGTTGTTGCGGGTCAGGTGATGGCAGATGGTTCTGCCACAGAAGGTGGAGAAATCGCGCTGGGTCAGAACGTACTCATTACGTATATGCCGTGGGAAGGCTACAACTACGAAGACGCCATTCTACTAAGCGAGCGGCTTGTCATTGAAGATGTGTATACCTCTATCCACATTGAGAAGTTCGAAATTGAAGCACGCCAAACTAAGCTTGGGCCAGAAGAAATTACCCGTGAAATTCCTAACGTAGGCGAAGATGCACTGCGCCAGCTAGATGAAACAGGCATTATTCGAATTGGTGCATGGGTCACCTCAGGCGACATTTTGGTGGGTAAGGTGACGCCGAAGGGTGAATCTGACCAACCACCTGAGGAAAAGTTACTGCGAGCCATCTTCGGAGAAAAAGCTCGCGATGTCAGAGATAACTCCCTACGCGTACCCAATGGTGAGAAAGGCCGAGTCGTAGATGTGCGGGTGTTCACTCGTGAACAGGGCGATGAGCTGCCCCCAGGTGCCAACATGGTGGTGCGCGTGTATGTAGCACAAAAGCGCAAGATTCAGGTTGGAGACAAGATGGCGGGTCGCCACGGCAATAAAGGGATTATCTCTCGAATTTTGCCAGTAGAAGATATGCCCTATTTGCCAGACGGGACGCCAATCGACATCGTGCTGAACCCGCTGGGTGTACCTTCACGTATGAACGTGGGACAGGTATTTGAAGCACTGCTGGGCTGGGCTGGGCAGAACTTAAATGCTCGGTTTAAAGTTACGCCATTCGATGAGATGTACGGCGAAGAAGCATCCATGAATACCACGCACGGAAAAATGGCCGAAGCGCGGGAAGTCACTGGAAAAGACTGGGTGTTTAATCCAGATAATCCTGGAAAGATTCAGCTGTATGACGGCCGTACAGGTGAGCCGTTTGATCAGCCAGTGACCGTGGGTCAGTCTTACATGCTGAAGCTGGTTCACTTAGTTGATGACAAAATTCACGCGCGCTCTACAGGCCCTTACTCACTCGTGACTCAACAGCCGTTGGGTGGTAAGGCTCAGCAAGGTGGCCAGCGCTTCGGTGAGATGGAGGTTTGGGCACTCGAAGCCTTCGGTGCCGCCTACACATTGCAAGAGCTACTCACCGTAAAATCTGACGATATGCAAGGACGTAATGAAGCGTTGAATGCGATCGTGAAAGGCAAAGCCATTCCTCGTCCGGGCACACCTGAGTCGTTTAAGGTACTGATGCGCGAGCTGCAATCACTGTGCCTCGATATTGCGGTGCATAAACTTGAAACGCAAGAAGACGGCACAAGTCGTGATAGCGAAGTCGATTTGATGGCAGATGTAGGCAATCGCAGAACACCGTCTCGTCCTACGTATGAATCGGTAGCTAGAGAAGACCCTGCAGCAGGAAGTGGGACAACAGGGACAGCCGTTGCGCCTCTAGGTTCAGCGCCAGTTGGTGCCGTAGCAGCACCTGCACCAACTAGCAGCTTGGGCGCAGGACTGACGACCGACAGCACTAGTGAGACGGCCCCACCACCAGCCACTACTCCAGTAGCTGTGGAAACGCAAACGCCCGAAGTACCTGTAGAGACACCTGCATCACCTGCAGATAAGCCAGAAGGAACGCTTCTGTAAGGTGAGTCTACGTTGGTAGCGCTATGGGTCATTGCTTGTAGCGCTACATGACGTTGCCAAAACGCACAAATATTGAGAGAAGAAGGCTAAATAGCCGAGATTAGTGAGCTTCATTGAGTTGTAAGGGATAGGACAAAGGATGCCGAAAGTAGAACAGCGGTTTGACTATGTAAAGATTGGTCTCGCATCACCGGAGCGGATTCGGGATTGGGGCGAACGCACGCTGCCAAATGGCACGGTAGTCGGTGAAGTCACCAAACCGGAAACGATTAATTACAGAACGCTTAAGCCTGAAATGGATGGCTTGTTTTGTGAGCGAATTTTTGGCCCTGCAAAGGATTGGGAATGTCACTGTGGTAAGTACAAGCGAGTACGCCATCGTGGCATTGTGTGTGAGCGCTGTGGAGTCGAAGTCACTGAATCTCGGGTGCGCCGTCATCGGATGGGATTTATTAAGCTGGCAGCCCCAGTTGCGCACGTTTGGTATCTAAAGGGCATTCCTAGCTACATTGCAATTTTGTTAGATATGCCGCTACGGGATGTTGAGCAGATTGTTTATTTCAATGCCTATGTTGTGTTGGATCCCGGCAATGCGGACAACCTCACCTACAAGCAACTGCTGAGTGAAGATCAGTGGATGGAAATTGAGGATCAGCTCTATGACGAAGATTCTCAGCTTGCAGGCATTGAGGTTGGGATTGGCGCTGAAGCACTTAAGCGACTGCTGGAAGACTTACAGCTTGAGGAAACTGCCGAGCAGCTTCGAGAAACGATCTCGACATCCAAGGGCCAAAAACGGGCGAAATTAATCAAGCGCTTGCGCGTCATTGATAACTTCATTGCCACGGGCTCTAAACCTGATTGGATGGTACTAGACGTAATTCCGGTGATTCCACCTGACTTACGTCCCATGGTTCAGTTAGACGGCGGTCGGTTTGCAACGTCTGACTTAAACGATTTGTATCGTCGAGTTATTAACCGAAACAACCGTTTGGCAAGGTTGCAGGAGATTCTAGCACCCGAAATTATTGTCCGCAATGAGAAGCGAATGCTGCAAGAAGCAGTCGATGCACTGATTGATAACGGTCGTCGGGGTAGAACAGTTGTTGGAGCGAACAATCGCCCGCTGAAGTCGTTATCAGACATTATCGAGGGCAAACAGGGCCGCTTCCGTCAAAACTTGCTGGGTAAGCGTGTTGACTACTCCGGGCGTTCTGTCATTGTGGTTGGCCCCAACCTAAAAATTCATCAGTGCGGCTTGCCTCGTGAAATGGCGATTGAGCTGTTCCAGCCCTTTGTGATTCACCGTTTGATTCGCCAAGGATTGGTAAACAACATCAAGGCTGCAAAGAAGCTGATCCAACGCAATGATCCCAGCGTTTGGGAAGTGCTGGAGGAAGTCATTGAGAGCCATCCTGTCATGCTAAACCGTGCACCAACGCTGCACCGACTAGGGATTCAGGCATTTGAGCCAATTATGGTGGAAGGCCGCGCAATCCAGCTGCACCCATTGGTCTGTCCAGCGTTTAACGCTGACTTTGACGGTGACCAGATGGCGGTTCACGTCCCGCTATCGCTGGAAGCACAGTCTGAGGCACGGCTGCTAATGCTGGCATCCAACAACATTCTTTCACCTGCAACAGGCCGCCCAATTATTACGCCAAGTCAGGATATGGTGTTGGGCTGCTACTATCTCACGGCTGACAATCCTGGCAAACAGGAAGGGGCTGGGCGTTACTTTGCAAATATGGAAGATGCGATCGCAGCCTACGAACAAGGCATTGTTGATCTCCATGCCAAAGTTTGGCTCCGCTTCGACGGCGACGTAGAAACCGACGAGGACGATAGCGATCCCAAAGAGGTCACCACTGACGACAGTGGTATGACGACAAAAATCTACAAATTCCGTCGCGTTCGAGAAGACGAATCGGGCAATATTGTCTCCCAGTATTTAGAGACAACGCCGGGGCGAATTATCTATAACCATGCAGTGCTGGGCGCGCTTGCAGAGTAAGCCAGTTAAGTAGAGGGACGAGGTGACATACGTGCGTCTTCTCTCTACTCAGCATTTCATCCGAGTATTCAGACAGTCACCAACCAGCAAAAGCGTTCTAGGGCAAAGGAAAACACATGACAGAGAAAGGCGAATCCAGACCTGTTGTATTTCGCAACCGAGTCATTGATAAAAAGCAACTAAAAAATCTTGTTTCCTGGTCTTTTGAGCACTACGGCACGGCCCGTACTGCTCAGATGGCAGATGAGATTAAAGGGCTCGGCTTTAAATATGCAACCCGCGCTGGCGTTTCGATTAGTGTAGACGACTTAGAAGTGCCGCCTAGTAAAAAAGCAATGCTGGAGGAAGCGGAAAAAGAAATCCGTGAGACTGAGGCGCGCTATACCCAAGGCAAGATTACTGAAGTGGAGCGTTTCCAAAAGGTAATTGATACCTGGAACCAAACCAGTGAGCACCTCAAAGATCAAGTACAGGAAAATTTCCGAGAGAATAATCCTCTCAACTCTGTGTACATGATGTCTAACTCAGGTGCTAGGGGTAACATTTCGCAGGTTCGTCAGCTTGTCGGAATGCGCGGTTTGATGGCGAATCCGCAGGGTGAAATTATTGACCAGCCGATTAAAACTAATTTCCGTGAAGGCCTAACGGTTACGGAATACGTAATCTCCTCTTACGGTGCACGGAAAGGCTTAGTTGATACGGCGCTACGGACAGCTGACTCGGGATACTTAACCCGCCGACTAGTAGACGTTTCACAAGATGTGATTGTCCGTGAAATTGACTGTGGCACAGAGCGATATATTCCCGTTCGTCCTATGACAGACGGTGAGCGAGTTCTGATTCCATTGAAAGATCGCTTGTTAGGTCGGGTACCGGCTTTCCCTATTAAGCATCCTAAAACGGGCGAGATTATTGTGGATCGCAATCAGGCGATTACAGACGATCTGGCTAAAGCAGTTGGTGCGGCTAAGGTCAAAGAGGTCAAGTTGCGGTCAGCATTAACCTGTGAAGCAGCGCGTTCTGTGTGTCAGCACTGCTATGGCTGGAGCTTGGCGCATTCACATATGGTGGATTTGGGCGAAGCGGTTGGTATTATCGCAGCGCAGTCGATTGGGGAACCGGGCACACAGCTCACGATGCGGACCTTCCACACAGGCGGGACGTTTACAGGCGAATTGGCACCGCAGATTCGAGCCAAGCGAGCCGGAACCATCCATATTCCAAAAGATATGCGATCGCGCCCATTCCGCACTCGTCACGGCGAAGATGCTTTGGTGATGGAAGCGAACAATCAAATCTCGATGGAGCTAAATGGCAAAGAGTATTCTGTCTCTCTCCCTCAAGGTTCGATTTTGTTTGCCCAAGAGGGTGACGAACTCAAAAAAGGCGACCTCATCGCCGAATCACCGAATACTAGCCGAGTGCGGAAGGTTACCGAAAAAGCAAGTAAAGACGTAACCTCTGACCTGGCCGGTGAAGTGATGTTTGAAGGGCTGGTGCAGGAAGAGAAGACTGACCGCCAAGGCAACATGACACGGCTGGCCCAACGGGGTGGCTTAATTTGGGTGCTCTCAGGTGAGGTGTATAACTTACCACCGGGCGCTGAACCTGTTGTGAAAAATGGCGATCGCATCGAATCAGAAGGTGTCCTTGCCGAAACCAAACTCATCACTGAGCGAGGTGGAATCGTTCGCCTAACGGATAAATCAACCGATGGCAAAGGTGGGCGAGAAGTAGAAATTATCACCGCTTCTGTTCTCTTAGATAAAGCAGAAATCGAAGTAGAAAGCGGTCAAGGTCGTGAACATTACTTCCTCAATACGGCTAGCGGTCAGAAGTTCTCTATCAACGCAGCACCTGGAACAAAAGTAACCAGCGGTCAAGTGGTTGCTGAACTCGTAGACGATACCTTCCGCACTCAAACCGGCGGCATTATCAAGTTCGCAGGCGTAGAAGTTGCTAAGCGAGGCAAAGCCAAAAACGGCTACGAAGTCACCAAAGGCGGCACAATTCTGTGGATTCCAGCAGAATCACACGAAGTCAACAAAGATATTTCACTACTGATGGTTGAAACCGGACAGTACGTTGAAGCAGGCACAGAAGTTGTTAAAGATATTTTCTGTCAAACCAGTGGTGTAGTTGATGTCACGCAGAAAAACGACATCCTGCGTGAAGTGCTGATTCGACCAGGTGATTTGCACATGGTCGATAGCCCTGAAGCCGCTAGTGCTAAAAATGAGACTATCGTCAATGCTGGAGAAGAGGTCATTCCTGGCGTCACAGCCGATTCTCTACGCTATGTCGAATACGTTGAGACCCCCGAAGGGGCCGCTCTGTTACTACGGCCTGTGCAGGAATTTGAAGTTCCTGACGAAGCTAAGCTCCCAAGCCAGCTCACAGTTAGTGACAGCGACGACAATGCCATTCGTTTGCGTGCCGTACAAAAGATTTTGTACAAAGATGGCGAGCGAGTGAAGTCTGTAGATGGTATTGAAATTCTGCGGACCCAGCTCATCCTAGATATTGATGAAGGCGGGCCTCAGCTGACAGCTGACATTGAGTTAAAAGCTGACAGCGATGCGGAAGATGCACCCAAACGACTTCAGCTCGTCGTTCTTGAAGCTCTAGTCGTTCGTCGTGATATTGAAGCAGATCAAACGCAAGGCAGTACCAATACTCGTTTGCTGGTCAAAGACGGTGACGAAATTACCCCAGGTGCAGTCATCGCTCGAACCGAAATCCGGAGTAAAGAAGCGGGTGAAATTCGAGGTATTAGAGAAGATCTTGAGTCTGTTCGGCGAATACTGATCGTCCGCGATTCTGACCGAGTAACGATTGACACGCAAGGAAAACCGCCAACAGTTGCTGCCAATGATTTATTAGTCAACAACACAACCATTGCAGAAGGCGTTACCACAACTCAATCAGGACAAGTAGTGGAAGCGAAAGAGGACAGCATTGTTGTCCGCCTCGCTCGCCCGTACCGAGTATCCACAGGTGCTGTACTACACATCGAAAACGGCGATCTAGTACAGCGGGGTGATGGTCTGGTACTCCTTGTCTTTGAACGGGCAAAAACAGGCGATATCATTCAGGGTCTACCTCGAATTGAAGAGCTCCTAGAAGCACGTAAGCCAAAAGAAGCTTGCATCTTAGCAGAGCGCCCTGGCATCGCCCAGGTTGTCTACGCTGAAGATGAAACCGTTGAAATTAAGGTCATTGAAGACGATGGGGTGGTAACGGATTACCCTGTTACGCCAGGTCAAAACCTGGTGATTTCTGACAGTCAAAAAGTAGCCGTAGGTGAGCCACTCACTGATGGCCCTTCTAATCCCCACCAAATTCTCGAAATCTTCTATAAGTACTACCGGGAAAACAAAGGCACTCATGAAGCGGCTATGCTTAGCCTAGAAAAAGTACAATCTTTTCTAGTGAACGAGGTGCAATCGGTTTATCAATCGCAGGGCGTAGATATTTCCGACAAACATATCGAAGTGATCGTACGGCAGATGACCTCGAAGGCAAGGCTAGAAGATGGCGGTGACACCACCATGCTGCCTGGCGAGCTCGTTGAGATTCGACAGCTTGAGCAAGTCAATGAAGCTATGTCTATCACCGGTATGGCCCCTGCAGACTACACCCCCGTTCTGCTAGGCATTACTAAAGCCTCGCTAAACACAGACAGCTTCATCTCTGCCGCTAGCTTCCAGGAGACCACTCGTGTCCTGACAGAAGCAGCTATTCAAGGTAAGTCTGACTGGCTACGTGGCCTTAAAGAGAACGTCATTATCGGTCGCCTTATACCGGCAGGTACTGGGTTTAACGCTTACGAAGAACCTACCTCTCCTGAGATTGATACCTCGTTTGATGGAACCTTTCTAAGCAACGATATGGCCCTTACTGACATGGTGCTTGATGATCGCACGGCTAGAGCCTATGACCGCGAAGGCGGACTAGACCTCATTACAGGTGATGGCATGGTAGGCGGAGCACCAGCTGAAAAAAAAGACAGTGAAGCAAAGCCTGCAAATCCTCTCTTGGGTGGAGATGGTTTGATTGATGACAAAACTTCAGCACCGTAAACTACGGCCATAAATCTTGACCATAGATCCTTGGTCATAGATCTCGGGCATAAAAACCAGCAACACAACTGTGAAACTGGTTCATAACACCATCACTAAAAGAGGCCCTGTTATCTAAACGTAACAGGGCCTCTTTTGATATTTATTTTGATATTTATATCGCTCTTTAATGACTCTAGGGTAAAAGAGTTAAGATAAGCGTGTCGTTGATCGGTGTGAGCGATGACAGCGCCGCGCGTTGCAAGACCGACTGTTCACTTTGTTGACGAATACTGCCAAAGCTACCAAGACTTGTT
>JBGCGG010000089.1:0-9629 GCA_045110585.1 Phormidesmis sp. | reverse complement strand
CTCCATTAGGGGGCGTGGCGTTTATTGCTGGCTGGCTATGTTTAGCGATCGCCAGTGCCAAAACGTTCTAAATATTGAGTACTATCTTGAGCGCTGCCTTGAGTAAATTTGTCTTTAGTGACGCTCTTTAATGACGCTCTTTAGTAACGATCTGCTTTTATGGGCACGCCTTAGTGGCGCTGCTTCAGTGACGTTCTTCTTCTGTTGGCGCTGCCTTCATTAACGTTCTCTTACAGCGAGCAACATGTGCCGACTTCTCGGATATTTAGGCCCGCCCATTGCCCTAGAGCAGCTCGTGCTAAAGCCAGCTCACTCTATGGAAGTGCAAAGCTACAAACCCAAAGAACTCAATACCGCCATTCTTAACGGCGATGGCTTCGGCTTAGGATGGCACAGCACAGCAGCCAATGGCAGCGAGCCGTTTGTTTATCGCAACGTTTTACCCATGTGGAATGACCGCAACCTAGCGGATATGTGTCGCTACATTCACGCCAAAAACTTTGTGGTAAATCTGCGCAGCGCCACCCACAAAATGCCGGTGGATTTGAGCAACTGTCAGCCCTTCAAATACAAAAATATTCTGTTTGTCCATAACGGCTGGATTGAGAATTTTTTTGATGCAATGCAGCGGCCAATCCGTCAAAAGCTGTGTGATGTTGCCTATCGCAGTATTCAGGGACTCACCGACTCAGAACATATCTTTGCGCTACTGATCCACCATTTAGAAACCGAACCAGGGATAGATTTGGCCGAAGCCCTACGCAGAACCGTGGTGGAGCTAACAGAAATGGCCACCAAAGCCGGTGTGCGTATTGCCGCCAATATTATTTTGAGTGCAGGCGATCGCTTAATCGCCCTCCGCTACGACAACCAGCAAACAGCACCTTCTTTGTATTCGCTCAAAAACAACCATAACTTCCCAAATTCAATCATCCTTGCCTCCGAACCTCTCTTTCAAGCCTCAGAACAAGCAAACAACACCAGCAATTGGCATTCGTATAATCAAAGTGAACTGGTTAGTATAGATAGCGATCTTACGATGAAGACCATTGCGACCTTCTCTTAACTCGCGGCTCACGCCTCATTCATACCTCACGGCTTTATCCGCCTGCCGCCACCATACCCTCCAACTCATTACAGGCATTACACCAACGGTCTTAAATCGACAGTCGCATCCTGACTTTAGTCCCGTGGGGTGGCATTTGGGCCACATTGCCTATACGGAAGCACACTGGATACTAGGGCAGAACTGGAAACTAGCCCCAGAGAGTGCGCTAGCCCCAGAGAGTGCGCTAAATCCAAAAAGTGCGCTAGAGCCAAAGAGTGCGCTAGCGCCAAAGAGTGCGCTAAATCCAAAGAGTGCACTAGGGATAGATAAAAAGCGCGATCGCTACAAAATTCTCTTTGCCGCAGATGGATTACCCAAAGCCGAACGCCAAAACTTGCCACCCCTCCCAGAGCTTCTGAGTTATTTAGAAGCTGTCCGAAACCAAACGGCTCACAAACTAGAGCACTGCCAGCCACAGCTCGTGCACTGGCTCCTCCAGCACGAAGGACAACACGCCGAAACCATCGCCATGGTGCAAGCCATGCACCACAAACAGCCCAAAGCACTGCTGCAAAACCTGCCTAACTACCCACCCCATCGTCACCCAACCATCAATGACAACATAGATGATGTTCTAGGAATGGTGAAAATTCAAGGAGGCGAATTTTCTCAAGGCTCAGACGCACAGTGGGCAATAGACAACGAGAAACCGGCACATACAACGAGCATTCCATCCTTTTGGATAGACACCCACCCAGTCACCAACGCGCAGTTTAAGCAATTTATAACAATGGGTGGCTACAACCATGCGAAATGGTGGAGTAAACAAGGATGGGCCTGGCAACAACAAGCACAGGTGAGTCAACCATTGTATTGGAATGCTGAGAATTGGAGTGCTGATACGACAGCAGAAAACAAACCAGTATGCGGCGTGAGCTGGTACGAAGCCGACGCCTATGCCAGATCCGTCGGGAAACGCCTGCCCACAGAATCCGAATGGGAAAAAGCTGCTGCAAATAACAACTGCAAAGGCATGTTTGGCGGCGTATGGGAATGGACTCACACGTGGTTTGATCGCTACGCAGGGTTTCGGCCCTTTCCCTATGCGGGCTATTCCCAAGTCTATTTTGATGGAGAACACCGCGTACTAAAAGGCGGCAGTTGGGCCTCTCCCCCCTCAGTTATCCGCAAAAGCTTTCGAAATTGGTACCATCCACACAGAAGAGAGTTGTTCGCAGGCTTTCGATGTGCCCAATGATGTGTCCAGTAACGCCTTAACCCGCAACAGACTAAAAGAGAGTATTCAACAGAATATAAACACTACAGCGTATGAAAACAACAGATTTGTCTAGGCTCACCGTGACTAATTTAATGAAGGAGGTAAAAGAGACTGGGCAAGATGTTGTTGAAGGCTTATCGGCCCATCCCAGAGAAATCTCGCCTAAGTACTTTTACGATGCAACAGGCTCACAGCTATTTGAACAGATTTGCGAACTGCCAGAATATTATCTAACACGAACAGAAACAGCCGTATTAAAGGCATCTGCGAAAGCGATCGCCCGCGCAACCGGCCCTTGCGAACTCATTGAACTCGGCAGCGGCAGCGCTACCAAAACACGCATTTTATTCGACGCTTACCAACAGGAAAATCATCCCCTGCACTACGTTCCGGTCGATGTAAGCGACACCATGCTCACCCAAAGCGCTCAAAAACTGCTGACAGACTATCCACAGATGACGGTGCAGGCGATCGCCAGCACATATGAACCCGCCTTAGCCCATCTGCCAGCCCAGCAGCTCCCCAAACGAATGATTACGTTCATTGGCAGCAGCATTGGCAATCTTCAGCCCCAGGCGTGCGATCGCTTCATTGCCCGCATTGCGCAGTCCCTATCAGCCGGAGACTATTTTCTCCTTGGCATAGACCTACAAAAAGAGACGACTATTTTAGAAGCCGCCTACAACGATACCCAGGGTATTACTGCCGCTTTCAACCTGAATATGCTGCGCCATCTCAATCAACAATTTGATGCAAATTTTCAATTAGAACAGTTTTTTCATATCGCCAAATACAACACACAATCCCATCAAATTGAAATGTATTTAGAGAGTTTAATAGAGCAGTCAGTAACGCTAAAAACGCTAAACTTTACCATTCTCCTAGAAAAAGGAGAGCAAATCCTAACTGAAATATCCCGGAAATTCAGCATTTCCAGTATGTCAGAGACGCTGAGCCGACACCATCTGCCGGTGCTTGAAACCTTCACCGATGCCAACGAATGGTTTGCGCTGCTGCTGTGTCAGCGGACGTAACTTTTCGCAATCACTCGCTTGGGAGGTATCACAATTGCCAATCAGTTGATAACATCTGCCTGTCTGAATCGAGTCCGCTAATCGACTGCACTACAAGCATTTAAGCCTCGGCCCAACGCCCATCTCAGCCATCTCTCAATCTCAGCCATCTCTCAATCTCAGCCAACCGTAAATCTAAACCAGCCCCTCTAGGAGAAAGCATATGGATAAGCCTGTCATTTTGACTGTGGATGATGATCCAGCGGTTCTCCAGTCCATTTCAAGAGACTTGCGCAAGCAATACGGCGAAAAGTTTCGCATCGTGCGTGCAGATTCTGGCGCGATCGCATTAGAGGCCACCGAACAACTCAAGCTACGAGGCAACACCGTCGCCTTGTTCTTAGCCGATCAGCGCATGCCAGGCATGAGCGGCGTCGAGTTTTTAGAACAAGCCAGCCAAGTATTCCCCAAGGCCAAACGCGCCCTGCTGACCGCTTACGCAGATACCGATGCCGCCATTTCGGCCATTAACGACGCACGGCTAGATTACTACCTGCTCAAGCCTTGGGACCCCCCAGAAGAAAAACTGTATCCGGTACTCGATGATTTAATTCAAGACTGGCAGGCTGGGTATAAACCAGAATTTAAAGGCGTTAAAGTTATTAGCGATCGCTGGTCTTCTCTCTCGCACGATCTCCGCGATTTTCTCTCTCGCAACCAAATTCCCTATCGCTGGCTCGATATTGAAAGCAGCGAAGAGGCCCAAAAGCTGATGGCCTACGCCGATGCCGAAAAACACACACCCTGCTTACCCTTAGTCATCACCGCTGATGGCAACAAACTGATCAAACCAGCTGTTTCAGAACTTGCCCAACAGCTCGGCCTCCAAACCGAAGCCGCTAAGCCCTTCTACGATTTAGTCATTGTCGGCGGCGGGCCTGCGGGCCTTGCAGCAGCAGTGTATGGCGCATCCGAAGGCTTACGCACCGTCCTCATTGAACGCGAAGCACCTGGTGGTCAGGCCGGCACTAGCTCTCGCATTGAAAACTATCTCGGCTTCCCGGTCGGGCTGAGTGGTGATGACCTCGCACGGCGAGCCGTCACCCAGGCGAAACGATTCGGCGTTGAAATATTAACGCCCCAAGCAGCCACCGATCTGCGCATCGAAGACGACTACCGCATTGTTACCCTTTCCGATGGCAATGAGATTAGCTGCCATGCGCTCATTTTGGCCTTGGGCGTCTCTTGGCGACGGCTCAACGTCCCCGGCATTCAAGAATTTACCGGCGCGGGTGTCTATTACGGGGCAGCCAAAACAGAAGCCCCGGCCTGTTCAGGGGAAGAAATCTACGTTGTGGGTGGCGCTAACTCAGCAGGCCAAGCCGCAATGTACTTTTCAAAATATGCCCGCAAGGTGAATATTTTGGTGCGCGGCGAGTCACTCGTCAAAAGCATGTCTCAGTATCTCATCGAGCAAATTGAGGGCACAGACAATATTGAAGTGATGCCATTTCACAGTGTCAAAGAAGCCCAAGGCGATACCCGTCTCGAAAAAATTGTGGTCGAAGATTCACAAGCAGGAACGTTAAAAACGTTTCCCACCAACTATCTGTTTATCTTCATTGGCGCAACACCCAGCACAGAGTGGCTAGGTGACGATGTCCAGCGCGATCAGCGAGGGTTCATTTGCACAGGGCCAGACATCACCGCAGAGAGAGGTTGGCCGCTAGCACGCGATCGCTTCCTCCTTGAAACCGACGTTCCCGGCATTTTTGCCGTTGGCGATGTCCGCCATAACTCCGTCAAGCGGGTCGCCTCTAGCGTCGGTGAAGGCTCGATTTGCGTACAGTTCGTTCACAGACATCTCGCTAATCTCTAACCGGCACTACCCAGTCACAAGCTCATCGTCTTGTTTATCACTGGCCTGTTCAGGCACCAACCCGTTTGAAGAATGGATCTCGCCCTATGCTTTGTGTTGAATCACTCTCACAGATGACACCTTTCGACAAACTGCCCGTGAGCCGGTTGCAGTGGATATGCGATCGCGCAGAGGCCATTCATCTTAGCCCAGGCGAGGTTCTAGTAAAAGAAGGAGATACCCCCCTCGGGTTCTTCATCCAAACCAGCGGCCAAATTACCGTGACACGCTTCAGTGACGGCATCGATATGCCTGTAGGCCGTCACGATAGTCCGTCCTTCTTCGGAGAAATTCAGGCACTGACCGAAGATCTTGTCCCCGTCACCCTGACAGCAGATATCGATACCGACCTGTATCGCCTCGACTGCTGCGACTTTTTAGATCTCGTACACAGCTGCCGAGAATTTGAAAAAGACATTTTTCGTACGGTAGGGCTACGCCTAAGAGGTCTCGAATCGTTTGTGCGTACCCGCGAAAAAATGGCGGCCCTTGGCACCCTATCCGCAGGACTCGCTCATGAGCTCAATAATCCAGCAGCGGCCCTGGTACGCGTCATGAAAGATATTAAGCCCGCCATGCTAGAGCTACAGCGCATGAACTTAGTGTACGGGCAGCAGCAACCTGACGAAGCCCATACCCAAGAATGGACAGACGCCCGAGACAGCGGATTTGAAGCAATTGGCACTCCCGAAAACAACCCACTAGCCCAAGGAGATCGCGAAGAAGCCCTCATCGATTGGCTCGAAAACTACGGCGTAGAAGATGCCTGGAAACTCGCTGAACCTCTAGCAGCAGGACGCATAGAACCCAAAACACTCGATGCACTCACCGCCCCTTGGCGCGACCATAAAACCGAGCTGCACGATATGGGGCTTCGCTGGCTAGCCCTCTCCTTTGACGTCATGGGCATGATCCGCAACGGATTAGATGGCGCTGAACGCATCTCAACCCTTGTGCAGTCCATGAAATCCTATTCCCACATGGATCGCTCTGCCCAACAAGCTGTAGACATCCACGAGGGCATAGAAGATACCCTGCGCTTATTTGCCTTCAAACTCAAGCACGGCATCACCGTTGAGCGCCAATACGGCAAAAACATCCCTAAGCTGATGGCGTATGGCAGCGAGCTGAATCAGGTCTGGACAAACCTCATCGATAACGCCATAGATGCCCTCACAGATAGTGAACATCCCACTCGTGAGCAAGCTCTAATTACGATTCGCACCTGCCAAAAACATAGTGACGGTAACCATACACTCATCGTCGAAGTGGAAGACAATGGCCCTGGCATTCCAGCAGAGGTACAAAACAGAATCCTAGAACCCTTTTTCACCACCAAGCCTATGGGCAAAGGATCAGGGCTCGGGCTAGATGTTGTGCGGCGCGTCGTTCAAAACCGGCATGGCGGGAGCCTTTTAATAGACTCCAAACCAGGCAGTACCTGCTTTTCTGTGAGGTTACCGTTAGTCAGCCACTAGCTCACTGTTCACTTCGTTAATGGGGCGACGTTTCAGCTCCACAGATTCTGTCCGGGGCAGCAAATCAAACACTTCACGCAGTTTGTCGTCAATTTCCTCGTACGAAATTTGACCCACTTCATTAAAAACGACGTTGTTCTCCGCATCAAAAATAACGGTCTGAGGCACGGCCCCTTTGAAGTAATAGCTGGGCTGGTTTTTATCGCTGCTATCTAGGTCAGAAATAGCATCGGCAGCAACCGCCACAAAATTTCCAGCCCGCCCGTAAGGCGCTTGCAACTGAGAAACAACAGACGCAAATCGCTTACTATCTCGGCTATCGTCTACATAGAAAAAGAGAAGCGTGGGTTTGTCTTGCTTAAATGACTGAGCCAAAGAAAACCTGGGCGGCACAATAGAGCCATTCCCTGCATAGAGGGCAAAAATATTGCCATCATAATTGTCATCGTCTAAGCCAGCGAGAGCAGGCGCAGCCGCAAAGCTCCATATCAAGCTAGTAATGGTAAGAACACTCACGAGCGCGAGACAAACACTACGAAAAAATCGGGTCATTATAATCTGTTGTTATTTCCTACGATTGCGATCTGGCGGTTCTTTTGGCTGGGCTCTTTTGGCTAGATTCTTTTGGCCGGGTGCTTCTATTTTAGATGTATTTGTTTAGGTGTATTTGCCTAACTGCTCACTAGCCTACCTGCTCACGAGTGAGTCTGTCTTTACACAAGCATCCCTCTGCTTAACTCGCTCTAAAGCTCTCAATAATTTTCTGCAGCGTCTCCTTATTGTCCTGATAGCTGGATTGCGTCGTCCAACCCACTACCTGATAGTAGTCTTCGTTGCCCTGGACAGTGGTGTGTAAGTACACCACCGGCGTGCCATCCACAATGCCTCTTATTTCGTACTGCACAGCTTTTTTCCCATTCAGAGAGGTCAGCCCTGTACGCGTCTCCCGCTCAAACTTGTCTAGCTCTTGCTGAATCAGCCAGCGATACTGCTCCGAATTATTTTCTAAATCAAAGATATTCAGCACCGACGCACTTTCTGAGAGCACCTTGGCATAGAGATTTTGGGGTGGATACGCAGCCTGGATATCTGCACTTTGCCGAGTACCGTCTCGCACAACCGTCCAATCGGCAGGCACAGTGATTTTGACCTGAGTTTCAGAGTTTTCTAAATCAGAGGCGGCTGGGACGCTTTCATTGTTACCCACGCTTTTCACCGAAGCTGACCGGTTACGTGAGAGGCAACTGCTCAGGCTAAAGGTTAACAGTAAGGCGATCGCCAGCTTTTGCGTTACACCTTTAGGCATCAAATCTCTAACCAATCGCTTCTTCATAGGGGCATTCATCGCTGAGCACATCGAATAGGTACAGCTTTGTCAGAGCTGGAAAGACGACTAGAACAAGTTAGCCAAAGCATACCAGAGGTTTGAGTGATTGCATTTGGCGGATTGCTATATGCTTATAGAGCTAAATACTTGCGAATTTACGAGCGCCACTTCACAGCGCCACTAAACCTTATGCTTCGAGCCGGAATTGTTGGGCTGCCCAACGTTGGAAAATCAACCCTCTTCAATGCGGTTGTCGCAAACGCAAAAGCCCAAGCCGCCAACTTTCCCTTCTGTACCATTGAACCTAACGTGGGCATTGTGGCCGTCCCCGATGACCGGCTGCAAGTATTAGCAAACATTTCAGAATCCAAAGAAATCAAACCCGCTCGCGTTGAGTTCGTCGATATTGCCGGACTCGTCAAAGGTGCGAGTCAAGGAGAGGGGCTAGGCAACCAGTTCTTAGCCAACATTCGTGAAGTAGACGCCATTATTCATGTGGTGCGCTGCTTTGAAAACGACGACATTATCCATGTTTCAGGCTCTATCGGGCCGCTACGCGACATCGAAGTTATCAACTTAGAGCTGGCCCTATCCGATCTCGCTCAAATTGAAAAGCGCATGGATCGCATCCGCAAGCAGGCCCGCAACGAGAAAGACGCGCAGGCTGAACTCACCGTATTAGAAAAAATTCAACCTGTACTAGACGAAGGCAAGGCCGCTCGCTCCGTTGAGTTAGATGAAGACGAAGCGCTCATTATCAAGCCGTTAGGGCTACTCACACGCAAGCCCGTCATCTATGCCAGCAACGTCTCAGAAGATGACTTGGCCGATGGTAATCAGTGGGTAGATGAAGTACGTGAGCACGCCAAAACAGAAGCTGCTCAGGTTGTGGTCGTCTCAGCGCAGGTAGAAGCTGAGCTGCTCGAAATTCCGGAAGAAGAAAGGGGTGACTTTTTAGAGGCACTGGGGGTCGAAGAAGGCGGCTTGCAGTCACTCATTCGCGCCACCTATGAGCTGTTAGGGCTACAAACCTATTTCACAACGGGGCCAGAAGAAACTAGGGCTTGGACAATTAAAGCTGGCATGCTCGCACCCCAAGCGGCAGGGGTCATTCACACTGATTTTGAACGCGGCTTTATTCGCGCTGAAACCGTAGGCTACGAAGATTTAGTCACCAGTGGCTCCATGAATGCAGCCAAAGAAAAAGGACTCGTCCGCAGTGAAGGCAAAGAATACACCGTGAAAGAAGGCGATGTCATGCTCTTCCGCTTCAACGTATAAGTCCCAATTCATCCAAATCCCATGAGTCTTCTGCTTCGCCCAATCTCGACTTTTCAGTTCGATTGGGCGAAGCAGACTGAATCGTTGAGGTTGAACCATTGAGATTGGACCCTTGAGATTGGTGCATTGAGATTTAGCCATTAAACTCACGGTTCGCTGAAAAATATAGGAGAATGGTAAATAGCTCAATTCCTGTCTAGAACTGCATTCTAGCTAAGCGATGGCCGAATTAATCAGTAACGAACGCGTCGATGATATCCCGCTGTTGCTAAGCCAGATGCAAAA
>JBGCGG010000088.1:0-69207 GCA_045110585.1 Phormidesmis sp. | reverse complement strand
TATTAAGGCTCATGGCCGTTTAGCCAAGAGTATTTTTCGCTATGGATTCGACCATCTGCGCCATATCTGCCTCAACCTGTCTCAACCTCAGCAGCAGAAAGGCTTTCAGCACGCCATACACTTTTTGTCCTGTACATAGGTTGTTGATACACATCCCACGATATTCTATGAAATACAGCTATAACCCAGTCTTTTCATCACTCAACAGAGGCAAATGTGTCTCCAGGGGCAACAAGGACAAAACCTGCATAGAGGAAAATCAATCGCAAAGGAAAGCAACGTAATGCCGAATAGAACAATGCTGACAGAGGATGTGTTGAACTACATTGAGCGCAGCGTTTTGTGTTGGGTAGCCACTGTAGATGCCAACGGGATGCCCAACGTATCGCCTAAAGAAATCTTTGCAGCTTACGATGCCAGCACCGTACTCATTGCCAATATTGCATCACCTAAAACGGTGCGTAATCTCCAGGCGAACCCTCAAGTCTGCCTTAGTTTTATCAATATTTTTGTTCAAAAAGGGTACAAGCTGCGAGGCACAGCCGACATCGTGCGCCCGACAGATGCTTGCTATCGTGAGCTAGAAAAGCCCCTGTTAGCCTTTACCCAAGGTGCCTTTACGATTCGCAGCATCATCGCCATTCAAGTGACGGCGGTAGAACCCATCATCGCACCTCGCTATCGATTCATGGCGAAAGAAACAACAGAAGCCTCTCAAATCGCTGCCGCCATGCAAACCTACGGCGTTATGGCACAGCCAAATGAATAGATGGCCCAACGAATGCGTTCACACTGGTACTAGCATCCAAATATTTAGGCGGCAATATTAGCGTCCAACTATTACCGCCTAAGCCACAGCCGTTTGCTTGCCACATTGTTCATTCGCCAGAACCGCTTCCATAATCTTCTTCGGATCGGGCAAGTTCAAGTTGTCCATAATCTCAACAAAATCTGCGCGATCGCAAATACGAGGCGCATGTGCATCCGTTTCAACAAACCGAGGATTCCAACGCTTCTCTTCCTCAAGGGTAGAAGCCGTTTGGCCACGGTAATCATGCGCTCCGTCCGTCCGCAGCCTCGAATCAAAAGCGCATCGCCAGTCAGAACGTGTTTGTTGTCAATTAAATATGCCGGGTACTTTGAAAGAAATGGTTATAGGCAGGGCGCATTCATGCAGCCAACGCAACTTCTACAGCGCTACCAAGACGGCAAACGAGACTTTAGCTGGGTAGATTTACAGGGCGCAGACCTCTCGGGTGCTGTTCTGGTAAATATCAATCTGTATCGCGCCAACCTAACGGGCGCCAACCTAACCGGCACAGATTTATCTAACGCCAGCCTGTTTAAGGCGACGCTAACCCAAGCCAATTTGAGCGGCGCAACCCTCACAGGCACCAACCTAGCCAAAGCTGACCTAACGGGTGCAAGCATCGATGAAAACAGCCTAGATAACGCGAAGCTAAGAGGTGCAACCCTGCCAGATGGCAGTCTTTACGTTGCACCGCAGCCAGAAATTGAAGCAGACGTAGATGGTGAGGAAGATTTATCCGCCACATCTTCAGAGACTGGGCCTAATGAAGAACAATGGGCTGACGAGAACACAAATTTAGAACAGGTTCATCTGGGTGTTCATAGCCAGCAAACCAGTCAATTCCCCAGTCAATTATCCAGTCAATTATCCAGTCAACCAACTCCTGCTAATGCACCCGTACCATCTGTAAGTGAAGCGCAGCTCTCTACTGGCGCATTGGTCGGGCTGACCTGCGGCTATCTTTGTTACGGATTGGTTTTAGGCGGGCATCAGGCCTCTGTACTCAGCTTGCCGTTGGTGTGGAGCACAGCTTTTGTGGGTCGCGCCAAATTTGCCTCTGTGTGGACGGTGCCGGTCACAGCCGCAGCAGCGGTCATTTTGTGTTCGGGCGTGTCAGTCGGCGTGCTGATTTTTGGAGCGCTGCCGATCATTATGATTTTTGTCGGATTTAATTTCTATGGCAATATCCTAAATCAGCGCTTTTTCAAAACGCTGCAAGACATAATCTTTTTTAGCTCGCTAGTGTTTGTTCTAATGGCCCTTGCACCGTGGATGTTTGATGGCAGCAGGGCCTACAGTGGTGGCGGTATCGTGGTCAATTTAGATTCTTTTGTGCTGGGTTTGTTTCTCATCCTCGGGATGATTTGCACCGCGATAGGCAGCTTGTTTTTACTGCGTGATGTAGAAGAGAGATTGGTTCAGGCATCTGCATACGCCAGTATTGGCGGTGAGTCGATGATCGGGCGATTTGAAGATATGCCGGTTCAAGAAGATGAATATTTAACCGCTGCGGCGAGTAAGCAGGTTATTCCCAGGGTTCTTCTATTGCAAAAATTTGGGATCACTGCCGCGATTGGGTTGGTGCTGGGGCGTTTGCTAGGTCTGCTGTAATGGAAAAAGGCACCATGAAAAAAGACCTGCACATTAGGCGAGCTGTTTTTTCTGATTTGGCAGAGATTCAGCAGTTGCAGGCGCGATCGCTCAGAGAACTTTCTGGCCATCACTACACCACAGCCCAAATAGAATCCCTAATCACGACACAAACCATCTCCCGGTGGACGTTTCTTCCCCTTTTACCAAGCCTTGTGAAGGAAACTGAAAATGAGCTGTTAGCTTGCTTCACAAGGCCATAAAATTGACTGTGCATATATAACGAAGCCCCTATAAACGGCACTTAAACAAGCATTGATTAAAATCTATCGATTTCCAGTGACGATAGAAATATAGCTAAAACGTATTTATACTCATTGACATTTAAATGGTTGAGAGCGCTTAAGTTCGTTAGTTTAGATATGTAGGCATTGCCTAGTCTCTGTCTGCCATTCAATCCGTATCGAAACATATCGAAATAAGGAACTTTCAATAAATGGCTCTTGTTTTAGCACTCGTAATTTTTGGCTGGCTTGTTGCGTTTGCCCTAGCGGCACAGGCTGGCTTCGAAGATGAACCAGTCCCTGCAAAGGTGTCATCTTCTGTTTCAGACCCTGCGCAGTCTCAAGCACCTAAATACAGAGACCCTATGTCTGCAGCATAATTAGCTGACAAGCGCGGTTGGCTGATATAAGGTATCGCTGATGGAACAGTTGCACTACCTATGTCATTGGATTTAAGTCATTGGGTTTAATGCATTTGATTACTTCACGGTGTCTCGTAGAGTCTCGGCATCTAGGGGTTTTATGAAGTAAATTTGCAGCAAGTCTGCAACTGTTCCCGCGACTAAAGTTAATTTTCGAACCTGTGTCCATACCTTTCTCGTCAACACCTGCAGCTTGGACGCTGGGCTCTGCGTAGTTGGCGGCTTCTTGGTTAAATTTTTCTCAAGGGACTGAATCTTTAGATTTCGCTGAGCACAGCGATCTAGGCGCTGGAAGAATTTGGGATGATCAACGTTGAGTACAACGGGAAAGGCGCGGGCGGCAGTGTCGTTGGTTTTGCAAATAACATCTCGATCAAACTGTTTTGCGTCTAGCCCTAGCATGGTGTAGAACTCGGTGCGCTCATGAACGGTGAGACTGTGGGTGGCAAACACTGAGAGTAGAAAGAAACGGCTCCACATGCGAGCACGCCAGTTGTTCCACATGTTTGATTGAGATCGCAGCAGCACCTTGAAAATATCCCCATGGCGGTTTTCATCCTGACACCAAGGTTCAAAGTAATCGAACAGTGGGTAAAAAGAATTTTCAGGATGTTTGGCCAAGTGTTGATGGATTAAAATGTAGCGCCAGTAGCCAATTTTTTCGGAAAGGTAGACGGCATAAATAATCCATTCCACCGGAAAAAACGTGTAGGTTCGCTTTTTCGTCATCTTAGACAGATCTAGCGTGATGTTAAAATCTGCCATTGCTTTGTTGAGAAAGCCCGCGTGTCGAGCTTCGTCCCGTGCCATTAGCGCAAAGACTTCTGCGAGTAAGGGCTGGCGCTCTTTCAATCGCCGCGAAAGTTCTTTAAACAGTAGAAATCCCGAGAATTCTGAGACGCAGGAGCGCTCTAAATAGTCTACAAAGGCAGCCCTTTCTTTACCCTGGATATGGGCCCAGTCCTGTTTGAACTTGTCAGTTCGGACAAAGTGGTGGCGGTTGTAGTCGGCGCGCATTTGAGCAATCATCACCTTAAGATCGTCCTCGCTTTCGGTGAGATCTAAATTTGCTGCTTTCTCAAAGTCTGTTGTATAAAATCGCGGTGTTAGAAGACTCTCCTTAATCGCTGCTTTTGAAGCTGCTGCCCCTGTGTTAGCCGCTGCTGTGCTGACCATAGTCCATTCTCACATTTAAGTATTTTTAGCGTCTGTCACGTTGGGTTGTCATCGCTGCCGAGATAAAGCCGGGACAAACCAGACAAGACCAAACTATTGCCCTAGCGCGTACCCACCAGTTCAGCCGAATGTGGTCGCTCTGAATGTTGCCGTTTTGGTGCATCTACGCGCGCTTCCGTTATGGATTGCCACCGGGCCTCACCTACCGTTGCCTTGAGCGGTGGATCCAGTTCCTTCAGCACGTCTCGGTTGAGCTTAAAGGCAATGTTGGCTTCTTTAATTAGCTCAACAGCTAACTCAGCATCTACTGGCAACATATTCAGCGCATCGCGATACCTGGCCTTAAACGTTTGGCGAGCCTCCGCTGTAGGCAGTCCTTTAAAGTCGTAGAAGGCAGTGCCGCCACCGTCAGAAAGCGCGGGTTCGGGTAAAACGAGTACGGAACGGATGATGGTTTTCAGTCGCTGCCCGCCGGAGAGATCGCCCATATAGCGAACGTAGGCGTGGGCAGCGAGTAGCGCCGGTGAAATGTTTGCGATCGCGTGGATTCGCATGACGTAGCGAATTGTCTTGCGAGACGGCACGATTTGGTTGCGCCAGTCATCACCGTAATAAAATGCGAGATCTTTTTCGAGTGGTTGCGATCGCTCCAATCGAGGAAAGTGAATCACACTCACCACAGGATGCTTAGCATGATTGCGAATCTCGTGTTCTAGCGCATCGTACACAAAATATAGATTCGCTAGCAATTGACGCAAAGTGGCTGTCGTTACGATGCCCTTCATGGCACATTTCATAAAAGCCGTCTGTTCTGCGAGTACGTGAGCCTCTTTGGTCCCCGCTTTGAGGCAGATGGCCAGCGGCGGACACATGGATGACGGTGCACACATAATTGAATACCTCTAAAGATAAGGATGGAAGAAAAAGCGGGATGAGACAAAACTCACGCCAAAAAACGCAGATAAAAACGACTGAATTGAAAGCTGTTCGAGAACTGCTTGGGAACTGTTCGGGAAAGAAGATACGAGGCTAAATCGGCATTTTTAGAGCAACGGCACTTTCTGATATTTATTCAGCCAATCCTGTGGCTTCAAAAAGTTCTGATCAAGCGCGGCTTCTGGCGTGCCAGGTTCAGGGACGTAGTTATATTCCCAACGCACCAATGGCGGCAACGACATCAGAATAGATTCTGTCCGTCCTTGGGTTTGCAGGCCAAACACGGTGCCTCTGTCATAGACCAAATTGAACTCTACATACCGGCCCCGTCGATAGAGTTGAAAATCACGCTCTCTCTCGCCGTAAGGGCTGTTTTTATACTTCTCGGCAATCGGAAGATAGGCCGGCAAAAACGAATTGCCGCAACTTTTGACAAAGGCAAACAAAGTCTCCCAATCTAGGTTCTCTGAACTCACGTTCTGCTGGCAACGGGCGGCTTCCCCATCTAAGTTGTTGCCCTCATAGAGACGCCCTTGACTATTGAGATAATCGAAAAAGAGTCCGCCCACGCCACGGGTTTCTTGACGGTGCTTGAGATAAAAGTACTCATCACACCATCGCTTGAAGACGGGATAGAAGTTTTCATTATGGCGATCGCACGCCTGCTTAAGCGTGGTGTGAAAATGCACGACATCTTCAATATTGGGATAGTAAGGAGTGAGATCAACCCCGCCCCCAAACCACCAAACTGGCCCCGCCTCAAAGTAGCGATAGTTGAGATGCACTGTCGGGACATAGGGGTTGCGTGGGTGCAGGACCATAGAGGTACCCGTGGCATAAAATTCATGCCCAGTCGCGTCGGGATATTGACTGATGATGGCGGGCGGCAGTCCCTTCCCCCAAACTTCCGAGAAGTTCACCCCGCCTTGCTCAAACACACCGCCTTCTCGAATCACCCGAGTGCGACCACCCCCGCCACCCTCACGCTGCCAAACATCTTCTTGAAAAGTTGCCTGCCCATCTAATGCCTCTAACCCGGTACAAATGTCATCCTGCAAGCTTTGTACGTAGGCTTTAAATCGCTGCCGGGCTTGTTTTGGGGGAGATTTAAACGCACGAGCTGCTGGATGGTTTGTTGTATGGGCTGCCTGAGATGGCAACGGGCGTGAATGATGGGTCTGCGCAGGCATAAAAAGACTCGCTCTATCAACATATGACGAGCGTAGAATTGTTCTTGAGTACTCACAAGAACGTTTCTCAGAGGATGCTTAGGGGCACGAGGTAAAAAATTAAACTTACCTGCGGTAAAAAAATGACTGCTATGAGCCTTCATGCCTTCACGTAACAATTTCTTTCTTCGGTGTGAGATTGTTACGTTTTGTTTTGGCTTAACTGTGGTGCTATCCAGCAGGCACCGTTGGTGAAATTGGCTGGGGCACTTGCTGCGGCACCTGCTGTACGGGGCAAACGCAGCTTTGTTGATCTAGCCACTGCTCGCCCACCTGATGCAAGGCCGTTAGCACAGGCTGTAGTTCTTTTCCTTTGGCGGTGAGCGCGTACTCTACCCGTGGGGGCACTTCCGCATAGGCCCGCCGCTCAACAATGCCGTGTTCTTCTAGGTTTCTGAGGCGAACCGTTAGGGTTTTGCTGCTAATGCCGGGCAGCGCAGAAAGCAGTTCGTGGGTGCGGCGATCGCTATTCCACAGCTCTCTGAGGATCAAAATTGACCACTTACTGCCCAACATATCCAGCACATACTGAATAGGGCATTGAAAAGAAGTGCAGTCAGGAGAGGTGATCATGTTGAGATATGGAGAAATCGCCAACGACGCTCTCATTCTGTACGATTTTTCTTGTGATAAGCAGTGTGAGAACCTCCAAAAAACTGAATTTAATTTTTCTTTAAGATTTTGCTCGGGCCTGCTGCCTGAGCATTTTTTTACCTCAGGTAAGTTTAATTTTTCACCTTTTTACGCTTAAGCACCTGATAGAAATGGTCTTGCGATTTCAAAATATCTTGCGAAGATAGAGCCATCAACAACCTCAACCCCACAAACGAGAGAATTTCGCATGGTACGAGTATTAGTCGGTGTCTTGGTCTTTGTGATTAATGTGGTGTATAAAAAACGCCCTTATCCCCGTTTTTACGTCCTAGAGACGGTTGCTCGTGTTCCTTACTTCTCCTATCTCTCTGTCCTGCACCTTTATGAAACCCTGGGATGGTGGCGCAAAGTAGATTGGCTGAAAGTACATTTTGCCGAGTCTTGGAATGAGCTGCACCACTTGCTGATTATGGAAGAGTTGGGTGGTGGCGATCGCTGGATTGATCGCTTTTTAGCCCGTCATACGGCCCTCCTGTACTACTGGATTGTGATTGGGTTATATCTTATTTCACCCAAATCGGCCTACTACTTCATGGAAAAAGTAGAGCAGCACGCTTTCTCCAGCTACGACAAATTCTTGAAAGAAAACGTCGATTTGCTTAAGTCACAGCCTGCGCCTCAAATCGCAATCAACTACTACCGTGATGGCGATCTCTACATGTTTGATGAGTTCCAAACGGCCCATGCCTCTGGTTACCGTCGCCCCAAAATTGACAACCTATACGATGTATTTGTAGCCATTCGTGATGACGAAAATGAGCACGTTAAAACAATGGTTGCCTGCCAGAAACCGGCAGAGAAAAACGCCCTCATCAGTCCCCATGCTGAGCGTCCACAGGTACAGCCCTCCATTCGCCCATTGAACACACTGGCGCAGCAGCCTAACGGCAGTGTCTTGCATCGAACAGTAATTTGATAGCAGATGGATTAACCGCCTTCGGACATGCTTACGCACTGTCCGAAGTTTTTTTATTGAGTCACAAATTATTGAGTCACAAACCAGTCAATCAGCTTCCGCGCAATGCTAAGTTCTCCTGGCACAGGCGGTAGATCTGTTTTATTAAACCAAGCGGCATCTTCTATCTCGCCGGGTTCTGGAACAATCTTGCCGCCAGCGTACTCAGCCGTAAACCCCACCATCAAAGAGTTAGGGAAGGGCCAAGGCTGAGACCCAAAGTAGCGAATGTTTTTGACTTCAATGCCCACTTCTTCCTTCGTTTCTCTGGCGACAGTCTCTTCTAAAGATTCGCCGGGTTCTACAAAGCCTGCTAACACGCTATACATTCCATTGCGAAAGCGAGGTGCACGAGCTAGTAAAAGCTGTTCTCCTTTGGAAATTAGCATAATCACAGCTGGAGAAAGCCGAGGGTATTGGCGCAGTTCGCAGTTAGGGCAGCGCTTGGCTCGTTCTGTGGGGAGCTGAATAGTTGGTGTAGCGCAGCGTCCGCAAAATTGGTGGGTAGTGTGCCAAGCGATAATTTGAACTGCGCGGGCAGCGATCGCAAATACATCATCACTTATCACCCCATGCAGCTTCCGCAAGCTTTGTTTCACAAACGGCTTAGAAATAGTCCACGCTTCAGGTAGCTCAGCAGCAATGCAGGGATGGTTATCCAAATATCCCAAAACCTGGGTTTTAGCAGGATCGGTACTAAAATCCTGGTCCAATGATTGCAAATCCTGCGTTTGAGGAAGGCAATAGCTGGGCTCAGCGTCAGTAGGGTCAGCCTGCTTTTGAATCAGCAAAATATGAGACCCCTGACACACAAACCACCATGTGGAGAGCGGCGAGGCAATTGCCTGATCAAGTTCAGTAGCAGGAATAAAATGACTTGGGATAGCGAACGGCTGAGAGCGTATCAACATTTGGCAAGAAGACATCTGGCAAGAGGAAAGTGCCTTAACAGTTTACGAGGCTGTGATGCATCAAACGGCTATACGCCACCATCACCGGATGATTCATCCAAGAGTTGATGGGGCAGTTCATCAGCTAGCTCATCGTAGGTATCGTCCTTTAGGCTCGGCAATGTCCAGTGATAGCGAATGGCTGCTAGGCGAAAAAGAACAATAAAGAGGATAGAAAGGAGGGCCGCTGAAGGTTGAAGCGCAGGCACTGAGTTAAGCACGATAAAAACCCAGGAACCGACAAAAGAACAGGTAGCAAAAAAAGGCGTGGACGGCCTAAAAAGACTGGGAATACGATTGCAAATAACATCTCCCATCACGCCGCCAAATGTTCCTGTTACAGCGCCTAACATAGAGGCAATAAACCATGAGGTGCCCGCATCAATCGCAGCATCTGCCCCCGTCACGCTGAACAACCCTAAGCCAAGGGCATCTGGAAGGTTGAGATATTGCTCTGTTTTTTTGGGGTATCTGGGAATGAAAAAGGCTGCGATCGCAATAAAAAAGACAATCACCGCGTAGTGATTTTCCCGAATCCAAAACAGCGGATGACGATCAAGAAACACATCTCGCAGCGTGCCCCCTCCAAAGGCAAGGATAAAGGCAAGACTAAACACGCCGACCAAGTCCATGTTGTATTTGCGGGCCAACAAAACGCCGTATATTGCGCTGGAGACAACGGCTAAAAGTTCAATAAACTGCTGCATGCTGGCTAGTGATTAATGAGGCAGTGGTTACTTAGTGAGCAACGTGGTACTGCTCAGGACTGGTATCAGATTCTAAGCGACCATCGACCAGATTAATAATGCGATCTGCTACGTCTAGGATGCGATTATCGTGGGTGACCATCAGAACCGTGCTGCCTTGCTCCTCGCAAAGCTGGCGCATAAGGTTGACGACCTCTCGGCCAGAGGCTTTATCAAGTGCGGCGGTAGGTTCATCCGCGAGAATGATTTTGGGCTTATTGACGAGGGCGCGGGCGATCGCCACCCGTTGCTTTTGTCCGCCCGACAGCGCATTGGGTTTGTATTGAACGCGATCGCCTAGCCCCAGCTTAGTCAGCATCTGTGCCGCCTGCTCCCGCTTATCACCCAGCCGCCCCGTTAGCTCTACAGACATCTCCACATTTTGGCTCGCCGTCAGCGACTCAAACAAATTATGCGCCTGAAAAATAAAACCAATATTGCGCCGAACATTAATCAGCTCACGGTTGCTAAGGCCCACCAGCTCATTGCCCAGCACATTTAAGCTCCCTTCTTGCAATGTCCGCAGCGCACCAATCAAAGTCAGCAACGTCGTTTTACCCGAGCCAGAAGGGCCAGTGAGAATCACAATCTGCCCTTTCGGCAAATCTAGTGAAATATCAAACAGCACCTGTTTTTTTAGCTCACCCGCCCCAAAGTAAAAGTTCAGATGCTCGATTTTGATTGCAAGCTGACTCGCCTGAAAAGGGGACGCAGATGCTGGATTGGTGGCTATCACTCTTTAAAACATCTCCTCTAACACATGGCTCGACCTTAACAGCCCTCGCTCATTTCCCCAGCATACAGCCCATAAACTAACAGCTCATAACCTAAATCTTGTTTTCCTACGCATGCGGGTCAGATTTTTCTCTCCTGAACGCAATAATGCATACACGCATATAAAGGATGAAATTATTCAGTGAGAACAACCTCTTTTCTAATCACATAATCAGCATTAGAGATCCGCGCTTAATTACGCTGCTCACAGTACAAATCTAATCGGTATTGCAACTGCCGAATCGTCAAATATATTAACTAAAGCAACACACATGGAAGCCCTAGACACTTATATAGCCGCTTGGAATGCAAAAACTTCAGAGGCAAGGCACACTCTTCTGAAGAACTGTATGACGCCAGATGCCATCTATATCGATCCTCATGCACCATCGCCCATTAAAGGGATAGAGAGCATGCAGAAACTCATCGAAACATTTCGATCCCGGTTCGATCATCGGCTTATTGCTGAGGGTGACATTGATCAACACCATCATGTATTTAGGCTGCGCTGGCGATTGCAGCAAGAAGGCGGCAATGTTCTATCACAAGGCTTGATGACAGGAGACTTTACGCAAACTGAACCCAATCGACTCAAACGAGTTGTTCAGTTCGTTGATTAATACCTGCCACTGGTCCTATTATTCACTGTTCCTATTATTCTTAGTGCTGTTCCGATCACTCATTAAAGGCTCGCCAAGTGAGGCTAATTCTTGGCCCTACATTTTTTTGCCGTTTAATGGCGTGAACCCAGTCCTCTTGCAGCTCATTGGTCATGTAGAGCATCGAGCCGGGAGGCAACACAAATGAGCGCTGAATAGTTTTATCGGCTTTGGTGCGGTAAGTAATTTTGCGGGGGTAACCCAGTGAAACAATCGCAACGCCAGTGCCTAGCTGCAGATCGCTAGTGTCGTCAGCATGAAAGCCCATTTTGCTGTGGCCTGTTTCGTAGAAGTTGAGCAGGCAGTTATTGAAGCGAATGTTGAGGGCTTCGTGGAGCTGCTCGACCACTGGCAGCAGAGCCGGATGCATGGGCACGGCAGGGTAGGTCATTTGGGCGTAGTTATAAGGAACGCCAAAAGAAGCCGTGCGGCGCGCGGCCATACTGCCCTCCCAAGGAATAGTGCTGCGCAACGTATCAAACAGCTCCATTTGGTTGGCCAGGAAGCTGTCGTCAATAAGAAGGTTGAGAGGGGGAGCAGCTAACAAGGGTGTGGCGGTTGAATGGGAACGTCTGTGAATTTTATGTCATATCAAAAATTGACTAGCTCCACTATAAAACCACACCTTAACAACAGTGAAAAGCGACATCATAAAACAGCAAAAAAGTAGCCAAGTGCGAATAATTATTCGCACTTGGCTACTACTGTGACAGACTTGCAGATGTGACAGACTTGCAGATGTGGCAGACTTACAGATTTTGTTAATCTTTTCTTGGAGAAGATTGTGACAGGAAAACTGGAATAAAAACAGGCGAACTCAAATTAGAAACTATGCGCGTGCAAAATCTCCATAACGTCACAAAGATAAGAAATACCCGAATAATCTTCAAAGAACTTCGCAGCGACCTCATCTGAGATCTGTACGGCCATCTCTCGGCTAGGGGTGAGCACCTCAAACTTGATATTCGAGGCGCTGTCGCCAACGCTGGGTTTCCCTGAAGAACGCACGTTGCGACTGCCTCTACCGCCGGTTTCTATTACCGTATAGCCAGGTGCACCAGCGGCATCAATGATTTTAGCAATCTTGTTCAGCAGCAACTTTTCTGTGACAATGACGAGCTTGGTGGCTTGCTGAGCCATGTGTATTACCTCTCTACTTGTGGAGTCGTGTTTGCAGTCTTTATATTTGCAGGCATGATGTTGGCGGGCATGATGTTGGCAGGCATGATGTTGACAGGCATGATGCTTGCAGGCGTGATGTTTGTCGTCATTAAGATGTTTGTCATCATTAAATTAACTAACATTAGCCCCCTGCCAGCGCTTGAGCTAACCCAATGAACAGCGGTATGCCCAGTGCCAGCGCAACCGGTGTGCCCACCGCGGTAGATGCACCGATATAGGCAGAAGGGTTGGCCTTAGGGATACCGGCTCGCAATGTAGGCGGGCCTGAAATATCTGAACTGGAAGCGGCAATGACAGCCATAATCACGACACCGCCAAGGCTAAAGCCTGTAAGGACGTGGGCAATCATCCCAAACCCAAAAGCAATGAAACCGTGCAACAGCGGTGCAAAAAAGGCATACAGCGCGTACCACTGACCCACTTTGCGCAGCTCTCCGAGTCTAGCGGTGGCTTCCATTCCCATCACCAGCATCAAAATCGAAAGCAAACCGCGAAAGAGGGGTTCATAGAAACTTTCAAAAACACTTTCTGGTCGGGTAAGCACGCCTAGCGCAAGGCCGAGCAACAGGGCTGAAAGGGCAGATCCTTGAAGACTTTCCTGCACAATAGGCCAAATCTTAACGCGCTCATTGGCAGGACTATCTAACTGACGAAGAGACGTTTGCGCGCTGAGAGATTGCTCTGCGCTGCGGCGCTTCTTTTGGCTGTAGACACTGGCTAGAACAATTGCGGTCACAAGTGCGGGGATATCCATAAAAGGATAGAGCGCAGCGGCCCAAGCCTCATATTCAATGCCTTCTGTTTCCATCAGGGTCAAAGCGGCAGCGAGCGTGGAACCACTCACCGCACCGAACAGCCCCGCAGTTGCAATGCCATCTACGGTGTTAACGCCTGGCAGTTTCGCTAAGGTATAGCGCCCAATAAACACAATCAAAATGCCTACAATTATGGCAAACGCTGCGGGCAACAGCATTTCTAAAAGGTTCGCATTGCGAATGGCAATACCGCCGCTCAGGCCAACTTTTATGAGCAGCATAAAGACAATGAACTTATAAATTGGATCAGGAATAGTCAGGCGACTGTTCACAGCCGCAACAACCATGCCACCAATGAGAAAGCCGAGCGTCGGGGACTGTAACTTCCCCAGAAAGAGCGTCAAAAAATCGGATAAAAAATCCATGCTGTAATGCCTCCTTACAGAAAATGCAGGCGGGTTTGCTATGAAAAATGAGTCATTCAAGCGAGTAACCGATCAGCATCACTCACGCTAATTTGTTGCTAGCTTGAACTTTTAAACGTAGATAGGAGATTGTTGAAGCGCTTCAAGATTCCATAAGAGTTGAGCAAGTAGACCAATGGCTTAGTCAATCAACTTTCAATATCTCATTGATCTAAATCTATCTCATTAAGTGTGAAAAAACGTCTGGGTTTGCCAAAAACTCAGACGCAATTTTCTATTCAAACAATAATCTATGCTTATTGGTTAAAGCGCAAAACTATCTAAAGACTGATATGTTTCAGTCTATTCCCAAAAACTGATAACCAGCCGAGTTAGGCTAAATTCCTTGTTTATCATGGGTTTCACCGGTAGGAGAAGGATTGGCTTCATCGTTTGAGCCAGATGAAGTATTCGGCACGACGTTGATGAAGGTAGCGCCCAAAATGGCGAGGAGAATCCCGATGCCCAGGCCCCAGCTAAATGCCCACAGGTGAGAAGGCTCTAGGGAAAATCTTAGGTGGCGATCGCGATCATAAACATGAACTGCCCACCCTTCACTGATAGAAGGTTTTATCTTTGTTTTATCCATTTGTATATCCTTATCTATTTCAAAAGAGATAAATCAATCATTCACAATCGTCCCCATCGCGGCTAACGCAAAACACACCGTCACGTCTTAATCTCTGTGATCAAGCGTGTCTGGCTCATGCAAGTGGCTGATGCGAAGGGCCGAGGCAGATAGCCAGTGCGAAGGGTCAAATTGTTGAAAGTAGTCTCTTTATGATGTCTGAATCGTCTGGCAATCAACCATAGCAATCTCAAACCGAATCGATAAGTTGAAAATATAGAAAGCGTTCGTAACACTAACCGCCAAACACTTCAGCCGGGTCAGTAGATTGAACTTTACGTACGGCAATAGCCCCCGATACCAAACACATCACAAACGTCGCAACAAACAAATTGAGCACTCGCTCACCCGTCATTTGAAAAAACAATCCCGTGACACCTGCCGCCCCTGAATAGAGCAGCGAACTAATTGCGAACCCAGGCATAAAGCCAAAAATTGACAGCAACAGCGCCTCTTGCAACACAACCTTAAGCAAGTAAGCATTGCTATAGCCCATTGCCTTCAGCGTGGCATACTCCGCCCAGTGATCGGCCACATCCGTATACAGAATTTGATACACCAAAATAATGCCGACAAAAAAGCTCATCGTGGTCAACAAAGAGAATACAAATCCAATATTGGTATTCTCCTGCCAGTAGCTTCGCTCCCGATTCACGAATCCCTCTGGCCCCTCTTTTGCCATCACCAGCACATCTTCCGGCAGCGATTCTCGCAAAGCCGTCACCATCTTTTCCACATTCGCATTATCCGCCAGCTTAACGACCCCAATGTCCACCGTCGAAAAGCTACGCTCATTCTTATCTGGGCCGCGATTGGCAAAAAATCGCAAAAAGTTAACATCGCTCATCAACAGATTGCCATTGCCTGAGGCAAAATCTGTTCCTAGCTCAAATGTGCCAACAATGGTCAAGCGTCTTTCGGCCAGCTCAGAAGTAATACCGGCTTCTGTCGGGCCAATTTCAGCCCGCGCTTTAGCATCAATCAGGGCCGTATTCGGCATTTTCAAAGCGGGCGCGTTCTCTTTTAATCCTGGCAGCGTCAGCACGGGCTTATCAGGATTAAACGCTAGCGTACGCACCAAAAAAGACTTTCTAGTAATAGGATTTTTCCAGTTCACATCGCTGAGGTATAGCGCATACGCATCGTCCACCCCTTCAAATGCCCTCGTTTGATACAGCCGATTGCGAGCAAACGAACTCGGCACAAACATGTTCTCTTTAAGCGGGCTGATAATAATTACTTCACCGTTGAGCTGGTTAAGCAATTGCACCTGCGAATCGTACAGGGCATTCTTAAAGCCGGTAAACAAAAACATCAGCAGCACTGCGAACGCGACCCCACCCAGTGATGTCACAAACTTTCTACGGTCGTGGGTGAGGTTGAGCCACGCAAGCGGCACCCGGTTAAATAAGGCTAAAAACACCATCTAACTTTAATAGATAAAGGCAGTGACAACACATACGCTTTTGCCACTCTAGCGAAGATTCCATCGGTGTTTTTAGCCCGCGCCGAAAACTTATCTACACAGCGCTGACGGAAACAGCATCAACAGCAACAGCCTCGGCAGAACTCTCGATAGCTTCGGCAGAACTCTCGATAGCTTCGGAATAAACGGCGGCGGCTTCTGCGCTGTTATCGGTGACCGTTGCCATCGGAAAGCGATTGCTAACAGCACGAGCTATTTTTATCACGCCCAAGTCAGCCAGGACATAGCAAACAAAGGCCCCAAAGGGAGGATTGGTGGTGTGCAGCCAAGCAAACGCCTCAACAGGATAAGGTTTCCATACCCAGCAGCCCCAGGCCGTGCCAGTTAACTCTATGTACAGCACCAGCAGCCCCATCACAAAATAGAGCGTTCTGTATCCCTTACGACGCAGTACCCACAGAAAAACCAAGCCAAAAATAGCGCTGAGCGTATCGTGAAACAGCAGCACCACCAGCCCAAAAAGCGTCGCATATAGCCCTATAAAGATAGGTCGGAGGCGTTCTTCATATTGGCGAATGAGTTTAGTTTCTGAAACGAGGCATCCCATCGAGAATAGAATCGCATGGCCAAACGGAACGTAAATTGGAATGTGCCCTAAGCGATAGCTGTAAAGATCGAACAAGATGCTGAAAACGTACTCTCCAACAAAAGAGAACGGGACAAAAATGAAAGCCATTAGCCGCTGCGTTGGACTCAGCGCAAACATCATCACCCCAAAGAAGCTAACCGTAAGAAGATTAGTTAAAACAGAGCCTCCCACTATTGGCGTGAGAAAATGGGGAGAATATAGCTCGAATACAGCAGGAACCAGGAACGGAAAGCTGATTAAGATAAAGCGTTTGGCGAAACTAGACGTTTCAGCAGAGCGTAATTTTTCAATGTGTAGTTTTTCAATGTGTAGTTTTTTAATGCGCAATTTTGGCATGCGCAGTTTTTGAATGGCAGATACGTTCAATTGCCTATCTCTCCTTTAATCCTTTGCCCAGTTCGCAGCATCGCAGCCCAGGGCCTAATGCGCCTTTTCCGCGCGCGCTAGTGGGCTGTGCTCTTACAGCATTCCCCTGGGCCACTGAGCAAATAAACTTGTTGAGAAATATGGCAGGACTGAGAAATATGGAGATAAATTAAAAAATTTCTGCTGGGTCAGTTGAGATGGCTTTACGCACAGAAATTAATCCAGACGCGCTGCACATCAGCACTGTCAGAATCATCACAAACACAACTCTGCCCATATCCATCGCCACAGGCAGGCTTCCAGCCGTGGCATTGCGGGTGAGTTCATACAGCCCCAAAGAAACGATTAAGCCTGGCACGTAGCCCATCGCAGCCAGAATCAGCGCTTCTTGTAACACCACCGAAAATAAATACCGGTTGCGGTAGCCCATCGCCTTCATGGTGGCGTATTCCCCCAAGTGATCGCGAATATCGGTGTAGAGGATTTGATACACAATCACAATGCCAACAATAAAAGAGACCACCACACCTAAGCCAAAAATAAAGCCAATAGACGTAGAGCTAATCCAATAGGTTTGATCTCGAAAAATAATTTCGGCTTTCGTGAATACATCCACATCATCAGGCAACATTTGCCTGAGCGCTTTGGCTACCCGCTGCGGGTCTGCGCCCTCTTCTACCTGAATAAGTCCGGTATCAATCAGCTCTAACGGACGCGGCGAGAGATAGCGAACAAAGTTTTGGTCGCTCATAATGAGGGTGCCATCGGCGGAAAAACCACCCCCTAAGCTGTAGTGGCCACCAATAGTAATGCGACGGCGATCGGCTTCGGTTGTGAGGCCAATATCTTGCGGGCCAAATTCGGGGCGAGAAAGCACATCATAAAAAACCGTGTCGGGTCTTTGCAGCGTGCGTCTGGCCTCTGGGGTGTTTAGCTCAGGCAATAAAAAGGCGGGATCGTCAATGTTGTAGCCATAGACAAACATGGCCCGGCTGGTATGAGGTGGTTCAGGGTTTCGCCAAATGAGGTAGCCACTGTAGAGGGGCATGGCACGTTGTACACCATCGATGCCCTCGGCCTGATAAAGGCGATCGCGCGGAAAAACGGTCGTCGAACTAATTTCTAAGGTTTCGGGTGAAGAGAGGAAAATATCCGCGTCAAACTCGTTATAGAAGTTAGTGGTGGTGGTGATCAGTGCCCCTAAAAAGCCCAGATTCATAAAAATAAGCAGCACCGCAAAGGCAACGCCTGCGATCGCCACAGCTAACCGCGTCCGCTCATGCAATAAATTCAGCCAAGCAACCGAAACGCGGCGCATCTACGAAAACTTCCTTTTTATCTAACGGCTTTCTATTTAGCGGTTTTCTATTTAACGATTCTCATCCACATCAATCACCACATCTACCTGCAAATTCGTCAGCCCCCACACCACCTCCGGCTGATCCACCGTAATATCGACCTCCACCACTCGCGCATCCGCATTCGCGGCTGGATCATCATCTAGCACATCATTTTTAAATATTTGCAGGGCAATGTCATCCACCGTGCCGGTCAAAGCCTCATCAAAGGCTCCATTACGGCTACGAATCTTTGCGCTTTGGCCTACCGCCACCCGGCTCACATCCGTTTCGTACACTTCAGCTACTATTTGCATCGTTTGCGTATTCCCCACCGAGAGAATCGCTTGCGAACCAGCGCCCGTATTGGTACTTTCGCCTGGCTCCACAAATACTTCAATCACTTGGCCGCTAATGGGCGATCGCACGACCGCACGCGCCAGCCGCGCCTCGGCCAATGCCAAATTTCGCGCCGCTGACTGCACCCCCGCAGTCGCCTTAGAAAGCTGTAAATTCGCCTGCGCTTCGCCCATCTGCGCGCTGGCATTATTAATATTTGCGGTGCGAGCCGCCGTTAACTGAGCTAACGTCGCCTCAGCCGAGGCAATCTTTTGGCTCAGTTGGGTTACTTCAGCGCGTTTGCTATCTAGCTGCTGCTGCGTAATCGCCCCCTGCGAGGCCAAAGACTCAAACCGGTTTAAATCAATCCGGGCCAGATCCCGCTGCGCTTCTAAATCTCGAATAGTCGCGGCTTGTGCTCGCATGCTTTCCTCTTGAGGCACATTCACCTGCTCCATTCGAGTATTTGCGGCCTGAATGCTGGCTTCGCCAAGCTGCACTTGCGCCGATAGTGTCTGCTGCGCCTCCGCTAACTGACTCTGGGCAAAGTCTCTTTCGGCCAATCGCACCTCATACAAATCTAAATACGCCAGCACCTGATTTTGCGTCACTGGATCGCCTGCCGCAACTTGCAAGTCCCGCACAACCCCGCTCTCAGAAGCCGCCACCTCAACCACACCACCTTTTGGCTGCACTCGGCCTAGCGCAGCCACCTTTACCTGCTGGGGCAACGGTTTAGCCGCTTCTTGCAGCGCCGCCGCTTCTTGCTGTGCCCGCACTCTCAGCGCCACGTACACCCCGCCCATGCATAGCAAAAGTAGCCCGAAGGCGATCGCAATATTGCGGCGTAGCTCAGATTGTTTTTTAGGCGTTTGCGTTGTCATCAAGCAGAATCAACTTCTTTGCGCTTTAATTCTAAGCTTCGTTTAAAAGCTACATCATCAAGATAGGCCGCTACGATAGACCGCCATACTCTAAATCGCCATGCTCTAGGCTGCTATTCTCTAGGCCGCTATTCTCTAGGCAGCCATACTCTAGGCAGCCATACTCGACAGTGCAACCTCCCACACGAGCCGAGGCTGAACATAAGCCAACAGATAACGCCGAGCTTTTTCAAGTGTTTCTAACACCTCAACACTGACCAATCCGTTTTGCCAATATCGGTGCTGCATATAGTCCAACAGCCACAGCTGAGCCTCTGTGTCCAAAGATTGATTAATATCTCGGGCAATTTCAAGCGCACTGCGCAGCGTTTTAGGCGGTTCGCTAAGCTGCGCCAACAGCTCAGAGGGCAAAGCTTGGAGCTGCTGCCAGCTTTCAATCGCACGACCTGGGGAACCTTGGGCGATCGCCATCACCTCCACCCGCTGCAAAATTTCTTCATGACCATGTCTCGTGAGCACCTCAGCCATCTGCTCACCGTTGAGCCGTCGAAACGGAATTGACTGACACCGAGACACCAGGGTGGGCAAAATGGCCTGCTGATCAGGGGCCATCAAAATTAACGTGGCGTTGCCTGGCTCTTCCAAGGTCTTCAGCAACGCATTAGCCGCCGATTCAGCCATGCGATCGCACTGCTCTACCACCACCACCGCCTGAGACGACTCCAAAGCAGGACGACTCAAAAACTGAGCGATTTCTCGAATTTGCGGCACTCGAATGCGCGGTGGACTTTTTCGTTTAAGTCCAGCCTCTGCGGCCTGGCTAGCCGTGAGCAAATTACCATTGTGCTGGTAAGTCGGCTCCACCCACAGCAAATCAGGATGATTGCGATCGCGAATCCGCCGTGCCAACACCGGATCTATCGCCAGATCTATCGCCACATCGGCCTGCGAAGCCTCCCCGTCGGCACCATGCTTGACGCCTCCATCAGCACCCCCTTTAACGCCTCCATCAGCGCTGCGGGTCAGCAATAGTTGCACAAACCCTATCGCCGCCAAAGATTTCCCTGTCCCCTGCGGGCCAACAAACAAATATCCTGGCGCAATTCGATTCAGACTTACAGCACGCTCTAACAGCGCCACTGCTTGCTGTTGACCAACCAGCCCAGAGAAACCTAATTCAGAGAAAGGTGAGGATACCACTGTTTAACGCGTTGCTTAATAACGTCCTGAATTTGAACAGACACCGCTTCCAAGGGCTGGTTGCCATCAATCTCCACCATCGGCCCACTACTGTAAGGATTTATGTCGTCCTCGCTGGTCTCGTCACCGGTTTTGCTCAGAGGGGTTGCTAACGCCTCAAAGCCGCCACAAACTCGGGTATGAAAGGCTTTTCCGGCCTGCTCCATCCGGTCAGCTTCGCCGCGCTGCTGCATTCTGTCAAGCCCCACATCCGGTGACACATTTAGCCACAGGGTGAGATCGCTCTTCAGGCCACCCGTCGCAATTTGATTGAGCTGATGAATAAGGCCCAAATCAAGCTGACGGCCATAGCCCTGGTAAGCCACCGTCGAATCAGTAAAGCGATCACACAACACCCAATACCCCGCCTCTAGCCAAGGCACAATCGTTTCCTCCACATGCTGCGCCCGATCCGCCGCGTATAAAAGTAGTTCCGTATTATTACAAATCTGAGAATCCTGTTCACGGTTCCGGGGCGTCAATAACAGTTGACGTATATCTTTACCAAGGGCCGTCCCACCTGGTTCGCGCGTTAGCTGTAGTCCGCTCACCTTTCCCTGCTTTTGCAGCGTATCAAAAACATCCTGCGCTAAAAGCCAATCACGGAGTTTCTGAATCTGAGTCGTTTTACCGCTGCCCTCGCCCCCTTCAAAAACGATTAACTTTCCCGCCATCTTACGCTCCCATTTCCCTATTGATAGAAACAACGGTATCCTAATCAGTGATTCTTGCTAGGATAGCAGTCAAGCACATCGCCCTTTCTCGGTGTCCTTACGAACGCTTTCCGTCAATAGTCCTATCGACTCGTACTCCTCTGTCTCGTTGTCTCTATGGCTCGCTATACCAACTTTTTTATGACCAGTTCTTCCCAGGAAGAAATTAGTCAAATGCTTGTGAGCGCAATAGAGGCTTGCAACCTAAATCTGGTCTACAACGATCCGGTTTGCATCGTAGCTAAAGAGCGTCCCGGCAAAGTTGCCTTCGCCCAACTAGCAACTATTGAGATCCTAATTAGCCCGCCTACGGTAGAACACGGTGGCTCCAAAATAGACCTAGTTGTCAAAAACGAAGAACTGCCTTTACGGACTCAAAATCACTGCAAGGAAGTGTTTGCAGAAATTGACCAAGTCATTGCAGAAGCAAATGCTGCCCAGCAAACCGGCAACTTAGCCAGTTCAGCCTAAAAAATTGGGTATAAAAATCGTCTACTAGCAAGGCTAATACCGTCTTCAATAAGGTTGCAAAGCCTATTGCGGCGGTTTCAAATGCCTTATAACACGGTAGGCTAACCGTATCTGGCTCGGGTTTGGAGGAAGTACGCACGATGTCCAATATTGGTGAACGGTGGCAGCAGCGTATCTCAAAGCACTCGCACTCAGACGCTAGTCATAAAGGTCACAGCCATAAAGAGCCAGGACATGACGGGCACCGGCATGACGGGCACAATCATAACGGGCACAATCATGACGGGCCAGGGCAGGACAAGCACCGGCATGACGGGCACAATCATGACGAGCACAATCATGACGGGCACGAACATCCAAACTTCAAAAGCTTCAATACTTACCAAGCCGAAGTTCGCCGAGTATTATCGATTACCCTTGTCCTTAATATTTTGGTCGTCGTCCTTAAGCTCGTAGTTGGCGGATGGACAGGCTCGCTTAGCCTACTGGCCGATGCTTTACACAGCATCACCGACAGTGCCAACAACGTGTTGGGTCTCGTCACCAATCAGCTAGCCTCCCCCATTCCTGATAGAGACCATCCCTACGGCCATCAAAAATATGAAGCGGTAGGAGCCTTGGGCATTGCCGCCTTTTTAGGTATTGCCTGCTTTGAAATTCTCCAAGGCGCGGGCAAGCGACTGCTTTTTGGCGGCGAATCCGTCACCATGGGCGCACTCTCCCTTTGGTTTCTCCTTGGAGTACTAGGTATTAATATCTTCGTCGCCTTTTACGAGCGACGCGTGGGAATGCGCCTGGGCAGCAATATTTTAATTGCTGACGCGCAACACACCATGAGCGATATCTGGATCACAATCGCGGTACTAGGGGGTCTCATTGGCGTCTGGGCGGGCGTGCAGTGGCTAGATCTGGTGCTAGCATTTCCAGTCGCGCTGCTGGTGATTCGCAGCGGCTGGGTGGTACTTTCTGCAAATTTACCTTGGCTAGTGGATGAAATGGCGATCGCACCGGAAGCCATCCATGCCGAAGTCATGCAGGTACCTGGCGTCTTGAACTGCCACAACATTGCTTCACGCGGCTTGCTCGGTCGTCAAGTCTTTATCGATATGCATCTCATCGTTGAACCCAAAGATGTCTTGAGCGCCCACAACATTACCGAGCAAATAGAACAACGCCTAGAGCAACAGTTTGGCCCCACCCGAGTCACCATTCACGTAGAGCCACCCAGCTACGTAGAACCTGAAATTAGCTTCGGCCCTGGCCATCATCACACCTGAGGTCCGTCACTTAAGGCCAGCACCTAAGGCCCGTCACTTAAGGCCAGTCACCTATCATGAACAACATCAACCTTCCCACCTGGATCACCTTCTCTCGCCTGTTGGGCGTACCGATTGTCCTCATCGCTCTGCTTGACCCTACAGACGTCCGCCGCTGGTTCAGCGTTATTGTCTTCGTCATTTTTGCAGGCACTGACTGGCTAGATGGTTACCTAGCCCGCAAGCTCAATCAGGTCACTGACCTTGGCAAATTTTTAGACCCACTGGTAGATAAGCTATTGGTGATGGCCCCCTTAATGGCCCTCGTTGGGTTGGGCGAAATTCCTGCCTGGGGCGTGTTTTTAATTTTGGCAAGAGAACTCACCATTTCTGGATGGCGAGTAAATCCAGCCTTTCAAAAAGGGCAAGTCCCAGGCGCAGGCATATGGGGCAAAGTGAAAACAGTGGTGCAAATTATTGCGATCGCCATTCTCCTTGCGCCCTTGTCAGGGATCTGGCACACCAGCGGCATTCTTCTTTTCTGGGCCGCAGTTGCGCTTACATGGATTTCTGGTTTGCTCTATTTGTTACCAGCAAAAGCCTCTGCTGAAGCATGAGCCATCAAAAACACCCGTGGATCTTCCAAAAACGATTTCAGCGTACCGAAATAGATTTAAGTGCGCCCCGATAGGTTGTTGGCGCGCACCCATGGGGTATGCACCTGGCCCAAGTTCCGTTTGGAACTTTTATGCAGATGGAACGGGCCAATTTTGTGAAAGTTCTGCTGTGGTGGGTGAATATGTCACTTGGTTCGAGTGGCTAGCACAAGCTGAACGCACCCTCCAATTTCGCACAACAAAAGAGGGTAAGGTACAACAATCTGGCGAGGTCTTGTTTGCTGAGTGGGAGGAGGAGCCAACGGAATGGGTGACCATTACCTACGACTTTAAAGTGATTGAATACTACGGGCCTCAAGTTGTGATGTTTCAAGTGCCAGAGCAAAAAACATTCAAATTTTGGACAAGCTTAGACTATCTGTACTATGCAGGTGTTGAGAATCGTACTAGCTTAAACCTGTTGTAATACATGCGGCCCGTTAGCACAAACCTGCTTAGGATAGGAGCTACGCCTAAGTCATGGAAGAATACCAATCCGATATCAATTTGTGCCTTCAACGATGCGCCTTCAATGATGTGCTTTCAACAAAGCCGCGACTTTCTTGCGAATCATAATGCCAGGGCGATCTGTAAACATATGCTCTTCTTGGCTGGGCATGAGAGATACATCAGGGTCGGTAGATTCTAAAATGCGCTTGTCTTCTAGGGTGACCGCACGATCAAAAGCAATCACATCAGCGGCGGGGGTGTCGGCTTCAGTGTCGTTACGAACGCAAAATTGCACCATTTGAGAAGCGCGATCGCTAATCGGAGTCATCGTATTCACCACAATGTGTTCTAGCCCATTCGGATAGGTAATTTTTAGCTTGATGGTAAACGGCATCATCCAATCCATCGTGAGTGTACGCATGGTCTGCGCTTCATCCATGTTTAAGTTCTGTTGTTGTAGCGCTGGGTTCACAACGCCCAACGTACCGTACACATGAATCCCCCACGCTGTTTCCGTAATCTCTAATTCATCTGGCGTAGGGTGCTCTTCGCTGCCAAACGTTGTTGTATGTACAAAGGTAGGATGGGCCAAATCCAGCTCATTTTCCATCACCCGCAGTCCTGCACACTGCCACGTTTCATAAAATTCTGGAATCAGGCGGTAGCGAGAATCTTGCGCCTCGGCAATCTCCGGAATATCTGCAATCGGCTCGTCTAAAGCCACCCAAACGTAGCCGTATCGCTCTCTGCACTTGAAAGCATCAACCCGATAACTCGCCGGAATAGCGCAGTCAGCCTTAAGCTGAGGCACTTTCACACAGGCACCTGACCCATCAAATTCCCAGCCATGATAAGGACAGCAAATGCGACCTTTATCCACCTTACCAAGAGAGAGTTTGGCCGTACGATGACAGCAGCGATCGCGCGCCGCTGCTGGCGTTCCATTCTCTCCTAACCACAGCACCAAAGACTCTCCCAATAGCTCAAACGCCTGCGGCCCCACTTGCAAGTTCTGAAGCGGCACCACAGGATACCAAAAACGGCGAAAAACAGGCTGCTGAGTTACGAGCATGGGGAACCACCAAGCTTGAGTTTTAAACTGAGATGGTTACGACTTTAATCTGAGCAATGCTATGACACTGTGATATTCACTACATCACCATCAACTGCCACGATAGGTACTGTAAGACCAAGGCGACACCAACAAAGGCACATGATAGTGAGCATGAGGGTCAGCCATCCCAAAGCGAATAGGCACCCAATCTAAAAAAGGTGGGTTCGGTAAGGCTACCTCCGTTCCAACAAAGTTTTTAGCGAAATAATCGCCTGCTGAGAACCGCAGTTCATAAATGCCAGCCACCATACTGTCAGCCCTTAAAAAAGGGCTATCGGTTCGGCCATCGGCATTGGTCACCTGAGTTGCCATATGCTGAGCTGCCGTTTGCTGAATAGTGGTCTGCTGAGTAGCGGGTTCTGTGATTGGTAACGCTTCTATTGGCAACACCTCTATTGGCAACACCTCTATTTGCCACAGTTCTATAGTCATCCCAGCCGCAGGACGGCCTGCGGCAGTATCTAAAACGTGAGTGGTCAGTTTCCCCGTCGGCACGGTATTCATAAAGCGCTTGGATGATTGTTTTTGACCGTAGCATCATGGCTCAGCGCGTTAATGCATCGGCCCTAGCAAAATTGTGTCAGCAATGGCATTCATAATATTGGTGCCATCTTCATTCGCCAGCGATTTATACCACTGGCGTGTCTTTTCCATTTCTTTGCCATGGGTCATATTGGCCCGCTTTCGTGCTTTCAGCACAATGTTAGCCACCCGCTCTCGGCGACTGGCTTCGTACCGCATGAGGGCATCGGCCACACTGAGGGTAGTGGTGCGTAGATAACTCGTTAGTGTCCAAGCATCTTCCATCGCCTGACAGCCGCCTTGGCCCAAATCTGGCGCAGTACTGTGGGCGGCATCCCCAATTAATGCCACTCGCCCTTTCACCAACGTCTGTAATGGCTCAATGTCATGAATTTCTACACGGTTAGTTTGAGCCGGATCTAATCGCTCAATCAATGCCTGAACAGGCGCTGCCCAGCCTGAAAAATGCGCTGCCAGCTCCTGACGGTAGTTATCTGAATCGTTATGAGTGCCTTTGGGTAGCGGCACATCTAAGAAAAAGTAGAAGCGATCGCCCCCCACCGGCATCACCGAAGCCCGCTGCCCGTCCCCAACGTACATATCCCAGCTATTAGCTGGCGCTAAGTCCTCGCTCACTGGCACCAGCCCATTCCAATTCACGTAGCCCACATAACGCCGCTCAGTGGATTGGCCCAAGCCAGAGTCTAAGTCAGATTGGCCCAAACCAGACTGACTCAATACGTAAGGTCGCACCATCGAATGCGTGCCATCTGCCCCTACTACTAAGTCTCCCTGAGCGCGATCGCCATCCTCAAAAATAACCGCCGCACTCTCTGGCGTTTGTTCAATCGCAACGCAGCGCTTATTCAAACGAACATGCTCAGCCCCCACCGCATCCAACAGCATTTTCTGCAACGCTGTGCGCGTCACAGGATAGGGCACTTGCCCCACCCGCTCAATCAAAGGCAATAGGCTAAACCTTGTAAGTTGACTACCGCTTTTGCTGTAGTAGGCCATCTGCTCCATTTGCCCACCAATCTGAGCAATCTTTTCCCCCAGGCCCAATTGATTCAGAACCTTAACCCCATTAGACCAGAGCGAAATACCTGCCCCCGCCGGACGCAGTTCGCGAACGCGGTCATACACTTCAACTTCATAGCCCGCTTTCTGCATGGCAATGGCCGTAGTCAACCCGCCCATGCCCGCCCCGATGATGACAACTTTGAGCTGTTCCATACGTTCGTAATCGCTTCAACTTCCAGATTGGAGAACAGGTTTGAGGACTGGCTTAATGGCAAATTTGAGGACAGATTTGAAGGCAGACTTGAGCTTTAAATAAGCGGTTTTAAGCTAGGATTCGCCACACAATTACACCAACACCAATAATGGAGCCAAAGTACGCCAGCGATCGCACCACACTAATTCCCGCATAATATGCCGCACCGTGCAGTACACGGCAAACCAAAATTGCGATCGAAGCCTTGGCCGTAATGGCATCTGCCTGCTGCGTCACATGGGCAATCAAAATCACCGCCGCAATCATCGCCAAATTATCGTGATGATTGCGCTGCGCTCGATCAGCCCTACCGACCCAAGGCGCACCTTCTACAACCTTCTCTCGATTGCTCGCAGCCCATTCCAAACCGGCATCCGTCACACGGCCAATCGCTGGCACATGGTTCAACGGAATCGACCACAACGCCAATATTAGTAAACAAATCAGATCAGTTGTCATAAGCCCGATAAAATCACATGAAATCCCCCTTATTATGAGCTGTCATGGACGCTGCTGCTCGCGCAACTGAACAGGCCGAACAAGCTGCCAAACAGCTTGCCTACGAGAAAGAACGTCAGCAGGCGCTCTTACCTTATCGGGTCACCCGCGTAAAACGAGGCGTGGTTGGCAGCAGCCGCTATGCCACTCGACTGCGCAATGACATTCGCAAAGCAACTCATCTTGAACCCACAGAAAATAAATTAGTAGCAGCAAGACCCGAACCGCTCTTACTCTTTGGAGAACCGGGCCTCGGCAAAGATAATCTCGCCGCGCTCATTCACTTTGGCTCAACGAATAAAGCCAAACCAATTATTAAAGTAAACTGTGATGAAGTGCGCTCACAAGATCTCTTTGGCAGATACTTTCCGCACAAATCAGATCAGCCGGGGCTTTTAGACTGGCTAGAAGACGGCACGCTGCTCCTGAACAACATTCAAGATCTCAACCCCGAGATTAAACCGGCCATCTTGCAGCTTGTTGAAACCGGCCACTATCAGCCCGTCACCCGCGAAGAAGATCCCCCCGCCCCCGCCCGCCAATCGAAGGCCCGGATTCTGATGATCTCAGAAAAAGCCATGCCCGCCTTCACAAAATGCGCTAGCCAACAAATTAAAGTCCCGCCCTTACGGGTGCGTAAAGCTGATATCGAAGCGCAGATAAACTACTTTGTTCAGCTACTGTGTCGCAATAAAGGACTGTGCAAACAACAGATTACACCCGCCGCCCTGCGTCGCTTGCAAAGCTACGACTTTCCAGGCAACATCACCGAGCTAGAAAGCATGGTAGAGCGAGCCATTAGCCAGGCTGAAGGAAATCTGCTCACCGAAGATATCTTCTGGGCCGCAGAGAAGCCCAGCCGTCGATTTCGCTTCGATTTGCTACAAGGATATCCCAAGTTACGACAGTTTTTGCTCAGCCCGTGGTGGCCCACCCGTATCAACTACGGCTTCACGCTTTGGTTTTATCCCATCGTGATTGCCATTCTCTTTTTTGGCCCTCAAACGCGCGATCAAAACATCGCTCTCAACGTTTTTTGGGCTTGGTGGTGGCCGCTTATTTTACTCAGTTTCCCTTTCGTAGGGCGGCTGTGGTGCGCGGTGTGCCCGTTTATGATCTATGGCGAAGTTGCACAGTTTCTCTCACTTAAAATCTGGCCCCGGCAGCTGCGCGGCTGGCCCCGGCAGTGGGCCGAACAATGGGGCGGGTGGATTCTCTACGGCGGCTTTGCCCTCATTCTGCTGTGGGAAGAACTATGGGACCTAGAAAACACAGCCTATCTTTCCGGCTGGCTGCTGCTTATCATCACGGCCGGAGCGGTCATCTGTTCTCTCCTTTTCGAGCGTCGCTTTTGGTGCCGCTACCTTTGCCCCATCGGCGGCATGAACGGCCTCTTTGCCAAACTCTCCATGACAGAACTCCGCGCTCAGCAAGGCATTTGCTCTGCCACCTGCCACACTTATCACTGCTACAAAGGAGGTCCCGCCGAAGGCATCGGCCAAGAAACCGCAGGCTGTCCTATTTATTCTCACCCTGCCCAGCTCACTGAAAATCGCAATTGTGTGCTGTGCATGACCTGTCTCAAAGCCTGCCCGCACCAGTCCATTAGCCTTAACTTGCGGCCACCCGGCATAGAGCTATGGACAACCCACAACGCAACCAGTTACGAAGTGGCGTTGTTGTTGTTGCTATTAGGTGCAGTTTTTCTGCATCGGTTGCCTGAACTAACAACCCTGTTTCTAGGCAATGCTCAAATTTTAGAGTCTTTCGCAGGACATGCGCTCATCTCTGTTGTTGCACTGTTTTTACCAGGTGCGATCGCCCTTCTAGCCAACCAACTCAGAACCCTAGTTCAAGGCACCCGAGGCAACCGCAACTTCCTCACACTCGCATACGGCTACCTGCCCCTTCTCCTTTTCGCCAGCCTCGCCCACTATCTCCACCTCGGCCTCACCGAAGCGGGTCAAATTATCCCCGTCTTCGCAGCCACCTTCAGGTTAACGGCTCCCGCGATCGCCTTCACCGCCCACCCAGCCGTTATCACCTTCTTACAGGGCAGCGCGCTTCTATTCGGAGCCATGTTCAGCATTCTGCTCACTCAAAAAATCAGCCGCCAGCCCCTGCGCCAACTCATCCCTCAGCACAGCGCAACGTTAGCCTTCACCCTTCTATTTTGGCAGGTCATACTCTAAGCACATTTTGTTGTGTACCTCTTAATTGGGGTACACAACAAAATGCGCCGCAGCCAATTTTTCCTCATTGACTACGGCACCCTTGCTGCGGCACATTCTGTTTTTTGAGCAAACGTCTTTTTGCGGTGGGCCTCAGAATGTTGCTAGAGACGGGACTTGGTGCCCCGTGAGAACCGTCAGAGAGCGGTGAGGCCCCAGAGGGTTCGCTCACCTAAGAAATGCTCACTAGAAGAGGTAGCTTCAATGTGTACGCTGTTGAAACATTAGATTCACGCTGTGTCCCTAGGTCGGCTCAGTAATAGTTTTTAAGCCCAAATAAGCAATTAACAGGCTAGCCAGCGCATTCGCGGCTAAAAACAACCGCGCCCAAAATCCAGACCCAATCCATAGCACTGAAGGCTGAACAAAAAAGCTCAAACTCAATACCGCTGCAACACCCACAGAAACGCCCACTGTCATCCAGTTAAAGCGGGGGTGACTCAGCAAAAAGGCCAGCATTAAAAACGGAATTAGCGCACTCGCTGTAATCGGATTAAGCGCTGATGCTCGTGTGAAAACACCACCTAAATCTGGCAGAAAGCTGCCCAACGCAGCCATCGGCCAGTGAGGAATATGATTGATGTACAACGGCGCAATCAGAAAGAAACCCACGTTGCTCAACACAGCCCCAAACCAGTAGCCACCGCTCCATTTGCTATAACTTGCAGCACTACCGATCAGCCAAGTAAAGCCCAGCACCACGACCCAGCGCAGCGCCAGCTTCTTCCAAGGAATCGAATCCCATCGATACACAATCACCGTATTAGCAGAAGGCGTAACATTGGCAACAGTCGGTACAACCATTCCCGCAGCTGCAGACTTCATCAAGGCCGTATAGCCCAGCACCTGTTTTTCATCAAACTTAGGATTTAGCTTAATCCAACCGTCAGCAGTTCTTTGCGCAACATCAGACACGACCTGAGCAGGCTCACTAATAGAAACAGTTTTTTGGGCAACCCCTGCACTCATCCCCAACAAACTAACAATGCCAACTGTAAACAGCCCTATCAAAAACAGTGATATCGAACGCCGCATAAACTCTCCTAAACCCTACGCTTTCGTAAAAACTCAATAATCAAAGGCGACTGTTAAAACTACAGACCGCTCAAAACCAGACTACTCAAAACCAAACCGCTCAAAACCAGACCGATCAAAACCAAACCGCTCAGCAAGGTGACTATAAAATTCCCCACCACCAAACGTCATTAATCAACAACTTCAAAAGAGTCCACTTCCAGCACAGGGCCAATCATGGCCATCGTCATCACATCCTCACGAATTTTGCCCGTAATAGAGACTTTCTGCCCCTCAGTATTCAGTGCGGCGGCTTTATCTCCATACAGTTCATAGGTTTTGCCGTCATCACCCTGTAGCCCCCAAGTACCAGATCCCATCTCTATCCAAGCAACCGTACCTGTAACTTTCATCAAGCTAAGCCCTCATTCGTTCAACAATTTCAAATTAAGCCGTTTCAGAATTAATCAGCGTCAGCCTAAGCCGACTCAGTGATTGTCTTTAGCCCAAGATAAGCAATCAACAAACTCAAGCCCGCATTCACGGCTAAATATATTTGCGGCCACAGACCAGAGCCAAACCACATCATGTTAGGCGTCATAAACACACTCACGCCTAACATGGCTGCTGTACCCACAGCCGCACCAACCGTCACCCAGCACAGCCGTGGGTGCCCCAACAAAAACGCCAGCATCAAAAACGGAATTAGAGCGCTCGCCGTAATCGGACTAAGTTTTGCAGTGTGGGCCACAACGCTGCCCAGCTCAGGCAGCGAACTGCCCAGCACGCGCAAAGGCCAATGGGGTAAGTCAAATAGGTGCAAAGGCGGCAATAAAAATAAACCCACACTACCTAACACTGCACCTAGCCAATAATCGCCATTCCAACGATAGTGATCGACCGCTTTGCTCACCAGCCAAGTCAGCCCCATCACCACACTCCAGCGAATGATGATTTTCTTCCACGGAATCGATTTCCAGTTATACCAAATGCGGCTGTTCAAAGGATTCACCACAATATTTGTGGGTGACCACGGCCTCCATTCTTTGCGAGCGAGCTTCACTGCTGCGGCCGCATCCAATTGACCAGCCCCAAAAAAGTTCCGATCATCTCCAGGCATTTTCTTGGCAGATTTTTGTAGCACAGCCCAAATCTGCTCAGGTTTCTTCGCGCCCGCAGCCTTTACTGCTGCAGCTACGCCCGCCACATGAGGCGAGGCCATACTCGTGCCCTGAAAATACTCAAAGCTAGATCCGCCTGTGCGTCGGTTAATGGTCTCTTGCAAAATGCCGCCGCTTTTTCCTTCGCGGGTATTACCGCCCGGGGCAGCAATATCAACCCCTGCACCATAGTTAGAGTATGGCGCTTTACTGCTGCTTGCATCAGTTGCAGAAACAGCCATTACATGAGCGTATCGACCTGGATATTCAGCCGCGTTGCGTCCTGAATTACCGGCAGCCGCCACAATCATCACACCCTTGTTGTAGGCATAGTCAATCGCATCTTGCATGAGCTGAGAGGCGCCACCCCCGCCAAGGCTCATGTTAATGACATCTGCACCGTTGTCTGCGGCGAAGCGAATAGCTTCGGCGATGTTGGCAACTGTGCCACCCCCGCTAGCGCTGAGCACTTTGAGGGGCATAATTTTCGCTTCATAAGCAACGCCTGCTACACCGTAGCCATTATTAGTCGATTGGGCGATGGTACCGGCAACGTGGGTGCCGTGGCCATTGTCGTCATCGGCTTGCTCGCGCTTATTGACAAAGTCATAGCCAGGGACGAATTCCGTTTTGCTTAAGTCCTTAATGCGGGTAACGCCAGTATCGATAACGGCGACGGTAATGCCTTTTCCCTTAGTGACTTTCCACGCCTCTTGAACGTTGATGCTTTTGAGGTTCCACTGTTTATCAAAGTCTGGATCGTTGGGGCCACCGAAGAAGGTGCTGTAGACATAGTTAGGCTCTATATATTCGGTGTACTGAGCAAGTTCTGACTGGCGGAATTTTTCGATGAGGGTGCGATCGCCCGCCGCCACGTACACATGGTCTGCTGTGGAAAACTTACTATTGGGTGTCAGTTCCAGCCCAAACTGCTGTGCCGCCGCTTCTACATTGGCCACAGCTTCAGGGTTATCCCGAAAATCGAAAACAACAGTATCAAATTCTCCCGTTTTAGCGAGGCTACCGCTAAACTTAAAAACGCCCATGATGCATACGATCAAAAGGCTTAGGAAAAATAGAGGTATTAAGCGCCGCATAAAATCTCTCAATGAAATCTCTCAGTGGATAGTAAAGCTGTCGCCATGAGCGAACAGTCCGTAGCCACCACCTATTCAATGTCAAAACCTAGCAATGTATGGATAGACACATAGGCTTAGGATAGCCATTCCGTAGCTTCAATAACAGATGTCGTACTTCCGGATGTGGAGATAAATAAAAATGAAACAACGAGAATTGTTGAACACAACACCTTTGCCCCATAGTTCCTCTGGGATCTCTTCTGGCAGCCCTTCTGGCAGCCCTTCTGGCAGCAAGAACTATGCCTCACACATCACCAAAGGCAGACACATCCAGCTGCTTACTGTCACCCTCATTAGCATTACCGTCTTAAGCCTCAGCAGTGTTGCGCTCTCCGGCTGCACACCCTCTGGAGAGGCCCCGAATGGCACCTCTCTCCCAGCCGAAACACAGCCCACTGAGTCAACAGCGAGTAATCCTCCATCCGAACTATCTTTACCATCGGAAGCGCTACCGCCTGATGCATTACCAAGCAGCGTCCCTGAAAGCGAGGAAGTAGTCATTGACAGCAGTCAGCTACCCACTGCCGTCGAAACCACCATTCTTGAAGACATTACGAGTAATTACAATGTTCCAGCGGAAGATTTAGAAGTGGAAACTGCGGTGGCTAAATCTTGGCCAGATGGCTGCTTAGGACTCGGTGGCCCTGATGAAATTTGTACCTTTGCACTTGTAGAAGGCTGGGAAGTCACCGTGAGTCAGGGCGACAATATCTGGATGTACCGTACAGATATGGATGGATTCGTGGTGAGAGAAGATACCACTGGGAATTAGACACCTTTAAAAATAAGTAAAAAGCTGAACTAAGCGGCTTAGCCGCTAAACCGCTAGAGAGCTTTCTTTCAATAAATTGCACACCTGTTGAGCAGTGGCAGGGGCAAGCAATACACCGTTGCGGTAATGACCGGTGGCCAGTGTTACGTTTTCCGTATGGCCCAATGGTTTGATGACGGGGGCGGGCTGACCAACCGGGCGGGGACGCAAGCCGCTCCATGTTTTAAGGATTTTGGCTTGAGCGATCGCCGAGCAAAATCCTTCCGCCCCTTTCTTTAACGTCTCTAAACCATCTGCCTCCGGCACCATCTCTAGGCTTGAGAGTCGAGCCAAATCAGCCGTTGACAAGTCCACATCCGGAAATTCCACCGTCGCCCCTAGCCAATAGCGCCCGTTCCCCAAAGGCACAAACTGAATATCATCGCCATTAATCACTGGTTGAAAAGCCAAATCGCCCAAAGTTTCAGGCAGTTTAATTTCCATCGCCTGTCCCAGTACCGGCATCAAAGCCAAAGGCTCATGCGCTATTTCACTTAAAGCTGATGAACCTAACCCCGCAGAAAGAACAACCCAATCCGCAGCTAACTCACCGCTAGCGGTCTGAACGCCCACGCAGCGATCGCCTTCCATCAGCAGCTTTTCTACAGCGGTATCCCAACAAAACGTCACGCCACTTGATCCGGCTACGGTGACGAGCGCATGCGTCAGCGGCACCGGATGCACCTGAGCATCTTGGGGAGAATAAATCGCTGCTTTCACGGCACTTATAGCTTCATTTTCTGCGCCAGCTCGCACAATATCAATATGCGGACATCGCAACTGCAACTGCTGTGGAGTCCAAATCTCTAAAGGCCATCCTTGGGCCTCACGCTTTTCTTTTAAAGACGCCCAACGGGGAAGCTTATCGGTCTCATAGCAAAGACTTACAATACCCTGCCCATTAAAAGGAACGGTCTGCCCTTGCGCGGCTAGCTCAGCCACCAAAGCGCGATAGCGTCGAATGCTGGCTTCACGAAGTCGCCAAGTTCGGCCTTTTACTCTACCGCTGATCGCCCCCATGAGCACACCCAGCGCAGCCCCTGTAGAAGCTTGGGCGGGCTGCTGTCTATCTATAACCGTAATCTCAGCGTCTATCTGTTGGCTCAGCTCATAAGCAATCAAGGCACCCACCACGCCGCAGCCTACAACAATTATTTTTGAGTTTCTTTTCATAGAAATCAGAGCCGCAGAAATTAAAAGACAAAAAAGAACAGAGGATGGAAACCCACCCTCTGCCCCAGGTTATTAAGCGCCTTATTGAACGCCTTGTTAAGCGCCCTATTAAGCACCTTGCGCAGATAGATTAAGACGCTTCAGGAGCCTCAACCGGCTCAGAAACATCAGGCGCTTCAACAACCTCGTCTTGTTTACGCGCACCCTCAGGAACAACGTCCAATAGAGCATCAAAGTCATCGACAAACTGACGATATTGCGTCAACGCAACACCATAGTTACGATCACTCGAAGCCTCATCAATATTCTGTAAGTGCTCCAAAATTTCTTCGGAGAGTAGCTTTGCCTTGGGCTGATCTGCAGGCAATAGCTGACCCGACAAACGCAATAGCTCAGCACGCAGCTGCCCCAATGGGCCATGGGTAAAGTTATCTACATTCACCCAGTTGTCTTTTTCGATGTATTTCAGCAGCTCAGGCAGACGCTCACGAGACGCTTCAATGCGGCCCACATAGTTTTGCAGCTGAGCAATTTTTTCAGGTGTGTAGGTCGGTGCTACGGCCTCGGGGCCACCACCACAGCTCACCAAAAATGTAGCGATCGCAGCCAGCAAAACACCGACTACTGCTCTATACCGTCTCATGAAGAAACCTCGTATCTATCAAACATAACAGCGCCTTTTAGTGTAAATCACAGTGAGTTCAGATCAAACTTGTCTGTAGAGGGAATTTGAGAGCCAAAGGCAGGCTAAAGACGCTCAAAGAAAAAAGAAGCGACGGCGTTAGCGCAGCTTTGCCAAAGGGCGTCAGGAATATAGTCAACGCCATAGCGCGTCGGCCATGCGGCAGACATCGCGCATTTCAGGGCCATCATGGACTCGAAGAATATCTGCGCCGTGAGCGATCGCACAGTCTAACGTCGCCGCCGTGCCCCATACCCGCTTCTGCGCCTCAGGCTGGCTCAGCAGCTTACCAATGAAGCTTTTTCGAGAAGTGCCCACCAATATCGGACAGCCCATTTTCTGCAAGGCTTCCAGCTCCTTCAAAATGGTCACATTCTGCGCTACGGTCTTGGCAAAGCCAATCCCTGGATCGACTCCAATCTTTTTAAAATCAACGCCTGCTTCAACAGCTTTATCTGCCTGCTGCGCTAAAAAATTCACGATTTCGCGCATCAAATCGTCATAATCTGTCATCTGCTGCATTGTTTCTGGTGTCCCGCGCAAATGCATGAGCAAAAGAAACGCGTTGGCGTCAGCAACGACATTCAAAATGTCTGGATCGTAGGTGCCCGCTGAAATGTCATTAACAATATCAGCGCCCGCTTGTAGGGCTTGGCGGGCGACTTCGGCACGGGTGGTGTCGATAGAGATAGGAATGTCACGGAGCCAGTCGTGGTTGGCACTGCGGATAGCGCGAATGATGGGAAGCACGCGATCACACTCCTCCTCTAACGTCGTTGGCGTTGCTCCTGGGCGGGTAGATTGCCCGCCAATATCAAGAATATCTATCTCAGCTTCCACTAGCTTCTTCGCTTGCGCGATCGCTGCTTCCACAGTGTTGAACTGTCCGCCATCGCTAAAGCTATCTGGCGTTACGTTTAGCACACCCATCAGGTAGGTACGGCTGCCCCACTCAAAACGATGATCACGAATTTGCCACGGTTGCTTAGCCGGGCCAGCCCCTGCACTCGCCGCCGCGCTGCGCCCCTCTTCCATAAACAACCGCGCCAAACGGTCATACGTGCCTGGCCCCAAATACTCAGGATGCTTTCGGCCCCGACCATACACCCACACGGGCCGCCCATTCTCTAAAATACGAATGTCTTTGAACCAGCTTTTAAGCTGAGGCCGCATCGCATTCGCATTCTCTAGCGCGTCCGTCCAGCGTTCAAATTCCTGCTCATACCCAGGCGTCACAATCTTAAAAGTCATGGATTCCGTCAATATCGCTCGCACAGAAGACTTTATCTATTCGCCGCCTGAGGCTGCAAGGGGCGCTGAGCGTATTTTAGTAAAGCCCAACCTGGGCTATCCCGTCGGCCCGCCCGTCACAGTCAGCATGAACGTCCTTGGCACAGTCATTGCAGGACTACGTGAAGCCAGCCCCAGCGCGGAGATTCTCATTGTAGAAGGCGTCTGCTCTAAGCTGCCCCTAGCAGACATTGTAGAAAAGAATGGACTAAAGGCGCTGCTAACAGAAGGCGTTCGACTGTTAGATGCCGATGAGCTGACATGCGTTGAATATGAAAACACAGCGCCAACGCCAGTGAGCTTTCAAACCATGCTTGCGCCTAAGCTGCTGCGCGAAGTAGACTGCCGAATTTCTGTTGGCGCTTTCAAAAAGACAAGTTTAAAGGGGAGAGAACTCATCTCAGCCTCGTTAAAGAATCTCTACGGTCTTTTTCCCCGAGAAAAATACAAGGCTCGTAGCTCACATTCGCGGGGGCAGCTCCATCGCCCTTCGGTGCCATTGGTATTGCAGGATGTGTACTTTTCGATTGGGCACTTGTTTGATGGAGGTGTTGTGGATTGCGATCGCAAATTCATCAGTCACGATTGGAGACCCGACACAGGCAACAGCTTCCAAATCGGAGAAGTGATTTGGGGAGAAGATTTATTAGCTGTAGATGAAAAAGCCTGCCAAGTTGGGCAAGAGCCTATAGCAAACTACTTGGCACCGATAAGAAAATTACGAATGGAACTAGAACCCTAAAACTTACAGCAAAAAGCAATCAAAATCCCTCAAATTTCTGCGAATGGGTAGTGCTTACACCGACAGGCCTTTATATTTACGGTGTCGGATTTCTCTGAAGTGCAGGCTCAAAATCCCTCCGTAAAAATCGCAGCACACTCGGATTACACTCAGCGTCCCAGGAGAAACAACCTTAATTCAATAAATATTGAGGTAAAAATCCACCTCAACACTCTGTCAAAACACTAATTTTCATAGGGGTTAGCCCCAAAAATCAAGGATGGACACATCAGGAACTCACATTAATCCCAGGATTGTATTTACAGAACAAAGTCATTTAAAAAGCACTTCTCAGGCGAGTATTGCAAACATTAATTTGGATTCTGGCAGTTGACAAACCAGAAATCATGTCCTTCTCCATCAAGATGTCCACATTCACGAAAGGTGTTGCGTTAGCAACAGCAGGGGTGCTTCTATCCACTGGAACCGCACAGGCGGCCAGCTTCTCCTCGATTCGTATTGGTGATGCTGATGGTTTCGGCTATGGTGATGGCGCAGGATACACTGCGGCCAACGGTAATAGCGTTAACGTAGATGGTCAAGGGGTTTTAGGCAATGGTGATTTTATTGCTGACCTAAACGGCGATGGTCGGATGGCAACAGGCTCAAACGACAACTTTGACCATCGTGCAGAAGAGAAAAGCAATTACTTTATTACGGGTAGTGGCTTTACAAACAACGGCTCCAGCGGATCTCAATACACTGACGTTTCTCTGTCTGTGAGTGCTTTAGACGACTTTTATGGCATCACACCACTAAAGACAGAACGACAAAATTTGATTGCACAGCGAGACAGTATTAATGTCTCTGACTTGAACGCACAAATTAAGTCACTTAAAACACAGCGCACCGGCTTACAAACAGAAAGAAGCCGCTTAGTTGAACAAAAAGAAGCTATTGAGCGTTCCATTAAGGATATTAATGCGGAGGATCAAGCACTTAAGGATGCTGGATACAAGTGGCGCTCTAGTGAAAGAGAAAGCCTAAGAGAAGAACGAGAGGTGCTGAAGGATGAGAAAAGTGCCTTGACTGAGGAAATCACCACCTTGAATCAGCAGAGCATTATTCCGATAAATGCACTTATCAGTGAGAAAGAAAACGAGAGAACTAGCCTAAATGCTGAAAAGGCAGCTCTAAATAACAGCGCCGAAGCCTTGAAAACAGAAATAGAAGCAATGCGTGAGGAGTTTCACCCTCAAGAAAGTAAGATTCCTCAGCCCGAGTTCTTATTCGACTTTACAGTCGATAGAGATAGCGTTGTAGAAGATAGCGCCTTCTATTTGAACATGCTCTTCGCTGACCACGATGTTAAAAATGCTGAAATCAAATTCACAACTGCCGAGACATCTTTTACCAGAAATCTCACAAAGCAACAAAACAACGACGGGCAAGATGGCTTGATTCAGTCGGCCTTTGTTGAGTTGACTTTTGATGAGATATTCTCAGCCGTTGGCGATCAGTTTAATGGTTATATCAAGGCAGAAGTGATTGCACCAGATGAACCCTACCTTGCCTTTGACTTTGTTGAACTTAGTGCATCAAAAATTGTGATTGAGAAAGAAGATCCAACAGAGGTTCCTGAGCCAACAGCAGCCCTAGGGTTGCTTGTAATGGGTGCTATGGGCGCAGGGTCTTTGAAAAAGCGCCAGCACGTATAGAACCGAGTTAGGGTCGGTATAGTAGCAGTTCACTATGAGCCACTATTAAACAATAGAACTCATAGTGAAGCATACTGCCCCTTTCACTAACTGAGGCATTCACTAACTGAGGCATTCACACAAGCCTCCATCACATCTGCTATTTCTGGCAAGTGTGATGGAGGTATTTATTTGTGGATGAAATATTGAAAGCATGCTGTCATGTTCCAATGAGACACCGAGCCCAAAGGCTGTACCTTACAGCCCAACCAATCAGCAGCCCGTTTTTGGTTAGAAGGCGCGATGCTGCACAGCAACCGACGACACCGTTTTCCGCTCAAACGAATGGATTATCAATGAATTAATTAGCCAGCTGAAGCGGCAAACAAATAGTGAACTGTGTACCCTTATCTGAGGACTCACACAATAATTGACCGTGATGTTTATCGACTACGATTTGATAGCTGATGGCCATGCCCATTCCAGTGCCTTTCCCAACAGCCTTAGTTGTGAAAAAAGGATCAAATATCTTGCCCATGGCACTCTCTGAAATACCAGGGCCATTATCCGCAATGGTGATTACAACTTGTTCTTTTTGAGCGTTTGTTGAAATAAAAATCTCACCGTTTTGAGTTTCTGAGTCTTCTATCGCATCAATGGCATTTACTAATATGTTCATAAAAACCTGATTGATTTGACCTGCGTAGCAAGCTACAGGTGGTATTTTTTCATATTGCTTAGTGACTTTAATCTCGGGCCGTTGACCATTAGCTTTAAGGCGATGTTTTAGAATAACTAGCGTGCTCTCTACCCCTTCGTGCAAATCAACTGTTTTGTATTCAGCTTCATCCATCCGAGAAAACGTGCGCAGAGATAGGACAATTTGCTTAATGCGCTCAGCGCCCATCTGCATGGATTTCATCACATTGGGAAAATCTTCTATCACAAATGGCAGCTCTATCTCTTCAATGCATGCTTGCACAGGAAGAAGGGGCGTTGGATAACAGGTTTGATACGTTGAGATCAGCTGTAGTAAGTCTTGAATGTATTGGTTAGTATGCTCGATATTGCCATAGATAAAGCTCACTGGGTTATTGATTTCATGGGCCACTCCAGCCACTAAGACACCTAATGCGGACATCTTCTCTGACATTAAGAGCCGAGACTGCATCGACTGTACGTCTGCTAGCGCTTCTTCTAACTCTTTACTGCGCTCTCTGAGGGTCGCTTTAGATGTTTGCAGCTCTTGAATCGTTTTACTCAGGAGAGAGTCTGACTGTTGGCGGCTTCTATGTAGCTGGCTGAGGTTTCGTTCATTGCGAGCAAGCTTTTTTTTAAGCTTTTGATTCTCTTTTTCTAATGCCTTCAATCGTTTATTAATCTCTTCTTCGTCGTCATGATTTGCCACAACATGACTTTCTGCGTCATGGCCACTGACATTGCGAACGTCCGTAATGTGAACATCCGTATTGCAAACGTCCACATTACAAACACCCACAGTGCGAACTGCTATGCTACGGGCTTCTAAATTTTGGGACTCGGGGCGATGAGGATGAATAATGCGGGACTCAGTACTGCAAGGATCGGGACGGTGGGGCTTCATCACGTTGTTTTACTCCGTCCCAAATAGTACAGTCACCAATGTTTCTTGGTGATAGCGAGTCTCGCCGCCCATTTTGAGGGGGCCGATTTCGCCATAGGTGTAAAAGCCACCGATTGGAGTCGTCTCATCGATAAACTGCTGGCCCAGTGCGTATTCGTCTTTTGTTCGATGGCCGAGTAGCCACCGACGAGCTGCACAAGAAAAGAACAAAGCAGCAGCAGGTTTTTGGCCTGGGTAATGGGCAATCGCCTGCTCAATCGATTCTTGCGCCGCTGCCACAATGAGATCGCATGTGGTGTACGTGATTTGGATCTCCGCTTGTTCTGGCATTTCTCCCATAAAGAGCATGCTCCCAGCCTCTAAGTCCCAGCTGTTGGACGCGCGCAGGTAAAAGCGATCGCTCTCCTTTTCAAAAATCGCGAGGGGATACTCTCCAGAAATCGGCAGATCATCACCCAAATACTCTTGGTAGAAATCAGTTGCAGGCTGACCATCTATTTCATAAATGGTTGGCCCATCAGATTTAGTAATCACAGCTCTTCGGCTGAGCGGCTGCCACCCACAGGCCACCCCATGAGACACGTTTAGATCCCCGAAAAAAAGCAAAATCGGGAACCCATTTTGAAGTACTTCACCTTGAAAAAACTGGTACGTACTTTCAAATTGGAACTGATCGCCCGCGCGGCCACCCACAATAGGTAAGCCCGCAGGCAGAAGCTTTTGAAGCTGCCGCAAAGCAGGTTCTGTGCCATCTTCCACACCATCTGGAATGGTGATGCAGAGCTTGGCATTAGTTAAGTCATCTAAACCTAGCGTTGCCACCGACTGTTCGGCAGCTGAGATCGCATCCTTGGACAAACCTCTCCCCAAGCCAGCACGAATTTCTACCGTATCCGAGCAGAACACCATCAAGGTAAGCGAGTCTTCTTGAAATCCCATCACGGAAGACACTTCTCCATCAGTCGTGCCGCCAATCAAGGCCATATTTGGGAAGGTATCTTGGATGCGGGATAAAATTAAAGGATGGTCAAAATCAATAGCTGCCAGCAAAATGCCAGCTTGGGGCTGCTGTTCTGATTCCAGTTGGTTGATGCACTGAGTGAGCACATCTGAAATGGCATCTTCAGAATCCACATCGGCACTGTGGCCAACTATCATTTTGAACATGAAAATATCCTGCCTTCTCTAGTCAGTATGCTGAGGCAAATACAGATAAATTTGCCATACGCTTACTAATAGAAGTTAACTTCGGATCTTATGTATTAGGCATCCGAAGATTCGCTCAAGAAACAATACAGATTATTAACAAGCCCGCCTTTCGGCAACGATTTCATAGGCTGTCCAGAAAGATAAAAAATTCCTGTTGGCCTATTCCTCTAGGCCAACAGGAATAAAAATGTCATAAAACAAGGGGGCAGATATACTTTCTGACCCCTCTTGAAATCTCAGAAGACGAACTATATTAAGGCCATAAATGGCTTAATGAACGACCGCCGTATCGTGATAATGGTGCAAGTGCGCACCTAAAGAATTGTGATCCCAATCGCTTGTTAAATCTCTAAAGGATGCGTGCACATGGTTAGAGTCTACTTCGCTAACGACCGCAAAGGTGTTGGACTGTAAGATCTCGATGAGATAGCGATCGCTCTGTACCCGGAAGTACAAATCCGCCTGCTCATCTTCCTTATCACCAAACCACCAAACCCGCGCATTGGCTAAGTTTGCCTTAAAAGCATCCTCATCAATATGCTGACTGGCCTGCAACTGCAAGAACTCCAGTGCAAACTCATACATCAGCGCCTGCTGGACAGGGCTTAGTGCCGCAATGGGAATGCCCTCTTTCTCACCATCCAAATAGCTCGCGGCATCTAGCGGCACATCAGCGCCCCCTGCCAGCACAACATCAGGAAGCGCTGACCAAGTGCCCAAATCTAGCGTTGACTCATCTAAAGACTGCAAGAAAGAGCGGGCCAACCAAGTCTCACGATGCAACAGCTGCTGACCTTCCTGCTGCTGCCACTGCGGATATGGATTATCTTCACCCTCTGCAACAGAAGGCGCTTCTGGGATAATCATTGGGCTAGAGCCAAAGAACATCGGTGAGGTGCCAACGGTTGGCTGATCGCCTTCTCCGTCAAAAGTTAAGTTCAAACTGAGGTGATGTCCCTCAAATCTAAGCCCCCAAGGATTCATAGAGGCTGGCTCACCGAAAAATGCAATGTAGAAATCAGGGCCACTACGCTGCGGCGGCGGTGTCCACTCAGCAACCAGCGGACTGCCAACCGTAGGATACTTTTCAGGATCGGCGCGGTGAGCATTTTCAGTTTCTTCTATCAGCCACTCGCGATTCATGGTTTGAATCGCCCTTGCGTAACCTGAACTACTAAAGCTCTTCATGAGCAAATTATTCAGCGCTATTTTCTGAGCCGACGTCAGCGCGGACATCCTTAGGCCAACATAGTCGTCCTTACAACGAGCAAGCACATAACAAAAAGCTCGAGTTCGAAAAGGATTATCAAACCCCTGAACAACCTCCGCACGCTGGGTCTCATCCAGGCTATCAAGGAAGCCTTGAGTTGCTTCGCTCAGCTCTCGATATCGAACATCTTGCAAGGATTGTGTCAGTGCAAAATCAGAGTCATCAAAGACATATCGAGCCTGTGGTGAGGACTCTGATTGAGCCAGTGTTTGGGCCTCTGCCAGTGTTTGGGCCTCTGTTTGAGCAAAGGCTTTAGTATCCTCATGGGAGGTCTCAGCCTGCTTCGTTATTTGATGATTGCCTAACGCTACTAGAGCCGCTGACAAGCAAAAGAGCGCCGTTAATTTCGCAGAAAAAGCAGTTTTCATCTTAGTATCCAGCCTCCGTGTCTCTCATTTCAAGGCGGTTTTTCAGCACTTCTTAACCTGTAGCTCAGTAATTTTACCGAACCTTCTGCTATAGCATCCCATGTAACGTAAACAAATCCGGTCAAAACATTTCAGACTGTAACACTATGAAATGTGATGGTTTGAATGTATTTCTTAAAAGGGACAAAACTGCGCTTTCAAGTAATGCTTTGCCCCTGTTTGGCACCACCCTATTTTTATTGCGCTACCCTGGCAATAATGCCGCCATAGGGAAATAGATTCAGAGTGGGCCAAGCGCAATACTCAGTGATGAATCTCTTCATTGTCAGAGCGTATTGATTCAAGAAACCAGTGACAGAAGCGATCGCGCGTCGTCAAACCTACAGCATCTGTCCAGGTAGCGGCTGTGGCAGCTTTTATTACGCTGACTACATGCAATTCAAACCCCACCCGCTACCACTGAAAACAGCGGCGGCGGGTGGGGTGGGTTAGAGGGCTAACTCAGTACAGCAGATGAACTACTGAGGGAGTTTAGAACCAGCAAGTCTCTGCTTGTTAGCAAACTGGAGAACGGCAGTCTTGGACTCGTTAAGTTTGCGTGCAAAGCCTTCTAGCTTTCTGTCCCAGCCTTTGTTCATGGCATAGCCAGTAATGAAAGTGCTCACTGCCGAGAGCACGATGGGGCCAAGGATGAATCCGAGCAAGCCGTGGATGGTAAAACCAGGAACGAACAAGGAGGCAAACCAAAAACAGAAGCCGTTAATGACCAGAGAGAAGCTGCCCAGGCTCAGAACGGTAATCGGGAGAGAGAACAGCTTGATAAAAGGCTTGATGGAGCCGTTAACAATGCCCAGAACAATAGCGGCGAATAGAGACGCACCGACAGTCGGAATGATGACACCAGGCACGGTGAGATCAACGACGAGGAGGCTGAGGGCGGTAATGAAAGTGGTTAGAACAAATCCCAACATGGTGTCTTTCCTTTTTTGGTTAGTAACTTAAGCGTTTTGAAATTCAGCGAACCTAGAGACAAGTCTTAGGCTGCGTTGAAATCGGTCAGTGGTTGGTTGGTGATAACATCAGCCGCGGTCTGCGGTTTGTTGTTTTTGTTTTCATAGTGTTTGGCGATCGCCCAAACCGCATGAATACTTCCAGGCAACCAGCCCAAAAACGTAAGCGGTAAACTAATCAAAAATGCTGGGCTAATGCCGTAGGTGAGAAACACGCCCACTGGGGGGAGTGCAATTCCAAATCCGTATCGAAGGAGCTTCATCTTTTGGCGTCCTGTTGTTTTCTCGTTTCTTTGACTCTTTTAGTTTGCCAGAGTTGACTAGCGCTGTAGAGTGTTGAGAACCCGAGAAAACAAGGTGAAAACCATACATCGGCTGAAACCCCCTCACACAAAAGGGTTCGGTTACTACGACTTTAACTGTTCAACAGTTCTTTTGCCCGGTTAGTGAGCTTCTCGGCGCTCAGGCCATTGAGGCTAAATAGCTGCCCAGCGCTAGCGGTGGTTTCTCCTCGTTTCCAAGCCATTACATCACGCGGCAACGTGCTCCGCAGCATCAGCGGCTCTACCATTGCACTAGAACCACCCGTCACCGCAACCAGTGCATCTCCGTCAAACAGCATATTAAAGTCCGCATCGCTGAGAAAATCATCATCAGACTGGGCGCAGCTCTCCCAAGCCACATCACTCGGGCGATACAGCCGGCGAGGATTCACGATCGCAACAACTTTAGAACCAATTCCCGCTTCGTTTAAAGCAGCGGCAGCCTCAAGCACCGGAATCAACATCATGTCCCCAATCACGCCAAAGACAACCGTTCGGCTGCCAGGCGTGGACTGCAATTCAATAGCACCTTTTGCTAACGCTTCGCGGTTTTGTTCAAAGGTGGTACGAATCGGCAGCGGCGACTTGCTAGCTGTAATAGTAATGCCTTTGTTTTTAGTCGTAAGCGCCCAGTCGTAGCACACCTGAATACTATTCGCATCTATCGGAAACAGCGGAAATATATTGCCGTTACGCATCATCGCCGCAAAGTAGTTTTCAATTTCGGGGCGCTGGTGCGTCCAGCCGTTACGGCCTTGCTCTAATGCGCCTGCAGTGAATAGACAAATAGTAGATGGGGTGGGGCGGCGCAGTTCTGTCATGGCCTGTGTGGTGGTCTGCCAAATAGGCAGGCCGTTAATGGCAAATGATTCGTAAGAGCACCACAAGCTACGAGCGCCCATGAGGGCTTGGGCGGCAGCGAGTCCGGCGCAAGCATCTTCACTCAGAGGCTCGTACACCTGGCCTTTGGGGCCTTGGTAATAGGTGTCGTCTGTTGTAGGGTGAATAATCTTGAGCGCTTGGTTAATGTTGTTGATGCCTGAGGCGGCGTTACCATCTGCATTGGTAACAACAAAGTTAGGATCTTGTTGACCGACGTGAGCCACTAATAAGCCCATTGCCGTGGTTGCCACTTGTTTATTGGCACTGTCCACTTCAAATTCATTCAGCGGCAGCTCGCCTAAGTTAGCTAAGGACAGTTCAGATTCAGTGACGGCTGTTTTTACAGACGGGCCACCGTTTGAACGCGAAAAATTAGTGCGTACAAGCTGCCATTCTTCCGGTGCTAGGGCACGTTGCTTTAGCGCGCTGACAATGTAGTCTTTGTCTAGGCTGTCACCAGGATAGAGATTGTGAGATTGTGACCCACGCTTGTGAACGCCTGCACCTTTTAGTTGCTTAACGATAAGAACCGTTTGCGTGCCGCCCAGTGCCGATTTAGCCGCTCTATCTGTGGCTTCTAAAATAGCTTGGGTAAAGGCTAACCGGGCTTTATCTGAAAAGGCGGTGCTATCGACATACGGCCCCTCTTGGTTGGCATCGTCGTATGCTTTGGCATCGACCAGAATGACTTCAGCAAAGCCGTTACCTTGCCAATAGTCGAGCATCTGTTGATTGGTGTAGGTAGAGACAAGGCTGTGGTGTTCTTGAGAGAAGCCGTTCCAAACCAAAATGGGTAGATAGTTGGTGACCGCTGGATAAATGGTGTTGAAGTGCCCGAAACTACTCATGATGTAGGGTTCGCCTAAGCCGCCATCGCCAATGGTGACGGGGAAAAGCGTACCTGGGTGCAGTTTCGCTGCCGCCATTGCAAAATGCTGACCTTGCCCAAGCGGGCCCGCAGGGCTGAGGAGGCCGGGAATTTGACCGGAGAGGTGACCAAGGAGACCGTGGGTTTCGCGGAAGCGATCGCCCATGTCTGCGACGGTTTTAATCCCCATCGATTCCAATGAGGTATCTAAAAAGACGGTGCTGTAAAAACCTGGCGCGTGGTGACCAACCTCCGTGATGATATTTTTATGACCCAGCATTATCAGTGCGGAAATAGCATCAGCAATACTGGCAAATCCGCCTGGATGCCCAGATTGTTTACTCGCAGTAGTGTGTAGTGTCAAGTAGCGCAGCGCATCTGCACCCAGCCTTGTTTGATATACGGCGGCGGCGGCAGAGGGGGCCTCAATCGCGGTTTTTCCCGCTCCAATCGCAGCTACTTTACCAAACTGCTCAAATTGAGAATCGGCCGTTTTAAAGTGACCAATGCCTTGACAAAAGGCCGGCACGGAAGCGTTTGTTGGAGCATCAGAAGGTGCTGCATTCATGCGAAGGGCCTCGTCTATATTAAATAAAGCTTATGACTCTATCGTACAGAACCTAACCCGTTCTCATCCATTCGATCCAGCTATTGAATCTATTGTCTATCAGCCCGATTGCTGCTCGGAGCTGTGGCGCACACCCCTCGCTTCAAGATATTGACAGCAAAGGCTTAAACCAAGGCTTAGTTGATAACCACTCGAAACTTAAAAACTTGAGACTTGAAAAACCTGACGATTGGCACCAAGCAGACCGTGAGATTGCCTGGCTTATGGCGTGGTTTTTCCAATACGACTATCCAATACAATGCGTTTTCTTGTCATTCTTGATACTTTTTCCATTTTACATAGACAAAAACCTATCGTTCCTCATTTACTAAACGTTTATTTTATTTGAACTTTTTTACAACGGCGTCCGTCATTCAGAATGTAGCTTCACACGAACTTTATGAAAGTGGTGCCGAAGAAGTAGTTCAGACATTCCTGAAAAGCTCAACGGTCTTTAGTGTTTATCGGAATGAAACGCAAATGGTTCAAACAAGAGTAACAACAGCAAAGCCTCTCAATGCTCCGCAGAACAAGGAACGGTATAAGCCTAGTAAGGCGTCAGTTTCTAGCCGTTCACTGACGCCTAGTCAAACAGTGCGCAAGCTCGTTCTCTCCAATCTTTCCAAAGCTTGGCGATCGCTGCGGCTTTATTTTCGTAAGCCCGAGTACAAAAGTAAGGTTTTTTGTATCGGGTTTAACAAAACTGGCACAACCAGCTTAGGTAGAGCGCTTAAAGAGCTTGGCTATTGGCATAGTACTTATACCAACAAAGCCTGGCTTGACTACTACAAAAACAACAAGATTGTGAAACTGCTGGAGCATACTGCCAAGTTTGACTCTGTGGACGATTTGCCTTGGCTGAAAGAGGATATGATTCCGGTTTTAGATAAGGTCTTTCCTGGTAGTAAGTTCATCTATTTAGAAAGAGATGAAGCCTCCTGGAAGCGCTCTATTTATAATTGGAGCTACCAGTTAAAAGGAGAATATCCTGATCTTGATGAGAAGTTAGCGGAGTTTAGAGCGCACAGAGCGTTCGTGCTGGACTATTTCAAAAATAGATCGAGCGACCAGTTCATTATCTTGAATATTTCTGATCCAGAAGGCTATGCAAAACTGGCACAGTTTTTAGGCAAGCCAACTTCTCGCAAGGCATTTCCGCACTACAATGCCACGTTGCATAATAAGCGCTCGTAGTTAACTTGATGCGTAGCTAAGAGGCTAGCTGAAAAGTTAATGTCCTACCCCTTTAAGGGCTTAGGAACATTATCGACAAGCCTATCTCTAACTTGATTAGTGTTTCGCCCGTCTCACGTTCACTGTGCATTGGTGAATGTGAGACGGGCGAACTTGTGACAAATGCCTATTAGCGCGCTCTAAAGCGTTTATCTAGTTAGGGTATTTATCTGGTTAGGGTGTTCATCTAGTTAGCCGTAACGCCACCTTTAACTTTGCTTTTGCCAATGCCCGTAGCGCGACTCAGTACGCGAGCTGTGCGACTGCGAGCACCGCTAATGTAGGTGAAAAAGACCGGAACCACCACTAAGGTCAATAACGTAGAGGTAGAAAAACCGCCGATAACAGCGATCGCCATCGGGCTCCGGGTTTCTCCGCCTGCCCCAATCGCCAATGCAATAGGAATCATCCCAGCGACCGTTGAAATAGAGGTCATTAAAATAGGCCGTAGCCGAGTGATGCCAGCTTCAATCACAGCTTGACGGCGAGATTTACCTTCTTTCATCGCCAGTAGCGCGTAGTCCACCAACAGAATCGAGTTTTTGGTTACCAAACCAATCAGCAACACAATACCGATGAGGGCAAACAGTCCCAGCGGCTTCTGCGCAATCAGCAGCCCCATCAGTGCGCCGCCAATGCATAACGGAATAGCGATCATCACTGCGAACGGGTACAAGAAGTCGTTATAGAGCAGTACAAGCACGGCGTAGATCATTAAGATGGCGGTGCCGAGGGCGGTGCCAAATCGGCTGAAAATCTCTTTTTGAATTTCGGCATCGCCGGTAGGTTGTTCTCGAACGCCATCAGGGAGATTGGTGAAGGCGGGTAGGGCTTCCACTGCGGCGATCGCATCACCTAGCTCAATACCCTGAAAGTTTGCACCAACGGTAACTTGCCGTGATCGATTGAATCGATCAATTTGGGCAGGGCCGCTGCCAAACTCAATATCGGCCACTGCAATCAGGGGCACTAAGCTACCATCTTGAGCGGGCACCTGAAGGTTTTTTAGGGTGTCCATTTCGTTAGTGGCTTCGGGTGTGAGACGAACGCGAATAGGAATAAGGCGATCGCCCGCATCAAAATCAGCTAAATTCTGCGCGGCATCACCCAAGGTGGCCAAAGAGGCCGTGCGGGCAATGCTGCTCACAGAAACGCCCAAGTCGTTGGCACGAACAGGATCCGGCTTAATCAGCACTTCGGGCTGCACCAACGACGCTGTCGAACTGACTTCGACGAGGCCAGGTACCTGACGCATTTGCTGGGTTAGGTTTTGCGCCGCTTGGCTCAGTAGCGCTGGGTTGTCTCCAGTCAGAACAATCTCTAACCCTTTACCGCCACCACCACCGCCCCCTTGGCTGGCGAAATTAATCCGCGTACCTGGAATATTCACAAATTCAGCGCGCATCACCTGCTCAAATTCGCTGCGCTCTATGCGCTCATCTTTGGGCTTAAGCTGCACATAAGCAGTGGCATCCCCCGTGTTTTGCACGCGGAATACCCGTTCGGTAGCTGGGTGGGTGCGGAGGCGATCGCTCACCTGCTGACTCACCAGCTCCGTTTTTTCTAAGGTGGAACCTGGAGGTAGCTCAATCGCAACCGTCGTCAAATTCGTATTGCCCGCATCAAACAGCGATGTCGGAATAAACTGAACCAGGGCAAGACTTGAGATAAAAAAGGCAACAGCCAAGACAATGGTGAGCAAGCGATGCCGTAGCGCACTACTCAGGAGCTTGTGATAAGGCAGCAGCGCCCGTGGAATGCGTAGCCCATCAGCAGAAACAACCGTATTGGTCTCATCTGTTTCGGTCTTGGGCTTGAGCAAATAGGCCGATAGCATGGGCGTCACTAAACGAGCCACCAGCGTAGAAAACATGGTGGAGACAGCCACTGTCACCCCAAACGGCTTAAAGAATTGCCCCGGCACACCGCCCATAAAGGCAACAGGGAGAAAGACCGCAACAATAGTAGCGGTGGTAGTGACAACTGCTAGGCCCACTTCCGCCGTCGAATCAAGCGCAGCTTGAAACGGAGGCTTACCCATGCCAATATGCCGCTCAGCATTCTCAATTTCTACAATCGCATCATCGACCAAGTTGCCAACAGCTAACGTCAGTGCCAGCAAAGACATACTGTTCAGCGTGTAGTCCAGCGCTTGCAGCACTAAAAACGTTGGAATAATGGACAGCGGCAAAGCCATCGCAGTAATAAACGTGGTGCGCCAATCGCGCAGGAACACGCCCACGACCACCACTGCCAAGATACAGCCCATGATCAACGCATCAATTGAGGCTTGGTACGAATCTCTAATATCTGTGCCGCGCGTAAAGACCAGCTGAAAATTCACGCCGTCTTCAGCGAGGGTTTCTTCTAAGTCAGCAACGGCTTCTTTCACACCGTCTTCTACTTCTACAACAACGCTGCCTTTGCTACGAAAGACCTCAAAACCAACCGAAGGGGTGTTATTGGTGTAAGCCGACGAGCGAATTTCAGCAAAGTCATCTTTAACGATGCCCAGACTGGTAAGCGGCACCGTGCCCCCGGCTGGCAGCACAATATCTAACGCCTGTAGCGATTCGACGGTCTCAGCACTACCCAAAGTACGAATGCCTTGCTCAATCCCAGAAATATCGCTGCGTCCGCCTGGCAAATTGACATTAAACTGACGAATCTGATCGTTGACCTGGGTGGCGGTAATATCCAGCGCGTTAAGCTGATTCGGATCGAGATCAATGCGGATTTCTCTATCCACGCCGCCAACACGATTGACCCGTGAAACCCCATCAACGGACAGTAATCTGCGACTGATGGGCCGATCTACCAAGTCGCTGAGCTGTTCTACCGATAGCTCGTCAGAACTAACGGTGTAGATGACAACCGCCCCGCCAAAAAATTCTAGCCGCCGCACAATCGGATCTTGCGCATCTTGGGGGAGGTCTTGGCGGATGCGGGTAATGGCATCGCGCACGTCGTTAGTGGCCTGCTCAGTATCGACACCGAGATCAAAGGAAATGGTAGTGACAGAGCTGCCATCAGAGACCTTTGAAGTGAGCTGGTCAATATTGCCGAGGCCCGCTACCGCATCTTCCACCTTTTTGGTGACCTGGGTTTCGAGTTCTTCGGGGCCAGCGCCACTTTGGTTCACCTCGACTAAAACGGCAGGGACGTCAATGTTGGGGTTGGCGTCGATGCCGAGGTTGGTGAAGGCAACAAGGCCCGCAAGGGTCAGCACCAAGAAAAGAACAATCGTGGGGACTGGGCGTTTGATTGACCAGGCGGAGATATTGAACATTGGAAAAGTTGTCGGTGGAATGGGACTACTCTCCGAGAAGAGCAAAACTCTACAGCTACGCTCAGCCCCTGAGGGTCAGAGATAAAAAAGAATTAGGGATGAAGGCTTTGAGATAGGAGGCTTTGATATAGAAGGCTTTGAGATAGAAGGCTTTGAGATAGAAGGCTTGCGATAAAAGGCTTTGAGATAGAAGGCTTGCGATAAAAGGGAGTGCGTTAGCTAGTAAACGAATTAGCAACGATAGTGACGGTGTCGCCATCTTGAACATAGTTGGCCCCTTCCACGATGACGGTATCGGCATCGGTTAACCCAGTGGTGATTTCGACTTGGGCAGGGGTGTTGCCAACGGCGGAAGGGCGATCGCCAACTTCTACAGCATTGGCCTTAACCGTGGCCAAAACAGCCTTGGTGTCAGGATCTACAAATTCTTGGGTGATGGTGTACACCACAAAGCCACCATTAGCCTGCGGCAAAACGGCCTCAGCAGGCACCACGACCCCTTGACGAGAGCCAGTGACAATCGCGGCTTGGAGAAACATACCAGAGCGGACGCGATCGCTACCGGGCAAACTCACCTTCACCGTTGCTTTTCGGCTTTGCGAATCGACGACAGGATCAATGGTGCGAACGCGGCCCTGCAGTTGCAAACTGGGATCGGCGCTGGAGGTAATTTGCACCGAAGCACCAGGATTCACTTTGGCCAGTTGCGCTTGAGGAATGGTGAGCGCCAGCTCTAGCTGATCGCCGCTGATGAGGCTAAATAGGGGCGTACCGGTGGAGGAGGTATCGCCCACGGTGGCGGTTTTTTCGGCAATGATGCCGTTGGCGGGGGCAAGGACTTCAGTTTGGCTAAGCTGGGCCAGGAGCCGATTTACGTCAGCTTGGGTACTGCGTACAGTAGCTTGGGCGCTATCGACAGCAGCAATGGAAGAACCGATAGACTGCTGCGCGGTGGTGAGCTGCGTACGGCGAGTCACCAGTTCTTCTTCGCTAATGGCACCCTGACTAAACAAAGTGGTGTAGCGATCAAATTGCTCTTTGGCTTCGGCCGCTTGAGCTTCGTCTTGGGCCACTCGGGCCTGAGCTTGGGTGACCTGGGCCTGGGCAGATGCGACCTGGGCTTCGGCCTGCTGAATTTGGGCGCGAAGAACAGAATCATCGAGGACGGCCAGCACTTGACCGGCAGCCACGCGATCGCCTGCTCTCACCGTGACAGATTCGATCTGCAATCCGCTGGCACGCGGAGCAATAGACAGTAAATCGAAGGCTTCTACAGTGCCATTAGCGGAAATAGTTTCTTTAATAGGCGATCGCTGCGCCTGGGCAGTCGTTACGCTAGCGCTCGCAACCTTAACCTCCGGCACATCAGCAACCACCTCAGCCGTGGGCTGACGAGTAGAAATAGTATTGGCAGCGAACGCCAGACCCAGACCAAGGCCCAAACCAATTAGCAAGCCTTTTGAGCCATTCAACCATCCGGCTGCGCCGCCTTGGCCTCGCTGTGGAGAAAGATCTGTAGAGATGCGATGAGTCGAAATACGATTAGCATCGAATGAGGATTCCTCATTGCCTTCAAGGTTTTGGTAGGTCACGGGGGGGAGGAAGAAATTAAATTAGGGGATGACGGAGGAATACGTTAATTAAAGGGGGCGTGAGTAGGGGATGCCAATTGGGAAACTACTCGAACATTAATTGATATGTGTTACAAAAGTTTAACATTTATCATTATTACGCATTCTTTCGCGGTTGTGGGGTGTGACTAGCCGCTACACAAACAGCCACACAGATCGAGATTCCTGGTACTGTAGGTGCCAAATAACGTTCAATCGGTTGTAAGAGAAACCTGAATGGAAACCCGATCCTGGTGGCAAAAGCTTCAAAAAAATCCGCTGGCCCGGCTGGCCGCTATTGTGCTGGCCGTCTTTTATATAGCGGTCATTTTTGCGGATTTTGTGGCACCGTATAGTCCCACTGCCCAGCAGGCAAATGGCTCTTTGCTGCCGCCTACACAAGTGTATTGGCGCAGTGTAGAGTCGGGTGATTTTATTGGCCCGCACGTGTATCCGACCATTCAAGGGCCGATTGACTTGGAAACGGGGCGTCAAGAGCTAGTGGTGGACTATAGCCAGCCAGATCCACTACGACTGTTGGTCCGAGGAGCGCCGTACCGGATGTTTGGACTCACGATTCCAGTGGTGACGAGCTTGTCGTTTGATGGAGAAATTGAGCTAAAGAAGTTTGAGATCTTTGAAGGCATTCCAGGGGACTTGCATCTATTTGGAACGGCGAACGGGCCAAGTAGGACGGCGGTTCCAGATGGGGAAGCAGCGGTACCGGCAGATACGGTAGATACGGGCCACATCAATATTTTAGGGACGGATAATGCGGCAAGGGATGTATTTAGCCGTTTGGTGCATGGGGGGCGCATTAGCCTGAGCATTGGACTGGTGGGCATTGCGATTTCGTTCCCCATTGGCCTGCTGGTAGGTGGCATTTCTGGCTACTTTGGCGGCGTGGTGGATACGGTGCTGATGCGGATTGTAGAGGTGATTATGACAATCCCCTCGATCTACTTGCTGGTATCTTTAGGTGTCATTTTGCCAGTGGAGTTGGAGAGTTCTGAACGATTTTTGCTCATTGTGATGATTATCTCGTTTATTGGTTGGGCGGGATTAGCCCGGGTGATTCGAGGGGAGGTGCTGTCGCTAAAAGAGCGGACATTTGTACAGGCGTCTAAGTCGATGGGCGGGCGATCGCTTCACATCATTACCAAGCACATCCTGCCGCAGACGGCCACTTACGTCATCATCACGGCAACCTTAGCAATTCCCGGCTACATCGTTTCTGAGGCGGTGTTGAGCTTAATTGGCTTAGGCATTCAGGAACCTGCGCCAAGCTGGGGAAATATGCTGTCGGCAGGGACGAATGCATCGATTTTGGTGCTGCATCCTTGGTTGGTATGGCCACCAGCGGCATTGATTGTAATTACAGTGCTGGCATTTAACCTATTGGGCGATGGCCTCAGAGATGCCTTGGATCCTCGCAGCTTGCAGGAGAAATAATAGCTTGCAGGAGAAATATCCACTCAGGCGCGCGCACATGGCCTCGCGCACACATGGCCTGCGGAATGACTATGAACCGTAGTAACGGTTAATCCAAGAACCGTGCAGACCGTGCGCTAGGTGGTGGGTAAACCAAAGGCGACAAATGGGGCCTTTAGTAAGGTTTGCCGTCTCAAAGATGGCCAAAGAAGAACAGTCTTTGAGGTGATCATACATAAGACCGAGGAGCCAACCGTCTTCTTCTTTTGTGCTATCAGGGTTGGGCACGATGACAGGCTCTTCAGCAAAACTTTGGGGATGGGTAGACCAGATTTGTTGTTCTTGCGTGTGAAGATCTAACCGCATGTAGCCCGTGGGGGGTGAAGATTCTCCAAGGCTGTTGCAGTAGGGCATGTAGAGGTAGCGGCAGGGCTGGGTTTCGTAGTTGGGGTTGATGTGGGGGTGAGCAATGCAGGCTGTCCCTGATTTCTGAGTGCCAGGCGCAATTTGGTGAGTAAGGGTTTGGGCTTGGGGGTTAATAAGGGTTTGCCAAAGGTAGGTAGGTGCGATCGCATCAAAGTCCGGGGCATACCCACTCCAACTGGTAAGAAAGCCACCTTCTGTGGCAGGCCACCCAGAGCTATACACCTCTATGCAACCGTCAGAGCGCTCAAATGCACAGGCTTGATGGATAGAAAACCACTGCTCTGTTTCTAACGAAAATGGTTTGTTATTTACATATTTGCCATCGGGCCGAGGGATCACATGCACCTTTGTTGGATTAGATAGTAGCTTGAGGCAGTCGGCAGGAGACTGTTTACCCAGCAGGTATGGCATCATCTCAAAGCTGAGAGCATTTTCAAAAAAGATGTAGTAGTTTTCCGTAAGGGCAAAGTCGTGCGGATTGACAGCGGCCCCTGGCATTTTGTATTCAAGGCGGCTGGCCAGAGTCCACTGGGGATCGTATTCGCTGAGTTCAATCACCAGGCTGTTAGGCTGGGCAATATTCACATCCATGCCCCATGTCCAGGTGATGAGGCGATCGCGCACTGGATCAATGTGAGGATGTGCTGTCATCGCTTGCGGGCCACTACGCCGACGCATTAGCGCCGCTATTTTAGACTTTGGCAAAGGCGCATGATTGAGATTCCCGGATAAATCTTCTGCGCCCAACGTCTCTAATGTGTATGGCTCAATCCGGTAAGGAGCACCGGCTTCATACAGCGACAACAGCTTTTCACCCCAATGAACAACATGGGTATTTGCTGGATTTTTGAGATACAAATTGAACAAGTTATCTGAGGGATTACCCGCATTTCCAAAGGTGGTTCGAAAACAAAAGGCATCGGCGGCGGTTTCTTTTGTGTACTCAGCTGTTTTCACAAAGCGAGAAGAGAAATAAGCCTTCCCTTCAGGGGAAAATGCCACCTTGGCGATGTACCCGTCTCCATCTAAGTAGTGAGACACTCGGCTGTCGCCTCGCTCAAAGCGGCTCGGCCCATTGCGAAATAAGGTAGAGCCTCTTAACCCTGCCGGAATCTCACCCTCTATCTCCGTAATCTCGTAGTCAAATTCTTCTGTTTGAGAGCGAAAGGCACCTGCCCAAGCGTCTTTTTGCGCCTGCTTTAATGTCTCACTTTCCCCTTGCTTGCCCCATGCAACACTATTCGGCGCAAGTGCCTGCAGTGAGGCGGTAGCGGGCAACGCGGCAGATGAATTCAGCGGCTGAGTAATCACGGCAAAGATAGATAACTTTACATTCATACTATCCCCTGAACGGCAGTAGGCTAGCGTGATAGGTTGAGCCTAGCAACAGACTGACGCCAGCAAGAAGGAAACCATCATGACAAACGAAGCGGATATGGCCAGCAGTCCTGCGGCAGGCTCAAAACGAGTCAAGGTCATTTCCACTGCCCTGATCTTTGGGGCAATTATCCTTCAGGTTTGGCAGCTCTTTTCGCCACTGCCTGTCTACATCCAACCCATTGCCAAGATCACAGGCGTCGTTTTAATCATCCACGCCATAGAAGGACTCATCAGCGCTGCGCTCATTCTGCGCGATCGCCTCAGCGCAGAACCCGCCGCCTCATCCAACGCGCTGCTCATCCAAAAGCTTCCTCAAAACACACCTCTAGCCGTATTAAAGGCGGGTCTATATGCCTTTTTCGTGGGCACGGTTGGTTTATTAGAAGTTATCGAAGCGACTAAACCCATCGACCAACCCATCGACAAACCCATCGACAAACCGTCATGAGGCCATCATGAGAGTGTTTACGTTTCTGCTGCTAGAAATTCTTTTGGCACCACTCACCCTCACTAGCCTTCTGCTGCTTCAGCTGTGGGTGCTCACTAGCAGCCAACAGCAACAAATTTCGATGACGGCCCTAGCGCCATTGTTTTGTCGATGGATTCTACACCTCCAAGGCATTCGCAATGACCCAACCACCCAAGCGTTAGTGGATAGTCTCCCTTATTTCAGCAGTGCACTTTGCTGGGGTGCCGTTGGCCCTACCCTATTCGCAGCCAACCTCACAAGTTACACGCCCAGCTTTCTAAACGTGCCACCCGTTGGCAAAGAGAACATTTCCAACATGATTTATACGCGATCGCTCTTTTTTGATCGGGCGATCACGCAATACCTTCCGACTGCCGAACAAATCGTCCTCCTTGGCGCAGGCTTCGATACTCGTCTTTTCAATTTTTGCTTGGGTCAAGGGCGCGCGCTCTTTGAAGTGGATCAGCCCGCCACACAGCAGGCTAAAATTCAAGCACTCAGAGAAAGTGGTGCAGATCTCAGCGAAGTGAGCTTTGTCTCTGTCGATTTTAATCAAGAGAACTGGGCCGATAAGCTTCTGAAAGCGGGCTTTGAGCCAGGGAAAAGGTCTTTCTTTTTGTGGGAAGGCGTAACGTATTATCTAAGCGAGGCCATCGTCAAAGAGACTTTATTGAAAGTGGCTGAAATGAGTGGGAGGGGAAGTACGATCGCTTTTGATGTATTCTCTCCCACCTTCATCTCGGCCACCAAGGAATGGCAATGGATACAGCCCGCCATTAAAATCCTCGATCTCATTGGCGAACCTTTTCGTTTCGGCATTGGCATACAAAACGACATTCTTATTACCCAGCTACTGCAAGACGCTGGCTTTCAGATCCAGACCTTCCAGCCCATGGGAAACACCCATAAGCCGCCTTTTGGAGGACTCATCACTGCGAGCAAACAATAACGTTTGCAGCCTCTGTCACGTTGGTTATACGTTAAAGGTTATACGTTAAACCTGCTTTTGCTTCACAGACTGATAAATCATCAGGCCGACGGCGATCGCCCAGCCCACTGCTAAGCCTTCTAAAAAGCCAACAATTGCACTCACTAACCAAATCAGCTGCACCATTGCATAATCTACCGTAGCCAGCTTTTTACGTGCTCGCACCACCCATTCGATCAGCGCAAGCGACCCCAAATAAAGCAACAAGCCGCCCAAGAGAGTCGTGGGGAAATAGGTCAAAATGGGGGAGCACACTAGCGGCAGCACAATAAACGTCGCTGCCCCGACCAGCGTTACTAATCGGGTGCGCCCGCCCATGCTGTGTGCCATCACCGAGCGGCCAAACGACTGAAAAGAGAGAATGCCACCGCCGAGGCCCATCAAAATATTGGCACCGCCTGCCACCTTTAGCTCGTGGTTTACATCAATCTCCTCGGCGAGCACCACTTCCATGCACTTCACATTCATTAACAGCAAAATAGCGGTTAGCACACTCACTGTGCCAGAACACATCCACTGAGCGCCAATGGCCGACCAGTTAATCTGTAATAAATCTGACCAGCTCAACAACTGCCAGGTGGTTTGAAAAGAGGGAATGCCCAGCGTAAAGCCTTGCGCATTGGCTTGCACCGCAGATATGCCAATGAGCGAGAGCACACCATAAAATAGACCAGTGGCCGCAGCCAGGCTGCCTGCCATCACTAGCGAGTGATTGTAGCGGCGGGTAACAATGAGTAGATAAATTGTGAGCAGCACACCAGGCAGCCACTGCATGGGATGGGTGGATGGATTGGAAAATTGAAACAAGCTGAGGAAAGAGGCGATCGCTAATGTCTGCCCAGTGAATACCTCAAAGGCACCTTTTACCAGCAGCCACCCGCTGCTTGCAATAAAGCCGCCAATGACGGCATCCGGCAGCAAACGAACGACGTTACCTAGCTTTAGTGCACCGATGAGCCAAAGCAACGCGCCCGTGAGCAAAGAGGTGATCGCAATGGTGACAATCACGGTCACTAACAGCTCTGTAGACGTTGCATCGGTCGGCAACTGCCTCACCACCATGCCCGTACTCCAAGACAAAATGGCCGTTGGAATCCCGGCTAAGTCGGAGACCATACCGGGGAATGAGCTCATAAGCCCTACTACGATTCGGGTGATTGCTGCGCTGAACAGAATAAAACCGATACCGGCAGAGAGATAGTCTGAAAGGTTATTGGAAAAAATGAGAACCGCAAAAGATAGATCGAAAAGGACACCCAGTGTGCCGGTTGTGATGCCAACGGCGATCGCAGATGGCAACGACTGCCTGGCCGCCACTTGAGCATCCCCAGCGAAAGCCGCCTGCTGAGATGCATTCTGGCCCAAGAATATATCTTTCAGCAGCGTTAACTGCTGCGCCAACGCTTCGGAATCGACCGTCTTAGGTTTAAAGCGCATATTCTTACCTTCGTATAACGACCCTTGTATCAATAATCACTTAAAAAATTCAAGCTCAGCGAGCGCGCAGCAAAGAAAAATCTGGACTGCGCTAGTCATACTAGCTATTAATCTATATGGGGTTTGAGCAGCATATAATCTCGACTCAGGAGGACAGCTAAGTAGGACAGATACCTATAGTTTTCACCACTGATGCTAATACATCACAGCGATATAAATAGCTTGTACATGTAATCTACCCCAGAGTGCTCAATGAAAATTATGTCAGTGACAAAGAGAGTAGCCATCATAGCTACTGCACCACATCGCGAACCGTCACATCCTGACCAATCACATCACGAACAAATTGATCAATCGTCTTGAAATAAGAGGCTTCGGGTCGGTAGATACTGACATGATCAGCATTTGGAATACGCGCCAGTTGTTTGGCCGCAGGGGCTTTTTCATACAGTGCCTGACTCAGGCTGACAGGAACAACAGAATCTTCGGTGCCATGAATGAACAATACAGGCATCTTGAGATGCTCAATTTTATCGATAGAGTTGAATGCCTCGTGTAATATCCCATCGATTGGAAATAGGCTAGCCAGCGGCCGATGCTTTATGGCGGCGGCCATAGAAGTAAACGAGCTTTGCATAATTAATCCGCTGGCATCTGGATGATTAATGGCGAGGTTCAGCGCGATCGCTCCGCCCATCGACTCCCCATAAATTAAAATATCTTCTGCTGCTACGCCTCGTTCATTGCGCAGATATGCCCAAACGGCCTCACTATCGGCATAGAGCTGCGCCTCGTGAGGAAAGTCTCCCTCGCTGCGCCCATAGCCTCGATAGTCAAACATAAGCACGGAAAAGCCTAACTGACGAAAAGCCGCTGCCCGAGAGAGATAGTTGTAGTCGCCCATGTTGTTGCCAACACCGCAAAAGTAAAGCATGACCTTAGGCTGGCTTAAAACATGGGCAGGCTCATTATCCAATACCGAAAAGCGTTGGCTTTCATCTGCGGGAATCCACCAGCTATGAATTTGGTCATTCCCAATCGCTATCCAAACATCTTGATAAGGCATATCAAAATCTGGTGTGCTCGGCAGTAGTGACAGCTCAGGGGCAGGGCGATAGATGAGCTGCCGCTGCCTAAAGTATAGAAACAAGCAAATTGAGCTATAGAGAAGAAGCGTGGCCGTGGTTATGGCGGCAAACGATTTTAGTCCTCTTAGCTTTAATCTTCTGAGCCTTAATCTTCCTGGTGATCGATGACAGGATCGCTCGGGTTTGCTCATTTCTGTATTAGACCTTTGCTTTAACTTTAACCATTTTGACAAACTCACGGGCTGGCAAGCTCACCACTGGCAGATGCCACTCTATGCACCTACCAATCATATATTTGCTTATTTGCTCAAACCACTGCCATGCGCCCAGCAGCAGCCTTTCTAACGGCAGCTAGGATACTGCCGGATATATGCTCAAAGCCATGCTGACAAACGGTTGCGGTGTGTATTTAAACAAAGTGGTAAAAGTCACAGAACAAAAGCGACAGCGTAAGAAGACTGTCTGTTACAAACTGAAGTTGGGGTTGAGATTGGCAACCGCAATGTCAAAGTTGTTGCGGGTGAAATAGTCCGTGAATGGATTAAAGGTCAAAATTGACTCAGATGTGACTTTTGTGGTGAAGCCGCTGCTTTCAAAGTTCAGTCTTTCAAACACACCCATGCATTGAACAATAGCGAGTAGTTCATTGCCTTCGTAAATGGCTGTGCCTGAAACGCCTGCAACCGGAGAGGCACCAGTGGTGTAGGAGCCTTGATCTAAGATGATTTCATCAATGCTGCTGAAATCGGTAATCAGCGCGTAGTCGTTGTCACCGTCGTTATTGTAAAAGTTGCTGTGGTAGTCTCCAACGCGGAAACTATCTGCGCCGCTGCCCCCTGTGAGAACATCTATTTCAATGTCGTTGCGGCCAGCTACGCCCAGCAGCGTATCGTTGCCCGTGCCGCCATGAAGCGTATCGTAGCCAACGCCGCCCAGGAGTTGATCATTGCCGCCTTCACCCCACATGGCATCGTTGCCACTTTCACCGTAGAGTGTGTCGTTACCATCGCGGCCCAGAATTGTATCGTTGCCAATGCCGCCATATACTTTGTCATTGCCAGTACCTGCATCGATAATATCGTTGCCATGTAGGGCGTAGATGATATCGTCGCCGCCCAGTCCAAAGATGGAGATATCGCTGCCAACAGTGCCTACGAGGGTTTCGCCAGCATTGGTTCCGTAAATAGCCATGGTCTTAGCTGTCCTGAAAATCTAAACGGTGTGTAGGCGCTTTGCTTTGCGCCATACTCAGCTATCAGGAGAATGTTCAAGTTTTCTGCAAAAGACCCATTTTTTCAGAAGGTGCTTGTCATGATTTTCAACAATCTAAAATTCGCAACAGCCTACAATCCGAAACAGCCTAAAATTCGCAACAGCCTAAGATCCGAAACAGCCTATAATTCACAACAATCTACAAGCGGCTGTGGAGCGAATGCCTCTAGTCCAATAGAAGAGAGAAGGCTTGTCCAGTCTTCGAAAGCACTCTGTTCTTCTGCTAGGCGTTGCGTACCCACTTGCGTGAGGGCATCTTGCCAAATGCCTTTTTGGGCATAGAGCCTTGCTTTCTCAGCGCTAGAAGCTTCGGCTAAGTCTGCGGCTAGTGCAGGGTCTAAGGGTACTCGTTCAATCCAGCCTTCTACAAAGCTGGGTGCCTGTTCATCGCAGTAAACCATGAAATACCAGTGATAGCGATCGCCCACCGCCAAAGCCAATGCATCTTCTGGAAGCGACACGTTCACCACACCCGTATCATTCTCAGCCGACAGTGCCTCGGAGACATTGGCTTGATATGTCGCTTGATACAGCGTCTGTTTTTGTTCGTTTTTCAGCACAAATTCTACAGGCGTTTCAGTGAGATGATAGGGCACATGAAACCAAAACGTAGGGTTGGCCTGGGTGGTGAGGCTAAAAACAAAGTCGTAGGTGATATTAATCGCAGATTCGTCTTCGGCTTCTGGCGTGATTTTGGTGACAGGCACTAGTGCGGTAAGAGGCAGTTGACTCGAAAATTCACAAGTGCCTCGGCTTGCGGTGCCGCTGGAACGACCGCGTGGACGGCCTCTGTCGGGGAGTTCAGGGGGCACGAACTCTAAAGCAGTTGGCAGCTGTGCGGCGCGAGCAGGGGCTGAGCTAGGCACAGTAACAGATTCAAGGCCAGATTCAAGGCCAGATTCAATGACTTGAGCGATCGCCACTGGAGAGAGACCCAAGCTGCCGAGGGAAACGCTGCTGAGCAGCGCGATCGCTAGTCCACGCGCCACCTGAGCTAAAGGCGTTGCGTAAGAATATTGTGTGGTCTTGCCTTTTTTCATGACTTCTCTTTCTCCCTACTAACAACAACTTTATCGGCCATCAATTTATCGGTCATAACGACAGCAAAGGGCGCGATCGCACTGGGCACCCAAGGCACCCAATAATGCGCCTTCGTTAACAATAGCCAACACATTCCTAAAAGCCCCATTTCTGTCGCCAAAAGAGCCAACAATATCCGTCCGCTCCCGCCATATTCCCTACGCTTTAAATAGAGCGCAATCCATCCCCCAGCCCCTGCCCAAACCACCAGCCACAAACCCTCACCCCACTGCGGCCAGGTTTTGATAAAGGCACGTCCATCCAGCGCAGCGCTCAGCAATTGGCTAATCATTTGGGCTTGTAAAAAGACACCGCTTGTTCGAGTTTCACTCGTTAGCCCTCGGCTGTAAGGTGTCGATTCAGCATCTTTAAAGCTATCGGCTGTCGTGCCAATCAGCACAATGCGATCGCGAATGGCCGATTCACTCACATCACCGGCCAGCAACTCAGCCAAAGTCAACTGCTCTGCAATGTCGGATGGGTCGTTTAAGCTACGATAATTCAACAGGAGTTGGGAGCCTTTGGCATCAATATTGTGATAGCCGCCGCCGTTAGCTTTTAATAAATCTTGAACGACATCCCCAAGCTGAAAAGTATCCTCATCTAAGAACTGTAGGCTGATCTCTTCGTCCTCTAAATAGGCCAGTGCCAGCAGCGTACTCAGATTGTAATTTGACTGGCAGGGCGAGGAGGGCGCTTGGCTCATGCCAACCAGCTGACGGCGCAGAACACCATCTGGATCTTTAACCGCATCGCTAAAGCCAACCTGAGAGTCAGGCACCTCTGGTGGTGGCGCAATACCAGCTTCCTCATAGCTGCCCTTACACACAACGTATAGGTTATCCATGTCAGATAGCGCAGTCTTTAGCGCCGGTTGGTCAGCCCGTGCTGGAAAATCACGATAGATATCGAGGCCAATGAGTCGAGGCTTGAGCCGTTGTAGCTGTACCAGGGCTGCGGCCAGCGCAGGATCAGAAAGAGAGGAGCCTGTTCGATCTTCCGCAGGTTGCGATCGCACATCATCTTCGGTAACTGTCACCACCACAATGCGAGCGTCCGCATCTTCTTTTGCCCGTAGGCGCATGAGCTGATCAAACATTTTCAGCTCCCAGTTTTGCAACAGCCCTAAAGACTGAATACCAAGTAAAGCAATCACAACGCCTAATTGAGCTAACGACAATCGATAGAAATGTCGATGCTTTAAACCCACTCGGACAACAGGCGACTTCCCATGGTCAACATTTTGAGGACTTTGAAAATATAAAGACTGCCAACTAGGAGAGAGCGCCGCTGGGTTCTGATAGATGATAGGTAACCAAGAGGCACAAGGGAACTTATCTTCTAGTCCATATAGCCGTTCTCGGGCTTCTCTGACTGCTAAATACAACGGTTCGCCTCGAGCAAACGCCTTCAAAAAAGATTTCAAAAAAGTATGGGCAACCCTATCGGGAACAACCTCACGCATCACGACAATTTGAGCAAGCCTTAAATCAGCTAAGTTCTGAGCGAGTCCTAGCCCATCACAAGAATTAAAGATGGCAATCTTCAAGCCTCGACTAATAGCCTTACGCAAAGCATGTTTTAGCTGCGGAATAGTAATCGTATCCGTGGCATTAATCGATAACTCACCCGCCAGAGAGTCAGTACTGGCAGAGGTCGTACTGGATAAAGTTGTACTGGCTAATGCTGTACGGCTGGCGGTAGAACTGTGCCCTGCAAAAAATAAAATATCCCATCCCCGCTCATCCCAAAGACACTCATCTAGCGCAGCACGATCAGGTTCTTTCAGATAGTGAATATCTGCGTGGGGTAAGTGCTTTAGCAAGGAGCGATCCGTGTCAATATCTAGCCCTTGATGACTGCCAAATACGGCTAAAATACGAACGTAATCGCGGGTTGGAACAACAGAACTGTTTTCACTATCATAAGCTGGCGCACTGAGTGCAATTTCTAGAGCCGGGTAGCGCGCACAAATCTCCCATAGATGCCAGGGTAACCGCTGTACGATAGAGTCTTGGGTTTGTAAAATGAGCTGGGTTGCTTCCGTTGGAACTAAGCGCTCCAGCAGCTTATCGCGCACTGAGCAAAACAGATCTGAGCGCAGCCATGTATTCAGCATCTCGCCCAGCATTTCAGAGCGATGATGGCAGTCTTCAACAATGGCCACATTCGTAGCCAGCCCCGTATCAACCGCTTTAATCCGATGCGAAGAACCCAGCGGATCTTGTTGCTGGTAGGCAGCTTGCCAGCGCTGATACTGGGCGCTGAGTTCTGGCGCAGGCGGGAGCTTGCCAGATAGCTCCACCACCGGAGACTTTCCTTCCTCGCCCATTTGCAAAATGACCGAGAAACCGGCTACCAGACTACCTTCATAGAGTTTTAGCGTAACCCGCTTGTTCATTTTCCCATGCTGCTTGAGAGCGCTGCTTTTACAAACGAAGGCTTTTGTCAGCTTGCTTTTTTGTCAGCTTGCTTTATAGATAAAAGCTATCAGGAAACGTTGTACCCGGTGAAAGATTAAAGAAAGTTCCTTCAACGGTACTGAGCGTAGAGGTTAAGGTTGCCTTAGTGGTAAAGCCCACTTCTTCAAAGGTTATCGCTTGGTGTTTGCCAACCCCTTGAACAATAGCTAACAGCTCAGAGCCTTGATAAATGCCTGTGCCAAGCAGGAGCTGACGCGTGTTGTAGCTGCCTTCTCCTAAAATAATTTCATCAATTTCACTAAAGTCTTTAATGAGGGCATAGTCGTTGTCGCCACCATTGTCATAAAAGTTGCGGTTAAACCTGCCTAGATGGAAGCGATCGCGCCCTTCTCCGCCAATAAGCTCATCGACTTCACTGGCATCATAGTCATCGCTGCCCCACAGGGTATCGTCACCAGCACCACCCACAAGCGTATCGAACCCCACACCACCATGTAACTGGTCGTTGTGGTCACCGCCATTGAGGTAGTCATCTCCGGTGTCGCCATACAGCATATCTTCGCTGCTGCCGCCCCAAATGTAATCATCGTCAAAGCCACCATGGACTAAGTCTTGCCCGCTACGCGCCAAAATGATGTCACTGCCCTCACCGCCATATACCGTGTCATTGCCAGCGCCTGAGTCAATAAAATCATTGCCCAGGAAACCGTAGATAAGCTCGTTTCCGCCCTGACCAATGAGGGTATCGTTAAAGTGAGTGCCATACATCATGGGCATAACTAATCTCTCCTGCAACTGTAAACAGTAGGTACTGGCTCTAGCGTTCATAACGAAGCGATGTTCCAGCGGCCTATAGAGCTATCAGGGACACGCAAATGTTTTCTGCAAAATAATTTCAGAAAAATATTTAAGCGTTATGCCCCTTGCACCAGACCATTTTTCGCTCAATCAGCGTTCATCCTGCCTATAAACGATAGACTCTCATCACATGCTGCATTGTTGCTTCAATGGATTGTGGCTCTGAAGTGCCTGGTGAACAAGCCCACGCCATAAACACGCCCATCAGCATCAAAAATATGCCCATCCCAATGCCAAAGCCAGATCCATCCTTAATGCCTTGGAAAATCAGATTTAATCCAAATAAAGCAGGAATTAATCCTGAAAGCTGACCGGCACGCATTGCGATCCGATTGCCCGGCGGCGGCGTAAACTGCAACGTTGGATTCTCGTGCTTAAGATTAATGAGGACGGCTTCAATTAGACCGGCAAATGCAGTATGGCTATCCGTGCCACGTTTAGCATTGCACTGTAACTTAATTGTATTGTCTTGTGAGTGTAAAACAAGTTGAGAGATAGTTAGCCGAGATTGGGGAGTGTAAGCAAAATGAGCACCGGTCATCTCTCTAAAATTCATACGGGTGCTAGGGCCTTCGATATGGCTCGGATAAACCATCCAAGTCTCATTTTGACGAATGGGGCCGCGTTTAAATGTGAATGTTGTCATGAGTTTTTCAGCGAGGGCTTCTCCAATGTATCTGAGAGTAGAGGTGTCGGCAGAGGTGGACGTTTTTGAGGCTTAAACGGACAACAGTAAACCTGTGTAAAGCACTGCGCCGCCCACAAAAGACCAGAAGCAGCTCTTGTGCTCATCGGGTAATTCTCGCTTCAAAATATTGAGCATGATGCTTCCGGCTAAAAAGGACCAAACCACTGAAATAGCAGCCTCGTTTAGGGGCTGAACTTGAGCGATAATGGCGCCTGTCATAATGGCGGCAGTTAAGAACCAGCGTCCCTTGCGGTCATAAGAAGCTTGGTGATGTTCTCGCAGGTTGTAGTCAATAATGAAAAAGTGCAGCGCAGCTGCTACAAAAAATAACATGCACGAGAACAAATCATGTTCGCTCAAATCTTGAAGGAGATAGCCAAAAATTGCATTTAGTGCCCCAACAACCGTGATATGGATCCAAAATATAAGTGAACTAGGCTGCTCGGCTATCTGGTTTTGCTGTCTATCTGCGAGTGTCTCTAACCCATAGAAAACAAGCAGCCCTAAGAGTGCGAGGAGATAAACATGATTTTCCAAATAGGCCACGAAGGGAATGGCAGAATGTTCTAACGTTGCTTGGACATGGCTTAATTCTGGAAAAATCTCTAGGAAAACGTATCCAATTGAGACACCGCCTGCAAATGACAGCCATCGATGCTCAGGCACCCAAGCAGAGACATTTAGCTTTGGAGAGAATGAATGCACTAACGCCAGGCCAACTGCCAAAATAATCCCAGGGCCTTGCATGCTTCAGTTGCCTCTTAATCTTGAATAGCGAAATCTTGAATAGCGAAATCTTTAATGGCAAAATCTTGAATGGCAAAAACCATTCAGCTAACGCTGTCACATGTCTGAGCCTACAAGGGTTTATCCAATGTAAAAGCCGCTTTTTACAAAAATTTTAGAAGGCGATGCCTTCACAACAAAAACTTGCGAGAGGTCACAAGTACCCAATGACTAGCACCATGATGACTAGACCTTAATTGAGCACACTCAAAAGATGCTGCTGAAGGAAGAGGGGTGTAATGATCCAGGCACTTGTCATTTCATGCTGCTGCTAGCATGACGCCACAAGAGGCAGTTCTTTTGAGCATTGGAAACTTTCTCTGCCATTGCCTTTAAAGTGCTGTTTGGCAATGAAGATTTACAATAGTAAGGCCGTTTTGGATATTGAGATGTGTAGTCGAAAAATACAGCAAAACGGTCAGTGGCCGAAGGCACTTTGCCACGATGCAATAGAGTCGCTGTATCCATAAATATCATGGTTCCAGAAGGCCCTAAGCACGATTTCCATTCCATTCCAGATAAATGCTTACGCATCAACGCATCATTGATGTAGCCGTATTGATGTCCGGTTTTATTGACAACCAATTTAGTCATTTGCTTTGAAATATATTGCAGCGGCCCATAAGTATCGTTAGTAATATCATTCAGATAGATAACAACTTTTAAGGTGCGATAATCTTCCATGTCGAGATGCCATAGCTTTGATTTTGTGGGCGCGACATTAGCGAAGTCTCGATGAAAGTACATTCCGTGATAAGCAACCGGCAACCCTAAATAATTTTCAGCAATTTTCAGTAATCGTTCATTTAACCCAAACAAGAACATTTCAGGATATTGAGTGACTTGAGAAGGCGTCGCCAACAGGTAGGGGCGACCATATTTATTGACGTCAGTAGGTCGAACTAATGAGTCTTGTAGCTGAGCAGCTTGAGTTAAGAAAACAGAGGCGGTGGCTGCATCAAAAGCATCGATAGACGTCATCATAACGCCCTCTTCATGAAGTTTGCTGACTAAAGTGAGATCATCATTAGTATCCAGCGTCGATAGAGACGCAGAATGATTCATGAGGCGCTGCTGATACCTCCGATTCATACAGGTTCGAAGGAGGGGAAAGTCTTCACAATAGCGCCGACTATAGTTAGTCGTCCCTGAAAAACCTCAAGAGATCGCCGACTTTCGCGCTGTCTGTTCGAGGCATCGGTAAAGCTTCCGCAGGTTGAATCCACAAGCTGCGAGTAATGCGTTGATACGGTCGCCCTGCTTACCTTTGAGGAAATTAC
>JBGCGG010000087.1:0-4857 GCA_045110585.1 Phormidesmis sp. | reverse complement strand
ATAGCCACGGGTTTCTATTGCCGACATCTTACTATCGCCCACATACAACAAGCCGCTCATGCCCAGATGCTTCTGAACCTGTTGAATCTCGGGCACATACAACGGGTCATCCGCTCGGTTGCCACTCACCACTGTTGTACTCACAGGCAGTCCTAAGGGATCTAAAGCCGCTTGCGATATCTTCACTTGCGGCAAATCAGGCCGATAATCTTTGCTGTGACCAAACTGAAATAACCCGTCTGTCGTCGGTGCTCGGTAGCTGTTGGCAGTTGTTGTATCCAGCCGCACCGTCTCTACACTCAAGTCATAGACCCGCACCGTTTGTCGATTCAAACCACCCTCGAAGCCCTCCCACGATAAGTCGTCACTCAATTCGTCTAGCACCGTTGCCAGGTGGTCATCACTGAAATCTAAGGGCCGCACTGACTCATCCAAGCAGGTTGCTAAGGTGTGACTTAGCCCTGCTGCCCAGGCTTCTACTTGATTGAGTCGATGATCTCCTTGCGAAAGGATATAGGACAACCAACCCATCACCACTTTGCCCAGCCGAAGTCCTTTCCAGTTACCGTGGGCCTTAAAGTGCTCATCGACTAGCTCGCTGAGTCCTACTTTTTGCATCTGGCTTAGCAACAGCGGGATATCATCGACGCGTTCGTTACTGATTAATTCGGCCATCGCTTAGCTAGAATGCAGTTCTAGACAGGAATTGAGCTATTTACCATTCTCCTATATTTTTCAGCGAACCGTGAGGTTTAACACTCTTTTTGCCACTTTTTAAAGAAATTCATGACATGATGTTTTTATCACCTGTCTCAGTAGCTGCATCACTCCATTTCTGAATGGGTACCAAGGCAGACATCCTATTCACCGAAGCTACAAGAATCGTAAACTGAGTCAGCGTTTACTCGACAGATCATCATAATCAGGTTTACAGCCCCATCCAAATGAGCAACTTAAGCACCATCCTTTTCCTCGCTGCAAATCCAACAGACACCAGTCAGCTGAGATTAGGGCAGGAATTGAGGGATATTAGCGATGGATTGCAGCGATCACAGAAGCGAGATCTTTTTGAATTAGAACAACGCTTAGCCGCGCGCCCTCGTGATATTCAGCGGGCTATGTTGGATTTAACACCTCAAATTGTCCATTTTTCAGGACATGGAGCGGGAACAGCAGGGTTGGTGTTTGAAAATGAACAGGGAACGACCCAACTCGTTGAAGGTTCGGCCTTAGCGAGCTTGTTCGCACTCTTTGCAGACAAAGTTGACTGTGTACTTCTCAACGGTTGCTATTCAGAAGTACAAGCAACAGCAATCTCACAACATATCAAATATGTCATCGGGATGAACAAAGCCATTGGAGATCGCGCTGCAATAGAATTTGCTGTAGGGTTTTATGATGCACTAGGGAGTGGCCGTTCGATAGATTTTGCCTATAAGCTTGGCTGCAGCGCGATTCAAATGGCAGGCATCTCTGAGCATTTGACACCTGTACTACTGACTAACGAGCGGCTCAAACTTTCCCAAGCAATTCAAACGCAACCCGACGAGCACATGTCAGCGGAAACGACTAAATCAGAGTCTAGTGTGCCGCTCAAGCGAAAGCTTCAGTTGACGTCACCTCCGACAACTGACAGAGACTCTGATATCCCAACTTCCCAAAAAACTAGGCTCATCAAACTGCGGGCCAGCCTCAAGCATCATACTCGGCGTGCGCTTATCACTAGTGTAAGTGTTGTTATCGTTCTCACAGGTATTCGTTTATTAGGTCTGCTGCAGCCCGCAGAACTGGTCATCTATGATCATCTTTTACGACTGCGGCCTCGTAGTACCGACTTGTCACGAATCGTTGTCATTGAAGCCACTGAGCAAGACCACAAAGTTAAACGGGATAATAATGAAACTGGAGAGGGTGCGGTTTCTCACGAAGCGCTAGACGACGTACTCCAACAGCTCACTCAAGAAAACTACAAGCCTGCCGTCATTGCACTAGATCTATATCGAGATAGTAAAAATGACCCACTCATCGAAAGGTTTCGGCAAACACCTAATCTATTTGCGGTGTGCGAAACGCCTAACAGTGGTGGGACAGGGGGTGTAGAGCCTCCCAATCCTAGCGGAATTCCAGCAGAGCGAGTTGGGTTTAGCAATTTTATTCCCGATGAAGATGGTGTACTTCGTCGGCAGCTAATTGAAGCACCGCCAAAAGCTGACCATCCTTGCCAATCGCGGCAGTCTTTAGGTTTGCTGGTCGCTCTAAATTATCTGCAGCAGCAACTAGGTGAATCTCTAAACAATCAAACCATCTGGACTGATGAAGATGATTTGTTGTTAAACGGACATCTTATTCGACGAATTAATAGCTATGCATTTGGCGGCTATCAATTCGTCGATGCCAAGGGTGTACAGTTTTTACTCAACTACCAAGCACCACAGAAAGATTTGAGAGACTCATTTGAACACTTTAAACTTGAAGATGTGCGTCAAGGAAAGATAGCCAGTGAATACCTTAAAGATAAAATTGTGCTGATTGGTGTAACCAGCAGGCAGGAGGCAGTGGATTATTTCCCTACACCCTATGGAGAGACAGCTGGGGTGACTATTCATGCCCACATGATTAACCAACTCATCAGTACGGCCTTAGAGGGTCGAGCCTCTATTTGGACATGGCCTCAGTGGGGAGAGTTAATGTGGCTAATAGGTTGGACAATCTCAGGTGCTTTTTGGGGTGCAGTCCAGCCGGCTCACAGGCGATGGCTAATCATCAGTAGCACAGGAGTAATCCTAATTTATGGTCTGAGCGTCTTTGCGATCATTTTTCAATCTGGCTGGATTCCCATGCTGCCTGCCATGATTGGATTGACGCTATCGAGTAGCATTGTTCACTACCGGTACTATGGAATAGTACCTGCTAGTTCCAAATCGTATTAAGGATAATCATGTCTATACGTCAGCGGCTATTGAACTCAGCACTCATTGGACTGACACTATTGAGCGTTACAACTTCTAGTAGCAAGTCCTTGATAGGCTTCTTGGGGGCCACTCCTGCCCATGGTCAAAACCCAATTCAGAGAATTTGGGATCGCTTTGTCAGTCGGCCCAGTCGAGACCAACGACCCGAGACTATTGGACGAGGCGGGGCTAATCGTGATAGGTGCCCTGCGACAGAACAAGAACTGACTGCGCTAGTGCCGATGACAGACACCTCCGAAGTGACCTATTTGGAAAAAACAACGCAATCACATCCTACTTGGTATTTTTACTCTCCTTATCCACCACGCTTAGGCCTCAATGCAGAATTTACCCTAATCGATAGTGAAGAAACCATTGTTTATCAAGAAGTACTACCGTTGAGTGACGTTTCCGCCCTCTTAGCAGAAACAACGACTGAAACCAAAACACCCGGCATTATGAGTCTAAAATTACCACCTGACGGCATTGGCCTAGCTATTGGTCAACGCTATCGATGGATATTTTCTATTATTTGCACGCCAAGCAATCGTTCCGCAGATGCTGCCGTCAATGGTTGGATTGAGCGTATCTCATCAGAAACGATAACGACGGACATTGACGCCTTAAACGATAGTGAGCGAATCGAATTTTATACTGAAAATTTCCTTTGGTTTGATGCAGTCTCTGAACTCGCTAACCTGCAGGATTCCAATTCGCCCGATAGCGAATGGACGCAAGCCTGGCAGGCACTGCTCGACAACTTAAAGATAAACAGCACTGATACAAGCATTCGCCCTCTCCGCTAATCCTCATCTTTGCCTATTGCCATTCTCCTTGAAGCACAAATGCGGCCCAGTAGTAAGGCGTTTGCCATTGTGGGTCTTCCCACATTGAAATTTGAGCGGCCCTCAGCGCTTCTGCCGCAGTCATGGGCTCTGTTTCACTTAACATATACTCGTAAAAGCGCCCCATAAGTTCTTGCGTAGCATCGTCTCTCACGCTCCAAAGGCTAGTCACCACTCGGTCAGTCCCAGCGGCTAACAATCCTCCTGTAAACCCGGTCAATCCCTCTCGGATGGCTGCATTTTGACCAAGCCCCGTCCTGCAGCCACTCAGCACAACTAACTCGGTGTCCAATAAATCGAGCGTATTAAATGCTACGGAAGGCGAAAGCAAACCAGGTTTCACTTTGCCACTTTCATCAAGACCGCTGAGGATAATTCCTGAACGTTCGGGTGAATTGCTGTTAAAAATGCCGTGGGTAGCGAAATGAACAATTCGAACACCTCTTAGATTTGTCTCTAAAACATTCTCTAAACTCGCGTCAAATCCGCTAAAGGTTTGTTTCCGCTCAGAAGGGAATAAACTCGCAATCTGTGAGAGTTCTTTTTGTGTGCTGGGCAGCTCACCATACAGTACATCTACCTCGCTCAGCGAAATTGTCAGAAGTCAGTAGCCAAATTACGTTGAAACTCTAGCAACGCGATCGCTCCCTGCTGCTATCTCAGCTTAAGCAGCCTTGAACATCGCTTCCAGTTCCCCGACCCCTTTCACGAATCGCTGTCTGCGATCAGCCAGACATACGAATTCTGACATCCGCGCTCGCGGCCTCAAAAAGTTGCCGACTTCGTCCACGGCTTGGCAGAATCTTTGAGCAGCATTGAATTCACCAAAGCCCAGGGTCGGGTAATATCGATGTTTGATGCGTCGATGACTCTGCTCCACTGGATTGGCAGTACAAGGGCGAACCTCGTGATGGACTTCCTCACCCAGTTCTTCTGTAATGGCCCGTGGATAAGAAGCCAACCCATCAGTGGCAACCTTCTCTGGTGACTCCTCATGAAGCTCAATCGCCTGGGCAAAGAAGGCTTTAGTCCCAGTCATATCGCGAGTCTTGCTGAGACGA
>JBGCGG010000086.1:0-8413 GCA_045110585.1 Phormidesmis sp. | reverse complement strand
AGCTACGACAGGTTTTAGACTACATTGATGCCCATTTGGATCAAGAAATTAAGCTAGCCGATCTGGCTCAATTGTTAGATATGAGTCAATTTCACTTCAGTCGTTTGTTCAAACAGTCTCTGGGTATATCACCCTATCAGTACCTCATTCAGCAGCGAGTAGAGTGTGCCAAGCAGTTGTTGAAAAGCACAGATCGATTGATTACTGACATAGCTTTAGCCTGCGGCTTTAACAGTCACAGTCACTTGAGCAAACAGTTCAAACAACTAACTGGGATGACACCTAAAGTTTACAGATCGAGCTAGTTCCGGCTGAGACCTTTCGGCGTTGTTCAGGTAAGGGGGACACTTTAGGGGGAGCAGATCGTCTTAGGGCACATCATCATCCCACCGCATTGTGCGATCGCCAATATGAGTCCCACCCTTTTGATCTCCGCTGGCTTATCCCCTGACAGTTGCCAAGACATTGGCATTCAGGTTCTTTCGCGATCACCACCCATCAGCCATATCGCCACAACGCATCAAGTGAGCCGGAAGTTCGTATATCAACAGGGAGATAAGGCTAAGCAAGCGCTTGACAAGTCCTTTTCTCCGTCGAAAGGTGATGATGATATCTTGTGGGTACGCCGAACTATCCCTAAAACTGGCTCAATCAGCGAGAGTGGCCGTCTGGATGGCGGTCTATTTTGTGCTGCAAGTGTTGCCTTCAATTGGCCGATTTTGAACCAAGCCGCTTTCTTCTACCTTCGGTAACTTTTCGCAACAGAGTCGCTATCATAGCCAATCTCCAACAAGTACAAAAGGCGCCCAGTAGAAAGGATGGTTAAATTCTGGACTTCGAATGAGCTGTTGCTGTGCATACCGTACTGCACCTGCTTTTGTTAGGTTGCGGTTGATCAGTCCATCATAAAACTGTTGAATAAAGGTTGCTGTCGCTTGGTCATTCACACTCCATAATGTCGCTAATGTTGACTGAGCACCTGCTCTCACTGCTAATCCTGCCATCCCTAATGCCGTCTGATTATTTCCTTGGGCTGTGTCACAAGCACTTAACACTAAAAGCGCAGGAAGGCGTCCGCGCACTTTTTGTTGTGTTAGAAGCTGCCGCAACTGGCTAATTCGGAGAATATCATCCCAAGTCTCAATAAAGGTTTCTGCCTCTGTTTCCCCAAACTGAGCATGAGTTGCTAAATGAACGATATCAAACGATTGCTTCTGTGTCTGACTAATTATGGCTGTGTTAGTAAATGTTTGATTGAGTAGTACTCGTGAATCTAGCAGTTGTTTAACATGCGCAACTTCCTGTTCGACCCCAATTAAGGGTGGCCGACCATCTTTGCTATCGCTGAGCCCACCGATAAGAACAGAGTTCTTGGCGGTGGGTTGCTTTACTTTATTCACTTTTAGTAGTTGGAGCCCTGGCGAAATGGCTAACTGGTAGTCTTCTATTAAGTAATGCTCTCCGTTATGGAGCGCTGCGATAGGAAGGTTTCGCAGCGAGTCATCGAGAACAAACGCTAACGTTTGAATGCCGTTGGCTTGAAGCGTCGCCTCAGCAGGCTCTATTAGCCACTGATACATTTGTTGCGCAGCGTTTAGTCTCTCCTGGGTAAATGAAGTGACACGTGCAGAGTTGAGCATTGCTTGGATGTCAGCTTCAGCCGAGGCTTGAGAGATTGCTTGGCTGTAGTATCTCAAAGGCCGATTAGGAATGGAAAGAATGACCGAAAATCGGTCAGGCAAAATGATAGGGTACAAAACTGCAGCGGTTGGATCGAGCGTCTCTATGGCTTGGGGGACTGATTCAAGACAAGGTTCACGAAAGAAGTTATTGAGTTCGGCTAGCTGTAGGTCTTCAAGTGTATGGCGGGCCTGTTCTAGCGAATTCTGGAGGTTCTCTTTTTCGCGGCTAGAACGTTTATCAATTGTTTGTCCAAGGACATCTTTTGCGGTAACTGGTGGCAGCATCAGTTCGACTAAATCTCGATAGATGGGCTCTATTTGATCTCGAAATGAGAACTGAACATCTCGCGTGATGGCTACGATATCTTGACGTAGGTTGTGAAGACTATTGATCGCATTGGAGTAGTGAGCGATCGCCTCCTGCCGTTTTCCTTGGGATCGTGCAATACGTCCTTGCTGCCACTCCCATTGATAGCGCAGTTCGTCAGCATTGATATTTTGAGCGAGAGAAAGCGCTGTTTGTGTTTCTTGGATAGCTGCTGTCCATTGATGTTGTTGTTCGTGCCAGCGGCCTAAATAACCCCATCCATAAGACTCAGCGCGGGTATCACCTAATGCGTTAGCCTGTAGGATAGTGGTTTTAAATAAGGTATCGGTTGCGATCGCAGAGAGAGTATCTGGAGCGTACTGTAAAAGCCATTGCACCAGATCAAGTATGAGGTGCACACGAGTAGGGCTAGCCTCCTCAGCCATGAAGCGCTGCATCAACAATTGGGCTTGAGGACGAATGTCTGCATCTTGGTTGAGATGTATCAGGGTTTGCAACTGCCGTAGCCGCGCCGTTAGTTGGAGCGGCCCAGTTAACGCGGTGGCTTGGTCGTATTGTGCTTTGGCTTGTTTCCACTGCTGTTTCGCAGCCAACGCATTTCCTAAATAAAGATGGGCTGTTTGTTGATAGGGCTGGTTACTGAGCTCCTGGGCGAGCTTTAAACCTTCTTCTAAATAAAGTTGAGCACTATCGAATTCTCCGAGGAGTCGAAACCCTCGACCGTATGTCAGCCAAGCATTTATTTTGAGTAAGGATGAAGGTTGTCGCGATAGCCCAGCTGTTGTTTTGGCTAGTTGCCCCTGAGCGCGGCGATAAAAGCCTAAGGTTTGAAGTGCTTTGGCCTGGTTGATTTGGCTACCCCAGATGCCTCGCTGATCTCCTGCGCTTCGATAGGCGGCTTCAGCCTGTTGCCAGTACTCTAATGCGACTTCTGGCTGACTGTTAGCAATTGCCTGTTGGCCTTGAGCATTGAGGAGCTGAGCCTGATGGAGTGAGGGTTCCGCTACCGGAAGTTGGTCTGGTGCTGACGAGGCGATGACTGCAACGTTCCAATGACCTGCCATCACCCATAAACAAGTGAGCCCACAGAGCAACCGTAGCCGCCAACGCTTGAGACAACGAGCCCCAAAGAGTCCGTGAGCAGGCCCGTACGCACGCGGGTGAGCGTGCGGGTGAAAAAAATCCCATAGCCAGTTCATAGAAGCGTTCTACCTCAGGTGAAACCAAAGTGCGATAAGGGTCTCAGCAAATTAATTTGGCTTGTGAATGTAAAACGCCGGTAAAATATATGAAATTTTGCGTAAAAGACGAAGCTAGATAAAGTTAAAATAAACCCTACTTTTCTCACTTTTTAAGTAGGATCACTGCTGCATGTAGCACTCTTGTAGTAGCGTTTTATGAATGGTGTTACAGACACTGACACTCCCATCAGAGACATAAGGCGCATCTAACGATATGAAAATTTTACTTGTGGATGATGATGTAGCTTTATCTCAGCTAGTGAGTCGTCGGCTTAGAAAAGACAACTACGTCGTTGAATTTGCGCCTGATGGTGAACATGCGTTGAGTTTGATAACAGCAAGCTCATACAGCCTAGTATTACTAGACTTGATGCTGCCTAAATTAAGTGGCCTCGAAGTCTGTCAGCAAATTCGCAGCCAAGGCGTTCGAACCCCTATACTCATGCTGACAGGGCAAAGTAACACCTCCCAAAAAGTCAGTGGATTGGATGCTGGCGCAGATGATTATCTTGTTAAACCCTTTAAATTAGAGGAGCTGGCAGCCCGGACTCGAGCCTTAATTCGTCGTGGTTCTGACGTGGCTTCTGTTGTGATTAGCCAAGGGCCGCTGCAGTTTGACCCAGAGGCACAGATCCTGACGTACAAAGGGAAGCCTGTATCGCTTCGACCTAAAGAGATGGCGATATTAGAGATAATGATGCGCTACCCTAGTCGGGTTTTTAACGCAGATAGCATTTTAGACTGGCTATGGGATTCAGCCGATTGTCCGGGGAAAGCAACGATAAAGGCCCACATTCGCTCGATCCGGCAGCGGTTGGCCGCAGCGGGCGCTAACAGCGTCATTGAAACTGTTTACGGCAGAGGCTATCGTCTCAGTCAGGCGTTGCTAGAGCGTGAGCTTACCTGCACAGTAGAGGATAACCTCTCGAAGGATTGTTCGCATCAAAACATCATTGCCGAAACGTGGGCTCAGGTGCAAACGGTGAGTTGGCATCGGGTCTCTCAGCTGAAGGCGCTGTCTCAAAGGGCGGTTCGTTCACGGCGATCGCCCGTCACCGAGAAGACATCAACAGAAGTGACTAACAACGAGCTGACAGCCTATGCAAGCTGGCAAGATAATCGTACAGCCGCGATCGCGATCGCTCATCAGCTCAAGGGCACGTTAGGCAGCTTTGGGTTTCCCATGGCGTCACTACAAGCCAAACATATTGAAGAGTTACTGATGCTGAATGATGAGTCTAGTCTCCCAAGGGATATCGAGATTTCTCTGCTACAAAATCAGGTAAGCGTGTTGGAAAAGCTGCTGAAGCAGCACATGACCGTTGATGAGACTGTTCTAAAAACGCCCCCAAAAACGCCTTATGTCTTAGCGGTTTGTCACGATGAAGACTGGGCGCAATCATTGCACTCTTCTAACCACAATAGTGCCTTAAAGATAAAAACCTGCGGGCCTTTAGAAATTGACGGCTATTTGCTGGAGCAAACACCGGCCGTTATCTTGATAGAGATCTCAACAACAGATTGGGCAATAGATGTAAGCTTACTCTGCACGCTAGCTGACAACTATAGTCGTCAGGTGCCGATGATCGCGGTGCCTGACGCGGAGCTGCCTAAAGCGCAGCTGGCAGATATTTCCCGTAAGGTTAGTAAGATTGCCCTCAAAAGCTGGCCAATCGAATCGATATTAACCACCACTGCTGAATACATTTAAGCCCTGAGGCTTGCTATAGCCCCCTTTAAAGTTCATGTCCTTTCAGACTTTTTGCCTAACGCTCCTCTTCTTCTCAACCAGCGCTATGCCGAAGGTAGCACCTGCGTTGGCAGCCCCCTTTGCGCCGCCGCCCAGACGCGGTGCCCCCGATTCGACAGCGGGCGGTGGTTCTCGGCCCATCGCGGCCAGCTGCACGCTAGATGCACAGTCTGGACAGAGCGCTATTGCGCTGGCTCCCCAGTCATTTGTTGGACTCACTCACCAAGCCACGCCTAACCTGTGGTTTTATGTGCCCACTAATGAAGCCCAAATGATTGAGATCAGCATATTTGATGAACAGCTTAACGGCCTTGTTCAATTTGCAGTGGGCGACCCAGAAATCATCGGTGTGCACGCGGTTGATCTGTCGGCGTACATCACATTATCGGCAGGTGTGCCTTACTACTGGACAGCTGCGTTTGTGTGCGATCCAAATCGGCGCACGGAAGACTGGATTGTCGGTGGTTGGATTCAGTATGAGTCGATAACAACTCGTAAGCAGCAGGCACTTTTAGCACGTTCACCCATCGAGCAAATAGAGCAGCACGCGGGCACCGGCTATTGGTACGATGCTCTTGATGTCATGCTGTCGCTGGATCCAGAAGATTTTCCACCTGCTACACTTCGATCAACATGGAACCGTTTGGTTCAGCAAACTGCTATTGCATTAAATTGGACTACCCTAAACAATGCGCCGCGAACCTTCAAACAGTAGCTCTACCACTTGCGGTTCACCGCCACGGTATGCCCTGCTCGCGATCGCCTTCGCGGCGACAGCATTTACCTATGCTGTTCAATGTCTAGGAATATTACAGATTTTAGAGTGGGCGATTTTAGACCAGTGGTTTCGGCGTCGGCCAGCTGAGTCCTATACGCCACCTATCGTAATTATTGCAGTTAACGATAATGATATTGCGGCTAACGGAGAATGGCCGCTGAGCGATCAAAAATTAGCACAGCTACTGACTCAAGTGAAATCGTATGAACCGGCTGCGATTGGTTTAGATTTGTACCGCGATTTTCAGATCGCTCCTGGATATCAACAGTTAGAGCAAGTTTTTTTAACGACGCCTAATTTGATCGGTATTGAAAAAGTAGTGGGAGAAGGTGCGAGTCTGGTTATTCCACCACCACCGACGCTAAATACGCTCGGTCAAGTGGCATTTAGTGATCTTGTGTTAGACAGTGATGGCCATGTTCGACGGCACCTGCTGTCGCTACGCCATCAAGAACAAACTAAACTTGCGCTAGGAACAAGGTTGGCACTGCTGTATTTAGAACAACAAGCCGGTATCGTTCCAGAGTCTTTGGAAAATCAGCGGATGTCTCTGGGGAAAGCGGAGTTTTTGCCCTTAAATAGCAACGCAGGTGCCTACCATCGGGTCGATACTGGCGGATATCAGATCTTAGCCGACTATCTCATTCCGACACAGGGCATCCCAATCGTGTCTATGCAAACAGTCATCAATAATGAAGTGCCTACAAACTTGTTTAGGCAGAAAATTGTTTTTATCGGCGTTAAGTCTGACAGCAGCTGGGGCGATCGTTTCTACACGCCCTATTCTCTAACCAGCGATCAAAGCTGGTCTGGCGTAGAGATTCATGCTAATCTCACAGCCCAACTGATTAGTAGTGCGATAGAGGCACGCGCCCCACTACGCCCTTTCCCAGAGGCAATAGAATGGTTATGGGTGCTCAGTTGGTCTACTTTAGGCATGCTCAGCAACCGCAATCTGTCTTTCTCCTTACGGCAATGGTGGCGCTTACCTGGGTTATTGGCCATCCTTGTTATTGTTACGTATCTTATTTTCTTAGGCCACTATTGGTTACCACTGATTCCATCCCTGATAGGGGTAAGTGTCACTTGGTTTGGCACACAAAGTTATTTGATTTGGCATCGACTGCGCCAGGAAAACTTTATTTTGGAACAGACGATACAAGCCCGGACGCAGGCACTAGACCAACAGAACCAGGCGTTAGAGCAAGCGAGATCTCACGCTGATCTTGCCAATCAAGCCAAAAGTAAGTTTTTAGCCCACATTAGCCACGAGCTACGTACTCCCCTTACTGCCATTTTGGGGTTTGGCGACTTACTTGAAAACTCATCTAACTTACCCAAAAATGAAAAAGAGTACGCAGAGACCATTAGCCAATGTGGAGAACATCTTCTATCGCTCATTAACAATGTTTTAGAACTCTCTAAAATTGAGACAGGCTCAACAAAATTCATCATCGAATCAGTTGATCTGCCTCATCTTTTAAACGATGTTCAAAAGATGTTCAAAGCTCAATTAAATGCTAAGCAATTAACGCTCCAAGTAACCCTAGCCGATACGGTTCCACGTTGGATAGAGGCCGATAGCAACAAGCTCCGTCAGGTTGTTATTAATCTGTTGGGTAATGCTGTTAAGTTCACAGAGGTTGGCTATGTACATCTCGACGTTCAAGCTAATGCGTCATCTAACACGCAAGACACCTTAGAATTTATTGTAGAAGATACAGGCCCTGGCCTTAAGGCAGAGGAAATAGCACTCCTTTTTGATCCTTTTGTTCAAGCCTCAGCAGGCAAAAAAATAGGAAAAGGAACAGGTCTCGGTTTAGCACTTAGCCGTCAGTGCGTTGAACTGATGGGAGGCGAGATCTCAGTATCTAGCACTTACGGACAAGGGAGTCGCTTCTCATTCCAAATTCCGCTTCGACCGACGAATCCACTAGCCATACGTGAGCAGCAGCCATCTTCACAGCTATTGATGAAAACAGATACATATTATATTCCTAACGTTCCGGAAGGCTGTCGGATGCTAATTGTTGATGATGAGATTAACAACCAACGCCTGCTAACGCAATGGTTAACTGAGGCTCAGTTCGATGTTAAAACGGCGAATACTGGCGAAAAAGCGGTACAGATATTTAAGCAATGGCATCCTCATTTCATCTTATTAGATGTGCACCTACCTGATTTTGATGGTTATGAGGTTGCTCGCCGAATCCGAGAAGCTTGGGAGAACAGTTCTCAAGAGCAAACCGATGACTGGATTGGGCAAGAAGAACCGGTTATTCTTGCGATCACAGCGGGCGTACTGCAAAATAGATTAGCCGATCTGTTAGCAGCCGGTTGCGATGATGTTCTTTGGAAACCCATCAAGCGGGAAACACTTGCCGCGAAAATCGCAGAGTATTGTGTTGTTTGAGCAGTATCCTCTAAACTCTTTATCAAAAAATTGGGTCTAAAACCCCGTCCTTCTAGGACGGCTTTTCTTGTTCCTGGATATACTTTTTAAGTACGTCCAGCGGTGCTCCACCCACAGAACTAGCGAAATAGCTAGGGCTCCACAAAGCTATTTTGCCGTCAGGCTTAGGTAAGCCCTCTTGACCATAGCGCCTACTTGAAACGCCTTTCAAAGAATTAACC
>JBGCGG010000085.1:0-6994 GCA_045110585.1 Phormidesmis sp. | reverse complement strand
TGACAAATAAACGAAGCCATGGGTTTTGTGTCTCTGTATCATTGCCCAATCAGTCAACTGAAAAAATAAACCAGCTTTACGCTACATGTAGCGTTTTCGCATTTCTTGGAACCACTAAAATAAATGAGCGAACCGTGAGTTTTATTGTTTGATGAGCGACTTTGCTTATCAGCGACTTTGCTTGTCCGTGACTTTGCTAAGTGTCGTTAATGACTAGGTCAATTTAGCTTGGGCTAGGACTGCGATTCCAGTGACTGAAACCCCAATCTTTTCGAGCGCAGTGATCGCACTTTGAATGGTTGCACCTGTCGTGTAGATATCGTCAATCAACACAACAGTCAAATTGGCGTTGCCTGGATGTGACCGTGATGACTGCCGATTAGCGATGCGCTTTAGGACTTTCCCCGGCTGGAACACGTGCTCTAAATTTTGCTGACGCTCATTTAATCCCAACAAATGTTGTGGCTGAGTGACTTTGATGCGCTGGAGTCCATGGGCTAAGAGCGGTAACCTACTCATCTGACAAAATGCTGCGGCAATGCGTTCAGCTTGATTATATCCACGGCTTTTCTGGCGGTCTGGGTGGAGTGGGATGGGTATTGCGTATGTGTTGCGCCGCTGGATAGAGGGGGATTGCTGCTGCCAGTGTTTTGCGAGTGCTTGACCGAGCGGAAAGGCAACATCGGGGCGATTGTTGTATTTCATCGATAGAATTGCGCGCTTCAGTGGGCCATCGTATGGACTTAGGGCTATGACAGGTAGCCTTAGATCTCTGTCAGGGCGCGAACGAGCCGTTGATCTATGGTGTGCAGATAAGTTTTGAAAGGACTGGAAAAGCTGTCGATGGCAGTCTATGCAGAAGGTTTGAGCGGCGGGGCGATCGCAAATAGGGCAAGGTTGGTTTAAAAACAAACGGGCCACATGATTCAGCGTGGCCCTACTTGAGACGACTAACGATGAGCGCACGATTAACCTGCGCTAGATCCAGAATTTACAGTTCTAGTGCGGCCATCGGGGTATACCAAGCACATCACATCGTGATCTGCGCAGTCACTGGGATAAGCTCCCGTAAAGTCAGCCCCCGATCCTGTTGATTGGCTGGCTGGCCCAGAGCTTGCGGTCGATGAGTGATCCGATTTTGGATGCGAAGCAGACAAGCTTGACTTGAACAATGACATAGTGTGCGAAAACCTAATTAAGCGTGACGAAATCTTGGAACTTCACTCCATTGTTCAAGATTGAGTCGAAACCTCGCGAGCGTGTAAGTAGCGAAATTTTCAGGTATTCGCTATTACATTTAGATAGAAGTGCCTAAAAGGCTATAGCCTTTATATATCAATAATTACGATGTCTCTTCATAAGTGCTACATGGCTCATTTACAAAGTTAGCTTGAACTTGATATCCAATATTTACTGACAGCTCATAGTAGCTTCACACAATGAAGGCAATATTCTGTGAATTTGCTGAGACGACCAAACTTATCCTCACAACGACAAATAAATGGTTCTGTAAACCCATATTATTAAGTGATATGAACTTTCTTCGGCAAAACCTTTGGGTGTAGAACTTCGCAGCTACGTATACTTAGACAATCTTCAATCTCAGCATGCTGCATATATTGGGACTGTATCCATCGGTTTCCTGCCGCTGCCAGGTGATGCCTCTCTTTGGATTGAAGTCTCTCCTGGTATTGAGATTAACCGGATTACAGACGTTGCCCTGAAGTCTGCTGTGGTGCGGCCTGGCGTGCAAATGGTGGAAAGACTCTATGGTGTCCTCGAAATTCACGGTAGCCAAGGTGAGGTTAAAGCGGCTGGTCGGGCTATTTTGGCCTATTTGGGTCTGCGGGTGCGCGACTCCCTTAAGCCGGAGCTGATGTCTAGTCAGGTGATTCGTAATCTTGATCCGCATCATGTGCAGCTGATTAACCGTACTCGCCGGGGGCAAATGATTTTAGCGGGGCAAACGCTGTATGTCATGGAGTGTCAGCCTGCTGCCTATGCTTCTCTTGCCGCTAACGAAGCAGAAAAAGCAGCGTTCATTAATATCTTGCAAATTTCCTCGATCGGTAGCTTTGGCCGTTTGTATCTGGGGGGTGAAGAGCGAGATATCTTAGCTGCTGCCCGCGCGGTTGAAGACGCTATGCTATCGCTGCCGGGGCGCATTGATGATGACGACGATCCAGATGAATAGCGTCTTGTGACGTGTCGTCTCTGGTGATTGACCTCAGACATGAAATTGAGGTTTGCAAACAAGCGCTCTGATAATTGAAGATGCTTGAGTGGCGGTTAACTTAAGACGCTATGAGTGGCGATCGGCAAGTGGCGATTGGAGCACTCTTGAGCGCGTTGCTTCAGCATTGTTTTCGTTTAAATACGCTATGGAGCTTCTACAATAATTGCCATGAGTATTTTGGCCTGTAGCCGTATTGCCACAGCGCATCATGAGTAGCCCTCGTCTTCATCCCAGCACCATTGAATCGGTTCGAGAAAGAGCCGATCTCGTTGACATTGTCTCTGAACAGGTGGTGCTGAAAAAGCAAGGGAAAGACTTTGTTGGGTTGTGCCCTTTTCACGACGACAAGTCTCCTAGCTTTAGCGTTAGCCCGGCCAAGCAGTTCTACTACTGCTTTAGCTGTGGGGCTGGTGGCAACGTCTTTAAGTTTTTGATGGAGTTAGGGCAACGCTCCTTCGCTGACGTTGTGCTGGACTTAGCCAAGCGCTATCAGGTTCCTGTGACAACGATGGAACCTGCTCAGCAGCAAGAACTTCAGCAAAAGCTGACCCTCCGCGAGCAGCTGTATGAGATTGTCTCTGTCGCGGCTAAATTTTACGAACATGCGCTTTATCAGCCCGATGGCCAACAAGCGCTCACCTATTTGCGTGACGAGCGTCAGCTCAAAGACGAGACGATTAAGCATTTTTTATTGGGGTATGCGCCTGAAGGCTGGCAGACGCTCTACGGTTATTTGGTCGAGCAGAAGCGCTATCCAGTGAATTTGGTGGAGCAGGCTGGGCTGATTGTGCCGCGCAAAGGCGGTAGTGGCCATTATGATCGGTTCCGTGATCGCCTGATGGTTCCCATTCACGATGCTCAAAACCGACTGATTGGCTTTGGCGGGCGAGCCCTGACTGCCGATGCCAAACCGAAGTACCTCAATTCACCTGAAACCGAACTGTTTGATAAAGGCAGAACGCTATACGGTCTCGATAAAGCTAAAGCTGCGATCTCCAAACAAGACCGGGCTATTGTCGTTGAAGGCTATTTCGATGTGATTGCTTTGCATGCTGCTGGCATTACCTGTGCTGTGGCCTCTTTGGGCACGGCGCTCAATGCAGGCCAAGTCAAACTACTGCTGCGCTACACCGAATCTAAGCAGATAGTTTTTAACTTTGATGCGGATAATGCTGGGGTTAAAGCCGCGGAACGCGGCATTGGCGAAGTTGCTGATATGGCTTATCGAGGCGATGTGCAACTTCGCATTCTCACAATTCCAGACGGCAAAGATCCAGACGACTATCTTCGCATTCATACCTCTGAAGAATATATTGCACTCGCGGATGCCGCGCCGCTGTGGCTGGATTGGCAAATCAGTCGGATTGTCAGCGATCGCGATTTAAAACAAGCTGATCAGTTTCAACAAGCCTCCCAAGCAGTGGTGGGGTTGCTGGCCGACATTGCCAATGCCGACACCCGCACGCATTACATTCGTCACTGCGCTGAAATTTTTAGCCAAGGTGATGCGCGTATTGTGCCGCTACTGGCCGAAAACTTGCTGGCCCAAGTTCGCCGTAAGCGTCGCTCTCCAGGGGCAGATAGCACAGCCAGTAAAAAAGCCAACGATGTTCAAATTCTAAATCGTAGCTTTCTCGAAGAAGCTGAAGCCGCTCTCCTGCGGCTTTACATTCATAGCCCCGAGCATCGCCAAACGATTGTGGAGAGCCTCGATACTCGAGACCTGGGCTTTAACTTTTCACATCACCGTTCTCTATGGCGGATGCTGATAGAGCTAGAAGCCGCAAACCATCAAAATCCGCCCGGCGAGTCTTATCAGCCCTTGATCGAAACCCTTCGTAATTTTGCTTCAGAGTCAACGGGGCCTTTATCACTGGTGAACCATCTGCTCTATTTAGAAGAAAAAACAAAGCTAGATGTCTTGAGAGAGCCTTTGGTGATTAGAGCAGCGATCGCATGCCTTGAAAAAAACATGTGTGAAAAACGCTACCGACTCCTGCTCAACCTCTGGTCAGACACTGACTTCTCGAAATCGCCTGAGCAGCACACCGAATATCAAAAGAAAATTATTGCCGAAAAGCACCGCATCGCAGAACTTGAAAAAGAACGCAGCGTAGACTTTGCCGACCTCGCTAGTGTCCCCTGGCTATAGATCTACAGCCATACCCTATTGACAGCACACCCTATCTGCCGCGCACCCTGCTGCCTCAATCGGGCATTCTCCTTACATGGATAATACCGAGCTAGGCAACCTTGGAGAACAACTCGTCGCCCAATGGCTGCTGACCAAAAACTGCACCCTCTTGCATCGCCAGTGGCATAGTCGATTCGGTGAAATCGATTTGATTGCTAAAGGCCAAAGTGGTGAAGGAAGTTTGCGCAGCGAAACCCTTGCCTTTATCGAAGTTAAAACCCGCAGTGATGGTAATTGGGATGCCGATGGTTTGCTGGCAGTAACCCGCAACAAGCAGAACAAGCTGCGCACAACGGCCCGTTACTTTTTAGTGCGTCATCCTCACCTATCTGATCTTCCCTGTCGCTTCGATATTGCGCTGGTCAGCTGCCATAGCCGAGCGATTCCTTCCGTCGACAAGCGGCTGATGCTACAAGTCCCCGATAGCTCTAAATATCTGATGCTTCAATCTTATGTTCGAGATGCTTTCTAACGACTTCTAATTAGCCTTCTCACTCCTTCTAAGCAATTGAGCACGACTAAGTAAGGCACGTTAATCTCGGTTCGTTGATGCAGAAACGTTAATATCCCTTCTCCATCGATGGTCTGTATTGCTAGGCCAGCGTTTCTGGGCAATACCCTAATCCAGTCACAAACTGTTCCCTAAACTCTTCAATTTCATGCTTGTCGGGCTTTCCGTGCGACACAACGGCAACCTGATATCGTCTCATGACATCTGCCGAAGACTGTCCCATCTCTAAAGCCCAAAGCGCTGCGCGGACACGCACGGTCGGTTCGTGGGCTGTTCCAACCTCGTTTAAAAACGCTGAAAAGTTTTGCTGCGCTCGCATTCCAACACTTTCATGAAGCTTGACCTTTACTACCCATCCATCCATCTGATGAATCACCGTAGTAAACTCTAGTGGTAACTGCGTCACGCCCAGCAATCGCTCAACCACTCGCAGAGTAAGGCTCGCATTGGTCAAGTAATAGATGTATTCCATCGCGCAGAATGTATAAATGCTAGCGTCCGAGTCGTTTGTTCCCGAGTAGTGTCTTGCTATTGTCTAGGTCGGATGGCCTACGGACTTGTAAAAGGCTTTAGCTCCATTATGGCGCAGCGCCTGCCCAAAATTTTCACGGTAATGTCAAATATTGACCATCAGCTCAGTGCCTACAGTTACGATTTGCCAGATTCGCTCATTGCGCAAAATCCTGTAACCCCCCGAGATAGTGCAAAATTACTAGTTGTAGACAGTCCGAACACCTGCCAACATCGACAGTTTCATAATTTAGAAACTTTGTTGAGTCCAGGTGATTTGCTTGTTTTGAATAACACACAGGTTATTCCAGCTAGATTATTTGGCCATAAGCAAATTGATTTACCTAATCGAAAAGTAGGTGCGCCTGTTGAAGTTTTGCTGATCGAACCCTTAGATCATGAGCGTTGGCTAGCGCTCGTTCGCCCAGGGCGAAGACTGCAACCAGGGTCGATGATCATCTTTGGCACGCCAGATAATCCACTGATGACTGGTTTGATTGAGTCAAGAGATGACGCTACAGGTGGGCGTATTATCAAGCTATGCCCGTCTGTTCAGTCACAGCGCTTAGACCCTGTCCCTACTATCGAGATGCTGATCCATCAGCTGGGTCAGGTGCCATTACCGCCCTATATTACTCAATCTAATGCGCTACCGGAACAGTATCAGACTGTGTATGCGTGTAAGCAAGGTGCTGTTGCGGCCCCTACTGCCGGGCTTCACTTCACCGATGGCCTGTTAGAAAAGCTTAAAGCTAAAGGTATTCAAACGGCTGAAATTACGCTGCACGTTGGCATCGGTACCTTTCGCCCTGTAGAAGTTAAAGACATTGAAACGCACCAAATGCATCAAGAGCGTATTGAAGTGTCTGCAGCAACTATTGAAAAGATAAAGCGAACGAAAGCTAATGGTGGCAGGGTTATTGCGGTAGGTACAACTTCGACTCGTGCGTTGGAAGGTGCTGCTGCTAGCTGTGGTGAATTGGCACCGTACAAAGGTAAAACGGAAATATTTATCTATCCGGGGTACCAGTGGCGGGTAATAGATGGGCTAATTACAAACTTTCATTTGCCCGAATCTAGCTTATTAATGATGGTGAGTGCTTTGATTGGACGCAAGCGATTGATGCAGTTGTATCAAGAGGCGATCGCTCAAAACTATCGCTTTTACTCCTTCGGCGACGCCATGCTCATTCTGCCAGAATCCACACTCAAATTCTGAGGTGCCCATAACGGTCTGGTGCTGTTCACATAACTGGCGTTGTCCTCAGCAAAATTCAATCAAAATTGAGCAAGCTATCCCAACAAAAAAGCGCCCCCCGAAGGGAGCGCTTTTTTAGTGAACCTTATTCAGAATGCAAAACCTTCAGAAGGCAGGCATCCGCAAAAAGGATTCACACCGTCAACTACGCGTTGATGGAAGGAGCAGTCAAAGCAACAGGAGCCGCTTCGCCAGCAGCCAAATCGAGAGGGAAGTTGTGAGCATTGCGCTCGTGCATTACTTCCATACCGAGGTTGGCACGGTTAAGAACGTCAGCCCAAGAAC
>JBGCGG010000084.1:0-18751 GCA_045110585.1 Phormidesmis sp. | reverse complement strand
CTCTGGGCTTTGACAGTCTTCTAGCAGCTCGTCTAGTAGGTCATCCACGCGGTTGGGTTCTTTTTTCTTGCGAGCCATGATGCGGTAATCTCCTGAGTTGATAGGATCTTAGTCCGCTTACACAAAATTCTGGACAGTCTCATTTGGCCCAGGAATTCATCTAGCTCAGGTGTTTCGGTTAGAGTTGTGAGGGTTTTCCCAATGGCTTCATTGGTTTTAGCTAATTCTGTTGCGCGATTGCGGGCGGCTTGTTCTCGTTCTGTCAGAATTGCTTTTTCTGCTTCTTCACGTGCTTTTTGTGCCTGCTTAAGTGCGGTAATTTCTGTTTGGGTGCCCCACACTCTAATCAGCTTGTTGTCTTCAACAATGCCAATAACATTGTTCAAAAAGCAGTGAATATTGCCCGAAACGTCCAGTTCTTCAGATTCGCTATTGCTAATTCGACAGTCGGCGCTCCCTAGCCACGCGCTAAGGAATTCAATATTTTGAGGGGAGGTTTTGACATGAAAGTCTGTGAGCCGCCAACCGAGCATGTCTGCGGCGCTGTGATAGCCATACATTTTGGCAAAAGCATCATTCGCTTCTGCTACGGAGCATTTTTCATAGAAAAGATCGACTTGTTCTGGCACAGGCAAGTCTCTTGAAATAGGCTCATCTAGCTCTAGTCGATAGATGCCCTCCATACTTAATTCAATTAAGTTTCTGTAGCGTTCTTCCGCTTCACGCACAGAGGCTTCTTGAGCTTGGCGGGCGATCGCATTGGCCATGTTCTCTGCTGCAATCTGTAAAGTTGCAATTTCTGCCTCATCATAAAGGCGAGGCGTTCCGCAATTGTCGAAGCCAATTTCTCCCCAGCACATGCCATTCACCATGATGGGCACAATTAGCATAGAGGTGTTGCCTTGTGCTTCCATGAATGCTTTTTCCGCAGGCAAGAGATCGGCAACCAGGAAGTTGACAACCTTTCCACTTGAAAATGCCTGATGAAATTCTATAAAGCTGCCTGTAACGGGACGTAATCCATTCTGGAGATAATCTGTTGCCGAGGCTGGCAGTGACGCTATGCCTTCTGCACACCATTCATAAAGCAGCTTAACGCCCAACCCGTTCTCTAGTGAGTCATCGACTATATTTTGGGTGACTGAGCAGCGATCGCTGCCCACTGCTTCTCCTAACAATCGGGTTACTTCTGGCAACACTGTTGTGTAGTCAGTTGCTCTCAACAGTAAGTTGGCTGCTTGGGCCACACTTCCTAAGAGTTTTGCTCTTTCCTGTGCGGCCTTATCTTGCCTTACCTGCTCTTGATACACCGCACTGCCTACACAGGTTGCTGCCGTTTTAAACACGGCTAGCTCTGAGGGCCTGAGCTGTCGTACCTGCTGGCAGTAATCTATGAACATGAGGCCCCAAAAGCTTGGCCCTGTTTCAGTGGCGATAAAAATTGGCACTGCGTAGGCGCACAGTGTGCCGAGTGCTTGCATTTGACTGCGGAAGGGCTCTGCTTGTTGGGCAATTTCTCCGCCCACGGCTTCACCTGCCATCAAGCGTGTTGTCCAGTCAGCAAAGTTGTTGGCTGGCATGACGACTAGTTCATCGGTCGCTAGCTGGCTCATTGCCCCAGAGGCATGCCATTCATATAGCACCTGAAAACTTCCTAGCTGATCAAGGTCGCCTCCGTTTTCTGGCTCGTCTGCTGGCCTGTTGTTTGGGCGTCGATAATGCATAATGCCGAGGCGATCGCATTCCAGATTTTCTCCAATGGTGGTCAGTGCCGCATTTACACTAGCCGCTACATCGTTGGTAGAAAGGAGTTTGTTGGCTGCTGCTGCTGTGGCCTGTAGCCATTGGTCACGAACAGAAAGTACTTGGTTGGCCGCTTCGAGTTCATCTGCACGAGCTGCTCGCTCTCTTTCAATGAGGGCTGCTTGTTCGGCAGCTTCTCGGGCTTGGCGCATATTTTCTTGAGCGATTGCACTTCCTATGCAGTTTGCTGCAGTTTTTAGGGCATCCAAATCGGTCTGTGACAACAGCTTTCTTTCATGGCAATAATCAATGCCAAAAACGCCCCAAAACTGCCCTTCGACAACAATGGGAATATTGTGTGTAGATTTAACATCTACTTTGGCCATTAGGCTCCTAAAAGGTTCTGGTAAATCTTCCAGTAACTGACCAAATGCCTCTCCTTTTAGATTAGCCTCGTACCAGTGTTGTAGTCCTATTTCATCCCACCAAAATTCAGTCATACCCTCATGTTCATTAAGCTGAGAGCTAATGTCAGGTTTATTCCATTCATACAGGAAACGAATAAATCCTGATGTTTCACCTATGGAATCATTTATTTGTTGACCTACAGCAATGCGGTCAAACCCGATGCTTTCGCCTAAAATTTTGAGTGCAGCACTGACGGCAGCATTAAAGTCTTGTTCTCCATGGAGTAAGACATTAGATGCGGTTGCGGTTGCTTGAAGAATACGATCGCGTTTTGCCAAGGTCTGATTATGGGATTCTGCTGCGACTGCTCGCTCTTTAGTTGCCCGTTCTCGTTCTTGTAAAACTGCCTGTTCGGCGGCTTCTCGGGCTTGCCTCATTTGATTCCGCTCAATGGCGCTGCCAATGCAGTTGGCTAAGGTTTTGAGGGCTTCTAGCTCCGCTTCACTCCGGCGCGTTTGATAATGGCAATCATCGAATGCCATTACGCCCCAATACTGCCCTGAAACATGAATAGGCACGCCATACGTAGACTGTACGCCTAGCGCGATTTGACTGCTGCGAAATGGGTCTGATAGCTCATCGACAATGCCGCCGAAAACGTTACCGTTTACGAGCATGTCAAGCGCAAACTCTATGCCTTCGTCGCTAATTAAGGAGAGTTTGGGGTGTGATATTTGTGAAACAACATCGGTGGTATTCCACTCAAACAAAAATTTATGGTGACCTGTACCGTCAGGCTCTGTTGCTTCGTAGTGTTTTCCTAAGAGAATGCGATCAACGTCTAATCCTTCGCCGACGGTTTGTAGTGCTTTATTGACAGCATCTTCAAAGTGGTCATTCAATAGCATTACGTTGGCGGCAGCGGCGGTGGCTTCTAAAATGCGATCGCGCTTTACCAAGGTCTGACTATGGGCTTCTAGCTCAGCTGCCCGCACTTTTGCTGCGGCTTCTTGCTCTTGTAAAACAGCTTTTTGTTTGGCTTTTTCCGCTAGCTGTGTAAGCTGCACAGCCAAAGCCACCTGGTTAGAGAGCGCGTAGCCCAGCTTAATATTTTCTGCGGAGATGACTTGTTGTTTGGGGAGAAAGATTGCGATCGCCCCAAAAGATTGCTCGCCGAACACAATGGGAAAGTTAAGTGCCCTACCCGGTAGTTCAATGCCATGCTTTTGGCACCACATTTGGAGATTTTTATAGAAAGGGCCGATGAATTCATCTGTAGATGAAATGTTGTATTCGGCATACTGTGTCCGCTGAAATAAATCGTCGGCGTTAATTGCATACCGAGGTACGACTAGCCCTTCAACGCCATGATGACCTGCCAGCTGCTTGCCGGTTAAAACAGCACCATTAATAACTACCAGTTCCAGATAGGCAATATTGTTTTTACCGCTGCGCCAGTATTCTAAAAAAGGAGACTCAAATTGTTGGGCGATCGCCTGCAATACGTAACCGACAAACCGCGAGAGTGCTGGCTCTGTTGCGAGTGTATCTAGCGTCTCTTTCAGAACGCGATTAACCTTGGCTATTTCTGCGCCTCTTGCCTGCGCTGCCTTTTCTCTTTCGACCAAAACAGTGCGTTCGGCTGCGGCCCGTGCCTTTTGTGTGCGATCGCGCTCAATCGCACTGCCCAAGCAAGCTGCTGCTGTTTCTAGTACTGCAATTTCTGCCTGACTCCAAACCCGCTCCACGGCGCAGTCATCAAAGCCTAGAATGCCCCACCACTGTCCAAACACTTTGATAGGAACGGCTACTAACGATAGCGTTTGTGCTTCTTCATTCAGGGCAAGGGCAATGCCATCGAGATCTCTCGTCAAAAACTGTACCGGTTTGCCTGCTCTACTCGATTGGGCAATAAAGTCAGGCAGAGAGTCAGCGGGCAGCGGAAAGCATTGAATATTTGCCGCCGCAGGAATATGGGGCGCAACCCATTCGTAGGGCATTTTAAACAGAAGTTTTTCTGTTTTAGCCTCTACTACATTCTCAAATATATAGGCCCGATCTTGGCGTGTGCCTTCTCCCAAGATCTGTAGCGCCGCTGGAATCGCCTCGGCTAAGTTCTCATTAGCCACCAGTACCTGCGTCGCCGCATTGACGCTATCAAGCAGCTCATCACGGCGGCGCAGCGTATTGACACTGCCCCGCCGCTGTAATGCTGCGGCAAACGTTGCTGCGGCCGTTTTTAAGACGGCAATTTCCGCTTCACTCCATACTCGCTCGTTGGTGCAGTCATCGAAGCCAAAATTTCCCCAGTACTCTCCATCAATCAAGATAGGCACTGTCAGCACCGACAGGGCCTGATCGATTTCTTGCATGGCTTGCCCAGCGGCAGACATGTCTCTCTTAAGCTTTTGGACGCATTTACCGGCTTTTAGTTCACCTAACCACTCGCTAAAGCCTTCAATGTCGCCGTATACCATGGGAAAGTGATCAGGCACTTCTCTGGATAAAACAACGGTGGGAACTGTCCACTCATACGGACAAGTTGCCTGTTCTGGTGTCGATGACGTGGCGGCATGGTGCTCGAAGATAAAAATGCGGTCAATATTGGCTGCCTGGGCGATCGCTTCTAGCGCTCCATTCACAGCTATCTCAAAATTCTCAATAGCCAGTAGGCGTCTCGCCGCTTCTGCTACTCCTGCCAAAAGTGCCGTTTCCCGCGTTATATCTTGCCTGTTAGCGTACGAGTTGGCTGGTGTGTGCTGTGGAAGCGATGTCTCCATTGAGCTTACTCACATAAATAGTGGCTGCATAAATAGTGGCTGCATAAAATACTAGCGTAAGCTTTGTAAGATCACCCTGAACGATTGGTAGGGTTTGGCGACATTATTATTAATGCAAAAGGTGAATTTTATGAGAAATGTGGATCTAATGTGCACTTAAATTTTTTCTTAGCTAGCTAGGAAATAGATGCTTAGACACAGGTGACCGCCTGGAGCCTCAACGCTAATAAAAATGCCAATAAAGCCTACAATCTTATTAAATTCTTCTCATATGGCTTCATGTTCTCTATTAGAAGACCAGAAGGCGCTGATTTCACTGTTGCCTGATCTACCGATGACTTTGGTAAATAGGGGAAACTAGCTTTAGACAACTAGCTAAGATCTAGTCAGTTTTGATGCACTTTAGCGGCCAGTCTCTTTAATCTGCCTGTTTTAGAAACTCTCCATTCACTATCTCTCATTAGTCACTGACTTAATTCTCACAAGTTGTTCAGAATAACGCTGGATGAATTTCTACTATAGGAACAAGAAAGGATTCGTCCTTTTTTGACTACGAAATCTACGGTAGGTGAATCATGTCAGATCCTAGAAAAAATGACCAAAGTCAGATAAGTGAACAGCTTTCTGACAGCACATTAAAAGAAGTTTCTGGTGGAGAGAAAGATCCTTGTGCAGGCGTTGATCCTTGCGCTGGCACTGACCCTTGTGCTGGTGAAGATGGTGCCGGTGAAAAAGGCTTCTTTAAGTACAAGAAGAAGAAGTTCTTCCATGGCGGTCATCATCACTAAAGTGCTCTAAAATTGCAGGTATAAAAAATGAATAGCCTGTGAATAAACCGCAGTATATAGAGACGTCTATATACTGCGGTTGTTGTCGTATGCAGTTGTTTTCATTGTGTTGTGGATATCCGATGTTGATGTAGGATGCTTGTTATGCCGAACTCACGTTAAAGAAAAAGCATTGAAGCATCGCAGTACTAAGCTGCAATGCTTTTTCTTGTACAGACCTACGGGTGCGACTAACTAAGGGCAATGACTTCAGAGAAATGGCTTCAGAGAAATAGCTTCAGAGAAATGGCTTCAGGAAAGTAACTTCAGGAAATGACTTACTTCAAACTACTTATCCGGGCTTCCAGAAGTGATAGCTTTTTTTCTATCTGAAAGTCTTTTTCTCTAGTTAGCATTCGTTTCATTCTGTCGCGCATCAAAGTATATTGCATAGAGGTTGTTTTAATATCTCCGGTAAGGCCGTAGTCTCGCTTGACAATTTTGTGCTCTGGCAAGCCAAAGAACACGCCACCGTTTGTGTACTGTATACTTTCTTCTAATAAATCAAATACGCGGGCATTTTCTGTAATAGATTCTTCTGCTTGTGTGCATCCATACACATGCATACTTAAAAAAGGTCGATTTCCGCCATTTCCCATTTGGTGAACGGTGTAATGATCTACCGTGTGAATATCGCCATACTCGTAGTGAGCGGCGACTGGGTTTTTAAGCTTGTTGCCTTCAAGGGTGTAAAGGTAGTGGTCAGCTTCGCCAAAGCACTGCACCGCCCCCCACTGAGCATGGCCATGATCATGGATGGCGCTAAAGTCTCCTGGAACCCAAGACATTACCATCACTTCAAAATGTCCCCCATGAAATACCATTTTGCGGCCGTAGCTATCGTAAGGGGAATGATCAAAATCAGCCCAAGGAATTAGATCGTAAGCACTGACGTTAATATCTTCTATGACCCGCTTAAGTTGTTGGGGCGTAAGGGGGGAAATGGTACTCAGCGTGCGAATAAGGCGCTGTAGGCTCTCAGGATAAGACGCAATAGAATTATCGGGTAGTGGGGTTACCGTGTTGATAGCGGCTTTTGGCGTAATGGCTTGTTTATGAATGATTTTTTGCACTGCGAGGCTACTGCAACTTGGTGTTGAGCGGGCATGAGTGTATTGGTTCTCAGCCAATTGCGATAGGTTTATCGTCATCAAAAATTACCTCAATTCAGTTATTTAACACAGTTCTTAAACGCTATCGGCTGTAAGCATAAGCAAGGTGAGAGTCTTCTGAAAATTCGCGTGAAGTTAGCGTTTTTTCAGGGGGTGCTTTAGGGGGTGCTTTAGGGGCGGCTTTAGCGGCTGTCTCGGGGGCATCATTTACTGAACGCTGGACGCTATTTTGTATGCTGCGATGAGCGTTGGCAAAAGCCAAGAGCCAATCAATGAGACGGTTCATTACAGGTTCTCCGGTGAGCTGCTCTAGCCGCGCAAATCCACCAATATTGCCTGCATTAATTTCACTAATTCGCCAAGTGCCGTCGTCATCCATTAAAAAGTCGTAGCCTAGGGTGTGTAGCCCCATTTGTTGATAGTGACCAACGGTTTGCGCTATTGCCTCACGCTCATTAGCGCTAATGTCTGCCAATGTACAGGTGCCATCTGCACTGACATTGTTCACCCAGTGCCCACTTTTAGATTTTCGTAAGTAGCTGCCATAAATTTCGCCATCTACCACTACTACTCGTTTGTCGCCTGCGAGCGTATTGGGTAAGTATCGGCTAAATTGAATGGCCTCACAGCTTCCGCTCACACAGTCTGATTGCAAAAAGCCCATTACCTTTGAGAAGTTAGCAAATGTGCCTATTCCGGTCAGAATGTTGTCTACGCAGTACTGGCCATTCTCATAATAGATTTTGAAGACGCCGCGTCCCCCGGTGCTATTTTCTGTTTTGGCTACAATGACCTGATGCTGCTCAAAGAATTGGTGCGCTTCATCGCACCTCGCCGTTACGATGGTCTCTGGCATGTAAGATTCAGCAATGCTTAACAAAAAGTTTGCTGCCATTTGCCGTTGCTTACTGCTTGGGCTATTGACGAACTGCGTGAAGTTCTCCCATTGGGATAGCTTGTTTAAGTAGGTGGGTGCGTAAGGCTTGAGCGTTCGGCAAAATACTAAGTCGATGTCTTCTAGGCTAAGGGTTTGAGAAGTGCTATTGCCTAACGTGACGAATTCATTGTAAGTAAGGGAATTGGGTGTGGCGATCGCTCTTACGTCTGGCAATAGCTCACCTACTGCTGTTACATCAGGGGCGGGCATATGATAAAACGTGACCCGCTTATCGCTGGCGAGCTTTTGGTAGAAGGCCGGGACATCTAGGGGTGGCCGCTTGTATTGGGTCGGATCGCATAGGCTTAAGAGTTTCATAGGCAGTGGGGGTGATAGAGAATTAAGCTAAATATGCCACCTGTACTGGCTGGTAACGTGAGCAAATCCCAAACGGATCCTTAAAAAATGGGATAGATTTCACGAGAATAGGTGGGCAATTCCTTATATCGCTCTCATTTGTTCTGTTTTTCTGATTGATACAAAGGAAAGCGGTTGCTACCCTGATCAAAAACATGCCAACAGCGCTGAGCGAAACAAGCGAGATGCACACGACTAAGCTCCAGGCCACTGAACAAAAGGCCACAGAACAAGAGGCTACTGAACCGAAAAGTTTTGCGGATATGTCTGGCCCAGAACGCTGGCAGCATGCAACACCCATTTCTGAAGCTTTAGAAGACGCGCCTAGCCAAAAGCATTTTTCTTCTTACATTTACTATCGCAACATTACCAAGCGCATTTGGACTGTGATGCAAGAAGGAATGAGGCGAGGGTTTCAATTCAAAGTTTTGGGTGACGTGACCGATAGAACCTTTGTTGCTAGCCGTGATGGCAAGGGGTTTACTTACCGCATTTATCCAGGGCATGTGTCTTTTTGGTGCCAATACGACGATTATGATGCTGAACAGGCTAAAGCTCATAAGCTCGCTTTGATGAAAGCCGATGGGCTATCTGTGCCTGTTGCTTACGGGTTGTTCAATACCTTTGAAGAAATTCCACTGTCCAAATGCTGTTTTCCACTGGTTGCGAAGCCTAACACAGGCTCTCTTAGTGAAAATGTATTTCCTCATTTACAAAATGCTGCCCAGTTAAAACAAGCCGCTGACACAATTGCCGCTAGCGGGAAAAAAATCCAGGTTGAATCTCATATTTATGGGAAAGACTACCGCGTGCTCATTCTTGACCATCAATATGCAGGATGTGTAGAACGTCGCCCTGCGAATGTAGTTGGAGATGGTCAGCGTACGATTGCCCAACTGTTTCAGGCTAGAAATGCTGAACCTGGTAGAGCTGCCCGTGATGAAGCCCATACCACCATTCATTATCTCGTTTTTGACGATACTACGCACCATCTTTTAGAGAACGCAGGTTATACATCTGAAACTATTCTCCCTGCTGGAGAAACTTTTCACCTCCAGACTAAAATAACGGCCTCTACGGGGTCTGACTATATTGACTGTACCGAACATATCCATCCCAGTATTATTGAAAGCTGTGTTGCTTTTTCCTATCGTTTTACGACTCTTACGCTGGGCTTTGATGTAATTACAACAGATATTTCTCGCCCGCTAACCGAGACCCACGGTGCATTTAATGAGTATAATTTTCTGCCGTATGTAGATTTGCATGAGAACTGCAACATCGGAACCAAACGGCCTGTGTGCGAATTGATTTGGGATCATATTGAGGCGCGGTCATCTCAGATAGTAACGCCTGATTTTGAGTGGTTTTAAAGTTGTTCTGATTTTTATGTTTTCTGATTTTGATTCGCTCTAATTTTGAGTGGTTTTACATCTGCTGAGAGCCCGCGTAAAGGGGCGTGATGGAGATTGGCGGGTTGTTTTTAGTTTGTTGATGAAAAATAACACGCACTAAAATGAGTCATTTTTCATAATCACTCATTGGAGACCGCTTTAGTTTTAATTTCAAATTAAGGTTCTCTTTTTCAAGATTACCTATTGTTCAGAGTATGCACCGTTTTGAACAATAGGTAATGTTATGAGACCGTCTTTTTTTGAAAGCAAACGTTCTACGACTCAATCTTTCCTCAGCGTATTTCAACAGTGGTCAAAACATATGGGCAGAGCGATCGCTTCTGTGGCTTGGGCCACTTTACCCCTTACCATGCCGCTTTTTGAGCAAGAAGCGATCGCCCAGCTGCCTGTGCTTGCTCCCGCTAATATTTTTCAAACCAGTGATGTTGACAATCTTGATATTGCGGCCTCCGAAGATTTGGCGGCAGGCACTATCATCGCGACAGGCACATTTGAAGGCAAAAGCGACCATATCACAACCGGTAGTGTGGATATTGTTGAACGCGGCGGTAAATATTACATTGAGCTAGGCGATGACTTTTCTTTAGATAATGCGCCTGATCCTAAAGTGGGCCTTGGCAAAAATGGCTACGACCCCATCACTCAATCTGGTGAGCTGCGCAGCTTAACGGGTGCATCTACCTACGAACTCCCTGATGGACTTGACATCAGCTCCTATAACGAAGTTTATATTTGGTGCGAGAAATTTAGTGTGCCGCTAGGCGTAGCAGTCTTGTCTGTTTTATAGCGAACGGTGGATGGCGAACGGTGGATGGCGATAGGCCGTTCGCAAACGGTGAATGGCTGTGCGGCTGATGGCTATGCGGTAGGCGAAAGGGGCTTAGCCTCATTTCATGCGCGCTCGTATACTTAAAGTGGGTGAGCCTTGAACGGGGTAAGCCTCTGTATTCATTAAGTAGCCGCAATGCAGTCTCTATGGAAGCGCTATAGCCATCAAAATATTATTCATTCTGTTCATGTGCTCAATCCAGACGCTGAAAAACTCATTGTGTTTTTCCCTGGTTGGCTCTCTGCAGAGTCAACGTGGCGCTATGTTTTGCCTGAGCTGAGCAAAGATTTTCGGGTTGACTATTTTGAGTCCCGAGAGAAGCCCTCCGCCCAACCTGGCCAGCGTGCATCTGCCAGGAGAAAATCTAATAAGATTGGATGCCAAACCTTTCAGGCGCATGGCGATGACGCTTTGCATTATCTAAATAGCTTAGGTGAAAAAGACTATTACGTGGTGGCTGCTTCGGTTGGGGCTTCTGTTTATTTATCAATTGTCGATAAATTAAACAAGAAGCCAGAGGGGCAAATACTGATTTCTCCTAGTGTGTGTTCTCCAACATCTAAAGTGAGTGGGCCTTTGGCGATGTTGTTTGAGGTTCTTCAGCGATCGCCTACCTGGATGCTCTATTTTTTGCGCCCTATATTTTTGGCCGTTATCAGAGGTCTTGCAACTGATAAAGATGCCTATCAAGTCACGGCGGCTGTTCAGTCTTTGGCCGCGGCAAATCTTTCTAGGGTTACGGCTTCGGCCCGTCAGCTGCTGTCTTTTGAACTAGATTTGGCCGCTATCTCTAAAGTTGCGGTGCCAACGCTCACGATTGCGGCTAGTCAAGACAACGCGCACAATATTCAAGATGCCAAAAGTATTCATCACTGTTTTTCTAACAGCAGCTTATTCTTTTTTGATACCTTTACGCATACGCATAGCTCTCTCTGCGCCCGCAAAATATTAGGCTGGATTCATGAGATGCACCCGACAGCTAAAGATGAAAGCTGATGTGAGAAGCGGATTCAGCGCTGCTCGTTTTATGACTGCTCATTTTAGTGCTGTCTGTTTGATGTACTGTCTGTTTTAGCGTTGCCTGCTTTAGCGTTGTTTGCTTTATGTGCTTAGCGCTACCCGTCTTAGTGATACTCTAAACGTATAAGAAATATCTGAAGTAACGCCCATTAATGGAAAGCGTTACTTCAGATATTTTAGGCGCTAGCACACACTATCCGTGTCCAAGCCGTACTCGTTACTGCGCTTGTTTGATGAGGACTGAGAGGTGAATTCATGTCAGCAACCGCATTTCAGATTGCTAACAAGATACGTCAGCAACCTTTAGGTGGTGCAAGTATTCAAGATTTTCAACTGTCAGAGCCTAAGCAAGTTTCGTCTGGGATTCTGCTTAATAGCCCTTATATTTCCTTATACAGCCTTGATTTTGAAATGCAGCGCGCTGTGTTTGTAGAAACACCTGAAGCGGTGAAATTGTCCGAGGCTTCTTTTTATTGGATGGCTCAATATGAACAGGCTATTCGAGTGATGACGTTATCATTTGCTGACTTTATTGTGTTAGCAAATCAGATATCAATAGAGCCTTGTAACCTCAATTTTATTTATTCAACCGGTCGTGCAGGCTCGACTTTGGCAAGCCAGATATTTTCCTGTGTAGATAGCCTTGACGCTATTTCAGAGCCGGATGCACTGACGCTGATGGTGGCTGCCCGACATGCTGCTAGGGCTAAGAACCAAGACAGCGAACATATTCTCAAACCTTTGCTGGCGGCTAGCGTTCGCTTTCTTTGTAAATCTAGGACGGCGACTCATTTTGTGATTAAAGGGCGATCGCAAACAGCTGAGATAGGAGATTGGCTGCATGAGCTATTTCCTCAGGCAAAAACCTTTTTTCTCTATCGCAATGCAGAAAGCTGGTTGGTGTCGGCTAAAAGAGCATTTACAGACGACCAAATACGAGAGCCAGCGGCACAGATTGCGCTCGAGAAAGCCACTCGCGCCTATCTAGCGCCTGTGACTGAGCTGGTGGCTACTTATCCTGAAAATCAGCACTTGAGCTTTGTGGAACTGTTGGTGCTCACTTGGCTTTCCGCTATGAATGCCTGTTTGAGAATGCAGCATATGGGCGTTGAGATGTTGCCGATTTCGTTTTTAAGCTGGCGATCGCAGCCTGAGGAAACCGCGAGAAAAATGCTGGCGTATTGTGACTGTGAGCCTTCTTCTTCTGATAGGCTACTCGATGTTTTAAGTTGTGACTCTCAGGCTGATACTGTGCTGGGGCGCAAGCGCATCCAGCAGAGCGAACAGAGGCGATCACAAAGCTTGTTGCCTGATGATGTTGAAAAATTGAACTATCACTTGCATCGGCATGACACTATTCGTTCAGCAGATTTTATTATTCCTGGAACCTTGTAATATTCCTTTCCTATTGGAGAAACGGCATGACGCATTTTGGGTTAATTTGTCCAGCTACTACAGGGCATTTGAATACGATGCTGCCGTTGGGCAATGAACTGCAACAGCGAGGCCATCAGGTTACGTTCATGGGGCAACTGGATACAGAATCTAAGGTAAAAGCCGCTGGATTAGGGTTCAGAGCGATTGGGGAAGCCGACTTTCCGTTGGGTTCAATGGCTGATTTCTTGACTCAGTTAGGTCAGCTTCGCGATCGCGAAGCCTTGGCATACACCATTGAATTTCTGGTAAAAGGGGCCACTATGAGGTTTCGAGATATTCCTGCTGTTATTCAATCGGCTGGGATAGAAGCGCTGTTGGTGGATCAGGTGACTTCGGACGGGGGCACCATTGCAGAGCATGTGGGTATTCCATTTGTTTCTATTTGCAGTGCAATTGTGTTGCATCGTGAGCCGTGCATTCCCCCTTACGTGACCCATTGGCACTATGCGCCCAGTTGGTGGGGAAGGTTGCGTAATCGCATTGGCTACAAAGCGTTTGATCGGGCTGTTCAGCCAATTACCACAGTTATTAATGAGCATCGTCAGAGATGGAACTTACCCGCCCTCGCGAGTCCTAATGACCGCCATTCTCAGTTAGCGCAAATTAGCCAGCAGCCTGCTGAATTAGAGTTTCCCAGAGAAACACTCCCATCATGCCTTCATTTCACAGGGCCTTATCATACGTCTATTGGCCGAGAAATTCCTGATTTTCCTTATGAGCAGCTAACGGGCAAACCCATTATTTATGCATCTTTAGGCACTATCCAAAATCGTTTAATCGGTATTTTCCAACAGATTGCCGAAGCGTGTGCTGACTTGGATGCTCAGCTGGTTATTTCGTTAGGTGGTTCTGCCAAGCCTGATGCGTTGCCATCATTAGCGGGTGCACCGCTAGTTGTAGAATACGCCCCTCAGTTAGAACTCTTGAAACAAGCTACGCTCACGATTACCCACGGTGGTATGAATACGGTTTTAGAGTGTCTGAATAATGGTGTGCCCATGGTGGCAATTCCAATTGCTAACGATCAGCCAGGGGTGGCGGCCCGAGTTGTGTGGACGGGGTGTGGTGAAGCACTCCCTGTTAAGCAGGTCAGTGTCACTAAGCTGAAAAAAGCCATTTCTCAGGTGTGGACAGATGCCGCTTACAAAGAAAATGCGATGAGGTTGCAAGCCTCCATTCAACAAGCAGGCGGTGTCAAAAGGGCCATTGATATTGTTGAGCAGGTGATTGCGACAGGTGAACCTGTACTAGCCTGATACTAGCCTGAACAAGCTCGCTTACTTTAAAACCGTGCTCATGCTTGTAGGTTTTATGGAAAATGCGACAACCGATAGGATCTGTAAAATATTAACCCAGCGATGGGTTTAAAAGCCTTTAGATTTAGTGAATGCCGTGTTTTTGCGTGAGTGATAAGACGGTTCTTGTTGCTTAAACGTGCGTGTTAATTTTCTTAATACGGCCCATAGAAAAGGTCAAGGGGGAATAGCAAAGTGACTGTTGCTATCTCTGTGAATCAGATTCTGTTTGAGTCAGACCTCGTTCCTATGGACAACTTGTCTGATCGCTTCTTGCGTTGCTCCTTATTGCGTTGATTTGCCATGCTGTTTTATAAGCTTCTTTCTAGTATTCGTTTTTTAAAGAGCTATAACAGCAAAATTATCTCCATTGCCCTTTTGAGTGCCAACTTGCCGTGGTTAACGCTAGCCCTGATGCTGGCGACTCACAAAAGCGATGTGGTATCGGACTTTCGTTGGCAGCTCTTAGGATCGTTAGCCCTAGAAGGCTTAGTGGGCACAACCATTACTTTTTTAGCCCTCAGATCTTTATTGCAGCCTGTGCAAGCAACCGCCGAGGCTTTGAATAGATATCAGACCACGAATCAGCTACCTAAACTGCCGACTAAGTATACGGACGCTGCCGGTACGCTGATGGCTCGTACGACTCAAATCATCGGTAAGCTAGATGGCTTGGTTCGGCATTTGGAATTTAACGATGAGGTGACAGGTCTTGCCAATCGAAAGCTGTTCCAAATGAAGCTGGCAGAGCAAATTGTTAGACTTCACTCGACGCAAACCATTTCTGTTTTTGTAATTGATATTGACGGATTTAAAGGGGTCAATACGGTTGAAAACGTTGAATTTGGGAACCGACTGTTGCAGGCAGTGGCGAATCGACTGTCAGCGCACTTTGGTCAGGTTGGTTTAGTTGCCCGGTTAGGAAACGATGAGTTTGCTTTAGCTCTGGTTGAGTCCGCTGAGGCAGAACAGTCATTTGAGGTGGTCCAGAAAATTCTGAGTTTGCTGAGTCAGCCTTTTGACAATATTGGCCCTAAGCTGCACTGTATGACTGCGAGCGTGGGCGCTTGTAGCTATCCTACGGATGGTCAGGATGCGGCTCAGCTGATTGCGAATGCCTATGCTGGACTGGAGCAAGCAAAGCTGAGAGGCTGCAATAACTATCAGTTTTACTATGCCGATATCTCTACGGCTTTGCACAAGCAGTTAAGGCTTGAGAATGATTTGAAAGTAGCGCTTGAAAGAAATGAGCTGTTTTTGCAATATCAGCCCCGCGTAGACTGTCGTACTGGTCAGATTGTCAGTGTAGAGAGTCTGGTGCGGTGGCGACACCCGGAATTAGGGCTGATTCCCCCCAATGATTTTATTGGTATTGCGGAAAGAACAGGTGAAATTTTTGCGATTGGTGCGTGGATTTTACGGACAGCTTGCGAACAAAATAAGGCTTGGCAGCAGGCCGGGTTTCCGTTTATTCGCGTTGCGGTGAATTTATCTGCAAGGCAAATTGAGCAATCGGAAATCGTGACGTTGGTTCAAAAGACTTTGATAGAGACGCAGCTTTCTGCTAAGTCTTTGGAACTAGAAGTGACCGAAAGTTTGTTGATGAAGAATGTAAGCACAAGTTTGTCGGCATTGACGAAGCTGCACCAGCTGGGTATTAAGCTATCGCTGGATGATTTTGGTACGGGATATTCATCTTTAAGCTATCTCAGACGGTTTCCTTTCGATACGCTCAAAATTGACCGGGCTTTTACCAATGATTTGTTGAGCAGTGTGGAAGCCACCAAAGTCACGCAGGCGATCGCTGCGCTTGCGAAAAGCCTAGATATGGGAATTGTGGCGGAAGGGGTAGAAACTGAGGCGCAGCTAGAGGTGATCAAACGCTACGGTTGCTATGAGATTCAGGGCTACTACTTTAGTAAGCCGCTACTACCCGATGGCATTACAGCTTTACTAAAACAGCCTTGTCCCTTTAAGCCCTCAGAAGAGAATATTCAGGCACCTTCTGAACCTGAATATCATGCCTCTTCTGAACCTGTTTCTGAACCTGTTTCTGGGCCTGTTTCTGGGCCTGTTTCTGGGCCTGTTTCTGGGCCTGTTTCTGGGCCTGTTTCTGGGCCTACTGGTGAGCTTTCCTCATTGTCGGCAATTGCTGTGTAGTGTTTGTAGGGTCTGTTTTCTAGGCTACATGGTTTAAGTGATTTTTTCCTTGCGGTAGGATGATTCTCCCAACTGCTTAACGGGAATATGCCTTTCTTCAGTTTGCTCTGCGCCGGTCTCTTTTGCTAGCGTTTCTTCTGTAACGGCTGCTTCTGTAACGGCTGCTTCTGTGACGGTTTCTTCTGTTGCTATGTCTTCTGTTGCTATGTGTTCTCCGGCAGCCTTGTTATCGGGCGTTTTGACGTAGCCTTCCTGCTCAATGGCTCGGCCGGTTTCGATTACATCTTTAAAGAATCTCTCTATATCCACCACACTGGTTTGGTTGTTGCACAGCACCAACCGAAAGAAGGTGCTGCCTTCTAACGTGGCGTAGTTCACCATTGCGAGTCCGGTTTTTAATAGGCGCTGGCGAATTTGTAATGTTAGCGCGTTGCTATCTGGCTTTTCATTACCGGTTGTTTTGGTAGGCACGTAGCGAAAACAAAGATTAAGCGATTGCCGAGGGAATACCATTTCTAAGGAGGCATGTGCTCTGACAATGGCTTCGGCTCTTTCAGCCAGTTCAAAGTATTGATCGATGAGCTTTTTCCAGCCTTCGTCTCCTAAATGTTGCCAAGCTAACCACAGTTTGACCGCATCTACCCGCCGACCGCAGTGTAGAGTGCTCGGCCCTAAGTCCGTAGGCTCTGCTTCATCCTCATGGAATAAGTAGTCTGTGTCTGTAGCTGAAAATGCACTGTGCATAACGCCTCGCTGCTTAGTTAGCAGCACTGAACACACGAGTGTCATTCCCATCATTTTATGGGCATCCCAAACCACAGAATCGGCTTGGTTTATGCCTCGCAACATGGCCCGATGCCGAGTGCTTAGCAATGCCCCGCCGCCCCACGCGCTATCCACATGAAACCACAGCTTTTCTTGACGCGCGATCGCACCAATGGCTTCTAGCGGATCATAAGCACCGCGCACCGTTGTGCCTGCTGTTCCAGCGACAAAAAATGGCAGCGCGCCTTGCCCCCGAGCCAAGTTAATCAAACGCTTTAGCTCACTGACCCGGAGCTGACCATATTCATCGACAGGCACCTTCCACAGGTTTTGGCTGCCTAAGCCTAAAAGCTGCGCAGCTTTGATAAAAGAATAGTGGGCCTCTTGTGATACGAAGGCGATGAGCTGGGGGTGGTCTCCTAATCCGGCTTGTTTGATGTGTGGAATGGCCTGGTGACGAGCCATGGCCATAGCCATTAAATTGCCATTACTGCCCCCAGTGGTGAACTGTCCGCCTGGATTATCAAAGCCTACGAGTTGGCCCATCTTAGCGATTAACGCTTGCTCTATAAGGGTGGCTATGGGGGCTACTTCGTAGGTGTACATGGAGGTGTTGGCCGCGCTGGTAATCATATCGGCCATGAAGGCTGCGGCGCTAAAGCCACCCCACAGCTGATTACAATAGCTTGGGTGCGCGGTGTGAACAGCGTGGTTAAGATAAGTGGCGATATCTCTGTGAAGGGCTGAAAGGGGTTTTCCTTGAGCGGGGAACGAAATATTTAAGCGATCGCCCAACAATGCAGCCTCGCGTCCACTAGCTAGTGCATTGCCTGGCTCATTTGCCTGATTATCAGCTTTTTGATTGGCTTTCTGATTCGCCTGATTTTCTTCAATTCGAGGTTCACCGTTCAGCACAGAATGGGGATAGGTAGAACGGTTAAAGAAGTCTTCGATTTGGTGTAGTACATCCGTATAGTCAGAAGCGTTAAACATAATCTGGCCGTTGTAGTAGCTGCAGAAGGGCTAACTGACATGTAACGCGATGAACATGAGAAAACCCTTGGTATATAGCAGCTAAAGCATGAAAAGCGTACGTTCCAAACACGTTCTAAAGCTGAGGAATGAAAAGGTGGCTCAATGATCTGTTGGCTAAGGGATTGGCTCGTTTGTTGCTGGAAAGAGCTTGGTTGACTCAGCTGCGGCTTTAAGTGGCTAAGTGGCAACGTCCTCTGCATTTTTTATGATCATTTCTGTCTCAACGTTTTCAACACGCTTTTTGCCTACGCTGGCAATTAATACGCCCACAATCACCAGTATTAACGTGCCGATTTGAATGGAAGAAGGTCTTTCACCATTAATTAAAAATGCGTACAGGACGCCGAAAATGGGAGACAGTACGGTTAGCCGCCCTACAGCCCGAGAATCTAAACTCTGTAGTGAGGCGTACCAAAGAAACTGTGCAACGACAATCACAATCAGAGAATAAATGGCCATTAAGATCCATAGCTGGGCGCTAAAGGCATCGGGTAACTACTCAGGCTAAAGTACTGGCATCACCGGGTCTCCAGCAAAGGTACGAGAGAGTGCGTCAAGTACAGCTATGCCCTGCTTTCTCAGCGTCGATATATAGCCTCGAATCCGACAGAACTGTTGTCCGCCAGCCAAT
>JBGCGG010000083.1:0-54922 GCA_045110585.1 Phormidesmis sp. | reverse complement strand
CTCTTGCGTGGCTTTTGATTTGCTCTGCTTTGGATGCGTCCATGTCTAAATACCAGGGCTGAAAGCTACATTCAGCATAGCGGAAAGGAAATATTTTCAGACCTAAGTATTTATGCTCACCACAAAAGTGGGATGCACCCGGCTTCGGTGTATGGCCCTATTCTCCTGAAAAGGGGCTGAATTCTGCTGAACACAGGCTGAAATGATTTTTATGCACTCCTCAGCAGATGCTCAGCCCATCGCAGAGCGACCAGGATACTGTGTAGATGTTGAACAAAGCACTTTGCCCGGAGGCAAAAACAATGACAGACAACAACAAGTCCACTCAAAACAATGATCAGGTGTCAGACGAGCAGCTTCAAGACGTCGCTGGCGGCAACAAAATCCAAAAAACTCGCCTAGAAGCTTTGGATACTCGTGATTCCAGCAAAAGCGTTGACGACATCCAAAAAACTCGCCTAGATGCGCTTGATACTCGCGATTCTAGCAAGTAAGTCTGTAATAGACGAACTTCATAAGGCAGCCTAAAAAGCTGTCTGATTTATCTCCTCATACCTTCAGCCTCAGACTCATTACGGTCTGAGGCTTTTTTGATCTCTGCACGAAAATACATCGCTGCTATCACTGAGACTCCGCCATAACGATGAATCCGTCATCACCATCGGCTGCAACCCATCCAAAATAATGGCCAACGTGACAATAATGGCCAACGTGACTTAAAAAACTGATGCATCCGCACGGTGCTATAGAAAGAATCCTACTTTATGGGGCGTTTTACTTCTGCTGTACAGCATCTTTTGAGATCTGTTTGATTTGAGCTTCTGTTTGATTTGAGCTTCTGTTTGATTCGAGCTTCTGTTTGGAAACAGAATTAGCATCATAAGACGCTAAACAAAAGGAAAGAGACGCCCGGTATGAGAGATATATAAGAATCTGTTGTTTATTCTTATATATCTCTCATTTGCTTTCTATCTCAAGGAATAAAATTCTTTAGGGTAAACCCCTTACTCACTACTCCCCTGTCCCTACTATCACCATAAGGATTGAACCTATCGTTGCAGCTCAGGTTGCTTTCGTCAGCATTTCTTAAATGACAGTGCACTATCCGAATTTAGTTATTATGACCGCCGAAAAAGAGAGACTGCAGGAAAATCGCGATCGCGCTGCCTACTGGACGCGGTGGGGGCCATATGTGAGTGAGCGGCAGTGGGGCACCGTCCGCGAAGACTACAGCGAAGATGGCTCCGCCTGGGACTACTTTACCCACGAGCAATCTCTGAGCCGGGCATACCGATGGGGCGAAGATGGCATTGCAGGCATTTGCGATAATCATCAGCGGCTTTGCTTTGCCCTGGCCTTTTGGAACGGGCAAGATGCCATTCTCAAAGAAAAAATGTTTGGCCTCACCAGCACGCAGGGCAACCACGGCGAAGATGTCAAAGAGTATTACTTTTATTTAGACAATACGCCGACCCACTCGTACATGAAGTATCTGTACAAGTATCCTCAGTCGGCCTATCCCTATCAGCAGCTAGTAGAAGAAAATCAGCGCCGAGGCTACGAAGACCCAGAATATGAGCTGTTAGATACGGGGATTTTTGAAGAGAACCGCTATTTCGATATTTTTATTGAATATGCCAAGTGCGATGCCGAAGACATTTTTATAAAAGTGACGGCGCACAATCGCGGCAGTACAGAGAAGCCGCTGCACATGCTGCCCACCCTTTGGTTTCGTAACACCTGGTCGTGGGAGGAAGGCGAACCCAAACCCCAGCTCAGCGCCTTCACGAACAAAGGCGATTACAGCATCATTGAAGCTGACCATCCCACGCTAGGCAAGCGATGGCTGTACTGCCAAGGCCAGCCTCAGCGCCTATTTACTGAAAATGAAACAAACCTTCAGCGCCTCTACAATCAGCCCAATGCCTCTCCCTACGTAAAAGACGGCATCAATAACTGCGTGGTAGAAGGCCAAACAACCGCTGTAAACCCCAATGAAACAGGTACAAAATTTTCAGCCCACTACCCGCTCGCTATCCCGCCCGGTGAGAGCCGCAGCATAATGCTCAGGCTCTCAAATTCAGATACGCTGCAAGCCCCTTTTAGCAAAGCCGAAACGCAGATAGTCGCACAGCGAAAGCAAGAAGCTGACGCGTTCTATAACAGCTTTGCGCCCCCGAACCTATCGGAAGATGAGCGCAATGTGCAGCGCCAAGCCTTTGCTGGCATGCTGTGGACAAAGCAATTTTATTACTACGTCATAGAAGACTGGATAAACGGAGATACCACGCAGCCCACCCCACCGTCTGGGCGTCAGCACATCAGAAATGGCGATTGGAGACATTTGTTTAACGACGATATTATCTCCATGCCTGATAAGTGGGAGTACCCCTGGTATGCCTCCTGGGACTTGGCCTTTCATCTAGTGCCTTTGGCCATGATCGATCCAGACTTTGCCAAGCTGCAGCTCTCACGGCTCACCCGAGAGTGGTACATGCACCCCAATGGGCAAATCCCGGCGTACGAGTGGGACTTTAATGACGTGACACCGCCTGTGCAGGCTTGGGGCGCGTGGCAGGTTTACCAAATAGAACAGAAATATTGGGGCCGTCAGGATAAGGATTTCTTGGAGCGGATTTTTCAGAAGCTGCTGCTGAACTTTACCTGGTGGGTGAACCGAGAAGATGCGGAAGGCAAAAACATTTTCCAGGGCGGCTTCTTGGGGATGGATAATATTGGCGTTTTTGATAGATCGAAAGGCTTGCCCATAGAAGGATCTTTAGAACAGGCAGATGCCACCTCTTGGATGGGGATGTATTGCTTAGGCATGCTGACCATTGCCTTGGAATTAGCAGTCGATAGATCGCCTTACGAAGATATTGCCAGCAAGTTTTTTGAGCACTTTCTGTACATTGCAGATGCGATGAATCAGGTGGATGGGGTGTCTTTATGGGATGAAGAAGATGGCTTCTTTTACGATGCAATTAGCTTCCCCGATGGTTCTCGGCAGTTAATGAAAGTGCGATCGCTCGTCGGACTTATTCCACTGTTGGGCGTCGTGCCCATGTCTCCTGAGACCCTCAAAAAACTACCTGGCTTTGAGCGACGGCTACAGTGGTTCATCGATAATCGCTACGACTTAAAAAAGAACGTTGCCTGCATGGAAACCAAAGGTGTGGGTGCCACCCGGCTTTTGGCCCTTTGCTATGCCACGCCCCATTCCGATGGCAGCAAAAATAGACTCCAACGGCTGTTGGCATACATGCTAGATGAGAATGAATTTCTGGGGCCACACGGCATTCGCTCCGTATCGAAATACCATCAAGACCAACCCTTCACCATCCATGCCAACGGTGAAGACCACTGCGTTCGCTACCAGCCTGCCGAGTCTAATTCTGGATTGTTTGGCGGCAATTCTAACTGGAGAGGGCCAGTTTGGTATCCCATTAACTACCTGTTACTAGAGTCGTTAGACACCTTCCATAGCTACCTTGGCGATGACTTCACAATTGAGTTTCCTACAGGCTCTGGAGAAAAGAAAAATCTAAAAGAGATCTCGATTCTGTTGGGTAAACGAATGGTCACGACCTTTTTAAAAAACAAATCTGGCCAGCGCCCTGTGTATGGCGGGCTAGAGCGCTTTCAAAACGATCCACACTGGCGTGATTATGTTCTCTTTTATGAGTACTTCAATGGCGACGATGGGGCGGGCTTAGGCGCTTCTCACCAAACGGGATGGACGGGGCTAGTGGCCTACATGATTCAGCTCGCCGCCGAACAGGGAATGAACAACTACGAATAGTGTGTTGGCCGCACCTGACAGGTTAAAGCGAATACTCCGATTGACAGAAAACTACGATCCAACAGAGGCGTTACACCATGAAACTGAAAAATAAAGTTGCGATAGTCACAGGCGGTAGTGGCGGCATTGGCCGAGGCATTTGTGAGCGGCTGGCCAAAGAAGGCGCAAAGATTGTCGTTAACTATCGATCTTCTGCGGAGAGTGCCCAAGCAACGAAAGCTGCCGTGGAAGGGATTGGCTCAGAGGCGCTGATTGTACAGGCTGATATTGGCAAAGTTGCAGAAATTAATGCACTGGTAGCTCAATCAATTGAGCACTTTGGCCAGGTTGACATTTTGGTGAATAATGCGGGCCTAGAGCTGCGCGATGACTTTTGGGATGTGAGCGAAGCTGCCTATGACAAGGTGATGGATGTTAACTTGAAGGCGGTTTTCTTTGCGACTCAGGCAGTGGTCAAGCACTTTAGAACCACGAACAATCCAGGCCGAATTATTAACATTAGCTCCGTGCACGAGGAGCTACCCTTTCCTCACTTCACCTCTTATTGCGCCAGCAAAGGCGGGGTGAAAATGATTACGCGCAATCTTGCCGTGGAGCTAGGCCCACTGGGCATCACCATTAACAATGTGGCCCCCGGAGCCATCAATACACCGATTAATCAAGCCTTGCTTGATAATCCTGCTCAGCTAGAAAAAGTCACCCAAAATATCCCGTTAGGGCGATTGGGTGAACCCGAAGATGTGGCAGGTATTGTTGCTTTTCTGGCATCAGACGATGCCAGATACATGACCGGCTCTACGTTTTATGTAGATGGTGGCCTGCTTTGGAACTATCAAGAGCAGTAAAGGTAAGGCCCACAGCAGAAAAGATTTAAAAGCTTCACGTCCGAAAACGGCGAGACAGCCGCTTAAACTCGTCCTATGCTGAGAGCAGCCCAAGCGCATTAGTCTATACGGGTTCTAGCTATGATGACCCATGAGCAGCACTACCACGCTATTCTTAGCCGCGATCGCCGGTTTGATGGTGTCTTTTTTATCGGCGTTTCTAGCACGGGTATTTACTGCCGCACGGTTTGCACCGTGAAAGCGCCCAAACCTGAAAACTGTCAGTTTTTTCAAAGTGCTGCCGCTGCTGAAAAAGCAGGTTATCGCCCTTGCTTGCGGTGTCGGCCAGAGCTTGCGCCAGGACGATCAAAAGTAGACGCGGTGGAACGTTTGGCAGCGGCAGCGGCGAGCCGGATTGAATCTGGGGCGCTGGTGGAGCAGTCAGTGGGTGCGTTGGCGAGTGAGTTGGGCGTGAGCGATCGCCACTTACGCCGTGTCCTCCAACAAGAATTCGGCGTTTCTCCCATTCAGCTCGCCCAAACCCAACGGCTTTTGCTGGCCAAACAGCTCCTCACCGATACCCATCTCACCATTGCAGACGTTGCCTTTGCCAGCGGCTTCTCCAGTGTCCGCAGACTCAATGCCCTTTTTCAGCAGCGCTACCATCTTCAACCGTCTTCCTTGCGTAAAAAGAAGACAATAGAGCAAGATTCTATCTGCTGTGAGCTAACCTACCGCCCGCCGTTCGATTGGGCCTCACTCCTTACCTTTCTAAAAGCCCGCACGGTTGCAGGTGTAGAAGTCATCGAAGCGGATACCTATGCCCGCACCGTCTGTATCCGGGAGCATCGCGGTTGGATTCGTGTTTCTCCTATCTCTGGAAAAAACAAACTGCAAGTAGAACTTTCTGCTTCACTCATTGCCGTTATTCTCCCCATTCTAAACCGCATAAAATCTCTGTTCGATCTTGCTGCTGAGCCAACGGCCATTACTGCAAGGCTAGGTTCACTGGCGGCAGATAATCCGGGCTTGCGCGTACCCGGTGCGTTCGATGGTTTTGAAGTCACGGTTCGTGCCATTTTAGGCCAGCAGGTAACGGTGAAAGCAGCCACTACCCTCATGGGGCGTTTTGTTCAGGTATTTGGCACACCCATCTCAACACCCATTGAAGGGCTGACTCACCTAACCCCCTCGGCTGAGCGAATCGATGAAGCTACAGCAGACGATATTGGCAGGCTTGGGATTGTGTCGATGCGGGTAAAGGCGATTCGCGCGATCGCCCAAGCCGTCAGTCACAATAATCTGCACCTAGATGCGCACGCCCCAATTGAACCCACCATTGCCCAGCTCAAGGCGTTCCCAGGCATTGGTGATTGGACGGCGCAGTATGTTGCCATGCGAGTACTGGCCGACCCAGATGCCTTCCCAGCCGGAGATTTGGTATTGCAAAAGGCATTGAATATTCGCAAGCCAAAAGAACTGTTGAAAATGGCAGAAGCTTGGCGGCCTTGGCGGTCTTATGCGGCGATGCACATTTGGCAATCTGTTGATATTGGTACCACTCAGAAAGATGCCATGAAAAAAGAGGATATTAAGCAAGGAGGGATGAAGAAATGACGGTGCATTTTACTTGGATAGACGAGAGTCCTGTAGGAGAGATATTGTTGACGAGTGATGGGCGATCGCTCACTGGCCTATACCTAAAAAATCAAAAGCACTTTCCCACTCAAACCAATGACTGGCAAGAATCTGAAACTGCAATGCCCTTTTCCCAAGTGAAGCAACAGCTCACTGAATATTTCTCAAACCAGCGCCAATCCTTTGATCTCCCCCTCGCTGCTCAAGGCACCGAGTTCCAACAATCTGTTTGGAAGCTGCTGCCAAACATTCCCTATGGTGAAACGGTTTCCTATGGCAGCCTCGCCCAAAAGCTGGGTAAGCCAGGCTCCTCCAGAGCCGTCGGCGCTGCCAACGGACGCAATCCTATTTCGATTATTGTGCCGTGCCATCGGGTGATTGCTGCCAACGGCAAGCTGACAGGATATGCTGGCGGCGTAGATCGTAAGCAGTGGCTACTGGCCCACGAGAAAGGTGCGTTTGTAAATGCAGCAGAGGTTGCTCAGCAGCAATCTCTGTTTCTGTAACGGCTTCACTATAGGCTCTATAGACTCTGCTACAGACGCTATAAAAATACACGAAGACTATTCAAGAAAGAAAGACCGCTTTAAAATTTTAAGCGCGTCAATCTTGGCCGTTTACACTAGAAGGCCGCTCACTCAAAGGATAGTCCCCCATGACCGAAGCTGCATCAAAAGCCGCCGTCCGTATTGAAAAAGATTCAATGGGCGAGCTACCCATCCCTGAAAGTGCTTACTATGGCATTCAAACCCTGCGAGCGATTCAGAACTTCCCGATCAGCGGCCTTAAGCCTTTAGAAACCTACGTGGATGCTTGTTTGCTCATTAAAAAAGCAACTGCGATCGCAAATGGTGAACTCGACTGCATTCCTCAAGACATCAGCGAGGCCATTGTCCAATCCGTGGATGAAATCCTGGGTGGTGCGCTGCGCGATCAGTTCGTGGTGGATGTTTATCAGGCGGGGGCAGGTACCTCCCACCACATGAATGTGAACGAAGTGCTCGCCAATCGCGCCCTAGAAATCCTGGGCGATAAAAAAGGCAATTATAAACGGGTGAGCCCCAATGACCATGTGAACTACGGCCAATCGACTAACGATGTGATTCCGACTGCGATTCGTGTGGGCGGCATTTTAGCGCTAGAGCATACGCTGTATCCGGCTTTGGAAGGTGCGATCGCTACCCTCCAATCCAAAGCCGACGAATTCCAATCCGTTGTGCGCTCAGGCCGCACCCACATGCAAGATGCTGTGCCTGTGCGCCTTGGTGAAGGCTTCCGCGCTTGGCAGCACATCCTCACCAGCCACCAATCACGCATCCAAGCTGCTGCGAAAGAGCTGGCTGTTCTCGGTCTGGGCGGTAGCGCCACGGGCACTGGCCTCAACACCCACCCAAAATATCGCTTCCGCGTTGCCGAAATCCTCACGGATTACCTCAAGCAACCCATCACCAGCGCGCCGCATTTAATGGCCGCGATGCAGAGCATGTCTCCATTTGTTGCCGTTAGCAGCACCTTGCGAAATCTCGCCCAAGATCTGGTTAAAATCTCTCACGATTTAAGATTGTTGGACTCTGGCCCCAAAACAGGGCTCAAAGAGATTCAGCTTCCGCCCGTGCAGCCTGGATCTTCCATCATGCCTGGAAAATACAATCCGGTAATGGCTGAAATGACCTCTATGGTTTGTTTTCAGGTAATGGGTTATGACAGTGCGATCGCTCTTTGCGCCCAGGCCGGGCAGTTAGAACTCAACGTAATGATGCCGCTGATTGCTTACGATCTCATCCACAGTATTGAAATTTTAGGCAACACTGTTGAAGCACTCGATACGAAGTGTTTACAAGGCATTACGGCAGTGCCAGAGCGCTGCATGGGCTATGCGGAAGGGAGCTTGGCGTTAGTGACTGCGCTGAATACGCACATTGGGTATTTGAATGCGGCGGCCATTGCCAAAGAATCTCTCGAAACAGGCAAGCCGCTCCGCCAGCTTGTCCTCGAACATAACCTGATGGATGAAGCCACGCTCAATGAAGTCTTAGACTTAGAGAAAATGAGTCAGATTATCTCTTCTGCTGAATAAACTTTAGCAGATGACCATCGGGTCTCCCTTTGTGGCATTAAGGGCTGCGTACTAAGACAACATCGTTTTAATTTAGACAGGCGTAAAGTGGTCTACGCCTGTTATTTCTGTATGAGAAATCAGTGTCAGAAACATCCAGTATGTGAGTCATTGGCATAAACTTGTTCCGCAAAAGCTAGTGAGAAAAGCTATAGATGCACGATGCTTGAAGTCTGAAACCTAAGGTACTATTCTCTCCTTTCTTTAGAATGTCGTTAGCTGAAGAGAGGAGATTGATCGAAGAGAGAATTGCGAAAAGAGAAAACTGCTGAGTTGTTTTATATATTCTTGCTTCCGTGTTTGCGTGAATCTGTCTAGGATGCACAGCCTAATTTACGTAACAGGATTATCTGACGACTGAAGGAAATATCCGTGAGATCAACATTTTCTAAACGTGTTCTTCTGTTGGAAGCTTGGCACAGTAATGTTTCTGGTTTCGCAGAAGTGATTTTCTAGTTTGTATCATTTATCACAAAGAGAAAGTGCTTCTGCTACAGAGATATTTTGATCGGGTGTTTTTACGAAGAGCGAAGATGGATAAGACAATATTTTCTAAAGCGATAACTATTGGTTTGTTGATTTCTGGTTACGCGTTTAATGCCAAGCCTGCTGAGGCTGTTAGCTTAACTTTAGATGGTAGTGACTTCACTGTTATTGAAAGCGTAGATTCTAATGGGGCTGGTGTGTACGGCTTAGAAGCCCGTGGTGGAAGAGAAGGTTATCGGGATTGGGAAATTGGTGTTGGGCCAAGAACGAGTTCTCCTGGCAATTTTAATCAAGGTGAGTTTGACTGGGGTGATGGTACTACCGAACTCTCTGACTTTTTCCTCTCTTGGTTGCCTGATGTCGGGATCACCACTAATATTGGTGGCTCCATCGTTAGTTGGGACGATGCCAACTGGCAAGTTGGTGACGCGATTCGAATCATTACCAAGCGTCAGGGCATTTTGAACCTCACCGAAGTAGATGGCCAAGCTGTCGATTATAGTCTAGGCAATAGCCAGGACGATTCTTTCGCCTACTACCTCACAGGCGATTCTCTGCTAGACGGCTGGACATTATCGGGACAAATTGGCGTAACTGGTGGCGGCGGTTCCAGAAATGAAGTCTTCATTCAAGCCGGTAATTTTTCTCAGGATGTCCCCCCTCAAGATGTTCCTGCACCAGCTGCTGGACTGCCTGCCTTAGCACTCATGGGCATGGCGATCACTCGTCATAAGAAGTCTTCCGACACTCAAAGCAGCGCGATGTTAGCTGGAGCTACTAGTTGAGTCGTTAATGACACTTTTGTTTGAGTAGATGAATAAAAAACGCCATGTTTTGACAAGAATATGGCGTTTTTCCTTTAAATCAGCCGAGACTAATTTATTAGTCCAGGCTCAAGGCGTGTGTTGGCACCTGATTCATCGATAGTCTGTAAAAAATCATCAGACTTACCAAGTCTGTAAAAATTATCAGTCTTGCCAAGCGATAGCAGTTTTGCCAATCGATAGGCCGTGATCAAGATTGAGAATGGTTGATCTAGGCGTAGGTCGCTATCATCCTTATGTGGCTAGCGGCCTTTTCACTATTCTTTTAGAGATAGCGCTTTAGTCATCTGATGGGCTGGTCTGCTAAAATTCTAGCCTTGCTTAGCTGTGTACCCGTCAAAAACGCCTTTTATTTATGACTTACAGCGCTCCTCAGCCTGCCGCCGCCCAAGAAGATGCCTGGTGGGTGCAGCAATGGGTGGATTTGCTCAACTCCTATCGCTTTAAAAAGCGCCTAGAAAGAGGCCGTAACTATGCCCGACAAGGCAATATCTTAAGCTTAGAGTTCAAAAAATCTAAAGTAATTGCCACTGTGCAGGGCACCGCCACCGAACCCTATCGCTTATCTATTTGGATTGAGCGCTTCACCGATGAAGACTGGGGCTTTGTGATAGATACACTGGGACAGCAAGCGCTTTACTCTGCGCAGTTACTGGCTGGAGAAATGCCAGACGACATTGAGCGCGTGTTTACTTCAAATGGCCTTAGCTTATTTCCCTTTACGCTAGCTGATGTCAAGTCCAAATGTAGCTGCCCGGATCCTAAAAATCCTTGTAAACACATTGCGGCTGTTTACTATCAGTTAGGAGACTTTTTTAGAGAAGATCCGTTTGTGCTTTTTCAGCTTAGAGGGCGCTCTAAAGAACAGATTTTGGAAGCGCTCAGACAGCAGCGGCAGCAAGCGATCGCGCAGGCAACAGAGCAATCCGAAGAAAATTCTGATACTGAAGGTGATGCCAAGGCGGGTGAAGAAACTGCTTTGGTCACGTCTGCTCCGGCTTCGGCACAGCCGCCTGTCTGTATAGAAGATTTTTGGCGCTATGATGACCCTCTTGATCCGTCTTTAGTGGTGATTACACCCGCAGACCAAACGGTTTTAGATGTGATTGGAGACATGCCCTTAACGGCGACTGAAGCGCAGGCCATTTCTGAGCATCTTAAAACGCTGTATCAAAGTGTGGCTCAGCAAGCCATGATTACAGCTTTGAGCTAGTAAGGTGGGGATTGGGCGAGAGATCGCAAAAAAGTAATTGTAAAAGCGATCGCACCCAAGTCTCACAATACAAAAGCGCTTAGCTGAGAGAGTTCAGCTAAGCGCTTTTTGGCATCACTTTAGTGAGGGGCCGTAGACCTTAGCCCACCATTGCAAGTAAGCGCCGCAAGCCCTGCCATCCAATAAAGGTATAGCCAATGGCGAGTAGTAAGCTACTCAGCGTAACCCTTAGCGTTGCTTTGAGTGCTTCTGTTTTTAGCCGCTCAGTGGCATCTTTTTGTTGCTCACCAATGCGAGTTTGGAGCTGATTTTGAGCTTCGCCAACCTGTGAATTGAGAAACTCCTCTAGCTCGTCTGGATTGTCTTTGAATCGTTGAATTTGAGCGAGCTGCCCTTCGTCTAGGCTGCCGTTATCAATCGCGGTTTGTAGCTGTTCTTCATCCTGAAGCAAGGCGGCAATTTGAGCCCGGCGCTGGGATAAATCTGCATTCAAACGCTCCTCTAATTGGGAGGATGCTTCACTGGCTTCCGTTTCTACTTGCTGGAGGGCTTCATTACTCTGAATCCGCACGTTGTTAGGATGCAGCACCGTTGTCATCACAAAGATGAGACCCAGCAAACAAGACAGCAAACAAGTCCAAAATCGAGCATCTGTGGCTAAGCTCACTCGGCGAGGGGTTCTACCCAGGCTGCTATCGATCCAGTAGCCCGTAAAGAGTAGCGCAATGCCAACCAGTGGAACGATGCCCCTATCAACCAGTTGCGTTGTCGTTGCAAGTTGCCACGCGCGGTTGCCAAACTGTGGCGGAAACAGAAGGGTTAAAAAGTCGATAAGTGCGGCCAAAATGGTGATGGCACCTACTAACTTTAAAGACGTTGCTGCCAGCGGCGATGGAACCTGCGGCGTTTCTTTAGGAGGCGTGGGTCTAGGCTTAGAAGAAGTCATAGAAGTTCAGCAAGTTGGATGCATTGGTACACCATTTTGCCCGTTAGAGTGGTTTAAATCGGTACGATTTCTCAACAAGAATAAAGCAAAGTTGATTAAATAGCGAACGGGTGGGTGCGCTGCTCAAAGTGACCCTATTTGTAAGGCTTTTGTTGGGTTTAGGGCTTTTGTCGGCCTATCTCGGTCAATTTTGAGGCTACGTCGGGGTTATTTGCTCAAGCGCTGCGCTAGGACTTGGGATAGCTGACGTTGATTTGGCTCTTGCTCTCGTATAGCCAGTTCAGCTTTTTAGGATCTTGACGGGTCAGGTACATGAATTTGAGGAGCTGGTTCAGGATGGCTTGGCGGTAGATTCCGCGATCGCGAAATCGCCTTGCTGACGTAATCACTTTGCCTGTGGCGATCGCAGGTGCTCCCTTTTGTAATCCTGCCTGTTCTCCCCACTGCGCTAATGCCAAACTCAGCGCTGTATCTTCAAAAATATCCATATCTGGCACCCCGCCAATATCCACAAGCGCCTGCCGTCTGGCAAAAATGCAGTGATCCAAATAGAGAATGCGTTGCCGGTGCGATCGCTGCTGTGTTGAATACCAAGAGGTAAACCGCAGCAGCCAATGATCCATATCAAAGCTATGTACAAAGCCGCCCCAAGCGGCCTCTGCTAACGCGGCTTCCGCCTGGCTAAACGCGTCCTCTATCGGTAAAAGCGTTGCCGGGTGGTGTAGCAATACACTATCTCCTGCGCTGGCCTCAATGCCAATATTCAATCGCTGCGCCCGATTACTGGCATCCGCCTCGATAATGTCTATCTCTGGGAACTGCTGAATGATCCTCAGCGTATCGTCCTCACTGGGACTGACCACCGCAATCAGCTGCTTATTCCCTTTCTGCCCACGCAAATTCTCTAATATTTGGGGCAAGTAGCCGTGGCGAGATTCATTAAAACAAGGCAAAACAACCGAGAGCATTCTGAAAGCCTACAACGCGCACCGCATCTAATATTAGCGGCTAAAAAATAGCCTACAGGGAAGTTTCTAATACCGCTAAGCTATCAGCTAAAGTTCGTTTATTCTGCGCTGTTTATTCCGTTCGTTCTATTCCAGCTGTTTTATTTCATTCGTTCATTTTCCTATCAACCCCTTAGTTAATCGTCAGGAAAGCCCAATGGCACCCACCGTCGAAATTCTTACCGATAAGGCCGCGCTGATTCAACGGGCGCATGAGTTCATGGTTACCACTCTGCAAGCGTTGATAGATAAGCAAGGCCGCGCCACCATCGCCCTCAGCGGCGGCAGTACACCCAAGCCACTGTACGAGTCAATGGTGAAAGCGAACCTCCCGTGGGAAAAGATTTTCATCTTTTGGGGCGATGAACGCTACGTGCCCCATGACCATGAAACCAGCAACTTTCGGATGACGAGCGAAGCATGGCTTAACCATGTGCCCATTCCAGAAGCGAATATATTTGCGGTGCCTACGGGCGCAGATGATCCAGCCGCCGATGCGGCGCAATACGAAGAGACGATTAGGGCCTTTTTTGAGATAGATGCAGGGGGCATTCCAAGGTTGGATTTTGTGCTCCAAGGCATGGGTGATGATGGTCATACAGCATCTTTGTTCCCAAATACAGAGGCGTTAGATGTGCGCGATCGCCTCATTACGGTGGGTGAGCGCGATGGTGAACCCCGCATTACCTTCACCGTTCCCATGATCAACCAAGGCCAAAAAATAGTCTTTTTAGTTTCCGGGGAAAATAAGCAAGCAGCCCTTGCCAAGGTCTTTGCTGATGAGGCCGATAACTACACCTACCCCAGCCGTTTCATTCAACTGGCAGGGCCGCATTGGCTTATGGATGCGGGGGCAGGCAAAGGTCTCCCCGACTCGTTCACATAGCTTCTGGCTAGCTTTTTTGAAATGGCTTTTTAGGGCAGCTTTTTAAAGAGGCTTGCCAATCGGCTTTTGGCCGCATTAAAGTCTGCATTGGGCCGGTTGGACACCAGTCCTGGTGCCGCTTATTTTTCCTCGTTTACCCTTTCTCGTTTTCCCAATGATTACCTGCCCAAACTGCAACCACCAAAACCCTGGCGGCGCACAGCAGTGCGAAGCCTGTTATACGCCTTTGCCTGCCATGGTCGCTTGTCCTAGCTGCAGCACGCCTGTTCAGGAGAATGCTAGTTTCTGTGGACAATGCGGAAACGACCTCCGAGGATTGGTGAGCGGCTCTGCCGGGAGCGCCCCGTCCACGGCGGCGATGTCTACGGAGGTCTCAGCTTCTGTGCCTGATTTCTCCATTCCTGAGTCTTCTATCCCGACCGAAAACTTTTTAAGGAAGGGGGGCAGTGGTTCTGGCGGCAGCAGTTCTGGTGGCAGCAGTTCTGGCGGCAGTGGTTTTGGCGGCAGCAGTTCTGGCAGCGCAGACTTTGAACTCCCCGATTTAGTCGCGCCCGATCCCCTAGTGACGCCTGAACCCATTACCCCCGATGTAGAAGCCTCTGCGTCGCCGGATGAACCGTCTGCACCGTCCTTTAGCCCGCCTGCCGCATCGCCTGCCGCATCGTCTGCTGCGCCCTCGGCTCCGGCCCCTCCAAGCCCGCCTTCACCCCCCGCGACGACTCAGTTACAAGTTATTACTGCTCGCCTTCGCCACGTCCAAACGGACACCCTCCTCGAACTCCCCGGACAGCTATCTGTTGTACGGATTGGGAAACCTAATGATCAAACGCCACCGGATATTGACGTTTCTGGGTTTTCTGATTCAGAAGTGGTTTCACGGGTACATGCCAACCTGCGAGTAGAAGGCGATGTCTACTATCTCGAAGATGTGGGTAGCTCCAATGGAACGTACGTCAATGGACTTCCCCTTGCTGTCGGGAACCGTCACCGGTTGCGTGCGGGCGATCGCATTGCCCTCGGCAAAGGCGATAAAGTCAGCTTCATTTTTGAAACGGCCTAGAAAGCAGCCTGTCGCGGCACGCTAGCAGACACGTCTTAAATGAAATTGGTGTGCTCTGCTTGTCCTCATTCCATCCGGTGTCGCGCTGTGCCTGCTCTCAACAACGTCATCACGCTCTCTCTACTGCATCCTGTTGATAAAACGCCCGTCCAAAGCTGGACATTTGAAGAAGAAGAAGTTGTTCGGATTGGTCGTTCAGTCAATAATGACGTGATTCTCTATAGCGCTGTTGTTTCTCGCCATCACGTAGAGCTACGCCAGACAGAAGGCGGTTGGGAAATTCATAATATTGGCACCAACGGCACTTACCTTGCTGGTCAGCGCATAGAATCACAGCCTGTGAAAGACGGCTTGGTGATTCGTTTGGCCCGCTCTGGCCCCAATATTCAAATTAATGTAACTCGTCAAACCAAAGGGATGTCCTCCATTCACGCACTGATTGCTAAGCAGCAAGCGCAGTAGTGTTGGGTTTGCCTGCGCAGCTATGCCAGCGTTAATCCATTGTGAGTTCCAGGGATAATGCCAGTCTTGATAGCAGCATTTATGCCGCATCTATATAGTCTTGTCCGGCTAACTATAGTCTTGTCCGGCTCACTCAGCAGCGTTTCTTTCAGCGGTGAGCGGCAGCGAATTCCCGTGTTAAATTCAGATCGACCTTACCGACCAAAAGAACTATGGCAAGGGGCGATCAGGTTTACGCAATTCGAGAGATTGTGGGGGTGCCTTACGAGCACCACGGCATAGACTGTGGCGATGGCACCATTATTCACTACAGCAAAATCAGTGACGCTCAAGTGTCTCAAACCACTCGGGCGACCTTTGCCCGTGGTGGCAGTATTTATATCAAAAGCGTCGAGACGGCTTTTATCCCCGATTTGGTCGTGGAGCGGGCCGAAAGCCGATTGGGCGAGCGTCAGTACGATTTATTTTTTAATAACTGTGAGCACTTTGCGGACTGGTGCAAAACGGGCGAAGGTAAATGCACACAGCTCACCAGCTTTGGCTTGCGCTTCGGGCAAATGAAACTTCCTGAAGTGAAAGACCTGGCTGCTCGCGCTGCGCATGAGAGTCGTAACCCGCAGCGGACGATGTTGTTGTTTGAAGAGGCGCTAGGCAATATTGCGATCGCAACCAAAACCCTCTTACCCCAATACAACCAGGCCACTCATGACACGTTAACCTGGCACCGAGTGGCCCAAAGTGCCCTTCACAAGGAGCGCGAAGATTTAGCCCGCGCGGCCCTTCATAAAAAAGTGGCAGCGAAAAAAGCAGCCACCCAGCTCAAAGCACAGCTCAAACAGCTTTCGGATCTTCAGCTCACCTTGGAGCAGAACCAAACCTTTGTTCAAAAGCAGATGGTTTGAGCGCCGATAGTTTGAGCCTCAGTGCTTCGTTGTGTTCCGCTCATAGCGAATCGCTAGCGAATGTCGTAGCCAAATACATTGGCGTTTGCCTCGTTCAGCTTAATATCCGCTAAGCCATATTCTCTCCAGCGGCGTTTGACGAGTTCCGCCATATTTGGATCAGACTCTAGCTGCTCGCCCCACTCATGCTCTGTTTCGGGCGGTACTTTGGTGGTGGCATCAATGCCCATGCGGCTGCCGAGTCCTAAGCGCTCATTGGCAAAGTCTAAGGAGTCAAACGGACTGTCTGGCAAAATGAACACGTCCCGAATGGGATCGACTTTAGACGTGACGGCCCAGACTACTTGGCGCGGATCGCGAATGTTGATGTCTTTGTCTACCACAATCACAAACTTGGTGTAGGTGAACTGGGGCAGCGCAGTCCAAAAGGCCATGGCGGCGCGGCGCGCTTGGCCGGGATAGGATTTATCGATGGAGATAATGGCCGCTTTGTAGCTGAGGGCTTCCATCGGCAGGAAGAAGTCTACGATTTCAGAGACTTGCTGGCGCAAGATGGGGGTGTAGATGCGGTTAAGCGCGATCGCCATCATCGCTTCCTCTTTGGGAGGGCGGCCGCTAAAGGTGGTCAAATACACCGGGTTTTTGCGGTGTGTCATGCAGTGGAAACGAATCAAAGGCGCATCGGGATTGACGCCGCCGTAGTAGCCCATGTGGTCGCCAAAGGGGCCGTCCACGGCGGTTTCTCCGGGGGTAATGGTGCCTTCCAGCACAAACTCAGACATGGAAGGCACTTCGAGATCCACGGTTTTACACTTAGCCAGTGACACGCCTCGGCCTGCGTAGAGGCCCGCAAATAGCCATTCAGACAGATCCACAGGGATTGGGGTGGCGGCGGCCAGGATGATGAGCGGATCGACACCGATCGCGATCGCGACTTCCAAATTTTTGCCGCGCTCCGCTGCTTTGCGCAGATGCCTGGCCCCGCCGCGTACCGATAGCCACTGCACCGTCATCGTATTGCGACTTTGAAGCTGAAGCCGATACACGCCTACGTTAGGCACACCCGTTTCACAGTCTTTGGTAATCACTAATCCCAAGGTCACCACCTTACCCCCATCTTTGGGGTAAGGCCGAATCATTGGAATTTGGGTCAAATCTACCCGATTGTCGAGTTTGACCACCTGCTGACAGGCGGGCAGCCAGTCTCGTGAGGGCTTGGCTTTCACCACATCAAACAAAACCTTGCCCAGATCAATGGCCTGAGAGATTTTTTTGGGTGGCTTGGGCTGTTGCAACATGCCCAACTTTTTGCCCAGCACTTCTAGCTCTTCTGGGTGCTCCATGCCCATCGCCCAGCAAACCCGCTCCACCGTGCCAAGCAAGTTCACCACCACAGGGTGAGGCGAGCCTTTCACGTTCTCAAATAGAACCGCTGGCCCACCGGCTTGCAAAAGCTGGTTCGAGATTTCAGCAATCTCCAGGTTGGGATCTACCTGCGCTGTCACGTTGCGCAATTGGCCACGCGATCGCACCTTCTTTAAAAAATCTCGCAGATCCTTCGCCATAAAAAATAAAGCCCGCAGCTTCTAATAATCACTGCTTCTAATACTCACTATGGAGGGAATGTAGCACTTCTAAAGGGTTATACCAACACCTTTGAGGCATCAAAGATCAGCTTTTAAGGCCGTTCGTTGCAGTTCCATCACCTCACCAATGCCTTTCTCTGCGTATTCGAGCATGGCGTTGAGCTGAGCGCGAGTGAAACTTCCCTCTTCTGCCGTCCCCTGAACCTCAATGAATTCAAGCTTTTCATTCATCACCACATTAAAATCAATATCGGCCGCAAAATCCTCTGGGTAGTTCAAGTCCAAAAAGGCTTCTCCTTCCAACAGTCCCACCGAAATGGCTCCAATCTGATGTTTCAGCGGAGAGGCTGCCAACTTGCCCGAGTCCACCAGCGAACCGACGGCATCGGCTAACGCCACATACGCCCCCATAATCGACGTTGTGCGCGTTCCGCCATCTGCTTGCAGCACATCTGCATCAATCGTAATAGTGTGCTCCCCGAGCGCCTCCATATCAACGGCGGCTCGCAAACTGCGCCCAATCAACCGCTGAATTTCCTGCGTTCGACCGGAGAGCTTCATCGTTTCTCGTTTTTTCCGCGTATGGGTAGATCCCGGTAGCATCCGATACTCAGCCGTTAGCCATCCTTGTCCAGAATCTTTTAAAAACCGAGGCACCCCTTCACTGACAGAAGCCGTACAGAGTACTTGAGTATCTCCACAGCAAGCCAACACCGACCCTGCCGCATGTTTTGTAAATTGTCGCTTAAACGTAATCGGCCTCAGTTCATCGGCCTTACGATTATCGGGGCGCTGCCAAGCCATAGCCTACTCCAAACTTAAATGCCAAACTGCAAGTGCCAAACTGCAAATGCCAAACTTTCAGACAGTTGTCAGCCTACAGCATTCCAATCAGCTTCAGCGTTCTTCAACCATTAAAATTCAGCCGCAGCAAAATATTGGCGACATATAGCGTATTATTTTCAGCTAAAGACATCATCTACACTATATTTAGTTGGTCAATTGGTCGCTAGCCTATGGGCATAGCTGCCAGTTTGTGCCAAAAGCCTTACCATTTCACTGCATATGGTTTCTCAGCGCCCAGCCGTTTCTCAGCTCAGAGCAATTCCCGATTCTCCCTTGGCGAATCCTATCCCTAATTCACTAGCTGGCAATTCGCTGGCCGGTAATTCACTGGCTGGCGGCGTGCGTCGTCATCCGCTGCTGAGAGCGATTGAAGGCACCGTTCAAATTTTTACCTCCAAGCACCGCACCTTTTTCACAAACGTTATGGTGCAGGCTACTCGTGTCGCTGAGCAGGGAATGCCCGTTCTCATCGTTCAGTTTTTGAAAGGCGGCATTGCCCAAGGGCCAGACAATCCTGCTCAAATGGGGCAAAACCTGACCTGGATTCGGTGTGATAGCCCTCAGTGCATTAGCAACCCCAACGTAACGCCTGAAACACTTGCCGCACTGCAAGCTCTTTGGCAGCACACCCAAACGGTGGTCAGCGAAGGAAAATACAGCCTGGTTGTTCTCGATGAACTGAGCCTTGCCATAGATTTTGGTCTAATTAAAGAAAATGAGCTGCTGAACTTGCTCAAAGATCGCCCCTCTCATGTGGAAGTAATCCTCACTGGGCCACATATGCCAGAGTCTCTTCTTGCTGTTGCTGATCAAGTCACCGAGTTCCGCCGTAATTTCGTCGTGTGAGTGTTTGCAAACTATGATCAAAAATGACGCCTGGATCAAACAAGCTGCTGACAAAGGACTCATCGAACCTTTTGAGCCTGCTCTTGTGCGCCGAGTGACCCGGCAGCCTGGTCAAGCTCAAACCTCTGTTATTTCCTATGGCCTCTCTTCCTACGGCTACGATATCCGGCTATCTCCCAACGATTTTCGGATTTTTCGTCACGTCCCTGGCACGGTTATCGATCCTAAGAACTTCAATCCCGACAACTTAGAAGCGGTTGATCTGAAAGAAGATGAAAGCGGTCGCTACTTCATTTTGCCGGCTCACTCCTACGGCCTCGGCGTTGCCCTAGAGCGCTTGCAAATGCCTAACAATATCACCACCATCTGCATTGGTAAAAGCACCTACGCTCGCTGCGGCATTATTGCTAACCTCACCCCGGCCGAGGCGGGCTGGCGCGGCTACCTTACCCTAGAGTTCTCTAATTCCTCTAGCGCTGATTGCCGCATTTACGCTAATGAAGGTGTGGTGCAACTGCTCTTTTTAGAAGGCGAGCCTTGCGAAGTAAGTTACGAAACCCGGCACGGTAAGTATCAAGATCAGCCCGAAGCGGTTACGATCGCCCGCGTCTAAGAAAATTTAATTTGTCATTCTTCAGCTGCTTTATTTCAGCTGCTTTATTGGCTACGACGCCAGTTAAACCAGTTCTCGGCCCAGTCACGTCGCCATTGTTTAGGCTGCCATTGACGTTGTTTCGCTTGGTTTGCGCTGGCAGCTACTAACGCTAATAGCCCACCCGTGGCAATCACGTTTAGGGCCTGAATGGGTTGGCCCATGTGTGATCTGAGTCCCTGCGCGACATCCCCTGCGCCGCTGCCTAGCAGATGCACGCCGACTAGGCGATGGCCTGCACAGATCAGCTTGCAATAGTCCGGGCTTGGACTCATTTGATTGAGGCAAGTTGCATTTGCGCCAGTGGCCATAAAGACCTGTAATGCATTGCCGTAGCGTTTTTCGGCTTGGGCTTCGGTCAAGCCAATGCGTGCAAATTGAGCAGAGGTTTGCAGTGTGCTTTCATATTCAACGTTGATTCTGGGCACAAACAAAGCATTTTGTAGGGCAACGGTTGCTTCGTATTGGCCTAATGATTCCTCTGTCGAGCCGCCTAAGATTGAGCCACAGGCAAATAGGCGAGGGTGGCTTGTTTGCAGTCGTCTGTTTGTTTTTAGCTTAATAAAGCTAGGGAGTTCTAAAAGGGGTGGGGCGGTTGCAATTTTTAAGGTGTATTCGCTTTGTGAGATGTCCTCTTGTGAGATGTCCTCTTGTGAGGAGTCCTCTTGTGAGGTTTCTTTTTCTGAGGTGTCCTCGCTTAGCTGACGGTGTTCAGCTGGCGGTTCAGCTGGCGACTCGGTTTGAAGGTTAATGCCTGATGCGATGAGGCGCGATCGCACTAGCCGCCGAATATCCCTATCCTCATGGGGCAAGATGTCACCTTCTGCAATCAGCGTGATCCTTACACCACAGTGATTTAACGCGCAGGCCCATGCAATGGCCTCTGGGGTTCCTCCTTCAATTTTGATGGATGACGGAAGTTTGGGCGCGCGCTGCAATGTTTCAATCACAGTTGGCAACTTGCCGTAAGCGGCTAGCACGCCCCTTGCTCTCAAGTGTCTGTTTTTTGTGATAGTGGCTAACTGGCGCGTGAGCCGCTGCGGCGCTTCCAATACAACATCTACACCCCTCGCGCTCATGGCTTCAACCGCGATTTGAGCTGATTGGGTGTCTGCGGCGATCGCTCCCCACTCCAACAGCCTTGGCCACGCTAACTGACCCCCATTCGTTAGCCCGAATTGCTCATCCACCGCTTGCCGCTGCAACGACAGACCTATTTGCTGTAAGCTCTCCAGCAAATAGGTCTGTCGTTGCCGTTGCTCAAATAAGCCAGGGGGTTCCACCAACGCCACTCTGGCGCCGTAGCGCACTGCCTGAAGGGCGGCGGTGCGAGCATAGGCGGTGCCGCCCAATATCACCAAATCATAATCAACAGGCATGGCCAATCCTTCCCGCTCACGCTTCTAGCTCAGGCAGCACATCAGCTATAGCATCAAGTAATCGCTGATTATTTTCTCGTGTTTTGATCGCCACTCGAAAAAAATGATCGCCCAATTGATCAAAACTCATACAGTCGCGAATATAAATTTGATGCCGCTGAAGCAAGCGTGCTTGCAGCTGTATTGCTGAAACCTGACAGTGCACCAGCAGAAAATTAGCGCTGCTTTTCATGGGCTTTAATGCTTCAAAGCGCGACAGTCCCTCAAACAAAAATGGATTTTCTTCTGCGAGCCAATCCCACGACTGCTGCTGAAATTTCGTATCTTTCAGGGCCGCGATCCCAGCGGCCGCAGCCAAGCTATTGACTGACCAAGGATCCCTCCATTGACGCCATTGCTCGAGCTTGTCGGGATGGGCAATGGCATAGCCTAACCGCAGTCCTGGAATGCTGTAGAACTTAGTGAGCGATCGAATGACGACTAGATTTTTAGGAAAGCGCTCGGCGGATGTGATGACGCTTTGGGACTGCGCATCCGGAAAAAAGTCCATAAAAGCTTCGTCTACTACCACTAGCGCAAACCGGGCAATGAGCGATCGCACTCGTTCAGCTTCAAATAACTGGCCGGTGGGATTGTGCGGATTATTTAATAGTAGGCCGCAGGTTGCTAGCGGAAGTTTCCCTACTAATTCAGCGTCCCAATTGTCTTGGTACGTTAGCTGCTCATCAAATAGTGAAATCTGCGTTGGCTCACAGTGATAGGCGCGGAGCGATCGCTCATAATCTCCAAATCCGGGCGATAAGCAAAAGCACCGCTGCACTCCGGCTAACTCACGTGCGGCCCAGTTCAGCAGCTCTGCCGCGCCATTGCCTGGAAACACATATTCAATAGGAAGGCTGTGATATTGCGCGATCGCCTCACGCAATGCCCAATACTCGGGATCAGGATACGCCGTCACTGACGAAAAAGCCGTTGAGATCGCCTCGTATACAGAACAAGGCGGCCCCAACGGACTAATACTGGCCGAAAAATCAAGGAGTTCATCAGGCTCACATTGAGCCAGCCGAGCAGCCCAACTCAAATTCCCCCCATGAACCGGCCTGTCCATAAAATCAGACACTTAAAAAGCTCAAAGAGTGATACTCAACTCTCTACTTCTTATGTTGCTCAGCAACCATTTCTTTAAACTGCTTACCCGCAGAAAATGCTGGCACCGTCGTAGCTGGAATTACCATGGTTTCACCAGTTTTAGGGTTGCGGCCCTCCCGCTCCTTGCGTGCACGTGGCTCAAATGAGCCAAAGCCCACTAACGTGACCTTATCGCCGCCTGCAACAGCTTCCATAATGGACTCAACCGCTGCCGAAATCACAGCATCAGCCTGCTTCTTTGTCACAGATGACTTTTCTGCGACTGTATCAACGAGTTCACCTTTGTTCATGTTTGTCTCCCAAGAGTGATGATGGATTAATTTAACTAACTAAACTTGAACTGTATAGACCAAGAAAAAAGTAGGCCAAGAAAAAACTGCACATGGCCTGATGGCAAACCTTAAAGTTTCTGTGAGGCTGCAAAAACTCGAGATTGGGGAAAGATATCGGCAACCGCTGAAACCCCTGAAACCTCATCATTTTTACTGCCCTATTCTAAGGGTACAATGCGCAATCTGAACAGATAAAACCTTTAATTAGTATGGATCTCAGGGACTTTTCAAGAAAATTCATAGTTTATCCGGGAAAAATTAAAAATTCTGTCTTGACAAAAAAACCGGCATCTCCCACGAAAAAGGAAAATGCCGGTCAATGTTGAAGGCTTTAGCAGCTTTTTGTTAGCTTTGTTGGCTTTCCCGATTAGCGTTTGAACCCCAGGCAAAGACCTGATAGTCAAACGCTAACAAAGCGTTCTTACTCTCTTCTGTCTTCTAGCAATTGCTGTACATCTTCACCCGGTGTATAGCTGTAGCCATAAACGCTCTCGTCTGAATCACTCAAGATGGATGGCGTCAGCAGCACAATTAGCTCGCGGCGCTCATTGTCTCTGCTGGTGCTTCTAAAGAGTGCACCTAGCAGTGGCAGGTCACCAAGAATCGGCACTTTAGACGTTGTTGTTCGATCCGACTCTTGGATGATGCCTGAAAGTACAAGTGTTTGACCATCTCTCACCCGAATTTGTCCAGATGTCAGCTGACGTTCTGCCAGTAGCGTTGCGGTACCCGCGCCCCCTACGTCAAAAGTGCCTGTAGGCGCTGAGATAGAAGGTGCAACAGATAAACTGACGAATCCATTATCGTCAATTCTATCTATCTGCACCTGAAGCGTTAAACCAGATTCTCCTACCTCAAAGCTTGTTGTTGTCAGAACGCCTGCATCTGTTGTTTCCACATTGATTTCTATGTTCGTGACGATTTCTTGCGTCAGTTCAACAGCAGCCGTTTGTCCTTCTTGAACGACTAATGTCGGATCGGTGACTATCTTTGCTTGTCCGTTTGTGACCACGGCCTGCAATTGAGCTAAAAACTGAGAGGCGATATTGAAAGGCGCTGCACCAAAAACAGGTGCAAGACCTGAGCCTACTTGGCTCGGATTCAGACTTGTAGACGCTGGACTATTCCCTCCAGATCCGCCAAAGTTGACAAGCCCTAAGCCACCCGTTTGTACAAAGCTAGTGTCGCCAGCCGCAAAAGAGAAGCTGGTGCCAAAGGCATCTAGAGAGTCTAAGCTAACGTCAATGACACGTAGATTGACAGCCACTTGCCGGCGACGAATATCGAGCTGAGTGAGCTGAGTGGAGGCAATTTCAATTTGCCTTGGCGTTCCAATGAGAGTGAGTGAGTTGGTTCTTTCATCCCCAATCACTTGTAAGCCTCTAAGCAATGGAAAAGAATCTTCAAAGTCAATGCGTTGATTCGTTACATCAGTAGTTGATGTCTGTGTGGTTTCACTCACTTCCGCGCCAGAGCCTACCTCGGACGCATTTGTGATAGAAACGGCAGTCTCGCTGGCGACGGCTGTTTCTGCGCCCATGGCCACTAAGAAATTCAGCGCTGAAGCAACTTCTACTTGGTTTAGTCGGATGCTGCGAACCAGCACATTACGAGCGCTATTTGGGAGCCGGGGGCCGACAAAAATAGTGCGGCCAACCTTATTTGCTTCTAATCCAGAGAGCTGAAGAACATAGTTAAAAACATTCTGCACAGGCTCATTTTCAATATCTAATGAAACGCGTACATCTGCCGAACTCTCAGCGCCGTCCTCTTCTGCACTGGTAAATGCTAGGTTTAGCCCAGCCGCGCGAGCCAGCAGCGAAAGGACTTCTCTGGCTGAAGCATCTCTGAGGACTAAACGGGGGACACGCTCAGCCGTCCCTAGATCAATCTCATCTAATGTGGAATCGATATCCGAAACAGATAGATCTCCCACTGGCGGTGCAGAAGCTCTGGGAAGAAACGGCGGTGCCCCTGTCAGCGTAGGGGCTAGAACAGGCTCTCCATCAATGATAACTTCTGGATTCGGGATCAAAATCTCAGGGCTTTCTTCGGTTGCTTGAGCCAGTTGCTGCGGGCCAAATTGCCTACTGGGACTGGCAGAAAGACCTGCCGATTCGCTTGGCACCGTCACAATAGATTCAGGTAGCGCTGAAGGAGAGGCCTGTGCGTCTGCTCTGGTATCTACGCTAATCAGCACAGAATCGTTTTTTGCAGATTTTTGAATGTTGCTAATGGGCGCTTGCTTTTGGCTATCTACTGTGAGGCGCACTGTGTTGTTTCCCAGTGCTTCTAACCGCACTGATTTGATCTCAGGCGTTGGGTTGTGCTGAGTGAAGCTCTCTCCTGTGGACAGCGCAAGCTGCGCATTGGCAATATCGGCCTGTAGTGTTTTTCCGTTGCGAGCGGTCACTATCTGAGGCGTATCCCCAGAAGTCTCTAGCGTAAATGCTAAACCGATATCGGTTTTTTGTAAGTTGATGCCCTCTACTGTTGTTGCACCACTTGCCGATTCCGCGATCGCTAAGGGGCCAGTTAATGCCGCTAAGGCACCTCCAACCATTAGGCTTCTAAAATTAAAACGGCGTTTCACAAGATACTCCTTGAGTCAAAACTAGCGATGAACGAACAATCAGGTTGAGATAAAAACAGGTTGAGATAAAAATCTACAGGGTAAATCGAAAGCGATATCAGGCTCAGATAGCCACTGATATCAGGGCTTATCCTTCCTAAGGTGTGGCCCCTGCTTCGCCTTCAGCAGGCGGTGGCGCTGCGATCTCAGGGGGAACGTCCACGTCGGCCGTTGGGATTAATGCGTCTATTTGGAAAGACGTGGAAATAGGGATTTTGGGCTGAACAATGACGAGACCGCTGTCTCCAATTACGGTTTCTCCTACCGCTTGAGCACTATTCATCTGAAAATTGCTCACCATCAACAACGGCTCTAAACGCTCCAGATTCCGCAAGATAGACTGGGTTTGTGCGAAGTCTCCTACAAAGTCAACAGAATAGCTTTCTCGTTTGAGTTTGCCGTTGATTTGTTCACCTAAAGAACCATCGTTGATCGTGCCTTTATCGCCAGGCTCGAACTTCTTAAGCTTCGCTTCTACCAATAAGGGAGGAATGCCTCTTTCAAAGACTTGAGCGCGAATGCCGCTTAAGGACGCGTTGCTGCCTTCAATGCGCTGGTTGATGTCCAACAGCAGCGTATCCATGGTTTCTTCGGTGGCAAACAAAGAATAAACGTTGCGGCGCCGCTGCATAGCTTCTTCTAGCTCAGCTTCTATCTTGGCAATGTCTTCGAGCTGTTGGGTTTGTGAGGCCAGCTGCTGTTCTTTCGTTGTAATGTCTTGGCGCAGCGTCGCATTGCGCTCGGCAACGGGTTGTACCAGCTGGATAAAGCCATAGATCGAGCCGCTTAGACCGAGCAAGGCCACTATGATACCTATGATTAAGGGGGTGAACTCGATGCCAAAGACGACAGGATTTAAAGGTTCATCAATAAAATCAGCGTCATCGGGCGGAATAAAATCTCCAACGGCAGCCATTACTCAATTGCTCCTGTAGCTTGTAGGGCGCGAATGCGGGCAGCAAGTCCGGTGGACTCCTGCTGTCTGTTTAATTCTTCGAGCAACGCCGTTGCCGGAATGCTCTTGATATCTCCTTTAATGGTGTAGTTGACGAGTGAGAGACTCGATCCGTTGTCTGGTGCGCCCAGGCATTGACCTTCAACAGCTTGACCTAATGTAGCCGTTGTTATTTCAACAGATTCATTTTCTAAAAAGGGAGAGCTTTGTAGCGTTAGCAGAAAGTCATTGACGTCGTCAAAAGAGCAGGCTGCGCCCCCTATCTCAAGTCCGCCGGCAGGGGAGCCTCCCCCTTCTGTTTGTGGTTGAGTCTGGATGACTTTAGAGAGCTGGGTGCGGTTGGGGATTCGATTTTGGACATCTCGTACGATCGCTGACCAAGGTCGAATACGCTCGAATACAGTGGCCAGTGCCTGCACTTCTGATTTAACAGCTTGCGTTTGTTGTCGAACGGTATCGGCTTGAGCCAGCTTTTGCTGTAGCTCGGTCAGCTGGGCATCAAGGGCCGAGTTATCCGCCATTAATGCTTTTTGCTTGCTCTGCAAAATCATCCAGTAGCCGCCAACGCCTGCACAGAAGGCCACTGCCATCCCGAGCCCAATGAAAATGGGTAGCTTGCTGGCGCTATTGTCGCCGCCTTGTTTGACAGGAACGATCGCTTCTACGGGGCGATCGCTCCGATCATTTAAAAAGTTAATATCAATTCCATACATGACCTAAAACCTCCCCCTCTAAACTTCTCTCATACCCAAGCCCAGCACTGTGGCAAGCCCAGAACGCTGTGTTGGTGATAGCTCTTCATCCGTTTCAATAGCCAATGACTCGACCGGGTCAATCACGTTCGCAGGCAAGCCTAAGCGCTGGGAGAAAAACTCATCCAGATTGCCAATTGAGCTACCAGCCCCTGCCAGCAACAGCTGCGCAACCTCCATGTCCTCCCCCTGATTGAGATAAAAATCAATTGAGCGCCGTAATTCATCCGATAACTCGCCCAATACCCGCAACATGGCCGCAGTACCTGGGTTCATTCCTCCCTTTGGCCCCCCGGCCATCGGCCCCGGTGGAATCGACATCCCTTGCAAGAGATCTGCGTTGCGAGAGGGGGGCAGGTTCATGGCTCTGCTCAGCGCATTTTGAATTTGCGCGGTTCCCAACGGCACTGTTCGAGAAAAGTGCGGAATGCCATCGACAACAATCGAAATTTCAGTGCTCTCGTACTGGATATCGACAATTGCAGCCGCTTCTTGAGACGTAAATTGCCGTAGCTGCTCGCGAATAGTGCGAATGAGTGCGAAGCTGCTGGTCTCAAGCACGCTGAGGTTTAATCCCGCCTGTGCAAATGTCTCTGTGTAGCTATCCGTAATCTCTTTTTTGACGGCAACCAGTAGCACTTGCACCTTTTCGATGCCATCATCATCGACAAAGAAGCCTAGCTTTTGGTAGTCCACATCTGCTTCATCCCGAGGAAACGGCAGATAAAGGCTGGCTTCTTGGTTTAGCACCATCTCCCTGAGTTCGTTGTCATCTAGCTCAGCGGGTACTGGAATAACCCGAGTGACGGCCCGACCTGGCACTGCGGTGGTGGCCTGAGAGACTTTGATTTTGTGCTCAGCTAGCGTTTCTTGAATGATTTCGGCCATCGTTGGACTGTCTACAATCTGGCCTTCTTCAAACACGCCTTCCGGAATTTCAGCCGTTGCGAGCGTTTGAAGCTTAATTTTTTGTCCCTGCTTTTTGAGGCGGGCAATGTTAATGCGCTCCGGTGTTAGCTCAATGCCAACGCCGGACGTTTTTTTAGAAAATAAAGACTTGAGTCTATTCACGACTGCACTTGCCCAGTAAGGAAAAGAGTAGGGGGTAAAAGAGTGACAGAGAAGATGGAAACGTCAGCTGAGCATCTGAAGGCTTGCTCGACAGAACCTATGTCTTTGTTGTGTTTCTGAGGTTGTTTGGACGAGCGGAAAGCCGGGTCTCGAACAACTGTTAACACGACTGACAAAATGCAAATGTTCTGGCAAATGTTTGGGGTAAATGCCTTGGCATTTGGCGATTACTAAAGATGAGGGTTTGGAAAACTACTGAAAATATCAACTTTAGGCTGTTCAGAGATTGCCCAAATACCAACAACATCCAAACAATAAAATTACATTTATGCGCCTGTTTATGCCCTTCACTTGTCCTGCTCATGCTTTGAGGGCGCGCGTTGGCCTTTATTTAGTTCAATATCTTGAAACTGATGAATTTACGGTCTTGCCGCCAGTTGACCTCGGAGAAATTAATGAATTTCTGGCTTGTAGACCTTTATTTTGAGAAGATAGTTAGCCCTTCTAATTAATGAAGACCTGATCTATCCAACGTTACGGTGACCGGAGCCTTGCTATGAGCCATCCCATCCCATCGTCTACAAGCCCCGCGCTGGCGCGCGCTACTCAAAAGAGCTGGGGTTCTCCAGGAAGTCCCCAGGCCAAACGTCTGCTGTTGCTTGGCTCCGGCGAGCTAGGGCGTGAGGTGGCTATTGAGGCTATGCGTCTGGGGGTGGAGGTTACCGCCGTTGATACCTATGCGAATGCGCCAGCGATGCAGTTTGCCCAGCACCATTTTGTGGCCAATATGTTGGATGGCAAGGCTCTGCAAGATTTGGTGGAGCAGGTTAAGCCCGATTTGATTGTGCCGGAGGTGGAGGCGATCGCCACTCAAACCCTCATTGATTTAGAGCAAGCAGGCTGGCACGTTATCCCTACTGCCAAGGCCACTCACCTAACCATGGATCGAGAAGGCATTCGCCGATTGGCCGCAGATGAGCTGGGCCTAAAAACGTCTCCTTATCGGTTTGCCTCTACCCTCGATGAATACCGTCAGGCCGTTGCCGAGATTGGGTTGCCCTGCGTGATCAAACCTGTCATGAGTTCATCTGGCAAAGGCCAAAGCATTGTCCGTAATGAAACTGACATTGATACGGCTTGGAACTATGCGTGGGAAGCCGGACGCGGCCAAGAAGCGCGTGTGATTGTAGAAGGTTTTGTTGACTTCGACACCGAAATTACCCTCCTTACCGTCCGTTCCACTTCAGGGACTCATTTTTGTCCGCCCATTGGCCATATCCAGAAAAGCGGTGACTACCGTGAATCTTGGCAGCCCTGCGCGCTCCATTCCAATACGCTTAAGGCTTGCCAGGACATGGCTGCGAAAGTAACCGAAGCCCTAGGTGGCTGGGGGCTGTTTGGTGTGGAGCTATTTATTACAGGCGATGCGAACCAACAGCAAACGGTTTACTTCAGTGAAGTTAGCCCCCGCCCCCATGACACGGGCATGGTGACGATGGTGAGCCAAAACCAGTCTGAATTTGCGCTGCACGTACGCGCCATTCTCGGTCTGCCCATTGGCTCTATCGAACTGACCAGCCCTGGCGCTTCGGCAGTGGTGTTAGCTGAAGATGCGACAGATACGCCAACTTTTAGCGGTATGGATGAAGCACTACAGGTGCCCACTAGCCAAATTCGTTTGTTTGGTAAGCCCCGCGCTTACAAAAATCGTCGGATGGGGGTGGCCTTGGCTTTGGGGAAGAGTGTGGAAGAAGCGCGCGATCGCGCTAAAACCAGCGCGGCTCACATCAAAATTTCATAGCGTTTGGTAGCGCTTGCTCACGAAAATTGATCCACCCTTCCCGCACAAACCCTCAGTCTCTGCGGTAAAGTCTCAAACTAGCGTTACTTCTAAATTTAACGCCACCTCTGAATCTAACGCCACCTTTAGCCGGAACATAGCGAGATCTCGCCCATGTCTTTCATTCTCCCTTGGAAACATCCCCAGAACCGCTTCTGGAACCGCTCCTGGAAACGCTACCTGGCCTTAGCCCTCGTCGGCCTCCTCTCAAGCTGGTTGATGAGCTGCGGCAGCGGTACGCCCTCAGGCGTCAATGCCGAGGGTAAAACGGAGGTTGAGTTTTGGACAATGCAGCTGTCGCCAAAGTTTGACGATTACTTCAATACACTTATTAGCGATTTTGAATCTGAAAATCCAGATGTCGCTGTGAAGTGGGTCGATGTGCCTTGGGGGGATATGGAAACCAAGATTCTCGCGGCTGTTTCTGCGGGCAATGCCCCCGATGTGGTGAACTTAAATCCTAACTTTGCCTCCCAGCTTGCCGCCAAAGGCGCATGGCTCCCCCTAGACGATAAGCTCACCCCTGAAGAGCAGGCCGTCTATTTGCCCAAAATTTGGGAAGCGACTCAAATTAACAATGAGAGCTTCGGTTTTCCCTGGTATCTCACCGCTCGCGTGACTCTCTATAACACCGAAATTTTTGAAGCCGCCGGGGTGACACAGCCCCCTGCTACCTTTGTTGAACTGGCCGAAGTGGCCAAACAGGTCAAAGACAAAACCGGCAAATATGCCTTCTTCATCAGCTTTGTGCCTGAAGATGCTGCCGATGTTCTTCAATCGTTTATTCAAAAGGGGGTTGCCCTGGTTGATGAAGAGGGGAATGCGGCCTTTAATACCCCTGACGGTAAAGCGGTCTTCCAGTATTGGACAGATCTCTATCAAAATGAGCTGCTCCCGCGCGAGGTGTTGACCCAGGGCCATTCTCAAGCCACTCAGCTCTACCAGTCTGGTGAAATTGCTATTCTGACTTCTGGCGCAGAAGCGCTGAGCGGCATTGCCAGTAACGCCCCTGATATTGCCGCTGTGACTAAGAGCGCGCCGCAAATTAGCGGTAGCACCGGTAAAACAAACGTCGCTGCTATGGATTTGGTGATTCCAAAATCCACGGATGCCGAAGCTGCGGCCATTGAGTTCGCCACGTATGTCACGAATGATGCCAATCAGCTTGCATTTGCTAAAGAGGCTAACGTGTTACCGTCTACGGTGGCGGCGGCCCAAGACAGCTACTTCACCGATGTGCCTGATGATGCAACGCCGGTCAAAATTGCGCACTCAGTCAGTGCTGCTCAGCTAGAAGACGCCGCTGTTTTGATTCCTGCGATGGAAGATGTCAAAGAGCTGCAAAAGATTGTGTACGACAATTTACAGGCCGCGATGCTAGGTGACAAGACTGTGGATGAAGCTGTCAACGATGCGGCTGAAGAATGGAATAATCGGTGACCTTTTCTCGGTTGTGCTTTGGACGTCGAACGGCTCAATATCCACCGAGTGACCCTTGTCGCTTGGCCTGCCGTTCGGCCCAGCGAAACACGAGTGCCCCCAGAGTGAAGTAAAAGAGGCCATTGGCTAGCGCGATCGCCCAAATTCCCCAATCCAAACCTTCTCCCCTCGCCATTAAATCCCTTAGCAGGCCAGTACTCGGCAAAATGGGCAATATCCTGGCCACAAGCCTGCCTGTGCCTGTCCAATTTTCCGTGGGTGTGGCCAGCAAAAATAGCAATACAAACTGAAATAGGCCCAGCACCTGCTGAACTTTTTTAAGCACTAGGGCAAACGACCCAATAAAAAAGGCCAGACCGTAGGCACTTAAAATCAGGGTTCCTAGCGGTAATAGCAGCACAGGCGGAAACTCTAGCTGGCTACCCGTGATGCCAATGATGATGCCCAGTACCACCATAATTAGAAGAAGTCTTAGCGTTAGACTCGCGACTGCCCTCGCCAAGAACACCCTGGGTGCCCCGAACGGCGACAGAAATACCTGTTCTAGCGTTCCAGTTTGTGCCTCAAGCTGAAGATTATTCGCAATATCATTCACGATATAGAGCACCAGCGTCCAAATGACGTAGCCGACGACCACTGAATCTAGCCGCTCGCCAAAGCTACTTGCAGGTCCCGCCATGTACTGCGTACTTAAAAATATGCCGTAAAACACTGTGGTGATGATAAAAACCCCCACTAACGCTTCGGTGGGGTATCGCCTTGTTTGTGTCCACGTCCGCTTAAACTCACCGATAAAAAGTTCAATCATTTAGTTGCTTTTCCCGTAGTTGCTTTCCCCGTAGCTGCTTTCCCCGTCCTGGGTGCGAGTGAGTTTCAAAAATACGTCCGTCAAATCTGCTCTATCTTGTCGAACCTCTACGAGGGGTAGGGGCGCAAGTATGTTCAGCAGCGCATAAATATCAGTCGCAGCTTTTTCTGATGCAAATCGAATGTGCTGGCCTGTGACTACTGCGCCCAATGCTTCAACTTCAGCTTGGGTCGCATCTGGTAATGCGCCGTCCACTTCAATCTCGTAGGCAGCGTTATCTGAAAATTCACGAATCAGTGCCGCTGTTGATTGCTCTGCCACAATCTGGCCTGCTCTGATCACCGCCACGCGATCAGATAATTCTTCTGCCACATTGAGTTGATGCGTCGTGAGTAAAATGGCACAGCCACTGGCAGCTACTTGCCGGACTAATCGTTTCACCGTTTCCCCTGATTCCACATCTAAGCCCAGGGTGGGCTCGTCTAGCAGCAGCAGGCTCGGTTCGTGAATGAGGGCAACGGCGATCGCAATCTTCTGCTGCATCCCCCGCGATAGCTTCTGCACCGCCTCATGACGCTTCTCGAACAGGCCAAATTCTTCTAAAAGCTGTGCGCCTCGTTGCCTAGCCTGCCGTCGAGGCATCTGCCGTAGCACACCAAAATACTCCAAATTCTCCAAAGGCGTCAGCCGCCAATACAAATTCCGATTTCCTTCCAGCACGGCCCCGACCCCTTTTAACGCTTGGGGCTGCTGATGGGGATCGCAGCCTGCAATTTTTACCCACCCCCCATCTGGCCGAATCAGCCCTGCAATCATCTTGATCGTTGTCGTCTTTCCTGCCCCGTTCGGGCCTAGAAAGGCCAGCACCTCTCCTGACTGGATAGAGAGTGAAACGCCTCTAACGGCCTCAAACCGACGCTTTCCTCTGCCGTAGCTTTTGCGTAAGTCCATAGACGCTAGTGCAGGAATATGGTTTGTTGTGGCCACATTCTTTTCTGCATCAGCATCAGAAGTGGCTGTGAGCGATCGCAAAACAGTATCAAAAAACGTCATCAAAAAGCACTAGCTGTAAAAGTTAAACCGTGATGCATCCTAACTCAGCGTTGCCAATGCCATGGGGCACCTGCGTTCATCAGCGTTCTCAGAAAACACATCAGGCGGAGAGTGTTAAAGAAATATAAATCATTTCGATAGATGCACGGAGAGCCGAACTTAAGGTAAAAATAATTATTGCTTAGCTATCAGTTACAATTCTACAACTGTTGTATCGTCAGACCGTTTGTTAAGCAGTTAGCTAGGATTTGTGTCTCTGTCAATATGACTTCTTTTGACCTGCAAGAGCCTTCACTGCCCTTTACGTCTCCAACCGTTGGGATGCAAGATGTTGGCGGACTTATAAAAGTTCACTTCCGAATGCACCTTGGGCGATCGCGTAATCAACTCCAGGCATTTCCCTATCGCCTCGTACAGCGCTTCATACATCAGCGCCTCAAATGCCTGTCCGCCATTGCCTTCACCGAAATTGATCGAGCGTTTCTGGTCTGGGGCGCGATTACCATTATCATTTTCTCCCTAGCTCAATTCTCTTCCCTAAGTTGGGCGACTCAGGCGTTCATTGATGCCGCACTCACTGGCCTTGGCATTACGAGCACCTCAAAGCTCACTTGGCGTCTAGCCTGTAACGAACGTCTCCGCTGGGTTGTCTGTCTTTGGGCTGTGCTAATGGCTGGTGGCATGATCGCGACGGCTTACGGCATTTTTTGCGGTGTCGGTGCCATTCTGGTTAACCTGTGTGTCCTGTGGCTTAGTGTTTGCGCCTTGGGCTACTTAGCAATGGCAATCGGCCTCGGTTCGCGTAGCTTCAGTGCAGCGAGTGCTGTTCATGCCTTGGGTATTCCATTCCTTGTGTGGCATCCGGCGCATCAATTTTTTACGAGTGGTTTGGTCATCGCCCTCACCCTCTTCTTTTTCTCCTTTGTTCCTTGGGATATGAGAGAAAGCGAAGCGGAAGAGTTATGTGGGGTAAAGCCCAAAGCCTAGCTCTCAATAGATCCGAATATATAGATTCGAGTTTCGCATTAAGCCACGTCGCGCTTAGCAAAAGAAGCGCTTCCAACCAACGCGGCTGTATCCCCTCGCTGGTCAGTACCCTCATACAGCAGAACCCTCATACAGCAGAGTGCCACGGTGTTGTTTTTGCAGGGCTATGTACTTCCCTTTAGCTTAGGGCGCATTTGAGGGTGCAAACTCAGATTGTAAATCACTCACCCTTAGCATGAATGAGGACTTGATTCTGTTGCCTAAGAGTACCTATCTCAGATATCTAAAAAGATAGATATATTGCTTTGTGTGGGCAATGTAAACACAGCTCGCAGCTTTTAGGAAACCCACTGGTTTTCTTCTCTAAATGCTTCAATCTGCCGAGTGAAAGGGCTTCTTTAGAAGAAGGGGAAAAGAGGCTCGGTTTCAATTAGCCGGATGCAAAAATGTTCTCGAGGAGAAAAACGATTCTCATTGTTGATGACAACGCCATCAACCTGAAAGTATTGAGTGAACTGTTAGATGACGATAACTATCAAGTTGCGATCGCTCAAAGTGGAGAGCAGGCGTTAGAAAACGTGAAGTTCATTTCTCCTGACCTCATCCTGCTGGATGTCATGATGCCGGGTATTGATGGATTTGAAACTTGCAGGCAGTTTAAGCAAGACCCCAACACCAAAGATATTCCTGTTCTGTTTATGACTGCGCTATCAGACCCTGTCAACAAAGTGAAAGGGTTAGGGTTAGGCGCTGTTGACTACATTACGAAGCCCTTTGACCATTCTGAGACCCTTGCCCGTATACAGCTCAATTTGTCGTTGCGTGATACTCAGGCGCGATTAATCCAAGAAGAGAAGATGGTCGCACTTGGTAAAATGGTTGCTGGCATTGCCCATGAAATAAACAACCCCATAAATTTCATTCATGGCAACTTGGAACCAGCCCAAGCGTACACTCAATCATTACTAAAACTCATTGAGATGTATGAAACAAAAGCTTCTCCTGAGGCCATTCATGCCTATTCCGAAGATATCGATTTAGAGTTTCTTAAAGAAGATGCCATTCAGCTACTCGCCTCGATGCAAACGGGCACAGAACGTGTTCACAAAATCGTTCAAGCTCTAAAAACCTTCTCTCGGCTAGATGAATCCGAATATAAATATGTGGATTTACATGAAGGGCTCGATAGTACTTTAGTAGTCTTGGAAAATCGTTTGAACTCAACAGCAGATCGCTCTGAAATTGAGGTGATTAGGGACTATGCGTCTATGCCTCCATTGCTCTGCTATCCCGGTAAACTCAATCAGGTATTTATTAACGTCCTGACTAATGCCATAGACGCGATAGAAGAAAAGTTTTCAGCGAATCGGCAGTCTGCGGCCTTATGTGAGCAGCCTTACTTAAAAATTTCGACCGCATATGAGGCTGCGCAAACTGTGATTCGCATTATAGATAGTGGAATCGGTATTCCAAAAGAGATCCAATCCAGAATCTTCGATCAATTTTTTACGACTAAGGACGTTGGCAGAGGCATTGGCTTGGGGTTATCAGTTGCTTATACGATTGTGACTAAAGACCATAAAGGACAGCTGAGTGTTCAGTCTCAACCGGGCCAAGGGACGGAATTTATAATTGCTTTGCCCCATGCGAGTGCGCCTGCCTCAGTAGAGGCAATGGCGCCCGCCTAGATTTGCCCCAGCTTAAAAAGGCAACTACAGCCATCTTATATCGCTATAAAAATGGCTGTAGTTGCTTGTTGAATGCGTTGAGTGTTAGGCATAGCAAGTTTTATGCATACCCTTCTAAGCTCAACGCGGCCGAGAGAAGGCGCATTGAGCTGAACGTTCAGTTCAGATTGAGGCTAGAGAGCTTAGCAATATTATAAAAACTGCCGTCTGCTAGCATCTCATCAATTTTTTGCACGGTTAGTGGACGGCTAAACCAGTAGCCTTGAGCATAGTCGCAGCCCATGTTACTGAGTACAGCAACTTGCTCTGGGGTTTCAATGCCTTCGGCAAGTACCTTGAAGTTCAGTCCTTTTGCCAAGGCAATGATGGTGGATGCGATCGCTGCATCACTCGGACTCTCTACCAAATCCATCACAAAAGAACGATCAATTTTGATGGTATCTAGAGGGAAATGCTTGAGCACGCTCAATGAAGAGTAACCCGTCCCAAAATCATCCATGGCAATTTGCATACCTGCGTTGGATAGCTCTTTGAGTGTTTCAATGGCTCCATTCACATCGTCCATGGCTGCGCTCTCAGTAACTTCAAGCTCCAGATATTGAGGATCTAGATCACTCGCTTTTAAAATTCGCATGATGGAGCGTACCAAATGACTGCGGTGAAACTGATGCGCCGAAAGGTTGACCGCTAAGCGCAAACTGGGAAAACCCGCCTTGCGCCACCGTTGATATTGAGCGCAAGCTGCCTGCAAGACCCAGTGCCCGATAGGTTCAATGAGTCCCGTTTCCTCTGCGATCGGAATAAATTTGTTGGGTGAAATCATTCCTAATACTGGATGCTGCCAGCGAATTAACGCTTCTAGTCCAATCCAGCGTCCTGTGATTAGCTCCACCTGCGGCTGGTAGCACAAAAACAGCTCATTATTATCTAGCGCTTTCCGCAAGTCCGTCTCTAAGTTGAGTTGCGTCCGGGCATTCGCGTTAATTTCTTCAAAATAAACTTGATAGTTATTTCGACCCTTGGCTTTAGCCTGATACATGGCCGCATCGGCATTGCGCAATAGTGTTTGGCCATCTTCGCCATCGTACGGAGCTAGTGCAATGCCCAGACTAGCCGTTACGTAGAGTTCCTGCTCTTGGACTTGAAAAGCTGCGGTCAGTCGTTGCAAAATGCGTTCTGCAATATGTGAAACATCTTCTGCTGAACGTAAGCCAAACAGCAGTAATGTAAACTCATCTCCGCCCCATCTCGCCACAACGTCATAGCCTCGCAGGCAGTTTTTTAGCCGTTCGGCCACCTGCTGTAGTAAGCAATCACCCGCTTCGTGACCTAAGGTGTCGTTAATATTTTTAAATCGGTCTAAATCCAAAAAAGCAACGCCCAGCATCGTATCTTGCTCGGCTGCCATGGCAATTGAGCGGGTGAGCTGCTGTGTGAATAGCATTCGATCTGGCAGCTGCGTGAGCTGATCGTAGGCACTACGATGCCGCGAAACTTGCTCTAGGTGCGATCGCCGCATCGCCAAATAAATTTGACTCCCGACTAATTCCACGGCCTGCAGTTCGTCTGCTGTCCATAGCCCCTGATCAAAGGAGCGCAAGAGTGCTAGTACTCCTAAACAATTGGGTGCCTGAACAGAAGGGGTAACATTGTCGTCCGCGTTTTTGGTGACATGATGCTTGGACAAACCACTTTCTGAGGCCTCTTCAATGCCGTCGTGGTGGTGGATGGGATATTCTGTGTCGTAGCAAAGCGGTAGCAGGAGTAAATGGCGACTGGCGCTCGGGCCAAATAACTGATGTAAAGGTGTAGGCCAGGGCTCTATGGGGTTTCCTTCAAGGTTACGTTGCTTTTCAAATCCTTTTGTGGCGGGTAAAAGCTTGGCTCCTTTGAGGCGAAAGTTACCCCCTGCGGCCAAAATAGCTAGCTGCGTTTGTAGATCGGTGGCTTGGTGCTGCCAAAGCACATCAATCTTAGAGTGATCGACGCCCAAATATTCCCTCAGGAGTGTGAGCGCATTGCCTGACGATAGTTTAGAGCCGCAAGCAGTTTGTCTCTTATCTAGCGGCTTGTTTTCCCATAGGTATTGTCCGCCAGCACCTAACGCTTCCGGCAAAAAGAGCTGAATAGATTCACAGCTCAATGTATTGCCCATAATTGCCAGAACCTGCGGCCAAAGTTGCGGCGTATCGGCAGGGCAGTGCAGTAGGCAGCTTACACGCCTAATGAGCGAATCAGACAGCGAGCAGGCAGAGAGAGACGAACCTTGATTATCCGATTGAGCGATCGGCAGCAATGGAGAATAAGTCACTCTAAACACCCTCTATGAATATAGGGGCAAAACATGAACTGATGTAAGAACAAAGCATAAAAACAAGGTTCCCGATATCAGTGCTTAGAGCGAGCCAAAAGGTTAATCTACGGTGTGATCACTGCATTTTTTGTGCAAAGCTCATCCGTGACTGTTCAGTCTGATCGATCAGCAATGCGATTGCGCTGCTTAATGATGTAGCGATCGCCCTCAAATACTAAAACAGGCTGACTCTCTGGGCTGAGTGCCTCCTCACCATTCGCATCACCCAGCTGAATCCCTTCTACGCTATCCCATGCCGGATTTTCAGCGGTCGATAATGCTGTTTCAGAGGCCGCAGCCGGTGCTGCCAGCGGCGTTAAAACGCGAGCGATTTCAGATTGCTGTTCCAAAGATTGAGTTGAAGAAACCAGATCACCCAGCCCATTAATGAGTTCGCGCAGCTGGTTGCGAATGGCCGGATCACCCGTAATCTCATCTACATCTGCCATCACCTTTTGGGCACTGGCCAGTGCATCCCGCGCCGATTCTAATGTCTGTTGAAGCAAGGCCAAGTTCGCAGGGGTATTCAGCGATGACGTAATAGCTTGCAAATCTGCTGATGCAGCTGACGCGTTGCTTACCAGGAGCTCTAAATCACTGATCAACTCGCCACTCTGGAGACGAGGCCCTAGTACGTCCGCCGTGTTGCGAAGCTGCAAGCTAGTTGCTTGGAGATTCCCTAATGTGTTTACTAATACACCACGATTTTCACCAATCAACCCATTGACTTCTGTGGCTGTTACCGTAAATTCTGAAGCCGCGCTCTCCACTTGCTGCGCTGCCCGTGTGGCTGAATCGGTCGCTGCCTGGGCTGAATTCGAGAGTGGCACAATTTCATTGCGGGCCACTTTTGCTAGCTCAGTGGCTTCAACAACAAATAGCCCTGCTTTGTCACCCGTCTTTTCTAAGGTTGTTAAAACTGTTTTAAGTTGTTCAATTAGCTCAGGGTCAGCCAGCAAATCAGCGACGTCTTCTGCTGAGCGCAGTAGCGCTTCATAGCTAGGCCCTGCAATACCTTCTAGGCGATCGCCATCGCACAAAATCAAGCTACTGTCACATTCATTACCTGCGGTTTTCATCTCAACCGCACTCGGAGGCAGTTCAGTTCGTGGCGTAATTTCAATCGACATCTCACCGATTAAGCCTGATTCCACGGTTTCAACCGTGACATCACTGGGAATACGCAGTTCCTTTTGGGTGATTTCCAGCCCCAGTTCAACACTATTTGAGAGCGGTTTAATGTCAACCACACGGCCCACGGGCACACCTCTATACAGCACAGGTGTTCCGGCCTGTACGCCCATTGCGTCCTCAAATTCCGCGATCAGTCGATAAGGCCGATTTGCTGGATTGAACCCGCGCAGCCAAAGCAATAACCCCCCAAAGAGACCAATGCCTACCAAAATCAGTAGTCCAACAGAGCCTTCTCTTATTGTTCGTGACCGCATGAGTTACCTTTTTACCTATCCTGCTACGTGAACTATCCTGCTACGTGAATAGGCCCTTGAGTTTGAGCACTAAAAAACTGACGCACAAACGGATTATCGGTTGAGTCAATCTCGGTGACGTCGCCCATCCATTGCACCCTGCCATCGTGCAAAAACACTACCCTATCAGCCGTTCGTCGAATCGTGCTTTCTTGGTGAGTCACAATTAAATAGCCGCTACAGCTCCGACTATCGTGTACATTGCGAATCAGATCTTCAATCACCGTTGAGGCAATAGGATCGAGACCTGCTGTGGGCTCATCGTACAGCAAAAGGTTTGGCTGCTCGGTTGGATTGTGCGGGTTGGCCATCACCGCTCTGGCGAAGCTAACCCGCTTGCGCATACCCCCCGATAGTTCTGCTGGATAGCGATTAGAGATATCTGGTAGACCTACTGTTGCGAGTGCATCTCTCACCAGTCTATTAATTTCACGGCTAGAGAGATGGGAATGTTGATATAGCAAAAATCCAACATTTTCAGCAACTGTTAGTGAGTCAAAGAGGGCGGCCTGCTGAAAAACCATCCCCACTCCTAGCGAATCATCAGATGAATCTTCGATGAGACCTTCTCGCTTTTGTCCGCTGATCCATACGTCGCCTGCATCAGGCGCTAGTAGTCCTGCGACAATCCTTAAAATCGTAGATTTTCCAGTTCCAGAGGGCCCAATGACCGCCACTGCTTCACCAGGGTTAAGGGTAAAATCTACGGATTTGAGTACTGGGTTATTCCCAAACTGTTTAGATATACCTCTTAATTCAACCAGGGGGACATCGCAGGGCCTCGGCGCATTTTCAGATGTATGGACTGAGGCGTCCATGCTTAATGCAGGGTCTTTTTGTGAGTGCTTTGCAGCGTGGTTAGATTTTGAGAAAGGGAAGCTAGCCATAGGCTTTGAAAAATCAGCTCAGAGGAAGTCATTTAGATGTGGTAAGGCCAGAAATTTCCTGTAGAACAGAAATCTCGCCGTCGCCCCTATCTACTAACTTCTCTCAATACTAGGCGAAAAGGATGAGAATCCGGTGAAGCCTGACGACTCACAAGGCACGAGTACTTGCAGGAGAGATGACAAAAGACATGCATTAAGCGTGCAACTGCTGTCCAAAACGATTGAATCTACAACAGACTTAAACGAAATCTACATTTGACCTAGCCGCTTTTGCTGTATAACGCTAATGCATGATCCCATCAAACGGTAACTTCTGTCACTTCATTGCATCCATTACTATCGAGTGAATCCCTCCATAAAAGGGCTTACCTATATGAAGACCTTGAGCCGTAATTGGACTTAATCAAGTTGCCGTGTGTAGATAATTTGAATGCTGCCATTGCCTGTGATTTAAGCAGCTCAGTCAGCGTATCTACGTCGAAGTTTCAGTGCCAAAGTTTCAGTGCCTACGTTCTCAGTGTCTAGCGATCGCCATGCCACCCAAACCCAAAAAACTATCGGCTAGACCTAAACGCTGGATGCGCTGGCTTAAACCAGGGTTGCTGGTTAAGCGTTGGATGCTACTCAGCACACTTGGCATCTTTTCCGTTGGCCTTGGAATAATGGTGTGGCTTGGACTCACCCCTGTTTTCTACACTGTCAGATTTGTTGGCAGATTGCTCAATCTCATTACGCAACTGTTGCCTAACTACATCAGCGGCCCTTTAGCGGTTCTAGGCGGCCTTCTTTTTATTGTTTGGGGGCAAACCCGAACGCTGAATGCCATCGTGGAGGTGTTGTTACCCGCAAATGAAGAAGATAACCTATGGGATGCGATCGCGACTCATCGCCGACTGCGCAAAGGGCCGCGCATCGTTGTGATGGGGGGGGGTACGGGCCTATCTACATTGCTGCGCGGCCTTAAGCACTACACCAGCAACATCACTGCGATCGTGACGGTTGCTGATGATGGCGGATCTTCTGGTAGGCTGCGCCGTGAAATGGGGGGAATTCCGCCGGGCGATATTCGTAACTGTCTGACCGCACTGGCCGATGAAGAAAAGCTCCTAACTGAGCTGTTTCAGTACCGCTTTGAATCTGGCAGTGGGCTGAGCGGGCATAGCTTTGGCAATTTGTTTCTCTCTGCCATGAATGAAATTACGGGGGACTGGGAGCGGGCGATCGGGGCGAGTTCTCAAGTGCTGGCGATCCGAGGGCGCGTTTTACCGTCAACCCTTAGCGATGTTTGCCTATGGGCGAATCTTAGCGATGGTCGCCATATAGAAGGCGAATCTAACATTACTAAGGCTGGAGGGAATATCGATGAAATTGGCTGTATTCCAGCGAATCCGCCTGCGCTGCCCCAAGCGATAGAGGCTATCAACGGTGCAGACTATATCATCATGGGGCCAGGTAGCCTGTATACCAGCATCATTCCTAATCTGCTGGTTCCTCAGCTCGTCGATGCAATTTCTCGGCGGCGAGTTCCCCGCATCTATATTTGCAACATCATGACAGAGCCGGGTGAAACGCAAGGCTATACGGTTTCTGAACACATTCAAGCGATTGATCGGGCCTGCAATGAGTACCTATTTGATGCTGTGCTTGTTCAGAAAAAAATGCCTTCTCAAGTCGCTATTGACCGCTATTTAAAGGAAGGCTCCACACCCGTCATGCTAGACCGTAAGGCTGTGATCGACTCCCAGCGCCGCATTGTCATTGCCAATGTTATGAGCGAGATTGACGGTACTGTTCGCCACGATCCTAAACGCCTCGCTCGAGTGCTTGTGAAATGGTACGAGCGCACCCGAGGAAGCTGGTAGGCCCTTCGCCTGATCAACCCTTAGCTTTGTAACATTTTTTAGCCGGGCAGCTCTTTAGCTCCCAGCTCTTTAGCTCCCAGCACCTGATACACCAGTGCCTACGCGTCAGATTCTTGAACAAACTTTTTGCTAACCCAGCTCGAAAGACCGCTGAGTAAGGCACCGGCCATCAAAATGCCAATTGAAGGCATAATCACCGGATCCCAAAGGCTATACCAAAGATCAAATCCCAGGTTGATATTGGTCGAGCGACCAATTAATGCGATCGCAAACCAAACAAAGCAAAACAGCACGAAGAACAGATTGAACATCAAAGCTGTATTTAATCCATTGACCAAGCGATCTTTCATAACTCAAATAAATCTATTCCACTCAGCATAATCCAAAAAGATCTCTCAAGAGCCCGAAACTTTCTGCTCGCGCTTAATAGTCATCTTTCATTTATAGCCATCTTTCATCATTTGTGAAACAGTCGAATTCATGCTCGTTAGCGACTGAGATGTGCAAGTTTTAAATTTTCATTGGACGACGGTAGCTTTGGCCAATGAACTCACGTGTGCCATAGCCTTAGCTTTCTTTCAGCGTATGCATTTGGTACAGGTTACGTAGCCAGTTATGTAGCCAATGAAAGTATCAATAACCCCATCCAAAAAAGACGGCCGCTTCTGTCGGAGAAGCGGCCAAATCTAGTTCATTTGTCATTACATTGAAACCCTCTTAACTAGCAGAGGGTATTAAAGGATTGGAGACCTATACAGCCTTAGGCATCTCTGATTCTGCGGATAGAATATTGTCAGGATCGACATAGTGGCATACCGCATCATCTACACAGATTAAGGCCCAGCCAGACTTATCGATTTCTACAAAAGTGTAGTCAGTGTCTTGAACAAAGAAGCCTTTGTGATTACGTGTTTCTGGCTTAATTGCAACAGTTCGAAGGTTCATAAGAGGGACTCCCGAAGTACGTTAGTGATGGGTAGATGCGTAGCAAAGAAGTTTTGAGTTATCGCCCGTAAAAACGGCTTAAGCTAAACTTATCTGCCTCTTCACTTAATCTTATCAGTCGCATTGGGGATCGCTCATTAAGTTATTGTTTCAGGCTTTTTGTTGTTTTCCGAACCCTTAACATTAGGCGTTTCGGGCTGTTTCTATGCCACTAAAAGCTGCCTGAAACGCCTAACCTCAAGCCCTATGACAAAGGCGACGGGGATCGCTAAATCGAGCATCTCCGTCGCCTTTACACTTATTTCTGTTTCAAAACTATATAAAGCTATGTAACGCAAATAAGTTGTCTGTAAAACACTGCTTTTGGTGAAAACCTAATAGGTGCAATTGCTCTAGTCTTCAAAAAGCCACTTTTGAACCCTTTTGAGGCTCTTCCAATCTGGCTTTCTTCTTAATCCTTCTTCAAAGTTCTCCTGGATTTCTGCTTTTAGTTCATCAACTGCTGACAGAAAAGGTGCGATTTGATCTATCTGTTCGCGGACACCGCTTTTCCCCGTTTCAAGCATTGCAATAGAGAGATTCACCCGAGCTTGTGGATCCTTTGGTTCTAGCTTGACGGCACGCTGTGCTGCTTTGTAAGCAGCATTGGGCTTGTCTGCTAATAGGTACAGCCAAGCTAAGCAGGTTTGCGCGGCACTATTTTTAGGCGATTGAGCACAAATCTCTTTAAAGGTTGGCAGCAGATCTGCTGCAGCTTCGCCCTCTTTATATCGAGCGATGCCTGCTTCAAATTTACTTTCTAGGGTTTGCATAACAAAAATTAAGGGGTTTCATTGAGTGCCCTGTATGGCAGGGGCGCCGAATGTTCGAGCTGACAACCATTCTTCGTCAGCATTGAATCTCTCCAACATTGAATTTCACCAACATTGGGTTTGTACAATGCTTATGTCCCGAATGATTTGCCGCAGCCACAGGTTTGGTTGGCGTTGGGATTCGTGAACTGAAACCCGCCACCGATTAGGGCGTCGCTGTAGTCGAGCATGAGGCCGTACAGATATAACAGGCTTTTACGGTCACACACAACCTTGAACCCGTCGTAGTCATACACTTCATCATGTTCTCCAATGTTGGATTCTTCCTCAAAATCCATCATGTAGGACATGCCTGAACAGCCCCCTTGCCGGACGCCCACCCGCAAACAAAGGTCGCTACCTTGCTTTTCTCGTAGCGCTGTCACATGTTCTAGCGCGGCCTCAGACATCAAAATGCCTTTTGAGGAGCCAGCAGCAGCCGGTGCTGGCGTCGTCGTGCCCTGAAGAGATGCTTCAGCAGATGGAGTGGCTTGAGTCATAGCGCTTAGCGTTAGGTTGATTAGCACATATACTTTAACGCACTGCTCTAAATACATCGGCACTTAAGTAATGGCTATCGTGTAACCCTCACTGTTGGTATCTGTCGATAGAATTGATGTCATAAGTAGCATTCGCACTCAAAACATACATAAGTTTCAATGCATCAACTGAGTCCATTTACCTGTCGTCGCCTGAGTCAATTGCCCCGACTGACCAGTGTATGGGAGTGCGATCGCCGTCCTTTATTAGCGAGCGATCGCGCACCATCTTCTGCTTCAGACGGTGATATGGATACGGCTCAAGGCGATTGCATTATCTGGGCTGATGGTTTGCAAGGCGTTGTCCGTGGCCTCAGTGTGGTTCCTAAAGAGACGGGGAATGAAGCCATCGTTCGGACGTTACTTCAGGCAATCGAATCGCCGCAAGGAGGAGTCGAGCCCGCTCGACCCAGGAAGGTTGTCGTTCGTGACCGCGAAATTCAGTTTTTCCTCAGAGGTGCCCTTCAAGATTTAGATATTCCTGTGGAGCATGCCCCAACGCTCCCGATGATCGATGACGTTTTTGAAAAACTCCAAACGCCGGAAGCCTCGCCTATAAAACTACCGGAAGCCTTTGAAGAATCGCTGCTAAAAAAGGCTGAACTTCTCTGGCAAGATGCACCCTGGAACTATCTCAGCGAGCAGGAAATTCTCGCTATTGAACTCAATCGCTGGGAAATCAGTACGCTTTATCTTTCAATACTCGGCATTGCAGGGATGGAATACGGCCTACTGTTTTACAGGGACTTAGACTCTCTTCAGCAGTTTCGTCATAAGCTCCTCAACAGCCAAGAATTTTCTGACGGGATGCAGCAAGCGTTCCTTGAGCAAAATTGTTTATTCATTAATTTCAACCCTACGGAAGAAAATAACGTTATCGCGCTGCCTTCGGCCCAGAACCTAGCTGCATCAAAGGCCGCTAAGAACAATAAAATTACGGCCGTCAACTACGAATTTGGGAGCTTGCACCCTTTAGAAGGTCTAAGATCTCAGCTTGCGGCCGAAGAGGCTGCGAGTCTTATTGTGGTGCTAGAAGCCTTGCACCGCTTCTGTAAAAAACACGATCTGGGTGCCCAAGACTTTGCTTTGCAGTCTATTAGTAGTCGCTTTCGTATCCCTGCACCTGATCCGCTTGGCAGCCTAGGTAAAGCATCCAAAAAGGCATCCAACGGCGATGCTAAATCTGACAAAATTACGGTCAAAGTCTCTACTGTTCCTGATGTGTCGGCTGCTTTTCTGGAAGAGACCCTCGGTGCTCCGTCACCCAACTTGGCTCCTCTCATCGATGACAGCGTGCCAGATGGTTCTCTCATCATGTTGGGCAGTCACAAAGAAGAAAAATTAGTCCCGCTTCGAACACATCCTCGTATTCACTATCAGAGCGCTTTAGACTCGTCGGTTAATCGTCCTGGTGCTAAAGCGAATTGGCCTGTTCTCACGATTCAAACGACTCGGCCTAAAGCCCGGGCTCTCCTCAATCGGTTCCAGGAAGAAGGGGGCGTTCAGGCTATTTGCTTTAATCCTGGCAACGACCCTATCAGTGGGCAAATCTTTAAGGTGGGTATCTTGCAGACCGCGAAGGGCTACTTACATCTATTCAATGAATATGAAATAGATAATCCTACCGATAGTCATAGCTTGGATAAGTGGGCGCAAGGCAGTGCCAAAAACCATCACTGTTGTGGTCTGATTATTGCAACTGGGTCTACGGGCGCGCAGCGCGGCAAGCCAACGCTCAAAGAGGTGATTGCTTTTTTTGAAATGTCTGCCCGGCATCCTGAAGATCTGGGGCTTACCCCGCTGATTATGAGCTATTTACCTGATTAGCCAATTGTTATTGGCAGTGAAGATGGCACTGTGTAAAAGGTAAGGTGTCGCGTGGATGGTTGAGTGCGCCAGTTGAGTGCACTAACTGAATGGTTGATAGAGCGAATGAGTGTTGATAGCGCAAATGTTTGGATGCACCTATGTTGAATGACTGTTGAATGACCTTTGTGTTGGTTGCCGCATATGTTGATTGCCATCTGTCTCAATTGTTTGCTGGCATTATTTGTCTGTTGGCTGGCGCTGAGCCTTTGGCGGTGGCGTTGCCATTTATCTCGGTTGGCACAACAACTGGAGGGTTGCGAAGGTGATTTAAAGCTGTTGCCTCAGCAGGCCAGATATGGTCTGACCCATCGTCGGGTGCAGATTGCACAAACCCAGTTTAGGTGGGTGAAGTTTTTGGCCCTTTGGCAGCAGCGATCGCGCCAACTAAAGCAACTGAGGCAACTCATTCGACTTTTACAGCTTGTTCTTCTTAGCCGTAGAGTTCGTTAGCTTAGCCGCCATTTTTCGCTAGCTTAGCCATAGAGTTCGCTAGCGAAAAATGGCCCACTTCCGTATGCCCACGCACAAATCATTGTTTGCTTAAGTATCACACTAGGTAATAGCGCAGATAGCGACTAAAATTGCGATCTAACAAACCTACGGTACAAAGGCCCGCTTAGGTGTCTTTGCAATCCGTTTATTTAATAAGGGCATCAAGCCCATTTTCACAGGCAGGCACTTAGGATACTGGCTATGGCAAATAACAAATCAGATGGACTTTTAGGCGGCATGGTGATTGGCGCTGCGTTGGGCGCGATCGCTGGCATTCTGGCCGCTCCTCGAACCGGTAAAGAAACCCGTCGTATTCTAAAAAAATCTGCCGATGCGCTCCCTGAGCTGGCTGAAGATCTTGCAACCAGCATTCAATTTCAAGCAGACAAGCTATCAGATACCACGCTTCAAAATTGGGATCAAACTTTGGATCGCCTGCGTGAGGCCATTGTTGCAGGACAAGCGGCGAGCCGTCAGGAATGGCAAAAGCAGCAAGACATGCCCTCGACCCGTGCGCCAATGAGCAACTATCCGAGAGATGAAGTGAACTCAACGATGTCTGCTGTGTCAGACAGCGCTTCACCAGGCATCTCCTCACCAGACATGGCTTCAAAAGTGATCGCCGAAGGAGACCAATCGACGAGCTAATGAGCAACCCTTTCTTCTGGCTTGGCATTTCCCTCTTGTTGGTCGCCATCAGTTTGATGGCCCTGCTGACAGTGGCCATATTTACCCTACAAGAGCTTGCTCGTGCCGCTAGAAGCGCCGAAAAACTACTCGATAATCTCAATCGAGAACTTCCTGCCACACTGCAAGACCTCAGGCTCACAGGGAAGGACTTGTCCACACTGACAGATGAAGTGAGCGGCAGTGTGCAAAGTGCGCGCAGCGTTGTTCAGCAAGTAGACCAGGGCCTGCTAGAGGCAAAAACGCAGGCTAAGCAAGCCACTGTTACTACCCGCAGCCTGGTGGCAGGTGCCAATGCAGCCTTGCGTGTTTTGTTTGGTCAACCTCGCCGCCGCCGCCGTCCCCCGACCCGTCGACCCCCTATCTTGGGACAAAACGGCTCTCATAATTCGCCGCTATCTCAGCAGGCATCCCAGGGAGGCGATTTGCCTCACGCCACCCCATCAGAAAAGCCTAAATCTCTTGATGCATTATCAGCTGAATCACTCATCTCTCCTGGGTTAGAGAAAGATCGCCCTGGATAGAATCCATTGATAGAAAGGGGTGAGCACCCTGCTACTGCACCTTTCCCTTCTGCCTCTGTTATCTTAAAATTAAGTAAACAACTGTAAAGAGGCACCACTGTCCTCAGCTTGAACACATGAAAAAGCGCTTCAACGCCAGTCCATTCTTTCTCAGCAATATCCTTTCAAGCTGCGCCTCTTTACTAGGCACGAACCCCAAAAAACAGAATGGCCGGAATGGTAAGACCCCAAATCGATGGGGATTAAAGTTTGTTTTAGTTTGTTGCGTTGTTGTCTTGACATGGATACACGCACCCGCAGCTCAAGCCGTTAATAACCCTGAATTGCTGCCAGATGAACCAACGGTTGTGATCGATTTGGCCCGTATCCTTAATGATGCTCAAGAAGAGCGTCTCAATGAGCGTTTACCCGCTTTTGAGGCAGAAACAGGTTGGAAGCTAAGAGTCCTAACCCAGTTCGATCAAACGCCAGGGCGCGCGGTTAAAAACTTTTGGGGGCTTAACGAAAAAAGCATCATGCTGGTGGCAGATCCCAGAGGTGGTAACCTGCTTAACTTCAGCGTTGGCGATGATTTATATCCGTTGCTGCCGCGTACCTTTTGGATTGAGCTACAGACGCGGTTTGGCAATCAATTCTATGTTCGCGATAACGGAGAAGATGGGGCTGTACTAGGAGCCATTAATGCTTTGGAAACCTGCCTGGAAAAAGGTGGATGTGCCGTTGTTCCTGGTCTCCCTCGTGAGCAGTGGATTCTAACGCTGATCACGTCTGTATTAGGGGGTGTTATCTGCGGCTTTGCCGCTCAGCCCCGTAAAGAAGGCCAGGGTATTGCATGGCAGTGGGCGCTTTTGTTCTCTCCGCTGTGGGGCATTCTATTCATTGCGTTCGGACTCGGCCCTGTTGTGACACGAACACCTGAGTTATTACCTGTTGTTCGTAACGTTTTAGGTTTCGTTGTGGGTTTAGTTGTGGCTTTCCTTACGCCTGTGTTTGGCAAACCACCCGCTGCCGACGACAAGGCGTAACATTTTCCGCCGGTGTGAAATATTAGCTAGTGGAATGACCCGCAAAGAAACTACTGACTAACGATGCCTGCCCACTGAACTTTTTTCTCCTGGGTTCGCCGGTAAGAAAAGAAGTTGTCGGGTTCTTGGTAGGTGCAGTGAGGTGCGATCGCAATTTGCTCACTGGCCAGCCCCATTTGTTCTACTTGCATTTGATTAATCCGTCTTACATCTAAGCGAACCTTGCCCTCTTCTGGATCGCTAAGTATGGGCGGATTTTCTACTTCTAATAAATGCTCTATTAGCCTGTGGCTCTCAATTTTGGGTGCAACTGTGATACCCACTTCACAAGCAACCTCTTCGCCTACTTGATACACCCTTCCTTCAATAGCAGGGCCAAGGGCAACTCGCAAGTTCTTGCGATCGCTACCTTGTGCCATCATCCGCGATAGCGTCATCGGCAAAATTTTTTTGGATGTGCCTCGCCAGCCCGCATGTACTGCTGCGCCGCGCCCATTGCTAACATCACAAACTAACGCAGGTGTGCAGTCAGCCGAACAAGCCCAGGCGCTTTGACCCGTACGCTCTGTAACAATGCCATCGGCTAAGGGAAACGCTGCCACTGTGCCGTCAGGTAAAGCCGGTAAACCTTTTTCAATTTGTGCCTCGATTTCGGAAGGTAAGAGTACGTCGCCGCTGTGGACTTGCTTGACTCGAAATACTTCAGATGAGTGGGACAAAGCCTCTACTAGTTCTTCAGGTGCCGAAGGATAAAATTCTCGTGTAAAAAAACCATGTGGTAGCGGCAACAGCTCACAGGTTAAAAAAGGCTTATTCTCCCAACGTTTCCAGTTCCAGAGTTGCATACAGGCTTTATCAAATTCAAAGTCAAATCCACCATAGCGATAGTTCGCAATTTTTAGCCAAGTCTGTTCCTACACTTCTTACATTTTCCTTTGTTGTTGCTGACTGTTGCTGGGCTGTGCTGAGTGTGAGTAGACACATATCTTACTAAGGTTAACCAAAAACGATGACGTGCCATAGCCCTTTTAAGGCATGGCTTATCGGGTGAAGGGCCGTAGCTTTGCTTACGTAAAAATACTTGCCTGTTCACAGGGGCGGGATAAAGGTGTCCGTGCTCAGCTCACGAAAACTTCACTGAAGGTTGAATCAAATGCCCGAGGCCTATTCAATCTGCTGTCTATAAAAGGAATACCCCATCAGAGAAACGCAGGCGTGAAACAGCGAAATGGCGTCTCGAAACAATCCTTTTAGAATTATTGTCAGTCATGGTCAGTTTCAATTTCACATTTGACGCCGCAGTGAGCTTGGAGCAACGCGTTGCCTTTGAACTCGCTGCCAGAATTTGGGGCGCTTATCTCACTGATGATGTGAGTGTCAATCTTCATATTGCTTCTACTGATGGCCTGAATGGTGATGCGGTTGGCGGGGCTATTCCGATTTTTCATGACCAGCTGTATGGGGTTTATCAGGGTTACGCTGAAGCGGATATTTCGCCGTCTCAGAATACGGGTGTTCCCTCCGTCGATCAGCAGGCATTTGATAGTCTCCAGGATGGAAACACCACAGATTTTTTGCTAGATGGCCAAGTGATCGAACGCAATACAAATATTGCGCTCACCTCTGCCCAGGCTAAAGCACTGGGCATGGATAGCGGTTTATTGCTAGAGAACGGTCAGACATGGGAGCGAAACTTAGTTGATGCCAATGCCTTAGATGGCTACATCTTGATTAATCAAAGCTACGACTGGAGCTATGATTTTCTGCGAGAAAAAAGTGCCAAGGGTAAAACCCTTGATTTTCTCAGTATGGCCATGCACGAAATTGGCCATAACTTAGGCTTTGTCAGCGGTATTGATGGTGCCATAGAACTGCAGGCGCTCTATTCCGGCCATCAAGAAGTTGACGGCTTTACAGCGTTGGATCTGTTTCGCTTCAGCAGCAATAGCGCAGAGGTCAATAATCCCGACGGATCTGTGAGCGATGTTTCGGTCGGTGGTAACGCTTATTTTTCTATTGATAGTGGCGCAACCAGCCTGGCTGATTTTTCAACCGGGCAGCAGGTTTATTTGGGGGGAGATGGCTATCAGGCAAGTCATTGGAAACGCCTCAAAAAAGCCATGGGCATCATGGATCCAACCTTGGCCTACAAAGAAAGACTCAGCCTTTCTTTATTGGATTTGCAAGCAATGGATGTGCTGGGTTGGGATATCAACTACGGCGCTCTTGATGCTGGCGGACTGGATATGCATCAGTTACTGTCGCAAGCTGAAATGGCGGTTGCTCATAGTCTGGGCGTAGACAGCACCTTATTTTCTGAGAATAAAGACCACAACAATCTCTATCAATTAGGGTATGGCGCGCTTTTCCAACAGTTTCAAGCGCAGATGCTGGAATTAGGGTATGGCGCGCTTTTCCAAGAGCTGGAGCACAGCTTTGAGCAGTGGCGTCAAGATGGAAGCCTGCTTAATCTTGGGTATGGTGCGCTGTTTCAGCAGTTTGAAACAAAGATGTACGAGTTGGGCTACGGCGCTTTATTCCAATCCTTCGAGTCGGATATGTTCGAGCTGGGCTACGGCGAACTATTCCAAATGTTCGAGCTGGGCTATGGGGCGCTGTTCCAACAGCTAGATGCTTATTTCGTTGATAATGCTCACGACAATGTGTCAGTTGATACTGAGGTTTTGGATGCCCACGTCGGCGGAAACGTTGCCAAGCTCTACGAAGGCGGCGCTGCGGATGACATTCTCAGTGGCACTGACAAACAAGATCGGATTAGTGGTGGTGACGGGGATGACTTTTTAGATGGCCGTGCAGGGCATGACGTTCTGTGGGGGGATGCTGGACAAGACATCATTTACGGGGAGAGAGGCAATGACCTGCTGCGAGGCGGTTCAGGCGATGATCTGCTAGAAGGTGAGTCCGGTGATGACGAGCTATACGGCGATGCTGGCCATGATGTGTTGCATGGTGACGAAGGCGAAGACCTGTTATCAGGCGGAGAAGGTAAAGATGATGTCAATGGTGGGTGGGATAATGATGTATTATCCGGCGGAAATGGCGATGATTTGTTGAATGCCTCTAGTGGTCATGATGTCGCTGTCGGCGGAGATGGCAACGACAAGGTGAATGGCGGTAGTGGCCACGATATTCTTTATGGCGATCGCACTGGAATCTATGCCGAAGAAAATCTTCAGGCCCTGAAAAAACAGTTTGCGTCTCAGGCCAAAAACACCACAAACAACCCGCCTGAATCGAACATTGAGTCATCCCGCTTAAACCCTGTCCGCCTTGAAGCGGAGGCCATGAACCTTTTTGGTCAATACAGCATTGAGGATCTAAACGATGACTCAGGTGCTTCGGTGCGCGCTAACGCTGACATTACGGGCGAATCTATCTTTAATGGCCCCTCTGGTACTTATATGGTGCTTGCTCGCTACCTAGACGAAGCAGATGGCGATGGGACACTTAGCATTTCACTCAACGGCAGCACGCTAGACGACTGGACACTTAGCAAAAATGACGAGCGTTACCACACTCGAACCATTGCTCAATCTGTCACATTAAAAACAGGCGATACCATCAGTTTTCAAGCTGCCCTCAGTGCCCCAAATGCCCAAGGCAAAGTTGATAACCCATACCTTGATTACATTGAGCTGATTCCACTCGATAACCTGCTTACAGTAGCGCTGGACTCTCCGGCCCCCAACTCACTCACTGCAGACGATTCAGCCGCTGACGCCTCACCTATCAATACGGCAACAAGCCTGAACCCTGGCACGATTCGCGTCGAAGCAGAAGAGATGACTTTGGCCGGTGAATACCTCACTAAGAGTGAAAGTATCGCTTTCAATGGAGGTTTGATTGAAACGACTCACAAAGGCACTGGACTTGCGCTTACCACCTTTGAAGGTGCCACTGGCTTTTATGATATTGTCGTTGGCTACTATGACGAGCAAGATGGCCAAGCTACTGTGGCTGCTCGCCTCAACAACGACGAACTCGATAGCTGGACGCTAGATCTCAACTTAGGCGGTGATGGCGCACTGATCAGCACTTTTGCAACAAGGACGGTTGCTAAGGGCGTATTGCTTAATCAAAATGACATTTTTAAGCTGACTGGGGTACACCATCAGGGCGAACGAGCGCGTATTGACTACGTAGACTTTGTTAAAGTTGCGGCTCCCACAGCAGATCAATCTGATTCAGTGTCACAGGTTTCTGAAAATGGGCTGTTAGCGCATTGGTCATTTGATGAGGTTGTGGGTAATCGAGCAGCGGATTCAGTGGGGTCTGCTGATGCCACTTTGCGCAATATGGAGTCAACTGATTGGGGCCGCGGCGCAGTGGGCAATGCACTCAGGTTCGATGGTACAGATGAAGCCTTTCACGTCTCGGAAACGAGCCAGTTCGATACCGGAAGTGATAGCGACTTTAGTGTTGCCTTTTGGACCAAGCTAGAGGCAGGGCCTACAGGTGATTGGCGAACCATCATCTTTAAAGGCACTAACTATGCAGGCTCTGAAAAACCTCAGAATCGTGACTTTGGCATTTATTTACATCCAGACAGCAATCGACTTCATTACCGTATCAGTACAGCAGATAAATGGAACGATGGCGGGAATTCACAAGCTGTTCTGCAAGAAAATCAGTGGTATCACATTGCTTATGTTAAAAATGGCAATGAGCTGGCTTTGTATCTGAATGGGGAAAAAGATTCTAGTGCCACGCTAGAAGGAAAGAACGTAGACAGCGGCGGTGATTTATGGGTTGGCAACACTACAGCATCTACCTTAGATGACCTACGCGTTTATGACCGGGCGCTCACAACGGAAGATTTATCTGAGCTAACGAGTGCTTGGCAGCCGGGCGGTTTTGATGATGTTATTCAGGGTGGTGCAGGTAACGATGTGGTGTTTGGTGGTGCGGGGCGTGATGTGATTTACGGCGATCAGGAGGGTGGTGCTGATAGCGCTATCTTTTATGGCGCTCAGTTCTTTAAGGGCAGCGCCTATCTACTAAGCCAAACCGGAACGTGGCTAGATACTCAAGCTGAAGCGCAACAGTTGGGTGGAAACCTAGTGGGTCATTTGCTATGGTCATGACCATAAGGATAGGCGAAAATTAGAGTGGTTGTTCACGGTTCCTGAAAAGCAGGACAAGTGTCATGACTCGTCGGCAAAAAGATCCCCTTCGTTCCCTCACCAGTGAAGAACGCG
>JBGCGG010000082.1:0-18279 GCA_045110585.1 Phormidesmis sp. | reverse complement strand
ACGGGTGTATCGATGGCATGTGAGCCGTGGCCCATCCTTCGATGTGAACACCCATCCACCGCCGTTATTCACTAGCCAGTAGCGAGAAACAGTTTGATACCCGCTAAGGTTTGGATGCCTGTACTTCGCCCAGCTCCATAGTTGTCTAAACAATAGGAATGAAAGTTTAGAGAACGTCTTTGAGCTGGCCACACTTCGATAGTATTGGGGGTACGGCCCCGACTATTGCAAAATCCAGCCATAGGCTGAAAGCATCACGATAACTGGATTGTAGTCGCCGAAAATTCGACGTTCCAGAAAAGTACTAACTAACAGACACTATTCGGTAGCCGAATAGTACATATGGTCTTAGCCATATTTTACTGGCGCAGAGTACCCCTGATACTCCGCATATTGTGAGAAAGTAGAGAGCAGCACTAGGAATCTATAAGGACTGATTTGCTAGCTGTTTGAGAGCGCTTTGAGCCACGGTTTCAGCGCGTGCTGAGGTGACCTTTTGATATCTCAGGGTCGTCATAATAGACTCGTGACCCATCAGTGCTCTCAGCTCCTCAATCCCCATCAGTCCAACACGTTCAGTGGCGAAGGTATGACGCAAGTCGTGCAGCCTCACACCTTCTAGCTCAGGAACCTCTGCAATCAATCGTCGCCAGTTCTGATGAACCGTGCGGTAGCTGAGGCGACCGACATTGCCCGCTATCGGCTGCTGGGCAGTGAATAGCGCAGGGCAGCGATGATGCCGATAGTGCTTAATATAAGTGTTGAGCAGCTGGGCCGCATCATCGCTGTAAAAGCACCATCGCTGTTTGTTGCCCTTGCCAATCACCTGAAACTTCTGTTGTTCAAGATCCATCATATCGAGATCGAGCGCCAGCAGTTCAGAAATTCGTGCGCCGCTACGATGCAACAACCTCACTATCGTATGAGTGCGACAGTCTGTTTCAACGGCTCGATACATTAGCCTAATCTGGTCTTCCGAAAGATAGCGAATGACTTCATCAGAGCCGTGTTCACCCTTGTTAGAATCGGGCTTACGTCGTCTCAGTTTGGCAATCGGATTTGCTTTAATATATTGTTGTTCTACTGCGTAATTGAACAGTGCTTGAATGATTGCCTGATGCCGATGGTGAGTCGTATAGGCTAAATGCGAGAGACTGTCGAGATACTCAGTGAGGATAGTACGATCGCAAATTTCAATCGGCCAGCTGCCATACTGAGCCAACAGGGGCATCAGCGTATGCTCATAGGATTTCACCGTCTTTTTAGCCAAGCCCGGTCGGTCTAAAAACTGTGTCGCTACCATCGCTAGAGAAATCGACATGGTCGTGAAATAAAGGTAAACGCCAGCAGCAAAGACTAGCCTTTACTCTATCGTTTAGACAGATAGTTTTTACGCTGGTTTATTAAAGCTTTGAAATCCTCGAATGTCCCAAAGCCCGGAGAATCGCTGGCGGATTACGTCCACCGGCTACGCTTAGCCCTCGGCATGAGCCAGCAGGCGGTGGCTGAGAAGTCCGGCATCCATGCCCAGAGCATCGGCAAGATTGAGCGCGGCCACACAACGGTGCTCAAAACAAAGACTAAACGCGGGCTAGCCTATGCCCTGGACATTCCCGAAGCCCACTTGGAGGCAGCGGCCAAAGGGATCACCGTCGAGGAGACCGGCGCACTGAAGTTCTGTCCGCAGTGCTGGAAACCAGGCAATGCACCTGACCCTATGTGGTTGCATATACATGCTCATTACTGTTTTCGCTGTGGCAGCGGCCTACGCCACCAGTGTGTTCAGTGTGAGGCCCCTATCACCTCTCTAAAGCACCGCTTCTGTCCCTACTGCGGCACCGCCTACACCGCACCCGAAAAAGCCAAATAAAGGATGATCTATCGCGAGGAATCTACCTGTGCCTAGCGTTGAAGAAACCGCCTATCCCAGGTTGACGAGTGACCCGAGCCTGGAGGCTTTAGAAACGCTCTACAAGCCCACTGATGAAGAGATCACCTTTGCTAAGCAAACTGTGCGAGGCGACTTGCCCACCGTGGTCTTCTTGGTCCTCCTCAAAACCTTTCAAACAGTCGGCTACCCTGTTCAGCTGTCCCAAGTGCCGACTGCTATTATTCGCTGCGTTGCGGCCAGTGTGGATAGCCAACTCACGCCAGAAGAGACCGCTGGCTACGACACGTCTGGAACTCGTCAGCGACATGTAAAGGCTATTCGCCAACACCTAGCGGTGCAGCCCTTCTTCAAAGCGGCTCGTCAAGTGATGGTGGCCGCGATGGAAACGGCTGTAGAAACCCAACATGATCTAGTCGATTTGATTAACGTCGCCCTAGAAGAACTGGTTAAAGAACGGTATCAACTGCCTGCCTTTTCAGCCCTAGAAAGAGCCGCGAGAGATGTTCGCGCTGCCTACAACAATAAGCTCTATCAAAGCGTGAGTGATGCGTTGAGTGGTGGGGAACAGTTGCAGCTTTCTGAGTTGTTTTACTGCGCCGTTGGAGAAACAACCACGCTTTGGCGTGAGGTAAAGCAGGAGCCGGGTAGCCCGAAACTCGGCGAGCTGCAAAGTCTGGTAGAGCGGCTGCGCTGGCTACAGCCTTTGCAGGTGGCAGGTGCAGCATTCTCAGCGATACCTGAAATTAAGCGAACTAACTTTGCTGCTCAGGCCCAGGCGCTAGACGCCAATCAAATGAAAGAGCTGCCGGAGGCCAAGCGACAGGCCCTGACGGTCGCACTCTTGCAACGACGCTATGCCCAGACCCTTGATGACATTGCTGAGGTCTTCATCAAACGTATGAGGCGGATGCATTACAAGGCCAAGGAAGCGCTGGAAAACTATCGAATAGAGAGTCAGCAGCGAACCGATGAGCTGATCTCAAAATTGCGACAGGTGGCGATCGCTCACAGCACCGACGGTGAGATCCCAGATCGCTTTGCGGCCATCGGTTGTGTGATTGGTGAGCATCCCGATGAACTGATCGCACAGTGTGATGATCACCTGGCCTATGCCGGTAACAACTATCTGCCTTTTCTACCCAAGCTTTATCGTAGCCACCGGGCCGTGCTGTTCCGATTTTTGTCGGTCGTGCCGCTGTTTCCCAGCACTCAAGATGATTCCTTAACGGCGGCGATTACCTTCATCCGAACCCATCGCGGTGCACGGAAAACTTGGCTACCGCTAGCGGCTGATAATACCTCAGCAGAATCGGATGCTGCGCCTGCACCTCAGATGACCCTAAGTTGGGTGCCGACCAAGTGGTGGACGCTGGTGACTGGCGAGAAGAATCGGGCCACGGTGCCCACTCAGGTGCATCGTCAGTACTTTGAACTCTGCGTGTTCTCTCATATTCTGCTGGGCCTCAAGTCTGGCGACCTTTACATTGAAGGCAGTTCGGCCTTTGGTAACTATCTCGCACAGTTGATCTCCTGGGATGAGATGCAAGGGATGCTTGCTGATTATGTCGAGCAGCTAGGCTTGCCCACCGAAGGCCCAGCTTTCGTCGAACATGTCAGAGCGTGGCTATCAGACAAAATTGAGGAGACCGATACAGGTTTTCCAGCGAATACAGACGTCTACTTCAAGGCTGACCGGCTGGTGATTCGCAAGGCTAAAGCGAAAAATCGAAAAGGGGCCAAAAAGCTGAAGAAGCTGATCGCCGCACGGATGAAGCCGGTTAATCTGCTCGATGTGCTGGTCGATACGCAGCAGTGGCTCAAGTGGACAGAGCATTTCAAGCCGGTCTCAGGCTACGAAGCGAAAATGGAAAAGCCGGTTGCTCGCTATCTGGCCACGACGTTTTGCTATGGCTGTAACATCGGCCCCTCTCAGCTGGCCCAGTCGCTCTCGCTCTTTGACCGCAAGCAGATTTCACGAGTGAACCAGCGCCATATCAGCGATACGCAGCTACACTATGCCGTGGAGTCTGTTGTTAATGGCTACAACCGTTTTGCCTTGCCTAAGTTCTGGGGGGTGGGCAAAAGTGCGTCGGTGGATGGCACCAAGTGGGATATCTACGAGAACAATCTGTTAGCGGAATACCACATCCGCTATGGCGGCTACGGTGGCTTGGGCTACTACCATGTGGCTGACAACTACATTGCGCTTTTCAGCCATTTCATTCCTTGCGGTGTCTTCGAGGCGCTCTACCTCTTTGATGGGCTGTTGAATAATCACTCGGATATTCAGCCCGATACGCTACACGGTGACACCCATTCCCAGAGTCTAACGGTCTTCGGATTGGCTTATCTGCTGGGCATTAAGCTGATGCCGCGTATTCGCAACTTGAGAGAGCTGACCTTCTTTCGGGCAGATGCAGAGACGACTTGTCAGCATATTGATGTGTTGTTTTCTGACACGGTGGACTGGGATCTCATTGAGACCCACCTGCCGGATATGCTACGGGTGGTGCTCTCAATTATGGCGGGTAAGATCAGCGCTTCAACCATCTTGAGAAAGCTGAGTACCAACAGCAGAAAGAACAAACTGTTCAAGGCGTTTCATGCCCTCGGTTCGGCGGTCAGAACGGGCTTCTTGATGGAGTACATTCACAGTGCCAAGCTCAGGGCGAAGGTACAGGGAGCGACGAACAAGAGTGAGTCGTTCAATGCTTTTGTTCAGTGGCTAGCCTTTGGCAATATGGCGGTGCTCAGAACCAACGACCGTGAGGAATTGCGCAAGCGCATTAAGTACAACCATTTGGTCGCTAACTGCGTCATTCTCTACAACGTCTTTGAGATGAGTCGCATTCTCAATGAATTAGCCCAGGAAGGCCATCAGATTGCCCCGGCTGCAGTCGCAGGTATCAATCCCTATGCCTCGGACCATCTGATTCGGCTAGGGCAGTACCACCTCGATGACACGCGTCAGCCACCGCCGCTACATTACGATTTACCGTTCTCGCCACCGCCAGAAGCGGCTTGATTTGATGTCTGTTAGTTAGTACTTTTCTGGAAAGTCTTATTTTCGGCGGGTGTAACTCAGTTATCGCAGTGCTTTCAGCCTATGGCTGGATTTTGCAATAGTCGGGGCCATACCCCTGATGCCCTCGCGCTCTATCGCAACCACACCGCCAAAACCATCGCCCCCGACCGCGAACAGATCATGCAGGCCCTGCTGACCACCGGCAGCATGGAGCTAATTCGCCAAAAGCTTCAGAACTGGCTCAACAAAGCCGAGTACAGCCCCACCCTAGTCGGCCACTTCGCCCTCAACCTAAGCGCCTACTGCCACTTCACCAGCCCAATTCGCCGTCTCGCCGATCTGATCAACCATCGCATCATCAAAGCTCTGCTTCGAGAGCAACCCCACCCCTACCGCCACATTGAACTAGAACAGCTTGGTACCTACATCGCCACCCTTAGCGAGCAACAAGAAGCAGCCACCAAAACCTTTTACAAACAACGCCACCAGCGCCACTACCAACAACAACTGCAAAGCGCCGCCACCACCGCCACCTTGGCCGCGCTCTCATCCAAAGAATTCAGCAACATCGTCAAGCACGCCGCCAAAGAACACAACTTTGAACCGATTACTGCCGCTGCCCTCCTGCGCTTAGAGCAAGCGCAGCTCTCCATCCAGTCCATGTATCTCCTGCTGTTTCACAGCCAAAACCCAGCCCTACAGCACAAAATCCTAGCCGCACTTAAACAACACCCAGAAAACGCCACCAGCGTACTCGCCATTGCCACAGAACAAGAACCCCAGTGGCAACAGCTCAGCTACATAGAAGTAGAGCAAGACGCACCCCCCTTTCAATTCTGGGTAGAAGTCTCCGTCTCCGAGCAAATCATGACTACCCGAGCGCCCGCCCAAAGCGTACGCAAACAGAGCGCTCGCCATCTCGCCTGCCTAAGCTGGCTCGAAGCCCTGATCTCAGAAGAGCTAGTCCCGCCCGAACAACGGCAACTGCCCGAGCCGCCCGAGCCGTCCCCACCACCCCCATCTCAGACAGAAGCCCCTGAGCCAGCTCCACCGCCCTCCCCAGCGACCCATCCAACCCTGAAAGATAATGCACTCGAAGCTGGTCAAAACTTTGTAGGTCTCCTGCAAGAACTATCGCAATCGCTAGGCTGGCCCTTACCCGCGTATGACTACACCGAAGCCGGGGCAGACTTCATCTGCGACTGCTCAGTGCAAATTGACTCGCAGTCCTTCAGCGGTAAAGGCAAAACCGCCCAGAAAAAGAAAGCCAAGCAAATTGCAGCTAAAACGATGCTGATGCAGCTTCAAAGCTGGTATCTGCATGGTGAGCGACTAGACCTAGATGACCCAGCGCTATCAGTAGCTAGCTCCGAGGTAGAATCACCCCCTCAAGTGCCTCAACCCTCAGCCTTGATATCGCATCCTCTCCTGAAAAAAGACCTCAAGGATGACCAGAACTTTATCGGTTTCTTGCAGCAGCTCTGCCAGACCTTTGAGTGGGCGATGCCGAAGTATGAGTTTAGTGGAGAGACCCCAGAGTTCATCTGTACCTGTACGGTTTGGATCGCAGGTCAGCGCTTTGTCGGTCGAGCACAGTCTTCTAAGAAACAGAAGGCTAAATACTTTGCTGCGAAAGTCGTGCTGCTCAATCTTCAGCAACACTATCAAGGTAGTTGAGAAAGGTCATGATGGATTGTGGTGTCTTAGGAAGGCATTAACCTATAAAGGTATTAAGCCTTTTGGATTTATATATTGATGTCAGCTTTGCTAGATTAACTTTGAAAGGGGTTCCGACACGATTTTCGAGGTTAACCTCCTTAAAAGCCATAAAGGTCTAATACCTTAATGACTTTTAGATTGCCTTGATCGTTGTGGTTGTGAATGGCGTTCACTAGTTTCCGTTCCTCTAAAAAAATCGAATCGGTAAAGTATAAAGATAAGTGCCAAACATTCCGCTTGAAGAATCGCTAACTCTGCTAAATACTTGGCAATGATCAAAGCCATCGATGTCGTTTGAAGTTAGGGACGTGTTTTCAAATCAATAACGACTGGGATGCCGAGGGAAGATGGCTGTATACGTATAAGTCTTAAAGGTATTAGACCTTTAAGACTTATACGTATACAGCCATTTAGGAATAAAGTCTTAAGGCGATATGAGGATAATGCTGTGTTGAAAGTAGCTGTATTCAATATGAAGGGCGGTAGCGTGAAAACTACGACTGCGCTAAGCCTTGGCGCTATCCTTGCTAAGTCTCATTCTGTCGGTCTGATTGATTTAGATGGTCAAAGAACTCTGAGCTTCGGGCTAGGAATGGATGGAGCTACTCCTACTGCTATTGACTGGCTGCTAGAAGGAGAAAAGGGATTACCCATTGAGACTCAGGTGAAAGGACTACATATAGTTCCTGGCGATATTGGAATGTTTAGGCTGTCAACCGATAAGGATCTAATTGGTTCATCCTTTGATAGGTTAAAGGTATTAGATCTTTATATGATGGACTGTCCTCCATCGCTTTCTGTCGCTAGCGTTCAAGCAATTATGGCAGCGGATAGAGTGTTGGTGCCTACTCTATGCGAACCAGCCGCGCTTAAAGGTCTGGCTGAGGCGATTGAACTGATTAAAGGGGAGACACCAGATAAGCCTCTTGATGTACTTAGGGGGCAATACAATCCACGTTTAGTGTTGACTCGCGAAGCTGACGAAATGCTGATTGATGCTGCTGAAGATATGGGTTTTCGATTGCTTCATACAACCATCCCTCGAAATATTGCGATCGCGGAATCTATTGCTCAGCAGCAACCAATTAGCGTATATGCACCCAAATCGGCAGGGGCAGTAGCCTATCGTTCACTGGCGAAAGAAGTATCAAAAATATGGGGGCTAAGATAATGGCTGAGAAAAAGCGTATGGGTTCTATGAGCCTATCTAGTTTTGGGAAGACAACTCCTACCAAGGCAGTCGATACTCCTAGCTTAGCCGCTGAGACTGTTGAATCTGAAAAAGCTGAACTTGTTAAGGATGTGCCTGCTAAAAGAGCCAGGACTAGAAAGAAAGCACAAGTTAAGGGCAAGATGGCTACGTTAAATATCCAAGTGACCCGTGCACAACAGCGCTGGCTGCAAAACACTGCTCAAGACATTCGGGATAATAATGATGCTCCAGTCCCTGGCCCACAAAGAGTTTATCCTGTCCATCTTATTCAGGCTGCCATAGATCTGCTACGAACTCAGGATATTGAATGGGACACTATCACTGATATAGAAGGGCTTAACAATGCTCTAAACCTATAATTATATTCAGATATTATTTCATTATCCTATAAAGGTCTTAGACCTTTATAGGATAATGAAATAAACATTGGCGAGCATAGTCAGTCGATAGTCTTAACCAGCTCGTTGCTCTAGTCGGTTAATCCTGCGACCGTTACTGATTACGGCTGCTAGCTGTGACTGCTGTGACTCACGAAATGCTTTATTCTCCTCAATGAGTAGATTAAGGCTTTCAGTTATTTGGTTTAGTGCTTGGTCTTGCTTCGTACTGAGTTGGGCAATCTGTGAGCTATTGTCAGCAACTAGTTCGCGAGTTTCCTCAAGTCGCTGGTCAAATTGCTCTAATCGTTCACCGATAGCTGCAATTTGTTCTGCATTGGCTGCAATTTGCTGAGTATTAGCAGCTAAGCGCTCGTCAATTTCAATGATGGCTTTGGCATGACGATCAATTAGATCGATGATTTGAGCAATAGAACGCTGATTTTCCAGAGCCTGCTGAGCATTAGGCAGTATGAATTGAGTGACCAGGGCATTGATCGCGGTTGTATTGGCCGCTATAGCTTGCTGTAGCTCATCATTAGTCATGGCGTTTGTCACTAGGCATATTCGAAGAGAACTCAGTCGTGCCTGCATTGTAACTTACAGATCAATCCAGAGCTGCCCCTGTACACTCAGGCCCTCCAGCAGCCCGAGCCATTCTGCCGAGAATACGCTCTGCCTCAGCAACTAAGACTGGATCGTCCGAGTCCCTCCATGCCTGTATCTGCGTCTCAAACTCAGCCTGAGAGCGTTGTTCCCGCTCCTGTCTATACTGGCGTTGATTCGCCTCTACCAGTTCGCGTTGCTTACTCCTCGCCAACTGCAAGGCCCACTGAATATTCAACGAGAACTGCTGAGGGGGGGCAGATCGTCCTACCTGCTGATCACTTTTAACCCCCTCAATTGCGCTAAAAGCCGCATCAGACGGTTTATTACACCCTATTTGCGGTAAAGGCCCACTTTCTGGGTCAACCTTACCACTAGAATCATTGTCATCTGGTTTATTACAGCCTGCTGCCCCTAATAAGCTTGTGCTTTTTGGGGGGTCTGATGCGCTATCAGCGCGAGCAGGCACCCCTCTTAGCTGAAGATTAGGGGGGTGCGGGGGGGTATTTACAGGTTCTCTAACGGTTAACTGTTGCTGTGCACTAATGAATTCAGGATGCCAAAGATCTTGATTTTTATAGAGCGTTGCCCCTGAGATATGACAGTTACACAGCAGCTCAAATCGAGGCGTAATGCCTCCTGGAAAGGCCCCCTGCTGACATAGCTCAATTACACACTGCCTTATATGCTCCCTGGCCTCAGCTGCCTGCTGCTCATTCCAAGTTGGCCCCTGCTTCGCTTTAAACGCCTTGCCACTGGCATAGGGGAAATAACGGCTCTCACTTTCAATTGAATGCGCCCAAGCTCTCGCCTTCTTCACAAGGTCTCTCTGATGGCCACAGAAGTCCTTAAAGCCCGGAAGTGCCCTGGCGCTCTTAACGATCTCATCAACCAGCGCCCTGCCGTTTAGTGGTCCCTCAGCGCCCAGTACATGACCGAAGATGTAAGAGCGCATGGTGATACGCCCGAGGATGTGATTTGTTTGCCCAGGTCCAGACCAGCCTGGTTCAATATCCGCATTCAAGTCATTGAGGAATTTTTCCGCTTTGCCAGAGACTCGATAAGCCTGGCGCTTTGCCTGTTTAACTGTCTGCTCCAATATCTCAACTGAGATATCGTTGTGTGCTGCTGCTAAACGCCACTGGTGAACAAAATCTAGATGTGTACTTGCTACAGGCTGTAATGCATCATTGAGCAGATAAGACCCTTGCTGAAGTGGTAAGCGATGGCCGTTGAATAAACTAAAGCTGCCATTTGGTGAGAATGGTTTGCGATTTGGAAACACTTCCAACCAACCGGGCATGAGCTTAAAGCCTGCATTCTCCAGCAATGTGGTGATCGCAATGGCAAGCTGCCAGGACGGCACCGCCTCCTCGAAAGGAAGGTAAACGTGTAATCCCTTGCTGTCTGAGCTAGTCAGTTTGAGGCTAGCAACAAGACCGAGCGGTTCGAGTGCCTCCGCAATGCGGGGCAGCGCCATTGGGTCACTCTGAGGGTGGTAGGGACTACCTTTATCGATATCAATTAGTCCGTAGCAGGTATTAGAGCCAGGACGGACACCATAGAGATAAGCACTCTGAACAATTAGCCTATCTGAGAGCGGATGCCTAGACTCGGTTTGCCACTCAGGCTTAGCTCCAGGGTCGGGGTGAGGTGCGTAGATGTAGTCGAAGCGATGCGGCCAGAGGGAAAGGAAGCCGCTGAGGGCCTCAACGATGTATTTAGAAACCCCTTTGGCCCGCTTTTTCCGTTTGCGACGCGGTTTAGTGGGCTTAGCAGAGGCGTGATTTTCCTCACTATCAAGGGTTGAAGCGTCTTGCTTATCAATTTGTTGAGAACTTCTTAGATGGTCTAAATCCTTATGACTTGAGGGTTGTAAGGATTGCTTGGAAGTGCGATCGCTGTGCTGCTGACGCAATCGCGAAAAATCAGGTACCATAAAGCCAACGTACGGCCCCCCGCACGCCAATACCCCTGTCGCACTTCGGTGAGGAATCAATAGCTGCTACTCCGGCCAAGAAATACCAGCTATTAGATTTTGAAGGCTACAGGATTTACTTAACTGAGAAACGGTCTGAACCCTTTGGGTTTGGGCCGTTTTTTGGTGGAAAGGTTTCTAGATAATTAGCTTGCCTCTTTCACTTTTGTTGTTTCTGGAGCTGGCGGTAGTTCTCCTAACTCCTTTGCTTTTCTGATCGCAGCTTCCACAAGAAAGGCCCCCAGATTTGCTGGTGGTCTGCCTTGGAGCCCTGCCCAACGTTCTAGATCTTCGTAGACAACGTCAGGAAGAGTTAAGTTCACGCGCTTAGACACGGCACTCATCTCGATCATAATTACGCCTCACATCTTACTGGCTTCGGTACTTCTTGGCACTTATCTGACGCTCTCCCAGATATTCAAACACTAAAAGTGTCAAATAAGTAACTTAAAGTAACTGATTAGATGTTATCATCAATTTAAGCGATCGCACATCGCAACATTTCGACGTAAAGAGCTGCGTTTCACGAAACGGGTTACCCGGCTCTTGCCCAGCCCAAATAAATTCAGAAACGGTTCAGCGATGCCCTGTAAACAGCATCGAAGGAGAAGCTAACCCGTGCCCATATCCATGCGCTTTGTGAGCGTTTCAAAAGCGTCCCCGTCAACGGCTGTCGAAGTTATAGCTCAGTCTGATGACGAGCGCGTGACCCCGTTTCAACTGCGTGAATTCGCCGCGATGGTCAGAGGAAAGCCCGTTATCTCGGAGACCCTTCGCACCTGGCGCAAACGCATCGGCGTCCAGGCCGATAGCGAAGGCTTCTACACCATGGACGACCTACGTTTGCTGGGCCGCTACCTAGAAGCCCTGGCCGCAGGGCGCACCACCCATCAATTTCTCAATCAGGAGTATGGAGACCATGCCCAAAACCGATCCGCGTAAAGCCCCGACCGCAAACACATCCAAAGCCCCGACACCTCAAGCCCTAACCACCGCCAGCGCAGTCCAATCTGAAGTCGTCGCCGTCACCCAACAGCTCGCTAGCGACGTCTCCGCAGACGCCTACGCCATTGGCCAGCAGAGCGCAGAGTACGTCAACCAGCAAGCCTTCACTGCCTTCCTCAAAGGTTTTAACGAGGGGGCCGCGAAAGCAGACAACCCTTTCTCACAGCTGCGCCAACAGCTCTCAGCCTCGAAGCCGCAGCCGATCCGTCTACTCTCAGTGTCTGGTTCGACGAATACGGCACCGCGCGAGATCTCCCTACCGTCCGAGTCACCCTAGCGCCAACGCTATGGCAGAAAGCCACTGCTTTTCTTCTTCTGCTTGCCTGCTTGCTACTTACCCTGAACCTGATCGCTACTGTCCTCGGGCTTTCCTCGGCTTGTTCGCGGCAGTCCTCGCACTGTCCTCGGCCTAATCGAGTGTCCTCGGCTGAGAGGCTCATCCGATAACGTCTACACCGTATTGTTCGCGCCTGTCCGCGGACATCATTTTCGGAGAAACCGTCATGTTTATCCGCCTTCTACTGCTCTTTAGTTTGAGCGCCGTGATGTTCGGCAGCGGTACCTATACCGGCTGGCGAGCTGCCCGCTGGCTAGACCCACTACTGGATGCCAAAGACCGCAGCGCCGCTATCAGTCAAACGATAGGAGGCTGGTTTGATGATAAATAGACGTGACCTGAATCAAGAACTGTTTGGCAATGGTCTCTCTCAGTCTGTGAGTGTGACCAATCCAGTCCCCCATTCAGCATCCAGAGAAATCAGCCTGAGTGAACTAGCCGAACTGTCAGAACTGACCGAAGAGCAGGCCAAAGTCCGCGTCAAAGTGACGCACCTGTCCACCCAGGTGGAAGCCCTGAGCAATGGCATAGACTTGGCCGACCAGCGCCTTGGCAAACTCAAAAGCGCCCTCAAAGGAGCCGTGAGCCAAGTCGAACGGCTATCGAGTGCTGACGACCTGCACGCTCAGCAGCTCGGCGAACTAGGCGACAGCCTCCGAAACATTGATAGCCAGCTCGAAGCCCAGCGCAATGCCCTCGCCTTCTTGCGCAACAGTGACGGACAACAACAGCAGACTCTCGAACGGTTAAAGCAATCGCGCATCACGCTGACCCACATTCTGCTATTCGGCATTTTGCTGTGTGCCGGAGCCGCGATCGCCCTTGATGTAGACAAAGCCTTCAGCTTTAACGACCGCCTCAACCAGCTCGAACACCGCCTGTATCCCTAACTCATCCTTCATCCTTTAACCTATGGCCTTTCTCCTCGCCCAACGCCTAGAAAATCAGCTCACCACCAAAAGCCGCCTGACTGATGACAGCTTCAACCCCGACAACCTAGAGAACCTACAGCTGCCCCCCGGCGTCAAACTCCCCACCGACTGGCTCAGCTTCGACGAACAAACCGCTGATCAGTTCATCGACCAGATGACGACAGAAGCCGAAAAGCGATCACAGGGAATCCGCGCTGCTGATAGCGCGATCTCCCTCCTTAAAACCGATACCGAACTGGTCAAGCGGATGAAAAAGCTAATTGACCTCGCCGCCAAGAACGAAATTGCCCGCGAAGACGCCTTCGCCCAGTTCCAACAACTCCAACACCAGCTCAAAGTCGTGCGAGCCAAAGCCGGTATCGGCCTCGCCGCAGGCATCGAGAAAGAGAACGTAGGCTTTGCCACCTACCGCCGCCAGCTCCAGGAAGGACTCAGACGCGTCACCAACCTCGCCACCGGCGGCACCCACGAAGGCTCACTATCGCTCAGCGGTAGCAGCAACCCCGCCACCCAGAACCCCATCAAGCTAGTGAGCTAATGTCATGAGCCACCGCCTCGCCTCCAAGTTTGGCTACTACTCCCTATCGAGCTTTGCTGGAAGCGCCCTGGTCCAGCTCGCCGTCATTTGGCCCCAGACGTGGATCGCGGTCGGTGCCCTCGGCCTCCTGGCTCTGGTCTACTTCGCCTTCCTGCTGATCTGTATTTATGGCGTACTCAAAGGCACACGATGGGCAGGTGTACTCAACTTCAATGTGCTCGGCATCGATGCCATTGAAAGCACCGTCATCGTGCTGCTGTTTTTGGTCGGAGGGCTATGGACATGTCTGGAAATTTTGTAGGCAATCCGCTGATGCAGCTGCTAGATGCGGATTTGAATAGCGATCGCAACCGAGCGATCATCCGCTTTCTCCTGCACAGAACCGCCACCGCCCTCCGCTACGTCTTCCCAGCCAGAGCCACCGCCTGCTACAGCGGCCTAGTGCTCGGTTTCGCCCTCACCTTTATCCCGATAGGCAAGAATGTCCCTCCTCGTCTCACTCTGATGCTGACCCTTGCCGGTGCGGGCCTAGTTGCCGTCTGTGCCCACGAGCTAGACGAACTCCAAGACGACATCGACGAAGCCAAGCAACAGAAAGAACATGACCGTCAGCTGCGCCTGTACGCCGACACCGAAGCCAAGAACAAAGTCGCAGAAACGAACCTGCTGCGCCACGGCTACGAGCTAGACAAATCCCTACCGCCCGAACTCCAGCAATTAGTCGCACCCTCTGCTGCTGAGCCAGTGCGAGTTCCAGAAGCAGAGCGTGCCGCCTTCGATGCCGCTGTCACTGCAGCGCAACCCAAACAACAACAACTCGGGCAACAACCCGAGCAGAACACATCGGTAGAAGAACAACAGCCGCAACTATCAGGAGACCGTGCAGCCGCTAAAACAACAACAGCCACTGCCACTCACCCCCAGAACAACTTCACCGATACGATGCAGCACATCGCCCAGCGCTTGGTCAGCATGACCGTCATCGGCGTTCCCGGCGCAGGCAAAGGCATGTTCGTCTCCAACCTGCTGCGCCTAGCCCGCCACCATCACCCCCAGCTCCACATCTTCGTCATGGAAGGCAAAGGCGATGAGAAAGAAGCAGGGTACTGGCAAGGCATCGCCAACGACATCCGCTCCATTCAAGGACTCGACGCAAGCCCGAGCACCATCGTGGACTGGGTCAACACCTGCCTAGCCGACTTCAAAGCCATCACTGGCCCTAAGTTGCTGATCTTCGATGAAGTCACCTACCTCTACCGGGTATGGCAGACCACCGATAAAGAGAGCTTCGCCGACTACATCCAATACAAAATTGGCCTGTCCTCAATGGGCGATAGCCTAGACAACTACATTTGGGAAATCGGTCAAGTGAGCAACGCCAAAGACCTGGGCGTGACTGCAGGCATCCGCTCCCTGTTCAAACCCATTGCCATTGTTAGCAACCACGATAGAAGAGCGGCCAATGCCCTGCTCGGCACCCAGTTTGTCCCGCTGCCCGAAAACGGCAAGAAAGCCGTGATGCAGATGTGCGATCTCTCCCCCTGTGGCCGTGCCGTCTACGACTACGTGAATGACTGCTGGCAACCGATGCCAGAGTTACCCAACCTATCCGGCTTTGACCGAGACACCCGCTCATTCTCCAGTCCAAAACCACCAGAGCCATCAGCGCCGGAAGCCATCCTACCGGCAGACATCAAAGCCGACCTAGAGCGCCTGTTGTCCATCGAAACTCCAGAACCCAACCGAGCACCTACCCGCTTTGGCCTGAGCGTAGAGCAAATTAGCGAAGTACAGAAGCGCTTATCTAGTCTGCAACCGGGATCAATCTCCTCCGTGAAGCGCATTCGTGAAAACAGCCGCCTACTGCGCGAGCAGGGCATCACCCAAGCCAACCTCGGCAAGCTATTTAACTACCTGAATCAGACGGGTGCGATAGAGTGGCTAGCAAGCGACCAGCGCGACTTTCGCTATCTAGGTGGGCTATAGCCATCCTCAAGCGAGCCATCATCTTTGGAGCGTCATGCTAATCCAAAAAATCGTCAAAGAACTCCAGGCCATTCCCGAAGAGAAGCTAGCAGAACTCTATGACCTGATTCACTACTTCCGTCTAGGTCTGGGTAAAGCCTCTGCCCCCCCTCGTCAGCCTGGATTGCTCACAGGCGATGTCGATGACGCCTTCTTCGAGCCACTTCCCGAAGAGGAGCTTCAGCGATGGGAGTAAGCTACCTCATCGATACTCACATATTGCTTTGGTGGGTGTTCGATAATCCGAAGCTAAAAGCCAGCAGCCGGGCCATCATTGCCAACCCAGACCACCTAATTTTCGTCAGCAGTGCATCGGCCTGGGAGATCGCCACCAAGTATCGTATCGGCAAGCTATCAAAAGCGAAAAATCTCGTTGATAACTACACCCAAACACTCAACAGAGCAAGATTTCTAGAGCTGCCGATTACAGCGGCTCATTCCCTGCTCGCTGGAAGCCTACCCATAGAGCACCGCGATCCATTTGACCGGATGCTGATGGCACAAGCAGAGATCGAAGAGTTGCCAATCGTGACCTACGACAGTGCCTTTCACACGGGCCGAATTCAAGTTCTTCCAGGCGCTAGCTAAGTCTGTAAATTTCGCCGACTATGATGACTTTCTGAAGCTAATCCATGATCTCTGATTCCTACCCAGAAGCGATTCAATTGGCCGAATATCAGCGAGCGTCCGAGCTTCGAGAATAGGTCAATCAACCTCTACCAAGGCCAAACCTTCAAGATCCTCTCAGCGTTCATCACATGGGCTAAGCTCAACGGTGTTCGCGTCATATCTGAAGCAGATCGCACCGTCACCCTCATCAACCCAACGCTGCTCCAACTATGACCACCCCCGATAGCGTAGCCGCGCAACGCTTTGAGCATTAGTTAGAGATGCTGCTGAAGGACAACTACGACCTGAATAATGAGCTTTATATCGCTTGGGACAGCCTCAAACAGCAGTCTGAGACACCCACCGCCGACTCCGCCGCGCTGATTGAATGGCTATGTGATCGCCTGCGAGAAAAAGCAACTGCAGTGATGGCAGCAGACCCCATCGAAACAGACGATTAGTCGGCGCATCCAATGACCGGCTTGTCATAGCTGATTCCGTTTTCCTCTAGCCAGTCTGCCGCCACCTGTTCCAAAGCGCTTTGCTTGAACGAGTACCAGCCTTCAGTCACATCATGCTGATGAATCGCCTGCTTAAAGCGCTGGAAGGAGCCACGTCCACCCAGCACAGCCAAGATGCTATTGGCTTGCTCCTGTGGCAATGAATGACAGAATCGCTCCATGATCCCAAACTCATCAATATCAAACGAGTCAGGCAGGCGTAGATATGGCTCTCCCTCCAATACTTGCTGAGCAATCGTTAGTTCTTCGACTTCCCAGTCCGCATAGTCCTCTGGAGCAAAGCCATCTTCAGCCGCTGCCAGCGAATCCTCAGAGACCAGGACAACCTCACCGGATTGACGGTTCAGATAAGCCGTCATCTGAGCATTCTGCATATCCATCATGTCCACAACGTCACGAAGCTTGACTGTCATCGGAGCGCCCTGAGTCTCTGAAGTTTATAAACGGCAAATCGATTCAACGCACCCCCTGAAGCCCTTTCTGTCATTGTCTTACGACGCAATAGAGATGCCTCACCGGAACGATGTGTGCTGGCAGTGCTGTTGCTGATGAGGGAGCGTGAAGAATGGGAGTTCTAGACATAAGAATACAACCGCTTCCTCGTCACCATGCGCTTTTTCGTTAAGCTAATCGGCTTCTGCCTGCTGATGTTCAGCATCTACCTGCTGGGCCACAATATTGTCTTTACAACTAACGTATCGCCCTACTGGTGGCGAGGGATTGCCGCCGATGCCTCAGTGCTGTTCCTGGCCATTGGTGTCCTCTCGCTCGTGTTCCTGCCATCTGAGTTCAAAGAAATTGGCTGGGTTTCGACGGCAATCGGTATTCTGTGCGTGTTCGTGAGTAGTCGCGCAATCTTGAATCCGACCAGCTTATGGGAGTTCTTTCTGTCGTTCCTGGTGATGGCAATTGGCTATAAATTGTTCTCAACAGGCCGCGTTCCCTTGCTGTAGTAGCAATAGTGCTAGTCCATGCCTCTACGCAGCAATCGCCCTTAGAGATCTTCCTTTAGTGACGCTTCAAGAAAGCCAGAAAGGCCATCATCGCGATCACAAAGTACGTGAGGTCAGAAGTGGAGGCAGGGAACGGTTTCGACTGTGGTAGTGGCATCGGGTTATTGGATGGCACCATGATTTGATACCCACCGGTGGATGGGCTAATCTGAAGTTGCATGAACAGTCTCCTAATTGAATGGGGTGACGTGGGCCACCTGACTGCAATTCAGGTGGCTTTTGTTGTGACGTGAGACAGAATAACAGGGGCGGATCAGTAAACTAAAGAATCGTATGTCGGCCCATCCGCTGAGTATGTTGTGTTTCGACACAGCAATTGACTGAACTTGTGGCCAGTAGCGTTACTGTTGAGAGTGATCTGATTTTTGTGTAAGCGCTTTTTACTTAAGCGGAAAAGCGTTCTGGGAACAGGATAGCAAACTGTGATAAGGCTGACCGCCAGTTTTTGATGGGTCTGTTCCATTTTTTAGCAATGTTGTTCATCGCCAGA
>JBGCGG010000081.1:0-9629 GCA_045110585.1 Phormidesmis sp. | reverse complement strand
TTCGGCAAAATCTCTAGCAACAGCGGTTCAAAAATTTCCCACTCTTTATCGCTGAGACTGCTGGAATAGCCCATGATGACTTGATTGTATGCTCTACTATCGGTTCTCTGGCATTCTAGTAGATCTCAAATGGGTTCTATACGCCTATTATTTGTTGATTTTCTGGTTATTGACTCTCTGGTTATTGACTCTCTGGTCATTGAATTTCTTGCTACAGCTGAATTTATAGTGCGTTTAAAGCACGTTCTCTAACCGCTTCCAGTGGAGTTGTTCATTGTTACTTTGCCAGCGGAGTAAGCTGGCCGTCTTGCCTTTTACCAAAGTGTCTAATCCAATTGCTTGGCGAGGGGATTGGGTGACGAGTGCGATCGCTTCACTCGGCTCACACAGCCCCCACTCCACCAGATTCTGTGCCCCTTTAATTAAAGAAAGTGTCGTACCAGAAAGCGTTCCGTCCGCTAAGCGTGCGGTGCCATTCACAACCGTTATTTCACGCGTATCCCAAGGATAGGTGCCATCTGGTAGCCCCAAAGGAGAGAGCGCATCACTCACGAGAAATAGTCCACCAAGACCTGCCTGTTGGCTCCCTCTGCCTGTTCGAAGCAACAGATTTAACATCGTAGGGCAGATGTGTTGGCCATCTGCGATGAAACCGCTATAAGCGCGAGCATCTGTCAGTGCTGCGCCGAGCAAGCCAGGTTCGCGGTGATGCAGGCCAGGCATAGCATTAAAGGCATGGGTGATCATGGTTGCACCTTGCTCAAATGCCTCAGTGGCTTGGGCTGAGGTGGCAAGAGAGTGACCTAAGCTCACAGTAATGCCCTGGCCCGTGAGCCATTCAATCACGCCATTCTCGGTAGCGCATTCTGGCGCTAGGGTCATGATGGAAATGGTGTCAACAAACTCTCCAATCACCGTTTTCACATTGTCTAAAGAGAGCGTTTGTAAGAATTGTTCGGGATGTGCGCCGCGTTTGGCCGCATTGAGAAACGGCCCTTCTAAATGAGCACCCAAAATTTTGGCTGTGCGCGGGGTGTCTTTTTGCTGTTGTTTAAATTGTTGAATAGCCGAGAGCGCACCGTGAAAATTAGCGAGCGAAGTGGTGACTAAGGTTGGGCAGAAGCTATCTACCCCTTGTTGCCACAGTAAATTGCAAATTTGTTCTAATTGCTCAAAAGCGTGAGCGCGTAAATCGGGAAAGGCTAGCCCCAGTGCGCCATTGATTTGTAAATCCACTGCACCCAGCGAAATCCAGTCACCTGCTACATCAATGATATGTGCGCTGGCATGTTCACGTTGGGGTGCTGTGCCCTTTGCCGTAACGCGCTCAACGGCCTTCACTTTACCCTTCGCAATTGTAATTTTGTAACGTTCTGACGGTTGCTCCGTTGTTTCAAGCAACCGAGCGTTGTGGATAACAGTAATATCAGACATGTATTTTTAGATGCCAATCCAACTACTTAGAAGGGAGTGAGCGAGGCTATGACAACAACAGATGGACGGGTGGATGTTGGCATTGTGATGGGGAGCGATTCAGATTTGCCCACAATGATGGGGGCGATCGCAATTTGCGAAGAGTTCAACATTCCCCACGAAGTGGCGATTGTCTCTGCTCACCGCACCCCTCAGCGCATGGTTAGCTACGCCGAAACGGCGCACACCCGAGGACTCAAAGTCATTATTGCAGGTGCAGGCGGCGCGGCTCATTTACCCGGTATGGTGGCGGCACTTTCTCCGCTGCCCGTCATCGGTGTGCCTGTCAAAACCAGTACCCTGTCTGGCGTCGATTCCCTTTATTCCATTGTGCAAATGCCTCGAGGGATTCCGGTAGCGACGGTGGCGATCGGCAATGCGAAAAATGCGGGCCTGCTCGCGGTGCAGATGCTAGGTGCGTTCAATCCAGAATTGCTAGAGATGGTGCTCGCGTACCGGCAACAGCTCAAAACAATGGTGAATGACAAACAAAATCATCTGGCTGCACTCGGTGCCCGCCAGTATCTTAAACACATGATTAATACCTAATTACCGATGATTTTTTATAAATTAGGGCGCATGTGAAGAGTTTGTGTATACGCAAGCTCTCATCAGTTTTTGTTACAACAAAGCCGATCTCCCCGGATTAATGTAATTCCTCTATTTCAATACCTTTGGGGTGTATCACATCAAGAAAATTAGGTGTGTCTTTGTTGTTACATTGGCCATTTTCTACGGAGGAAGATAACACACTTTATGAAGTTTTCTTAAAAGGCGTTCAAAAAATAATCTTTAGGGTGGACGCTCCCTTATGAAAAGTATCAGCCGATACAGAATGACTTGCTCAGACTTGGTGGAATAGCCCCATCAGTTTGATAGGTGTATGAGTGATGAGCTGTTGATTTCTATTAACCATTACTCCTAGCAGAAGGTCTTCTTTACGGCCCTCTACAAGACCGTAGATTACTGTTTGAAAATGCGTTAGGAACGCCAAAGACTAAACATGTCTAATTTTACGATAAGAGAAAGAAGGCAGGCCCGGCGCGCCCCGTCGCCCTGGGAAGCCAATGTGCCACCATTTACAGAAATGGCTAAGCGAGCTGTTCACCGTGCTTTTGGCCGCCGATTTGGCTGGGGCTGGTTAGCTTGCATTCCCCTCGCTTTTGTCATTGTGGCAACTTGGGGCTTTGCGGCTCATGCTCAAGATGAAGTTGCAGCCGGTGATGTTCAAGTCATTTTGGACAACATCTGGATTGTGATTGCGGCCGTTTTGGTCATTTTCATGAACGCTGGTTTCGGCATGTTAGAGACGGGCTTTTGCCGTCAGAAAAATGCCGTTAACATCCTTGCGAAGAACTTGATTGTTTTTGCACTTGCAACACTCTCCTTCTGGGTGATTGGTTTTGCACTTGCCTTTGGTGATGGCGGTGGCCTCAATGGTTTCCTCGGCCTCACTGGTTTCTTCCTGGCTGGCGCAGATCCGGTAGAGCCTGTTTATGGCACGCTCACAACTCCTGTATTCTTCTTGTTCCAGGCTGCGTTTGCAGGTACGGCTGCGACTATCGTTTCCGGTGCAGTCGCTGAGCGCGTTAAGTTCACTAGCTTCATTATCTTCAGCATTATGCTGACAGCTATTTGCTATCCCATCACAGCTCACTGGGTTTGGGGCGGCGGCTGGCTTTCTGAGATTGCTTTCTTGGGCGGCGCAGGCTTTAGCGACTTTGCAGGTTCTACGGTTGTACACTCCGTCGGCGGCTGGGCTGCTTTGATGGGTGCTATTTTTCTCGGGCCCCGCATTGGTAAGTACCAAAATGGCGGTGTGAATGCGATTCCTGGCCACAACATGAGTATCGCGACTTTGGGTTGCCTTATTCTATGGATTGGCTGGTTTGGCTTTAACCCTGGTTCTGAGTTGGCAGCAAGCTTGAACGTACCTCAGATTGCATTGGTTACAAATCTGGCTGCAGCAGCAGGTGGTATTGGCGCAACGATTACTGCTTGGGCGCTAAGCGGTAAGCCTGACCTTTCTATGGTCATTAACGGTATCTTGGCTGGCCTGGTTGGTATTACCGCTGGCTGTGGTGGCATTGGCTACTGGGGCGCTGTGATTGTTGGCTTGATTGCTGGCATCATCGTGGTCTTCTCTGTTGGCTTCTTTGACAGCATCAAGGTCGATGACCCGGTTGGTGCAACCTCTGTTCACTTGGTTTGTGGTATCTGGGGCACGTTGGCAGTTGGCTTGTTCGATGCTGAGCTAGGTCTCTTTACTGGCAATGGCATTCAGCAGCTCTTGGCTCAAATCGTGGGTATTGTTGCCATTGGTTTGTTCACAGTTGTCGTGACTTCTATCCTGTGGATTGTGGTTAAGTCCCTTGTGGGTATCCGCGTGTCTTCCGAAGAAGAGCTCAAGGGCTTGGATATCGGTGAGCACGGCATGGAAGCTTACAGTGGTTTCCTCAAGGACACTAGCGACATGGGCGGCGTTATCTAGGCTGAATGCTGTGGCCTATGAACGGGCCATTGGCAAGCCTGTAGCGAGCGACTAATGAGTCAACTTGACGGATGTAACGCACACACCCTTGAGTTGATCGTAAAGCGGCGGATGAGAGATGAACCTCTTGTTCGCCGCTTTTTGCTGTCTAACCTTTAATTAAGGGACGCTTCACTGCTTTCTATAAGCCTGCTATCGTGACGGTACTTATTAAGACACTATAAAAACTTCCTTTTTGTTTATTGAGCTTACTCAGTGGGCTGGGCTGGGGTAAGTGGGCTGGGTTTACCTGGCCTAGGTTCAACTGACCTGAACGATCTGGCTTGGATAATTTGGCCTGCCTAAGCTGGCCTATTTTAGGATTGGGGATAGTAATCGTCGCATGGGTAATCCGGCTTCCATTGTGGAAGAAATATTTGAGGCGTTACCGGCACTCCGCGCTCAAATGTATTTTAAAACGTCGCTGACGGCCCTTTCGCATGCGATGGAAGATCAAGTGTTGGCGGGCTCGGAAGGTGGCCCGCTCATTATTGCGAGCTTTCAGCAGGAGCGATTTTATCGGCAGGAGGCTAGTCGCTACGAGCGGATTGGCAAGCTGAGCGATCAGGTGTACGTGCTGTCTGCGGCCGACACTAAGTTTAGTGAGTCGGTAGATAGCTACGAGAAAATTAATTTTGATGAGGATGATGCACTCGTTGAAGAGTGGCATCTGGTGGTGGTTGGGGAGCATTACTGTGCATCGCTCATTTGCCGGGAGCGGCGTGATGTTTCAGTTAAATCTGTGTTGATGTCAGGCTCGGGTGGGGGTGCGACTGCGATCGCTGCGCCTTCTGTGAGTTCTGATTCGGTGAGTTCTGATTCGGATGGTCTGGCTGCTGCGTCTTCGGCGTCTTCGGCTGCTAAGGCACCGGCCTCAGCTTATAAAGAGCTGGATTTACCCGCTACGCCGTTAGATCAATCGCGCCGCTTCGAGGGCATTTGGACATTGGATAGGCAGGTGAGCTTGCGCGCTGCCGATTTGCTGCTATCGCGTATTCAGGCTTATCGGCCAGATCTCAAAGCTAAGATTTCTGAGGCGCGATCGCGTTTTATTCCACAGCAGCTCAGTAGCGATTTGGAGATTGACAGCGATCCTTTTGCGCAGCGGCTGATTACTTACTTGCAGGCTGGTCAGTACCGGCAAATGAAGGCATATAAGGCGATTACGCTCCAAGAGCAGCGGGCGCGGTTAATTAACTCGATTACTGCAGCGATTCGTCAGTCTTTGGATCCGGATGAGATTTTTGCGATCGCGGCGCTTGAATTAGGCCAAGTCCTAGAGGTGGGGCGCTGCATTATTTACCGCTGCACGGATAACGATGCAGATGCCAATATTCAGCATGAATATCGCCAGGCCGATTTGAACTCTCTTAAAGGGGCTGCATGGCCGCTCAAAGATAATCCGCTATATCAATGGGTGAAAAGCCACCAAAGCACCCTGGCTGTGGATGATGTGAATGCCGAACAAACTGCGGGCATTGACCTGCAAGGTGTGATTTTGAGATTGCGGCGTTGGCAGGTGCGCAGCTGTTTGCTGGTGCCTTTAATTCATAAAAACCGTTTGCTTGGGATGGTGGAGCTGCACTCTGGCGATCCGAGTGCTCAAAGTACGCGCCACCATTGGAGTGATGATGAAATTAAGCTGACAGAAGCGATCGCTAATCAGCTCAGCGTCGCGCTGATTCAAGCCGAAGCCTACGCCAACTTAGGCGATCTCAACCAGCAGCTAGCTGATCTTGAGCGCACGCGCAGTAACTTGATTGCCATTACCGGCCACGAGTTGCGCACGCCTCTATCTACCATTCGTGTCTGCCTAGAGAGTCTGCTCACCGAGCCAGATATGGACGCCGATATGCGTCAAATTATGCTCGATACAGCGCTGACCGATGCGGAGCGCATGCGCAAACTGGTTCAAGATTTTCTGACCCTATCTCGCTTGGAAAGTCGCCGCGTAGAGTGGAACTTAGAATCGCTGTCGTTGCGCGAATGTGTCGATTTGGCCCTGAGTAGTTTGCGGTGGCAAAATGCTTCCAACTCGGCACCTGCTATGCGCATAGAAGCAAATCTCAGCGAAGATTTGCCCTTTATTCGCGCTGATGGTGAATGGATTGTAGAAGTGCTCTCCAAGCTTTTAGACAACGCCTGTAAGTTCACAGAAGCTAACGGTACCGTCATCATTAACGCTGAAGTGATTAAAACAGGCCGCTCCGCGTCCATGGTTGAAGTCACGGTCAGTGATACGGGGAGAGGCATTGAGCCAGAACGATTAGAAACCGTCTTTGAACGGTTCTATCAAGAAGAAGGAGCGTTGCGGCGTTCGGTGGGCGGAACGGGTTTAGGGCTGGCGATTTGTCAGCAAATTATAGAGGGCTTAGGCGGCAAGATTTGGGCTGTTTCGGAAGGTAAGAACCAAGGCACACAAATTCATTTCACCTTGCCTGCGGTGCGTAAGTCCGCGAGCTATGGCAAAGCGAAGGGGACACGAAAATCGGCTGGGCAAACCACAGTGGGTGCAGATGCTAAACGAACGAAACGTAAGACGTCGGCGGCGGTGAAAACATCGGGGAGTTAGGGGCCGCATGGGCGATGCTACCGAGTGCGATCGCAGCATTTTATGAGCCACAAACCCCTAACCTAAAGAACTATTACGCTTCGTATCGCGCCCGTAAAAGCGTCCGCGAGGCGATGATACGATCCCAGTCAGCTACGGTAATTAGTTGGCTTTTCAGCTAATTACATGTCACTTAGCTGCGAGCTGTGTAATACGACGGGTCCAACGGTTGCTCATGCTGGAGGCACTTGCGTTCTGCGCAGATTGTCAAAAGCTATGTGATCCAAGGTATAGCAAGCAAACCAAGCGCATGTCTCTGCAAAGCGCTGATTCTCTGTGAGGAGATGATGTGCTGTGAGGAGTTCTTGCGATAGGTCGTTTGTGTTGGTGAGCCTTCCCTAGCGTTGTACAACATTGCGTTGCACAACAATTGCGGGGTTTCACCGCTGCACGTCACTTAACTAAGCCAAGCAACGGTGTTAAGCCAGCCAACGGTTTTTTGCCTTTGTGGACAGCATAGACTAAGTGGCCGAAGTATAAGAAGTGAGAGACTTTCATTCATGGCAGAAGAACTAACAGGTACCATGCCAAAGTTTGGAGGCAGCACCGGCGGCCTCTTAACTAAGGCATTTGTTGAAGAGAAATACGCGATTACTTGGTCTTCTAAAACAGAGCAAGTGTTTGAGATGCCCACAGGCGGCGCAGCCGTCATGAACGAAGGCGAGAACTTACTATACTTAGCTCGTAAAGAGCAGTGCTTGGCCCTCAGCCGCCAGCTTAAGACTAAGTTCAAGCCTAAGATTACCGACTACAAAATTTATCGAGTTTTGCCCAACGGCGAGACCACCTATTTGCACCCTGCAGATGGTGTCGTCCCTGAAAAAGTGAACGAAGGCCGTGACTTCAATGGTAAGAAGGATCGTCGCATTGGCGAGAATCCTAACCCCGCAACGATTAAGTTTGGTGGCAAGGAGCCTTACGAGGTCTAACTTTCCGTTCATCAAACTGACTATCTAAAAGCTGGTTGCTTAGAAACCGGTTAATCTAGTTGGTTCTCTAATAGACCGCAGCAAAAATAAACTCAGGTAGAAGGGTAGCTCACAAAGCTACCCTTTTGCTTTGGTGGCATACCTTCTCCGCTTTGACACGGGCTTTGCTTTTATACAGTGAGTCCTCATACAATCAAGACCACACGCCAGTCCGATCCGCCATGATTTTTCCAGACTTTGAAACCTTCTGTGACCTTGCCGAACAGGGCAATTTTGTGCCGGTCTACCAAGAGTGGGTCGCCGATCTCGATACGCCGGTTTCAGCATGGTACAAAGTCTGTGCGAACCAGCCCTATAGCTTTTTGCTCGAATCCGTAGAAGGGGGTGAAACGTTAGGCCGCTACAGCTTTTTAGGCTGCGATCCGCTGTGGGTGTTAGAAGCCAAAGGCAATACCACTACTCAGACCTTTCGCGATGCTACAACGCAGATCCACGAGGGTAATCCCTTTGATATTTTGCAAGATTGCTTAGCACCTTTAGAGCCTGTGCTACTGCCACAACTGCCGCCGGGTATTGGCGGTCTGTTTGGCTTTTGGGGCTACGAGCTGATTAATTGGATTGAGCCAACGGTAACGACCTATCCTCGCAAGGAAGACGATTTGCCTGATGGCTTGTGGATGCAGGTAGATAATCTGTTGATCTTTGATCAGGTGAAGCGCAAAGTGTGGGCGGTTGCGTATGCAGATTTGAGAGATGATCGAGTCAGACGCGATCCGGCGGGGCTGAAAGCGGCTTATGAGCAGGCGAGCGATCGCGCTAAAAACCTGATCACCAAGCTCCGCCTCCCCCTCTCGGAAAAAGATACCCTGCTGCAATGGACTTCACCTGAAACCAGCACCGCCCCACCGCTGGACTACACCAGTAACCGCACCAAAGCAGAATTCTGTGCCTGTGTGGAAACAGCCAAGGCCCATATCCGTGCCGGAGATATTTTTCAGGTGGTGGCCTCCCAGCGTTTGCAAGCCAACTACAGCGGTGCTCCTTTTGATTTGTACCGTTCGTTGCGTTTGGTCAATCCTTCTCCCTACATGAGCTATTTCAACTTCAATGGTTGGCAGCTCATTGGCTCTAGCCCTGAGGTCATGGTCAAAGCGACCCGTAAAGTGACCGATAATCAAGAGGATGGCGATCGCACTCAGATGGAAGCCACCCTTCGCCCTATTGCAGGGACTCGGCCCCGAGGTAAAACCGCTGCTGAAGACGCTGAATACGCTGCCGATCTCCTCGCGGATCCGAAGGAAGTCGCAGAACACGTCATGCTAGTTGACTTAGGCCGTAATGATTTAGGCCGCGTTTGTACGAGCGGCACAGTTGTTGTCGATGAACTGATGGTGATAGAAAATTACTCTCACGTCATGCACATTGTCAGCAACGTGGTGGGCGATTTGGCCGAGGGCAAAACGGCTTGGGACTTACTCACGGCCAGCTTCCCTGCGGGCACCGTCAGCGGTGCACCCAAAATTCGCGCCATGCAAATTCTTAACGATTTAGAGCCAGATCGCCGTGGCCCTTACTCCGGCGTTTACGGCTACTACGATTTTGAAGGCCAGCTCAACAGCGCCATTACCATCCGTACCATGATTGTTCAGTCGGCGGCCGATGGCACCCAAACCATCAGCGTCCAAGCGGGCGCGGGCCTCGTCGCAGATTCTGTGCCTGAAAGTGAATATCAGGAAACCTTGAACAAAGCGAAAGGGATGTTAGAAGCCGTTCGATGCTTAAAAGGATGAGCTGTGGCGTTGAAAGTGGTGCTGGCATTTGGCAGAAGCGATTTGGCTAAATGCTAAGCACCTTTCGGCATTGCTTCTATGGCTTATCTTCTATGTTTTTTCTCCTATAGCCTTTGGGATGGTTTTTAGGAGATGACGTGGCGCGTTAAAACCTATATATCGCTCTTTAATGACTCTAGGGTAAAAGAGTTAAGATAAGCGTGTCGTTGATCGGTGTGAGCGATGACAGCGCCGCGCGTTGCAAGACCGACTGTTCACTTTGTTGACGAATACTGCCAAAGCTACCAAGACTTGTT
>JBGCGG010000080.1:0-5004 GCA_045110585.1 Phormidesmis sp. | reverse complement strand
TTTCTGTCGTTTCTGGTGTTTTGAACTTGACTAGATTATCTTGAGTCATGGTGTATCTCTACTTCTGGTACTTTCATCTGTCCAGAAGGATACGCCTTTTTTTATCTCCTACGCTGTACACCAGAAATAGTTATAACTCTTGCTTAATCGCTTAACTGCTTAACCGGATAATCAACTAACTGGTTAATCGCTTAATCGCCTTAGCACTCTAAGGTCATAGAACGCTGCCTCTTACAGTTTTGAGTCTCCTGGCTGGGCCGATTTAGGAATGGTCAAAGGTACCCCTGACAGAGGTGGAGCATTAATACAGGTAGATGTGGCAATTACTTTGGGGCTCCATCTCTATCAGGGGATAGGGCTGTGACTAGGGTTATGACCCATTTATTGTGTGGGAGCTAGGCAACTTCGTAACCGCGCTGTGATCGCCGCTTCTCAATGAGGCTCATCATTGCTAGCCCTTCTTCGTAGCTATCGCAGGCTTGCTCTAAGCTTTGGCCCTGGTGGGCACTCACACGGCCCCAGCGACGTAACACAACCCATTCTCCAAACAAGTTCTGACACAGTTCTGATGAGTAATGACGGGAGCCTTTGCGCCAAGACTGGCGCTGCCATTTTTCAACTTGGTAGTTTATCGCCTGCATTACGGCTTGCTCGGTTACTGGCTAAATCCTACCGGCTATTGAAAGAGAAGCGCGATCGCACGAATAAAATGTCGCAAAGCCTCTGTCATAATCTGCGATCGCAGATTAGAGCACAGTACAAATTAACCACTAAAAAAACGACCGTTTTTTTGACACTCTGAAAAACGCCCTAATTTGGCCTTGATTAGCACAAAGAAACTCGTCTAAAATTCAAAGCTAAATAAACCCTTGGTGGTTTATCTTTTTTAGCGAACTAAAGGGCTTTATGCTGATTGGCTATGCGCGAGTATCGAAAGCAGATGGATCTCAAGCCTTAGATTTACAAATAGACGCGCTAGCTGAAGCAGGTGTGACCGAAGATCGAATATATCGAGACCGCGTTTCGGGAAAAACGGCTCAGCGGCCAGGGTTAGATGCCTGCTTGAAGGCATTGCAACCAGGAAACACACTGGTAGTTTGGAAGCTTGACCGGCTGGGGCGAGACTTGAAGCACCTGGTCAACACCGTTGATGAACTAAGACAACGAGAGATAGGTTTTAAGGTACTGAGCGGTGCTGGTGCAGAAATCGATACAACGACCGCGAATGGTCGTTTGTTCTTCGCAGTTTTCGCAGCGCTGGCAGAGTATGAACGGGAGCTGATCTCAGAACGCACAAGGGCTGGTTTACAGGCGGCGCGATCGCGAGGACGCTTGGGCGGACGACCGCGCAAAATGGACGTCACCGCTCTTCATATGGCGATGACTGCAATGAGTGATCCGGAGGCTTGTGCTCAAGAAGTCGCACAGAGGCTCGGGATAACAACCGCGACGCTCTACAACTACGTTAATGGCGATGGCTCTGTGAAAGAAGCTGGCCAAAGGTTACTCGACAAGAAAAAACCGTGACTTTACCAGCTGTGTCGAGAAAAGTCTTAGCTTAAATCTAAAAAATAAAAGCCTGTATTCCATATTTCACAATACTTACAGATCAAAATTGTAATATTTGTAAAATGTGCTATTTTAGCTATACAAGCTAATCTTGCTAAACGTTTGGCGTAAGTAAGAAAAAGGGAGAGAGCATGAGTTCTTTTAAGCAGTTACCTATCTCTGATTTGAGAACAGGCCTGCCAAAGTTCAAAAGACAAGTTCAATTAGGTATGAAGCGCATAGCCGCTACATACTACGGGCAGGTAGTAGGGTTCTTACTGCCTCTGAAGGATGTAGCTGGATTTGAAGATGAAGGGTGGATCAATAAATCAGAAGAGATATCAATTTCTGATTTTCGTTCTCAGCTAACTGAATGCTGGGAAAAGCTACAGATGGATATTGATTGTATATACCTGACTTATCACACTCGTAGGGCCGCTGTTTTTGTTAGCCCACGACTAGCAATGCATCTCGATATACCCATTTCAGAGGTGACGCATAAGCTGTTAAACGTCAGCAACGAAATTCAAGTCGAAGAGAATGTACCAACACACAATTAGGAGGTTAAACTATGTTTGCTTTTGAGTACTCCGATACGCAATTAAAGGAGAAGATAGAAGACCCAGAAAAACACTACCCAGAAGACGTTCGTCGTGAGCTACCTTACTTTCTTCAAGCACTAGAAAGGAACGGTGAAGTATCTGGAACAGACTACTTCAGAGGTGATATCAACAAGATCTCTGCTAAAACGTTCTATCTCCACTATGTTTCTGATCATCAGAAACGCATAGTAAAACTGATTGATTTAAAAGTGAGATCCGCTGAATTGCTCAAGAGGAATTTCTCTATCACTAATGAGTGGGACGATAGTGACGTGATCGAAGCGATTCCACAGTGCGATCGACCTGAGAAGCTTATCAAGGCACTAGAACTGATAGCCAGCGGTGTCACAAGTTCATATGACTTAGGCTATCAGCTAGGTCATAGAGGGAAAAAGAAGGAGTATATTTCTCGTCATGGCAATTATACTCGGCAAGCTCTAGATGTTTTGAAACTAGTCGATTCTCAGCCTGATGGAAGAAAGCTTGTTCCAGTATTAACAAAGCGCGGCAAACACATTGCTATGTCTGCTGACTCACAAATCCAAAACAAACTACTTACTGTTGCAATGCTCAACTACCGTCCAATATGGATGGTCATCAATGCAACTACTGAGGGTGATGACGAGTTTAGCCAAGACATCATCAGGGAGCTAGTCTTTCCTGAAGAGCTGAGAGAGGCTGATACCTGCTCTAGGCGATCGCAGACGATCCGAACGTGGATTCAATGGATTGCTAGTACGTCTGGCATTCCCATTCGATTGCCCGGAGGCTATAAACAGCTCCATCTTTTCTCAGCAAGTATTGCTCAATAGTTTGCAGGAATAGAACAGCTATATATGTTTTGTTTCTATTCTCGTGCCGTTCGCAGCACTTCGTAAGACTATTCCAATACATATTCTGCTGAGTTCCACATAGATACCAACGATTAACCTTTTGAGAACATAGAAATGTCCAATTTACAGAAGCCTGGTGAACAACCTATCAGACCAGGAGAATATCAAGAGAAGGGGCCTAGAGGCGGTAAAGTACCCAAGCCTCGAAAAGTAACGATGGAGAAAGGTGATAAGCCGCTTCCTCCTACTGGGAAAAGCGGTCGTACCTGGAAACGTGTAGGGCCACCGAAGCCATAAGGCTAGAAACAAGGAAGTTATGCCTACACTAGGCAAAGGGAAGGGCACGTTAAGGTGCCCTTCCCTCGCCATTTTTATTATGCTCAATATTTTTATTTTATAGTTGACAACTTATTATGGATCTATTTACGCCTCTTGTTCCAGAAGAACGTCTGCATCCAAATTTCAGAGTTTTCACACAACCAGGATTTGGAACAAGGGAACTAAAAGTTATCAATGACTGGGCTGATGGTTTCATTGATAGAGACGGAAAGTTTGTCAAAGAATTCCAAACTACTTTCAACTCATCCTTCTGGGAGCTGTATCTCTTTGCCTGCTTCAAAGAACTTGGCTGTACAATCGATTTCTCTCAAGAAACTCCAGACTTTGCTGTTAACGCCCCTTCTGGAGAGTTCATTGCAGAAGCTACTACAGCAAATGAGCCTAAGGACTTTCGACCAGAATGGGACAGAGACATAGAAGCTCTTGTAAACGCCAAGAAGGAAGATATTCTTAGGCTTTCTGCTATTAGGCTAGTAAATTCAATCACAGCAAAGCACAAAAAGTATCTCAAAAGCTACTCTAAGCTTCCTCACGTACAAAATAAACCATTTGTCATATGTGCTACACCTTTCGATCAACCAAGCTTCTTTAGTCAGGATTCTTTGGCTATTGTAAGAGTCCTATACGCCTACGAAGCTACACTCACAATCCCAGACCAGACAACGGGTAGACCTATTATCGTTGGTGAGTCAAGAAGCTATCAGGTTCAGAAAAGTCCTGGGGTGAATATACCTCTCGGACTCTTCACAGATGATCGGATGTCTGAGGTGAGCGCAATTATTTTCAATAATAGGGCAACGATCTCTAAGGTTCGCGCGCTTGCAGGGGAAGGAGATTACCCTATTATTTTTGCAGGAAGTCGGATAGCAAAAACGGAGTCTTCCGTTGGAATGCTGCCATTCTGTGAGCCTAGACCAAGCTATCAGGAGACTGTTCTTGATGGGCTACATGTTCTTGTGAACCCCTTCGCTGATCATCCTCTGGATCTAACAATGTTTGCGGATAGAGAGGTCGCAATCCATAATTACGACCCCGATACAGACAGCTATCTATCGTACTTGCCTGATGGGTTCCTCCTTCAACGAATGTGTCAGAGCATCACAACTGAGGAACATAACGTCGGGTTCAAACAGTCAGTCAGCAATCATCCATATCAGCAGATGCCTGACGAAGTCTGGGAGGAAGATGCTCTTACACACGTAGGAGGACAGACGGGCCCTTTCATCAACAACCATCTGGCTCATTATAGAGGTTGGACAATCATGGTATCCCTATGTTCCATTGATCAAGACTGGGGTTCGCAAGCGGTCAGCAAGCTGTGTTACAACATACCGCAGTTCATGGAAGCTAATGGGAGCGACCTCACAGCATCTGCTGGGATTCCTAAGTGGTTCTCGACCAAGGAAAAGGCATACATAGCGATGAAGCAAAAGATAGACCAGACTTTTCTATAAATCTAAGGGATTGAGTAGCAGTGCCTTAATTGATACAGACAAGCGAAACGGCATACTGATGATTTAGCCTCTGTGTCAAAACTTATGACTCACGGTTCGCTGAAAAATATAGGAGAATGGTAAATAGCTCAATTCCTGTCTAGAACTGCATTCTAGCTAAGCGATGGCCGAATTAATCAGTAACGAACGCGTCGATGATATCCCGCTGTTGCTAAGCCAGATGCAAAA
>JBGCGG010000079.1:0-57436 GCA_045110585.1 Phormidesmis sp. | reverse complement strand
ATATATAAATCAACAGTAGGCGTTTCTTCAGAGACCTTCGCTGTAGGCTGCGGAGCCACTGCGGTTTCACTCATGCGCTGGTTACAGTGTGCAATGACAGATTCGCACTGGGTAATTGCCTGTGCCCACTGGCCATTCTGATAGCTGGCGTAGATTTGTTTTAGGCGAGCTTCTAACGTCATCGCTTCCTGCGGGATGGCTTGTGTTTGGCTTCTAGCTCCCTCCAATTTCTGACTAGGCATTGGGAATCTCCTGTAGGACGGGCACTGGTTGAATGTTTCGCGCAGCAGTTTTTTTAACGATCAGTTGGTAGGAGCGATGCAGCACCTCAGCGCGATCGCCAACAGCCGTAACAAATGCATTAATACCGACCTGAGAAGACTGCGTCGAATCGGTCGGATGATGCCACTTATAGTCTTTGAACAGCATAATGCCACCGGGTTTTAGCCTTTCCCAGGATTGAGTAGCCAGCGATTTCAGATAGTCAGCCGATTTACATTTGCTTTGAATAAAAATTACGGCAAAGCGCTCTTCTTGATCTATCTTCTGTGACAGCTGTTGTGAAGGCTCTCCTATCTCAAACACCAATTTTTCAGGATGGCTCAGTTTGGCCATATTATTCGTAAGCGGCTCCCCTACCTGCGGCGTAATGCACACCAACCTATCTTGCGGCTGATGCAATACCTTATCTACTAACCAACACAACGCCGCTTGGTCATAACTGCCTAGCGAAAGTACTTGAAGAGACAAGTCACTATCAGCGTGGCCTCGCCAACCCATGGTGGATGGCTGAATCATCTCAGCGAGATGCTCCTCCCATACAGGAATTTTTTCAGCGAACCAAGTGCTCTTAAATTCATATTGATGCTCAGCGCATTGTGTCCATCCCCGTAAGAAAAATGCCTGTTGATGCGCAGCTGCCGCCGCTGGCCAATCTTCTTTCCCAGCAGAAGCATTACCGATAAAGGTATAAATCCAGGGGAACTCTTCAGCGCGGTGAATTAACTTTTGACAAGGTTCAATCACCTCATCCCATCGCTGCATCTGCATTAGCGTATTAAGTAGCCCCATATAGGCCCAATGCAGATGGGCATTTAGCTGCAATGCCTCTCGAAACTGTCCAACAGCTTGATCTAGCTGTCCACTTTGACGATAAACCCGGCCCAACCGGTAGTGAGCCATCGCTTGTACAGAGGGCTCGACTGGCTCACTATCTGCGGCAAGTTTCTCAAGCAGCTGCTCAAGCAACATTTCGGCCTCATGCCACCGCTGCTGCTGTGTCCAAATCTCACAGAGCGCATAATGGGCCGATACATACTGATTATCCCGTTCAATTGCTCGCTTGTAGCACTGTTCAGCGGCTTGAAGCTGTCCCTGTTTTAGCATCATCTGCCCGAGCCGATGATGGCTCTCAGCCGTTATTTTCTCAGGATGAAGGGCCATCAGCTCATTGATCGTTTGACTTTCTTGGCGGTAGTTACCCAGTTGATTATGAACTTTGGCTAAGAGCCGACGAATTCTGACGTTGTCAGGCTGATACTCCAGCGTACGCTGACAAAAGTAAACAGCCTTGTCCCATGCCTCGCATTGGCTATACATCCGACCCGATTCTGCATAGAACCGAGCCGTGTCAGGTTCTGCATCTAGTGCCATCGAACGCCAAGGGTAGGATTCTTCAACAAAGCCCATGCCAGTCAAAATATTGCCTACCGTTTGACATGCCTGTGTCCAAGTCTGAGTCGTAGAAGATTGATCAGCAACAGGGGCTTGAGCATCAGGGCCAGGTAACAGGCTTTCACAAACCTCCACAGCTTCGTCTAAGTAGCGCATCATCATTGGTTAAAGCCCCCTTCTGGTAAATATATTGAACCGTGATTAGACATAAAATGTAGATAACGATGATCAAAGGCACTGATTATGTAATCACACCGGCTGTTCTAAGAAGCGATCGCAGTTCTCCCACATCAATCGAAAAATCTTCCGTCAGTCCGCTGGGATACATAAGTTGGCGCAATGGATGACAGCGCAGACTCTCACCTATTAGATAATAGTGATTAAGCTGTAAATATTCACTGAGCATCCAATAGTCAGTACGCATATAGTTTGGCGAAAAACATTCAATAACGGTGGCACCAGGACGACAAAAAGCCAGGTTTGTCAGCCCAGAACCGTGAGGGGCAACAATAACCGCTGCCTCCGAGAACAGTTTAATTTGTTCGGCTACGCTCAAAGTCTCTAACGCGACTGAAACAAAGCCAAATTGAGCAAGCATCTGCATAACAGCCGCTTCATTAAAGACATGACGGTACTTGGCACCTGAGCGAGTGATATAAATACGCTTATTCTTTATTCGCGCTGCTTTGGGCTTTTCAGCATGATTAATACCGTTTGAACCATTTAAGCTTGCATCACTTAAGGTGGCTGTTGACAACTGAGATGAGGCCGACAAAAAGGCTGCTCTGAGAAATTCAAGGCTACGCTTAGGAACCCAGTCCAAGTGTCCCGCGAAGCTGGGTACTACAAGGGAATCTGCTTTCACATGAGGAATTACATCACTCGCCACAACCTTTTCCAAAGGGATACCCAACGCCTGAAGCGTCTCTTTCTGAAATCCTTTTTCAAAGTTATTCACGACAAAATAATCGATATCATCTAGCGTTTTGCCTTGTTCTTTGAGGCCCTTTTCCAGAACGGCAATGCGAGGCAAAACATCAAACATCCAGTGGTAATAGATATGACCGGAAAGACCAGACAGTACGGCGACATTTCCGGGCAAATATCTGGCAGCAGGCAAGGGCGTTTGTCTTTTCAGTAGCGGATGTTTTTTTATGTTATGACGATCACATCCTGGCAAATACCAAGGATAAGCGCGTGAAAATTCTCCAATCAGGAAATTATCGGCTGTCAGGATAGCCATTTCATTGCAGACATCCCATGCATTTTTTTGAGGAGCCACCCAAGCACGACCATTGGGAATAGTCGCTATAAATGTGGAGAAATCAGAAATGTCACTGGCGGCAGAAGAACAGTGAAAAGATTGCTGCCCTACCTGAATAGGAGAGAATTGTTGAATGAGGCGACTCATGCAGGTTTGACAAGTCACCCCACCACATTGACTCTCTGTTTGTTTACGATCTACGAGTTCATCTGTCGGCTCAGTCGCTATCTTTTTGCGGGTGGCATTTTCTTGAGCATTTTCTTGAGCATTTTGCCAATCTTTAACCGTAAGATAAATGCCATTCACACAGTGATTGGAAGCATTCGCATGAGAGGTTTTATTATCCTCGTCTTTTTTTTCAACAATCGGAGAAAAAACTTCTTGCCAACGCTGTTCTAACTGCGATCGCCCGTCTAATAGATGCGGCGTTGAAAACGAATCAATTCTGTCATTAACCTGTTCCTCTACTCTTTTATCTAGCGTTATTTCTGGTGTTACTGCCGTTTTTTTTACTTGCTCGCCATAGTACTCACTTTGAAGCAAGCCCGCCTGATAAATCGCGATCGCAGCTGCTCTGCGTCCCTGCGAAATGAGGCAGTTTCCCAACCTCACGTACAGAGTCAGATGATTAGGATTAATAGATAATGCCGTTCGATAACTTTTCTCTGCCCGAGCAGGCGCATCGCAGGCCACCGACAAATCCCCCAGATATTCATATATCTGACCTAGCCGTTCTTCTAAAATAGCTGTCGTCTCTGCAGATGCAGCCTGTTGCAAGGCCACTAAAAATCGTCCGCAGGTGCGTTGCATGCGAAACAACAAATCTTGATCAGATAGTTGGAGCGTCCGTTGACAATAGCTTGCTATCCAATCAGGCTGACATTGCACTGCAACGCGAAAACTCTCTATTAATGCATCCCAGTCACCTTTAGCAATCAACACATTGGCATAGTCACTCAACACAGCGGCATGATCAGGAACCCGCTGCAAAGCCTGCTCAAAATATGCTGCCGCCCCTTCAAAATCCTGATGGGTAACCCACAACCGGCCTAAGCTGCGATAAGCAGCAACCACCCTGTCATCTAATGCGATGGCTCTCTTGTACGCTGAAATTGCCCGCTGGGTATCCCCTTTTGTGAGCAATACTTGCCCCAGATTACTATGGGTCTGCGCATCATCGGGAAGGTCTCTAAGCACCTGGGTATACACATCTATAGCAGCGTCATAGGCTTCTATTTTTGTGAGAACTCGGCCTACGCCTCTTCGTGCTTCTGCTTGCTTAGGCTGCAAGTAAGCAGCCTGCTGATAGTGTGTAATCGCTAAGCGTAGCTCACGCCTTTGCTCATGAATGAAGCCCAGCGCAACATGAGCTGCCGCATAATTAGGATCGATAGCCAGCACATGCTGATAGCTTTCATACGCTTGAGAAGAAGCGCCTAGCTTATAAAAGACATTGCCAACTTTAAAGGCAGCCTGCCCCCATGTAGGTTCAATCTGTAAAGCCTGCTGATAATGGCAAAGTGCCCTAACATACTTTTCCTGACGGGCGTAGAGCAAGCCAAGGGCGTAGTGAGGTTTGCTTTGGCAAGGAACATGACGAATGCTTTTAATGTAGTGCGAGATCGCCCGGTCATCATCCCCTTTGTGAAAAAAAGCCTTACCCATCAACGCATAATGACTCGCCTTTACAGCCGCACTCATAGTTTGCTGCGCAACTCGCATCTGACATTGGTAAATGACCTGATCCCAGTCTTCGCGCACTATTAAATTCTGAATTTGACGGTCAGCTTGTGGTTCGGAAAGAACGTCTAAAGGCATGTAAAGAAACGGCTGAAAACGGCTGTGTAAACTCTCTCTATCACGTCAGCCAAGCAGCCTTAATAAACGTCATGGAAAAGAACGCTGCCAAAGTAAAAGACAAAACAGAAAGTTTTTCGTAAAACGTAACTCTGCAACAATTAGTTAAAGCGGGAACATTGAATACAGAACATTTGCAATAATAACAATGAGAGAGGAAAGAAGAGGCAAGCCTCCCAACGGGCTCTTTGTCTGCCACTCATTCCTAGGGATGGTTCTACCTCATTAATCTAGGTATACAAGATTGTGCAGCTACATACGCTCAAACATGGAGTACGTTCATAGAGCTTTTACAGATGTGTAAGGGGTTCCACAGAAATATCGAGGATAAGGCTACTTCATGGAGAGCCCAACTCTACAGCGAGAAACAGAATAGAGAGAAACGGACCCACATAAGTACCAGCTTTTCGAAGCGTGCTCCCTTCGAAAACATCTATATTCTCTCACCTTAGGTGCACGCTCACCCAAAAATACCAAGCAGCGCCTCAGCAAAGCCAAGGCGCTGTCCTATGTTCAACGTAATACCTATGAGCGTGGTGAATCAAAAGTTGGAGGGCCGTTCAACAACTCTTGATTCATTTCAAATGCTCAACGATACTCGCTAAAGTGATTTTGCTGCTGGTTAAAAGAACAGCTTTGTGACATGACAAAAGCTTAACTCAAGCTAGCAGCACTGCAAAGATTACGCCAAGAAGAAGTCGTTGTCTACATCAATGTCGAGACCAGGATCTAGCTGAATGAATGCCTGACCATTAACAGAGACAAGACCTGTCGTAGCATCGTATGTAACAGCAGAAGAGCTAGGCGCACTAGAACCGACTCCAGTGCTCTGGATGAAGATAGTATCTTCACCAGATGTGAAGTCAGTGATAATATCAATGGCTGGGCCATCATCCAAGTCAAAGACAAAGGTGTCAGCACCTTCGCCACCCTCTAGGATGTCAGTGCCAGCACCACCGAACAAGTTGTCATCGCCCGCGCCGCCATCGAGGATATCGTTTCCAGCGCCGCCAATGAGGACATCGTCGCCATTGCCAGAACGAATGATATCGTTACCGCCGCCGCCGAAAACACCGTCATTACCATCGCCAGAGCTGATGAAGTCGTTGCCTTCAAAGCCAAAAACAGAATCGTCTTCAGCACTAGTTGTAATAGTGTTACTGAAATTATCGCCTAATACGATAGACATGTGTATGCCCTCCTATGGGTTTGAAATACTCAATTTAGTTAAAAAAACACACCCGTAAAGCAGGCCACTGAGCACCTGTTAAACAAATACCATAAACGGCTCGTTGAACCATCCAGCCCCTAAAGGCGCTATGCAAGCCTCCAACTCTGAAGATGACCCGTAAATCAGCATTTCTACCGTTACCAATCACACAACAGTGCGAAACCAGCTAGAACCTTTTGAAGTTTAAGCCTTCGAAAACAAGTCTCAGAAACATATACCAAGTTTGATTTACGTTTCAGCACAAAAAAGTATCTAAGGAAATTTATCCAGCAGCTCTTTCTTGCGCCCATGACGGAGTAGCCCCCGTCTTCGGTAATAGTAGCTTGTACTAATTAGAGGTTTTGTAAAGATAAGACAAAGAAGGGGTACAAATGCGGCTTTTCTGTATCTCAATGTTCTAGTTCGGCTTCTCAACTAGAAGCTTTTATTAGGTAATATTTGCAACCTTAAGTTCAACCTAACATACGTAATTATCTTCTGGTAGGGTCTTCCCACGGTTAACCTAGCGACTTCAATTGTCCGCAACAAAGGACATTGAAAAAGGCATTGAGTTGAGTATATTTGCGCATAAAGTGAATGTGAATATCGTTCTAAAGCCAATCAATATTTATTTCTCTGCATTGGGCAATAGCTACGAAATAGCAGCGGATTGATCCCATAAATAGATAAAGCTTGATTGGCACACCAGCTGCAATCGCAATCACCCAACCCGAAGCAACCAGATTGCAGCCACAGAAATTACACTACTTCGTAAAGGTTTTATCTTGCCAGTAGGGTCTTACCAGATGAGCCCCCCTTTCATGATGGAATAGCTGTGGTCAAGTGAATCACCACTGACCACTTTTACATTCGGTCTATAAAATTCCTGTGTTAACTGTTAGCGTCGTCATCCCTACCTATAACTGTCAGCAATATCTGGCCAAGGCTATAACCAGTGCAATTCATCCCTCTGTCATCGAAATTATTGTCATTGATGATGGATCAACGGATGAAACGGCAGCCGTTGTAAAAGAAGTTAGGCAATCTTTGCTTCAGCAGGGCGTAGGTTCTGATGTGCTTCGCTACATAAAACAGCCCAATCAAGGTGTTTCTGCAGCTCGCAATCACGGTATTGAAATCGCCAGTGGAGAGCTGATTGCATTGTTAGATGCAGACGATTGTTTTTTACCGAATAAACTCTCATGTCAGATAGCTTGCTTTGAAGCAGATGCCACGCTCGATATTGTGCAAAGCGGTTGGCAGCGCGTAGATACTCACGGCGAATTATTGGAAGTGGTATCCCCCTGGATAACTTCACCAGAGCTAACACTAGAAAATTTCTTGCGATTTAAGCCCATATTGCCTAGTGCTTTACTTGTTAGGCGAAAGTGCCTTTTAAACACAAAATTTGATCCTGAGCTAGCGGCAGCTGAAGATGTGGACTTAATGAGCCGGCTACTGCTAGCGGGTTGCCGAGCAGAATGGGTAAAAGAAGCTCTAGTCAGCTACCGGCAGCATGGTCACAATGCAATGGGAAACTCACTGACGCAAGCCAGAGACCTGAATAAATTCTTAGATAAATTCTTCGGTCAGCAAACTTTACCTGAGCATGTACGTATGCAGGAAAGAGCTGTACGTTACTACACCCTAGTCTGGGCCGCTTGCTGTTTACAGCGTACGGGGCATTTCAAAGAAATGGCTCAGGAACTAAGGCAGGCCTGGCACCATACCCCTCACCTTCCTGCTGAAGCCGTAATCTACTGGATGGATAGCTTTGAAAAGTTTGGCTTTCAGCAGGAAGGTGAGGGTTTGAGGGCTTTACTAGCATCTCAAGATTGGCAAGCGCTGGTGAGCTGGATATTGGTTCAAAAGAGCTGCTCAGCAAAGAATGAGCGAGAAGCGTAATTTTGCACTGCCTTTATCCTCAAGGCAACTTATATAAAGCTTTGCTATCTACAGAGAAAAATGAATTGAGATGGGTAGCGCGGATATCTTATGTTCGTTTGAACGATGGTGACATCGCTGCGCTTATCTAGTCTCTGCTCACCGGTCTTAGCTGACAGGGAACCTCCCCAGTCTTCTCACCATTTTAAAGATGGCTGATTAAAGATAGCTGATTAAAGATGGCTGATTAAAAATGGCTGATTAAAAATGGCTGATGCAATAGACAGCTGATGCAATAGACAAAAGTTAAGCAATCAGGTGCAGCTTTTAGACGATCGTCTACTGACAGCGTCTTAATCTACTGACAGCCTCTTAAAAAAAGATAGAAACAGAGGGATCATTAAAATCCATGAGCAAATTTTTTATTAAAACAGTAGCTGTCATGGCTGCGGTTATAGGCACAAGCATTCTGTCATCCGTTAAGGCTGAAGCAGCAGCTCTGATTGAGTTCTCTTACGATTTTGACAATGGGCTTGGCTCTGTTACAGGAACCGTTGAAGGGGATGTCGCTGATGATGGCACCGTTGATAACCTTGCCAATCTAAATGCTATCTACAGTGCTCAGCCCGAGATCACGTTCGATCAGTTTAGCGATACGCCTAAACCTATATTCAGCATAGGTACTATCGAAGAAGAGACATTGTTCGATAATTCAGTGCCACATATTTTCTTCGCCATGACTAACGATGCAGGCGATCAGTTTCAGGCAAATTCTCTTATCACTGGGCAAAAAGCCTTTTTAGTTAGCCCTGGTGCAGGTACGTTTGTTCAAGATGTGTCTAAATTTGGGACATGGACAGCGAATGTGGCAGCGGATGGTAGTAAAGATATCCCTGAGCCGGGGGTAGCACTTGGATTAATGGTGATGGCGGGGTGTTTAGCGCCTACATTCGCTAAGCGGCGTGCTGCTTAAGTGCTGTGCTGCTTAAGTGCCGTACTGATTAAGTGCTGTGCTGCCTAAACGATGTGCAGCACACTAGTTTCCTTACTAAAAAGGCTGAGCTTGGTAGCTCAGCCTTTTTTACGTTTACGGCTCTTTTCAGACCTTTAGTGCAATGCTAAAAACAGCGACCCAAGACAGTCTCTTTTTAGAGTGTCCTACTCACGGTCGATAAATATGTGGCCTTATATTTTAATTTGAGCGGTGCTTTTTATTTAGACTTAATCTCACAACGTGGTTTAGATAGTATGGCTATTCCGAATAATGCAGCGCCTCACAACATTACCCACGTATTAGATCGATTGAGCTTGGGCGCTAGTCCAGGCGATCGCAACCGGATCCAAAACGGCAGTCTTTCCGCTTATATACGCAACCAGCTCAACCCTAATGTAGAAGCAGAGCCAAAGGGACTAACAGATAGGCTTACATCATTGCCTGACTTAGCGCGATCGCCTGTTGAGCTGTTTGATCGCTACGCGCCGCCCCAAGGTGCATCTCCTGAGGAAAATCAAAAAGCGCGATTACAGCAAGTACAGATGCTCAGACAATTTGAGCAAGCACGATTACTACGGGGGTTAGCGAGTCCTAATCAGCTACAAGAAGTGATGGTTGATTTTTGGTTTAATCACTTCAACGTATTCGTGGGCAAGCGTTTCACCATGATATGGGCAGGTGACTACGACCAGTCAGCTATTCGCCCTCATGCATTAGGCAATTTTCGAACGCTACTAGGTGCGACAGCCAAGCATCCAGCAATGCTGTTTTACCTCGATAACTGGCGCAGCAGCAATCCCGCAAAAAAATTAAGACGACCATTTCAAGGATTAAATGAGAACTATGCGCGTGAATTGTTAGAGCTTCATACGTTGGGCGTAGAAGGCGGCTATACTCAAGCAGACGTTGAGAGTTTGGCTCGCATCTTAACGGGATGGAGCATTGTATCTCACCGACAAAGAGGACGAGACAACAGCGGATTCGTTTATGCAAACAATCGCCATGATCCCACTCGTAAAGTCCTACTGGGTCAACCTATTTCTGCAAGCGGTCAGGCCGAAGGCGAAGAAGCTCTCGATATCCTGGCCGCTCATCCTGCAACGGCTCGACACATTAGTTATAAACTAGCGCAGCATTTTGTGGCTGACGATCCCCCTCAAAGTCTTGTGAAACAGCTAAGTGAAACGTTTCTATCGACGGATGGTGATATTCGCGCAGTGCTGAGCACTTTGTTCGAAAGCCCAGAATTTTGGAGTCCAGATTACAGCAAGAAAAAGTTTAAAACGCCCTACCATTACTTACTTTCTATGGCGAGGGCAATTGGCATACGCTCACTCTCTGAAGATAAGCTCAAGCGGCTCAGCGGTGGTATGGCGCAACTGGGAATGCCACTTTATCGCCGCAGTACACCAGATGGCTATCCACAAACTCAAGCAGCCTGGCTAAGTCCCGATGCCATGCTAAAACGGGTGAATTTGGCGATCACCACCGTTAATTTGTTAGGCGAAGAACGGCCCAAGCCCGTGCCGCTGACCAATCAACTTCTTGACACTCTTGGACGCCGTCAGTTTTCTGCCGAGACGTTAGAGGTTGTCAATACCTCTCCACCTCATTTACGCCCGGCTCTTCTTCTCGGAAGTCCCGAAATGATGTACCGCTAATCATAACTTTTCAGAACTTTTTCCCTAGTCTTCACTTATTCAGACTTTTTATGAAAAGACGGCAGTTTATACAAAATTTGGCGTTGGCAGCAGGTGCTTCCAGCAGTCTCTCTGCCTGTGTTCAGGGCTGGACATGGCAGAACCGAGCAGTCGCTCAATCCGCAGCAGCAAAAAATGCGCTTTCAGGTGATGTCCCTCGGCTAATCGTTATTTTTTTGAGGGGCGCAGCAGATGGGTTAAACATCGTGGTGCCGTATCAGGAGCCTAACTACTATGCATTGCGACCTACATTGGCGATCGCCAAACCTGGAGAAGAAAATGGAGCCATCGATTTAGATGGACAATTTGGCTTACACCCCGCATTGAGATCGCTGATGCCTGAGTGGCAAAAAGGAAATTTGGCTTTCGTGCATGCTGCAGGCTCTCCAATTGTGGAGCGATCGCACTTCCAAGCTCAAGACTATATGGAAACGGCTACCCCAGGAGAAACGAACACCACAGATGGCTGGCTTAACCGACTGCTAAGCGTTTTACCAGAAGGATCTTCGACCCAAGCCGTGAATATTGGACGAACATCTCCGCTGATTTTTACAGGCTCAGAACCGGTCGCAAGTCTTGCAGTCAGTGGCGCAGTGAGTCGGCCTCTACCGATAGATCGCCCCCAAGTACAAACAGCCTTTGACCGTTTATATAGTGGTAACAGCGCATTAGCACAAACCTATAAAGAAGGGCGAGCGGCCCGAGAGACCTTAGTGCAAGAATTTAATGCAGAAAATGAGGCCGCATCTCGCGGAGCACCTTCACCTGGCCAGTTTCTGACGAGTGCGCGATATGTTGCGCGGTTGATGTCCGGTGATGCCGCAACTCAAATAGCCTTCATGGAATTAGGGAACTGGGATACACACGTCAATGAACGCTTTATTTTGCAGCGTCACCTAGAATTTTTAGGCAATGGGCTAGCTACTTTAGTAGAAGAGTTAGGCCCCGTGTACGAACAGACCACTATTGTTGTAATGTCAGAATTTGGGCGTACCGTTGCAGAAAATGGAAGTGCTGGAACAGATCACGGTTTCGGCAATGCGATGTGGCTATTAGGGGGCGGGATCAAAGGTGGAAAGGTTTATGGAGAATGGCCAGGATTAGAAACTGCTGAACTCCATCAAGACCGTGAGCTGGCTGTAACCACAGATTTTCGCGATGTACTGATATCTTTGCTGTCACAGCAATTTAGCCTGAGCGATCGCCAGTTAGCGCAAGTATTTCCAAGGTATCAGGCAAGAACAAAACTGGGCTTTGTGTAGCGCTTAAGCGCTACACAAAGCCAGCAAGTCATTAAAACAAGGTTCTGATGCCTTGTTTTAATGACTTGTTTAATACACACCATGTTTAATACACACCCTTTTAAGGTGATGCGCTTACACTTTGCTTTCCAACGACTTTAGATACTCGGTGTTTACGCCCGATTCGCGGGTGAGGGCAACTTTACCCGTGCGGGCAATTTCCATAATGCCGAAGCGAGCCAGCACTTGCTCAATAGCGACCATTTTGCCAGGGTCGCCAACGACCTCTAGGGTCAGTGAATCATGAGCAACGTCTACAACTCTGGCTCTAAAAATTTGGGCCAGGCCGACGACTTCTGATCGGGTTTCGCTGTTTGCTTTTACTTTCAGTAACATAAGCTCCCGCTCAACACTAGGCGTTTCGGTGATATCGCGTACCGCCAATATATTGATGAGCTTGTAGAGCTGTTTAGTGAGCTGTTCAATCACCGCGTCATCTCCAGGGACAACCATTGTGACGCGAGAAATACCGGGCTGCTCTGCTGGGCCAACCGCAAGACTTTCAATGTTAAATCCGCGCCGTGCGAATAGCCCTGCGATTCGGGTCAAAACGCCCGCTTCATCTTCAACCAATACAGATAGCGTGTGCTTCATTGCAATAAAACGGGGCGCGATCGCCAGCGAGTCAAACTCTGATATCTTATCCCGATATAGCCACGGTTTTATGGCACGTGTAGAGATTAGTGGGCAGAAAGGTGGACAGAGAAACAAATAAGTGGAGAGAAAAGTGCATTAAAAGCAGGCTTAGCTAAAGATTAACGACAAGAAAAATTAGCTAAAAGAAACATTTAGTTAGGCGCTGCGTTAGACGGCGCTGCCGGTGGGGCTACGGGGGGCAACCCTCCCGGAGAAGAGAGCCGACCACTGGAGGGCACGGGGGAAATATTGATGCCGCCGTTTTGACCGTTGTTTAAACCGCTTTGTCCTGGGGAAATAGGCACGCCTTGCTCACGCAAAACATCTTCTAGGGTTTGATTGTTACCTTGGGTGGGATCTAAGGAAGCGTCATTAGGCAAGGTGGCTAATGCAACGCGATCGCCTCCGACCGAGCGCAACAAATCCAACACTTTCACCACATCCTCGTAACGGGCACTGCGAGAGGCATACAGCACAATCGTGCCATTGGGCGCAATTTGTTGATGCTGTACCAGCACGTCGTACAACAACCCCAAAGGAACGGCACTTTTATCGACATAAACTTGCCCTGCGCTATCTACGCTGACATACAGGCGATCGCGGCTATTGCCCTGTACAGGGGTGCTGTTGTTCACCGAAGGCAAGTCGAGGTTAATAGCTTGCTGCCGGGTCAGGCCCACCGCCGCCAAAATAAAGAAAGTGAGGATGCAAAAAATGACGTCGATCATCGGCAGAATTTCAATCTGCACATCTGACTGTCGATTATCAAGATCGAGCTTCATGAGCGGGTGAGGTATGTCGCGTTAGGGATCAAAACGAGCACGAATGAAAACGGGGGCACGCATTAAATTCGTTACTCAGTGACTAGAGTGTAGTGGCCAGAGCGTGAAGGTTAAAACGTGAAGAATAAGGTTAAAACGTGGAGGGCTTTTTCTTGGGCTCTGGAATGGGCGCATCCACCATAGGAGACGGCGGTGAGTTCACGAGGTTTTCGCTAAGCAAGCTGGGCTTGCCGTCGGTGTAGGCCCACGCCTGACGATAGAGCAGCTCTAGCTCATTGCCCGATAGCTGAAACACTTTCGCCTGTCCAAACACAAAGCCTTGAAAGAGACGGTAGAACGCCAAACTTACGATCGCAATCACGAGCCCAGTTGCAGTTGAAATCAACGCTTCGCCAATACCAAGAGCCGTGCCCGCCGTCGCATCGCCCACACCCAAATCTTGCAGATCGATAGAGCCTAACGAGTTGATTAAGCCAACAACGGTGCCGAGCAAACCTAATAGAGGAGAGAGGGCAATCACAGCCTCTAACACCTTTTCGCCCCGACGCATAATCGCCAGTTCTTCATTCGCAGACGTCTCTAGCGCTAAGCGAAAAACTTCAGGGTCTTGATCTTTCAGCTTGAGCGCCCCTAGCAAAAATCGGCCCATGGGTAAGCGATTGGCTCGCTGTGCAATTTGGGTCGCAGCTGACCATTCCCGACGAGCCGCCTCTAATACGCGGCCAGAGACCTCGCGCTCTCGAGTCAAAATTCTAGACCAAAACCAAATCCGCTCCATAATGGTGCCGAGCGCCAAAATGGAGAGAAATAGCAGCGGCCACATTGCGATGCCGCCCTGTCTAAATAATTCCGAGATGTTCACCTACCAGCCTCCTAGCCACCATGCGTAGTGATTGCGATGCACCTGTGCAATCTCATGTGCAATCTCAGTCGCATTCTTAACATTATTTCAGCATCAAGTGTAGAGCATCGTGGGCGAGCCTCCACACCAGCGTAGGCAATTTTTCGGTTGGTTACGACGATTTCCGGGTGAGTTTGAGCCAGGTTGGGGGCAAGTACCAAAGATTGGCTGCGTTTGAAGACCTTATCTCTACTACGCGCGAACTTTTGAGGGCATAGCAGATGGCACAGCGGGGAGCATATCGAGAATTTCGTTAGCAGCGCGATCGCATACGCCCACTTCACCCATAGCCTTTCGCATCTGTTGGTACCCGGCTAGTACCGCTTGGCGTTTAGCATCATCATTTAGCAAGGCCAGCGCAGCATCGCTGAGTTTTTCAGGCGTGGCATCCCATTGCAAAAGTTCTGGCACAATCGGTTGATTTTCCATCAGATTAACGGGAGAAACGTATTCACCGCTAAAGCGCACAATATATTTGGCAATGAACGCGGTGAGATTACTAAGCCGGTAGGTAACGACCTGGGGCACGTTCATCAAGGCTACTTCTAGGTTAACGGTGCCGGATTTATTGATTACGACATCGGCTAAGGCGATCGCCAAGCGTCCGTCAGCTTTATTAATTAGCCGCGCATTGAGACCAAATTCCTCGATGCAGTGGGCGATCTCTTCTTCAAAATCTGGCAGTGACACGGGCACCAAAAACCTTACCCCTGGCTCCACTTCCTGAATCTTGCGCGCCGCTGCGAACATTCTCGGCATAATGTAGGTCAGCTCTTGCTGGCGAGACGCAGGTAAGAGGGTGACAATTTTTGCATTGGGGGCAATGGCCAGCTGCTGACGCGCCTCGGCTTTAGCGGGCGGATCAGACAAAATATCTACGAGGGGATGGCCCACCCAGCGCACATTGGCGCCAGCATCTTTGTAATAGGTTGCTTCTTCAGGAAAGATGGCAAGCAACTTATCGCTGATTTCAACGATGGTAGAGGTACTCGGCGTTGAAAAAACCCATTCTTGAGGCGCAATGTAGTAAGCAATGGGGACATTTGGCAGCTGTTGATGAACCAGCTTGCCAACAGCTAGGTTAGGCCCTTTGTAATCTAGTAAAACTAAAAGATCTGGTGGGTTATCTAACAGATACTGATTAACTATTTTTTGGGCTTCACGGCCTTTGAGATAGTAAGGAACCGCTTCTAAAATGCCAATGGCACTGAGCTTGAGGGTATTTACTAGGATTTTGGCACCTGCCGCTTCCATGCGCTGACCGCCAACGCCGGTAATCTCAATATCGAGGTTGCGCGCTTTCGCCTGACGGTGCAGCGCTTCGATCAAAAGGCTCCCTTGCAGATCGCCAGAGACCTCACCCGTATGGATAAATATTTTGGTTGTTTTCGTCACTTATCCGCCTACCTATAGGGTGATTATTTTTTCCGGCCAGGTACAGGGCCGCGCCGTCCTTTAGTTTGGGTAGAGGCAATTAAAAATTCGTGCAGGTGACGCACGTGAACATTGCCGTCTGTCATCGTTTCTATTTTGCTGATGGCATCGTTAAGGGTGATGCCATCGCGATACAAAATGCGGAAAGCATCGCGGAGTTCTTTATACACTTGCCCGTCACCTGCTTGGGCAATGCCCGAACGGCGTAGTAGCACTTGGTTCAGCCCGCGCACCCGAGAGGGATTGCCTTCTACCATGGTGTATGGTGGCACGTCGCGCTCAATTCGGCTCATGCCGCCAATCATGGCGTAGCGACCGACGTGGACAAATTGATGAACGCCAACCAAACCACTGATACGGGCATGGGACTCGATAGACACATGCCCTGCCAAAGCAACTGAGTTGGCAATAATTACCCGATCTGCAATCTCGCAGTTGTGCGCAACATGGGAGTAGGCCATCAGTAGGTTGTGGCTACCCATGCGGGTGACTTCGCCAATTTTGGTAGGCCGGTTAACAGTGACGCATTCGCGAATAGCGTTGTCATCCCCAATTTCTACCAGGCTCATGGAGCCGTCATATTTAAGATCTTGAGGTTCTAGGCCGATGGCAGCATGCGGAAAGATGCGATTGCGATCGCCAATTTTGGTGAACCCCTCAATCACCGCATGAGCGCCAATTCGTGTGTCTGCACCTACCGTAACCTTTTCGCCAATGACCGCATAGGGGCCAACGGTCACGCTCGGGTGGAGTTGAGCGCCGGGGTGAATAACAGCCGTAGGATGAATCAAGGTAGGAGAAGACATAAACAAAATGAGGTAGACGCATCAGGAAAGCGACGCAAGGAAGTAGAAGTAAGCCCTGTCAATCAAGCTCAATTAATTAAGCTTAGTCAATCAAGCTAGTCAACCACAGAAAACATTAGTGTCCCCTCACAAGCAAGCTGTCCATCAACTTCAGCTCGTGCCTTCATTTTTCCGAACCGCAGGCGCTTAATCGTAATCAGCTCAGTCGTCATAATCAGCTGATCGCCTGGAACCACAGGCCGCCGAAACTTCACTTTATCAATGCCTGCAAATACGCACAGCCGACCATCGACCCCTGGAATCTGACTCAGCACAATGCCACCCACTTGGGCCATCGCCTCTACAATCAGCACACCTGGCATAATCGGTCGGCCTGGAAAGTGCCCCTGAAAATGCGGCTCATTAAAGGTGACGTTCTTCAGGCCAACAGCTTTCTCTCCTGGCACATAGTCAGTAATGCGATCAACCAGTGCAAACGGGTATCGATGGGGTAAGAGTTTCTGAATCTCTTCAAGTGTGAACGTTGTCTTGACCTCAGGAGTTGAGGTGTCAGCGGAGTCAGAAGACTGGGCTACCTGCTCTTGTTCAGCAGGAGACGCTTTGGACGTGGGAGCGCTAGTCGGCATAAACGTTAAGTAATTATAAAACCCATCAAGATTTTGCCATTAGACGGGGCAAGACGCTATGAAAGTTTTTTTACACAGCAAAAAGTAGGCCACTGAAGAACGCTTGAGGAATGCTTTGAGCGATCGCACTCACTGAATACTCAGCGCAAAGCTTCACCCCAAATCGCCTTAAACAGGAACCAAAACATGTACCCAATTCAGAAATTAGCTGATCGTCTGAGCGAGCTTCACATGGAGCGAATGGCTCGCTTTGTAAGCCACATAGTGCGCCTTTGGAATATCACCTAACAGGCTCAAATCACCCACCAGATCAAGCAGTTTATGCCGGGCCGGTTCATTCTCAAACCGTAAGGGAGGATTGAGCCAGCCATCTTTCCCGCAGACTAAGGCATTGTCTAAGCTGCCGCCTTTAATTAAGCCCTGGGATCTTAAATAATCAATCTGATGGGCTAGGCCAAATGTTCGCGCGGGCGCAACGGTCTCCCCAAAACTCTCGGTTTCAGCCGCCCAGCTATGCCACTGGTTGCCAATAGCCGGCAAATCAAAATCAATGCCGTAACTAAAGCGCAGCTCACTGCTCGGAAAAGCCGCCACCCAAGCATCGCCCTCTTGCACCGTCAGCGGGCTACTCAGCGCTGAGCGCACGTTTCTCGGCGCAGCCTGCACGCTCACACCAGCAGGTGCCAACGCCTCCATCCATTCTTTAGCTGAACCATCTAGCAACGGCACCTCTGGCCCGTCTATTTCTATGCGCACATTATCAATGCCAAGCACCATTAGAGAAGACAGCAAGTGCTCAACCGTTCGCACCTGGGCTTTCCCTACGCCCAGCTCTGTCGAGAGCTGGGTTTTAATCACACTATCTACCATCGCCGCAATCGGCCGCGTATCAGGCAAATCCGTACGCACAAAAATGCGGCCCGTGTTGGGTTCAGCAGGTAACAAACGCACGCTGGTCTCTTGGCCCAAGTGCAGGCCAACGCCCTGCGCACTCACCCCACTCGCTAACGTCTTCTGATACATCAGCGAGTCAGCCGCATTCACAGCATTATCCGAAGCCGCCGCATTAACGCGTTGATCAACAGGCGGCACCATTAGAAACGTTCTCCAAAGCCAAAGTGGAATCGGCTGCCTTCTTCACTCAAACCGTAGTCCAAACGAAGCGCACCTAAAGGCGTTTGTACCCTAACACCCGCACCATAGCCAAAGCCATCACCGGGCTTACCACGAATGCCTGCGGGATCGCCTGGGACACTATCACCAGTACCCAAGTCCGTACCGTAGTCAGCGAAGAGCGCACCGTTCAAGAAATCAGTAAATAGTGGGAAGCGATACTCAACCGTACCGAGTGCAAAAGAACGACCTGAGCCAACCGCGCCTTCTTCAAAGCCACGAACCGAGTTACCACCCCCTAGCGGGAATGCCTCATACGGTGGGATTTCACCCAGGGTAGTACCGCCTTGGAGGTTAAACGCTAGCGTTTCACGGCCATTGTCAGAACCGAAGAAGCTGACCGGCACGTACTGACTGTAGCTACCGCGAATCTTATTAAAGGACAAGCTACCGTTGCCGATTGGAATTGCTTGCTCTGTACCAATGCGGAAAATATTACCGCTGGTTGGCAAGCTGGGGTTGTTGCGATTGTCTAGGACCGCGCCAAAGCGAACGGTAAAGAGATCGTCTCGGCCACTTGGATCCGCAGTCAGGAGGTTGCCAAATTCATCGACAGGGGTAACAGAACCATCGGCATCTAACAGCGCCACTCGCTCATATTGAGCGCCTAATGACAGTGAAAGCCCGTTGTCTAGCGGGCGGCTAAAGCTAATGCCGGTACCAAATCTATTGATACGAGGAGTGTCTCCATTGGCCAGATCAACATCGATAGGGCCGTTGTCAAAAATGAGTGACGTTGAGCGACGGTTGAACAGGCTAGTGGTGTAAGAAGTGCGGTGGCGATCGCCTCGAATCCACGGATCGGTAAAGTTGATATCAAACAGGAAGTCTCCCCGAGTGGTGACGCGCCCCTCTGTTCGAAGCTTCTGGTTTCTGCCCCGGAAGTTGTCTTCGCTATAGCTGAGCTGACCAAACAGGTCGCCGCGCAGGTTAAAGCCTAGCGATGCGCCAATTGAACCCGTATCACGTTCAGCCACGTTAACAATCACCTTGACCTTACGAGCGTCTTCATCGCCTGGGTCTAAAGAGAGTCGAATATCGTCAAAAATGCCCAGGCTAAATACTTGCCCAATGTCTTGCTGAATGGCGCTTTCTTGAAAAACATCACCCGGCTGTGTCTCTAGCTCACGGGTGACGATGTAGGGCTTGGTTCTTCCCCCAATGGGATTGCCTTCTTCGTCCACAAGATCGCCATCAGAGTTGATGTAGCGCACCTCAATCGATTCAATTTCGCCTTCAGCCACAATCAGCGTAACCACACCATCGTCTGAAATTTGAGGAGAGGCCGTTACCTGCGCTAGCACGTAGCCGTTTTCTTGGTACCAATCATTCAAATCGAGCACGCCATCTTGGAAGTCTCGAATATTGAGAATTTGGCCGTACTGCTCGCTGAAAATTTCATCGACGACTTCGTCAGGAAGCACCTGACGGTTACGGACATCCACATTGCTCAAGACAGGGTTCGGCTCGACAAAGAAGGTCACCTTAACGCCCAACGCCGTATCTTCAGGTTCGGCTCTGACATTAGAGAAAAAGCCGGTGCTAAAGATTCTATTGATATCTTCTTGAAGCTGGGTGCGGGTCGTTGTTCTCCCCGGAATAGTTCCGGCTGAGCCGTATACCGCATCGATCAGCTCGGGGGTTAGCGGGCGCTGGGAATTAGTTGAGACGACATCTACTTCGGCAACGAGAACTCGGGTTTCGGCTTCGGCTTCGTCAGTCGAGCCCTCTACGTCAGCTTCACCTTCTCCAGTTGGCGTAGAAGGAACAGCTGGCGCAAAAGGATCGGCGCTTTCTTCATCAGCTTCGACCTCATCAGCTTCAACCTCATCAGCCTCTAGCTCAGCTTCTGCTTCTTCAATATCTGCTTCAATTGCCCCTTCAGGCAGGCTATCCGCAGGCTCTTCGGCGGGCGAAATATCAATGCCGCCATCGTCTACTTCAATTTCAAAATCTGGTGCGTCAGGTTCTGCCCCTGGCGGTGTGGGCAATACCGGCGCGCTGCCAGGTGGCGTTTCAACCTGGGCAATTTGTGGCGCAAAGTCGGGCGCAGTTTCGGGCGCAAACTCAATATCTATGCGGCCCTGTGTCTCTACAGCGGCAACCGCTTCTGCAACAGCATCTTCTGCAACAACTTCGACAATCGCAGGATTACTAACACCCGACAGTAGACGATCTAGTGAAATGGTCGGCTCTAATTGCTGTTCTACAACAGGCGCTAGAGGCTGCGCCTCTGTAGGAACCTGCGCGACCAAAGGGTTTATAGCGGCTGGCTGCGTAGTTAATTCGGTGGGGGTAGTAGCCTCGGAAGATTCGGCTGCTTGGCTTGGTAAAGAGGCGATCGCAACCAAACTAAGGGAGGCCAAAAGAGCCGGTGAAACACGCATATCTTCTTGATCCTTATTAAAACTCACTCCTCAAAGCGCCTCCGCTACCAAAATAATGGGATACGGAAACCTTTCATCCTTAGCGAACTCATATCAGGAGCTAATAAATAAGCACCGATATCAGCGTAAGGACAAAAAAATTACGCAGCCATTACAGCAACGAATCCTGAAACGCCTAAAGCGGCGGCGAAGAAGCATTTCAGGTGCACATAACTCCAGGCCATAGCAGCCTAGAATTAATCAATTTCAACCGATAGTACCGCACTCTCAAGCGAAAACTGAGAATTTACTGTGCCAGAAGTGCAGGCTGCACGATGACAAATGCAGCGAACCCAAAAGAGTGAGCGCTGCATTATTTGATACTGAAAGGCTGCTTATTTACGGACTATTTACGGAGAAGAAAGTGGTTTCGCCACTCTGCTAGCTGGCTGTCTCTAGCTGGCTGTCTCTAGCTGGTTAAGGATTCTATCTAGCACCGCCTGATAGCCCTCAGCCACATTGCCCAAATCTTTGCGGAAGCGATCTTTATCCATCACTCGCTTACTTTCATCGGCTTCATTGGCATCCCATAACCGGCAAGTATCAGGGCTAATTTCATCGGCGAGTAGCAGCGTGCCGTTCACATCTGTGCCGAACTCTAGCTTGAAATCTACGAGGGTAATACCGCAGCTAGCGAAAAAGTCTGACAGCACCGCATTGACGGTTTGAGCCTTTTGAATGAGCTGATCGAGCTGGTCAGGGGTGGTGAGGGCCATAGCAGCAATGCGATCGCGTGTTAACAACGGGTCGCCCAAATCGTCGTTTTTATAGTAAAACTCCACCAAAGAGGGCGCTAGCTTTGTTCCTAGAGCCATCCCGGTTTGCTTGCACAAACTACCGGCTGCGATATTACGCACCACCACTTCTAGCGGCACAATGTCTACTCGTTTGACGCGCATTTCGCGATCACTCGTGGTCTCTATTAAATGTGTCTCAACGCCTTTTTTCTCTAGCAGCCCATATAAATGAGTAGTGACCTTGCAGTTAATGGCACCCTTATTCGTGATTTGCCCTTTCTTTTGCGCATTAAAGGCCGTGGCATCGTCTTTAAAGTAAGTCACCAAAACCTCTGGTTCATCTGTGGCGTAGATGATTTTGGCCTTGCCTTCGTAGAGTTTTTGAGCGTGTTGGGTGGCGTCAGTTTGGGTGGCGTCAGTCATAAAATCTTGAGATGAAATTAAAGCGTTGAGAGGGCATAACGCGTTGAAAGGGCCTAACGCATTGAAAGAAACAATGGCATAGGCTCATTCATTATTGCGGTAAAGCTCTACGAAGCTTTGCTTTTGTAACATCACTTTCTGAATTAACCGTCTTGGCCGTCTTGGGCCTTCATCGCCACGTCTCCGCGCCGCTAACTGCAACGCTTCGATACACCATGCCAATTACTTCGTAGTCATTGTATGTACGCCATCCCAATTTTCAGCAGGCGGACGCTGAATGTAGGCTTGAGCGCGTTCCAAGTGAATTTTTACAGCGCGGTCATTGGCTTTAATGGTATGAGCTTGGTCGAATAAAGAGATAGCCAGGTGAAACTCTTTGGCAATGTAGGCTTCTCGGCCCTGGCGATAGAGATCGAGAAAGGTCGTCATATTTTCTGTCAAGGGTTGTTCGCGATCTCCAATCAGCTCATAAATTTTCACGGGCTTCAGTTTCCCCTTCACCCGGATCATATCCAGCTCTCGCACCCACACATGTTCCTGACAGAGGTGATAGGTGTGCTCGCTGAGCACAATATCGCAGCCGTACTGCTTAGTAATGCTCTCAAGCCGCGCACTCAAGTTCACTCCATCGCCAATCACGGTGTAGTCCATTTTGCGCTGGGAGCCAATGTTGCCACTCACCACTTCACCAGAGCTAAGCCCAATGCCAATGCGCAGTTCAGGCTGCTCTTTTTGCAGGCGATCGCGATTAAACACCACCAGTCGCCTGCGCATATCCAGCGCTGACTTCACCGCTGCCCAAGCATGATTTTCTAGCGGTAGCGGCGCACCAAATACCGCCATCAGCGCATCACCAATAAACTTATCTAGCGTCCCCTCACAGTGGAACACCGCTTCCACCATCGTCTCAAAATATTCATTCAGCATCGAAACCACATCCGAAGCCTCTAATGCCTCAGTCAAGGTGGTGTATCCACGAATATCTGAGAACAAAACGGTTACGTCCTTACGTTCACCGACCATCAGAGATTCATCGCCCAAAGCCATCACTCGTTCAGCCACGCTTGGCGTCATATACCGGTACAGCGTGGTCTTCATTCGCTTCTCTTGGCTGATATCTTCTAGCACCACCAAGCCACCGCGCACCCCACCGTTTGGATCACTCAGCGGATTCACGGTTAGGTTAATGCTGCGATTCCACCCCATCACATGCTCTGGTGATACCAACCGCGATTCATCACCCCACAGCCGATATTTCAACTCATCGGGCACCACCAATACACAGGTTTCAGGATTGCGCTGCACCGGCGGCGCTGTTTTGGTTGCGAGCTGATGGCGAAGACGCTCTATTAAAGGACGTTGAGGCGGTGTCAGCGGCGCAGAAGCCACTGTAACCGTCAGGCTTTGTTCCGGCACATAATGCCGCGCCCCATGATGCAAACTATCTTCTAAACGAAACTGTAGGCTCTCCAAAGGCAAAACATCCCACAGCGGTCGGTTCAAAAGTGCCTCTTGCCAAACCCCTGCGGCCACAGCATCTACCCGCTGCTCAACCTCTGCGCCACGCTCCTCCAGCCGGTGCTTTCCGCGCACGCGGCTAATATTAGTGGGGCAGCCTAATAGCTTCAGGGCGGCCTCATTAATGGTGACAATTCGCCCCGTCATATCGGTTGAAATCACCGCATCTGAGAGACTTTCCAACATATCTTTTTGATACTGCTTTTCAAGCGAAATATCTTGGAAAAGCTGCGCATTTTCCAGAGCGATGCCCGCTTGGGTATTAAACGCCCGCATAAAAGACTCATCGAGCGGCGTAAATTGCCCCTGCACTTTATTAATGAGCTGGCTGACGCCCATTAGTGTACCGCCCGAGTCAAACACAGGCATACATAAAATGTTGCGGGTGCGATACCCGGTTTTAGTATCAGAGGACGGATCAAAACGCTCATCACTATAGGCATCCATAATGTTCAGCGTTTCTGCAGTCTGGGCCACGTGGCCGACGATGCCTTTATCAGCAGGCAGCCGCAGCTCAATCAATCTGCCGCCATCTGCACTTTGTACCTGTGACCACAGTTCGTTTTTCTCTTCATCCAGCAGCCACAGTGTACTTCTATCGGCCTGCATTAGGTTACGGGCAGCGGCCATCACCGATTGCAATGTCACTTCTAAGTTAAGGCTCTGCTCCATGGAAGAAATGGCTTCGAGCAGGGCTGCAACGCCTTTTTGGTTGCGGGCCGCAAGATAAAAAGATTGGCAAGTTTCTAGCAAAATGCCAATCGCAGGGGCGAATTGGGCAAAGCGAGACTCGTCGTCATCGGAAAACGGGGTGGGGCCGAGTTTATTTAGAAGTTGGGCGATCGCCACCACCTTGCCATTACTGTTGGTCACCGGCATGCACAATATATTGCGCGTTCGATAGCCTGTTTGACGATCAGTAGCTGCGCTAAAGCGAGCATCGGCGTAGGCATCTGGAATATTGAGCGCCTGGGCTGTAGTTGCCACATACCCAGCAATGCCTTTATCTTTTGGAATTCTAATTTCTAGGCTTTGTGCACTCCCATCTTCATTGCCACCCTGAGCCACCTTAGACCAAAGCTCTTGGCGGTCTTCATCCACCACAAAAATAGTCGTTCTATCCGCCTGTAAAATCTGGCCAATTTTGAGGGTAAAGGTCTCTAGCAGCTCATCTAGCATGGGTTCTAGCGACTGATTAGTAATCAGATCGATAACCTTTAAGAACTGCTTAAAATCACGGGTAGTATGTTCTAAAAACCCGATAAATTCATGGATAGAAAGATCTTCAACGCGCTCAGCTAAGTGACCTTGATGGCTTTGGGCAAGGGCTGAAAAAACGCTACTCGTCGCGGCTTGGGACATAGTGAGGGTTTCAATGAAAAGGATGTAAAGCACCGCCCTTATCCTTCCCTTTGCCCTTGTAGGGGTTGCCTTAAGAATTGCTTATTTTCTATTCACTTCTTTCTATTTATTTGAATTAATGAGGAACTTACCGATGCCGTCACTTACTTTTCGTCGTTGCTTACTCACACTGTCACTGCTCGCACTCGTAGGCTGCAACACGCTTTCTACAGACACAACGCCGTCTAATCAGCCGCTCACTGAGCCATCTACATCCGCTTCAACAGGCTCATCAAACGCAGATTCCTCTTCTACAGATGCATCTAATCCAAATACACCCGACCGTGCCACCGCAGATAAGCAGACATCGGCAACCGCTGAAAAACCCAACGTAACGGATACGAAGGATAAACCTAAGCCTATTGCACCCGCGATCGCACCCGGTAAATACTGTTATCAAGCCAATAGTGAAGAAAAAGACCTCTATGCCCGCATAACAGTCGATGCTGCTGATAGAATCACAGGCGATTTTCAAGGCTCTATTCACGACGATAAAAACAGCTATTACACTAGCTACCGACAAAAGCTAAATGGCACCATCGACGGGAGCAATTTGAATTTAGATGTGGCTACTTGGATAGAATTTGACAAACAAAATTCGCAGGAAATCTGGAAAGTTACTTCAAAAGGATTGAGTACAGAAAGAGACACGTTGAGTTTGGAAAGCTGTGAGACCGTAAGCGCTATTTTTCAACAAAATGGTTTAGAAGCTGACGATCTCACGAGCAGCGCAAATCAGGTGTTGGAGCAAGAAGTCTTTTTTGATGCCGGAAAAAGCAGCACAACGGTGAGCAACGCCGTCGTCAGAGGCGATCGCGACTTGTACCGGCTCACCGCACAGAGCGGGCAGCAAATGGCTCTCACCATCCGCTCACTAGAGGATAATGCTGTTTTTGATGTCATTTCTCCCAGCGGCATCATTTTACTGAGCGAAACCACTGAAGATACCCTATATCTCCCTGAAACCGGAGAATACCAAATTGTTGTCGGTGGAACCCGAGGGAATGCCTCTTATGATTTAGAGATTGCGATTGAGTAGCGTGGTGCTACTGATTTTTATAAATATTGATTGTTATAGATTGGCATGCTTGTATCCGTATTCGCTCTCGTGCCTGCACTGCGGGAGTTTGGGAAATATATAGAAATATATGTACAAGCATCTCCATACATTTAAAACAATCCTTTAAATATGAACACGTCCCCCGCGTTCTCTCCTGTATCTAACCTTAATGCAGGAGAGTGTCAGCAAATACTCGCACGCAATCTCAACTATCAAAGGGCGCTCAGAAGAATCCTTCACAAAATTCGTAAGCTCGCCGATTTAGAGAAAATTTTTACGAGAACGAATCAAGATATCGCGCGGATATTAAATGTTGAGCGAGTAGCAGTGTATCGCTTCAGCGCGGACTGGAGCGGTCAGTTTGTAAGCGCATACGGCTACGCTGCGCCAGAGTGGGAAACCCTTGAAGCTTTTGGCTGTAACCCAGTTTGGGAAGACACACATTTACAAGAAACTCAAGGCGGGCGCTACAAAACGCACGATACTTTTGCCGTCGCTGACATTTATGAAGCGGGCTATGCACGCTGCCATCTTGAAATGTTAGAGCAGTTTGAGGTGCGTGCTTATGCCATTTCACCTATCTTTGCAGGCGATCAGCTCTGGGGCTTGCTAGCGGCCTATCAGCACTCTGCGCCTCGCGCGTGGGATTCGTACGAAATACCGTTTCTTGCTCAGGCCGCAGATTATCTTGGGATGGCTGTGCAGCACGACATGCAACGACAAGAAACCGCAAAACATGCACGTGAGCTAAAAGCTTCGGTGGCCCGGCAAAAATCCCTCAAAGAAGTGATCGCTGATATTCATTCTTCTTTAGATATTAAAGTGATTTTGAAAACGGCCTGCCGAGAGCTATGTGAGCTTTTGCAGGTAGAGCGCGCCGCGGTATATCAGTTTGAGTCAGATTGGAGCGGCCATTTTGTTTGTTCTTATACAACAGATAACAAGTGGGACGACAATGGGGCCTTTGGAGAGAACCAAGTCTGGCAAGACACATACCTACAAGAGACCAAAGGCGGGCGTTATCGCAACCATGATACTTTTGTTGTTAACGATATCTATCAGGCAGGACATGCCCAGTGCCACCTGGATTTGTTAGAACAGTTTCAGATTCGCGCGTATACCATCGTGCCGATTCTGGTAGGCGATCGCCTGTGGGGTTTATTCGCCGCCTATCAACATTCTGCGCCTCATCACTGGCAACCCTACGAAACAGACTTTCTAAAGCAAATTTCAGCTCAAATTGGCGTTGCAATTAAGCAATCTGAACTACTGGCTCATTCTAAGCAGCAGGCACTTATCCTGAGCAAGTGCATCTCGCAGCAGCAGGCACTTGCAGAAGTCGTCAATAAAATACGCTCATCGGTAGAAACTAACTTTATTTTAAAGACAACCTGCCGAGAAGTAAGTCGATCGCTAGAGGTAGATCGCGCTGCGGTATATCAGTTTAATCCAGATTGGAGCGGCCATTTTATCAGCAACTTTAGCCGTTTGAGCGCAGCGCAAGAAAGCAAAACGCCCTTTGGGCAAGACAATATCTGGCAAGACACCTACCTTAAAGAGACCCAAGGCGGGCGCTACCGAAATAACGAAACGCTGGCAGTCGATGACATTTATAAAGCAGACTATGCCCGCTGTCATATGGATTTGCTGGAGCAGTACAACATTCGCGCCTATGCTTTAGTACCAATTTTTGTCGGAAAAACGCTCTGGGGATTGCTAGGCGCTTATCAGCACAATGCGCCTTATCACTGGCAATGCATAGAAGTTGATTTTCTCTCGCAAGTAGCTAATCAACTGGGCATTGCGATCCAATCGGCTAATAGCCAATCTAGTCGCCAAGTTCGAACGGAAGCACTGGCTCAGTCAGCTGCACAGCGTAAAGTTTTGCTGGATGTCGTTGTTAAAATGCGAGAGTCTTTGGATGTAGAGACAATCTTTAATACAACGGTGCAAGAGATTCGGCGATCGCTCAAATCAGATCGCGTTGGCATCTTTCAATTTATAGATGACACCAACTACTCCAAAGGAAAATTTATTGCAGAAGATGTTCGGCATCCTTTTAATTCAGCCGTTAATGTCGTCCTAGAAGACTATTGCTTTGGAGATAACTACGCCTCACAATATGAAAAAGGTCGAATGCAGGTCATTCCTGATATTCGCCAAGCTAATTTTGAAGAATGTCACATTAGCTTTTTGGAAAGGCTTCAAATCAAAGGTCATATTGTTGTTCCTTTGCTCAAAGGAGAAAAACTATGGGGGTTAATTTGTGTTCATCAGTGCGACGCCCCTCGTGATTGGACGAACTCAGAAGTAGAGTTTGTAAAACAGGTAGCCGATCAACTTGGCATTGCCCTCTTACAGGCAAGCTTACATAGCCAAACCCAAATGCAAGCTGAGCAGCTAAAAACCAACATTAAAGAACTTCAAGATGCCCAGCTCAAAGTAATCCAGTCTGAAAAAATGGCCAGCCTAGGTCAGCTAGTGGCAGGGGTTGCCCATGAAATCAACAATCCGGTGAGCTTCATTCATGGGAACCTTGAGCACGCTGATGATTACGTCGCTGATTTACTCGAGCTAATTGAAGCCTACCAGCAGGCTTATCCCGAGCCAACACCTGCCATATCTCACTGCTTGGAGCGCTTAGATACTACTTTTATTCAAAACGATTTACCAAAACTCTTTCAAAGTATGCAGGTTGGCACCGCGCGTATTCGAGAGATTGTCAATTCTTTGAGAACCTTCTCTCGTTTAGATGAATCTGATGCTAAAACTGTCAACATTCACGATGGCATAGACAGTACGCTCATGATTTTACAGAGCCGACTCAAGCCCACATCTAGCAGAGCGGCTATTCAGGTGGTAAAAGACTACGATGTATTGCCACAGGTAGAGTGCTTTCCTGGTCAGCTCAATCAGGTCTTTATGAATCTGCTTGCCAATGCTATTGATGCCTTAGAAGATCGCAATTACAATCAACCTGAGCTCGTCAAAGAAAAACCTAGTCAAATTCGGATTACAACCTCTGTAATGAAACCAGATTCAGTCGCTATTCATATTGCAGACAATGGGGCAGGTATCTCATCTGATTCACTCAATCATATCTTTGAACCATTTTTTACCACTAAGCCCGTCGGGCAAGGCACTGGGCTAGGGCTTTCCATCAGCTATCAAATCATTACAGAAAAGCACAGCGGCAAGCTGTACTGCCATTCGTCAGCAGAACAAGGGACAGAGTTTGTCATCGAAATTCCAATCAAGCAGGCTGCGGCCAACAACAACCCTACTGAATAGTATTCAAAACAATCTCCACAACAAGAAAAATTCTCCAAAACAACAACCAGCGCCACAACGCACCAGAATCACAAGCCTGGAAAGAGACGTTTCTCGCCTTCCAGGCTTTTTTTAATCTTTCTGTCGCATTTACCCTCTAGGCTTACTTCCAGTGCCGCATTGGCAGTACCGCATTGACAGTGCAGCGCTAGAAATGATGTTACCGTCGGCTCAATCGCAAGATGTGCCGAGAAAGCAGAGCATAGAGGTTAGGGATCATGAAACGACGTGGAAAGCATTGGGCAGTCGCAGGGCTAGGATCACTATCACTGGCTGTATTGTTTATGGGCGCTGGGGTACGCGCATTAGCGCAACCGGAGAATGCCTCAGAAAATACCTCAGAAAATGCGATCGCTTCGCCAATTGCACTAGAAAAAATTGCTGAGCTAACGGTGGCTCCAGGCAATATTGCGGTGAATCCTGATGGCCGCATTTTTATGAGCTTGCATCAGGCGTATCAGCCTGAATTCAACGTTGTAGAACTATTGAGCGATGGCTCGGTGGTGCCCTTTCCCAACTCAGCCTGGAACAATCCTCCGGGGATAGATGGCATTGGGATGAACAGCGTTCTGGGCATTCAGGCAGATCGGCAAGGAATTGTGTGGATGCTGGATAATGCCGCAGGCGTTTCTGCGGAAGAAGGCGGTGTGCCCAGAGTCATCGGCTGGAACACCGCGTCTGATCAGCTAGAGAAAGTCATTCCTATTCCCAGTCCAGTGGCTCGTCCTGGCTCTTTTATTAACGATCTTGCGGTCGACAATGTTCGCAATACGCTCTACCTCGCAGATATTGTAAGCGATCAGGGGCCAGCCATCATTGTGGTGGATGTGGAAACGGGTCGCTCCAGACGTGTGCTGATAGGTCATCCGAGTTTGCAGCCTGAAGCAGATGCACCAATTGTGATTGATGGACAAGAAACTCAGCTAGCTGGCCCGGAGGGAACAGCAATAGAACACCGTATGGGGCTTAATCCAATTACGATTGATCCTGCCGCTGAGTGGGTGTACTACGGCAGCATGAACGGCACATCAGTTTGGCGGGTGCGAGCCGATGATTTGATCAATGCGGCCCTCTCAGATGAGGCACTGGCCACTCGGGTAGCGCGCTATGGTGATAAGCCGGTAAGTGATGGTATTTCCATTGATGTGAGTGGAAACGTTTACATCACGGACTTAAATCAAAAGGCGATCGGCATTACCCAACCGGATGGCACTTATGAAGTTCTTGTACAAGATGATCGCTTGCTATGGCCCGATAGTTTGAGTACGGGCGCAGATGGATACATGTATGTGGTGGTGAATAAGCTGCATTTGTCGCCACTGTTAAATGCGGGCGAAAATGAGTCTGAACCGCCTTACTACGTGATGCGCTTTCAGGCACCTGCTGATTTGGTCGTTGGCAGATAGCGCCGGCGATCGCATCGTTTCTCTATGGCTTTCACCTTTCCATACGATTTGACTGACGTTTGCCCTTAAAAAAAATTATGTGGCGCTTTTTAAATAGCCAGCCCCTCTAAAGATTTTTCATGGGCCAATTTGCCATCTTCCATATGAATGATGCGATCAGCAATGTCTAAAATGCGGTTGTCGTGAGTGACTAATAAAATAGTGCAGGCTTGTTCTTTGGCGAGGCGCTGCATAATTTCCACCACATCTCGGCCTGATTTACTGTCGAGCGCAGCGGTCGGTTCATCCGCGAGCACTAGCCTGGGTTGGCTGACAAGGGCGCGGGCGATCGCCACTCTCTGCTTTTGGCCGCCAGAGAGATCGCTTGGATAATACTCAATTCGCTCGCCTAAGCCTACGGCCTTGAGCATTTCATCAGAACGCTGCGTTCTCTCAGCGGCGTTGATTTGTTTATTTAAGCGCAGCGGCATGCGCACATTTTCCTGCGCGGTCAAACAATCCAATAGGTTATGCGCCTGAAATATATATCCAATCCGGCTACGTACAGTGACCAATTTAGATTTACTGGCACCACACATTTCTTCCCCAAGCACACGTAAGCTACTATCTGGCTGCACAGAACGCAACCCGCCAATCAGGGTAAGTAATGTTGTTTTTCCACTGCCCGATGGCCCCGTTAAGATGATTATTTCGCCAGGGTAAATCTGGAGATTTACATCTATTAAAACCGGCTTGCGTAAATCTCCAGAGCCGAAGTGATGATTGAGGTTTTTCACATCAATCACTGGCGCGATCGCCGGTGGCGTTTCTAGTTTTTTAGGGGGCAGTGCAACAGCAGTCATGATTCAGTATCTTCTTATGCTCTATTTTGTTACTTGCTATCTTTCTATGGTCTAAAAGCTATGGTCTAAAAGCTCCTAAAAGCTATGGTCTAAAAAACGTCTGCAGGATCAGCCGACTGGAGTTTTCTCACGGTAATTGCACCGGAGAGTAAGCACATCACAATTGTCAGCACAAAAACTTGAATAGCAACATCAGGGCGCATAATCACAGCAAGGCGAGTAAGGTTACCCAGCACGCCATAAAGCGCTGTAGAACACAAAAAACCAGGAAGAAAACCAAGCACACCCAGAATCATGGCTTCTTGAAACACAACCATCAGCAGTCGATTATCAGAGAACCCAATGGCCTTAAGCGTGGCATATTCTGGCAAATGATCGTTTACATCGGAATAGAGCACCTGATACACAATAATGACACCCACAATGAATCCCATAATGGTGCCAAAATTAAAGATGATGCCCGCAGGCTGCTTAGACCAATAGGATTGCTCTAAGTCAATAAACTCTTCGCGCGTGAGCACTGAAATATCTTTTGGCAGAATCGTCTTAAGCTGTTGCACAGCGTCTGCCAAATTGGCTGTTGGTGTTAAGCTCAACACACCAACTTGAACATTATCACCACTCGACTCACCAAATAAGCGTAGATAGTTCACATCGCTAGTGACCACATGCCCGCGCTTAAACAGCGTACTACCTAGTGAAAACACGCCTCCCACTTCAATGCGGCGGCCCGACATTTCTGTGCGAACCTGCTCACCACGATCAATCGCATCGCCCACATCGCCTAAAGAGGCAAGCGACTTGCGATCAAATAGAATTGTATCGGGCTGACGAATCTCGTCAATATTGTCGTTCACTTCAGGTAGCGTCATCAGCGATCGCGCAGGATTAAACGCAATGACCGTCACATCGACTAAATCTTCATTCCATGGGTTAACCCACGTCGTTTGTGAATAATAAAAAGCATCTGCACTGGCAACACCCTCTACACTGGCAGCGCGATAGAGCTGATCTTTCGAAAAAGACTGATTACCAATAAATTTATCTTGGCTATTAACTAAAAAGACGTCCCCCGTCATGTTATCGGCAACATTAGTGATGCCATCAAACATGGTAGCTCTAAAGCCTAGCTGCATAAAAATTAGAATGTTGGCAAAAGAAATACCAGACATCGCGATCGCCAACCGTGGCTTTTGATGAGAAAGCTGTGACCAAGCCAAAGGAATCTCATCGAATATCAACCCCAACAGTCTCTTAGATAAGCGCTTTGAAGATTTAGGCATAGAAGTATCTATAAGAATGTAGGATATTAGGCCCTTAAAATGAGGACATTAGGCCCTCAAAGCAAAGATGTTATGCCCTCAAAACAAGAAGGAAACCGTGCTATGAATCAAGATCAATTTTGGTTCGTACCTGCATATAAGTAAGGCCTGCAACCGTTTCACTATCTTCTGGATCGAGTCGAATTTTAACTTCCACAACCCGCGCATTTTGATCAGCTGCGGGATCGGTATTCAGCACGTCCGTCTTTTGAATCTGAAGGCCAATGGTTTCAACACTGCCCGAAAGTTCGCCCACAAAGCCACCGTTCTCACTCACCACAGAGACCAATTGACCAGCCTTAACACGGGGAACATCGGTTTCATACACCTCAGCAACAACATACATCTGCTCAGTTTGTGCCAAATCAACAACACCCTGATCGCTGCTAACTTGCTCACCCACCTGCGAGTTTATACTCAAAATTTGTCCATCAATCGGCGCTCTAACGTAATAGTCCTCTAAAGAGGCTTCCATGCTGTCGTACTGACTCTGGGCCAGCAATAGCTGTGCCTGGGAAACTTCAACATTACCTTTGGGCACTTCATCTAAACGCTCAAGTCTAGCTCGCGCTTCTACAATTTGTGCAGTGAGCGTTTCGCGCTGATTATCTAGCAATGCTTCAGCAGCCTCTAGCCTAGCGATGTCGGCGTTATAGGCCTGCGTTCGATCATCCCGCAGGGAAGCGCTCACGGCCCCTTCCTCATAAAGCCGCTGATATCTTTCGTATTCGGTTTTAGAGCGCACCAAATTAGTTTGTGCTTCGTCTACGCTGGCCTGCTGGCTGCGCAGGGTTGTTGATAGCTGAGATTCTAATCGCTGAATGGCCGCTTCTTGAGCCAGACGATCAGCTGAAGTGTTTGTGCCGCCCTGCACTTGTCTTAAAGTCGCTTCTTTAACCGCTATGCTTCTTTCAGCTTCTACCAGGGCAGCCTGTTGCTTCTCCAAGCCCTGAAGAATTGCAATGACCTGCCCTGCGGTAACCCAGTCCCCTTCCTCCACCAGAATTTCATTAACACGGCTATCTCTAGCATTGGCCGCAGAGAGCTTGATAACAGCGCCCTTGGGTTCTATCCGGCCCACCGCAGAAATACTTTGCGGCAGCGCTGGGCGAGCAGAGGCAAGATCAGCGGAGGCGTTAGAAGACTTTGTCAGCCTTTGGGAGACAGTCCAACTGCTGATACCCAGTAACGCAATGGCAGCGCCAATACTATAGAGGCGGAACTTGTAGAAAATTGATTTTTCTAAAAAGGGCTTGTACGCCATGATGCTTTAAAACTTTAAGAGAGTATGAGCTGAAGCGAAAGATAACTCTTCACTGATATTTCCCAGGCAAGCCAATAAGTACCGAATTAACTGCTTTGTGCCAGTGCTTTGTGCCGGTACCTTGTGCCGGTGCTTTGTACTGAAACCTTATGTCGTAGCGATACTTTTGGGCATCTTTAATCCAGATAAAAGCTATCGTTTTCAGGGCTGAAATAATTATGGCGAGAAAGGTTGTTCGACCGATCAAAGATCCTTTAGCAAAAGAGAAAATGGATCAGTTCCGGCAAGAGCTGGAGCATGAAGTAGAACACGGTATTGATCATCACGAAAATAAGATGATCTATATCGGGTTTGCGACACTCGGTGTTTTTGCGATTGTTCTATACGGTGCTTGGAAAATTCAGATTTTCTAACTGTTGACTTAGATAAGTCCTATTTGATTAGATAACAGCAAAAGGAGCCGTGAAATCTTGAGTTTCATGGCTCCTTTTGTTTGATATTTTTCCACACAAATATCTGACGGCTTTCCAGTAATGCCAGAGATTTTAATCAGCGTTAGTTTTCACATGTCCGCAGGCTGCGACTACTCCGCAAGCTGCTGGCATCAACCATGCCTAATAAGCATCTCATGAAAAAATGTCAGTGAATGCTCGATTTCACATTAACTCACATTTTTTCACCTAAAAGCCCATTCACTATTTAATGCAGTTAGCATTAGTGAATATAGATTTGAATGCCGATGACTAGACCCACTAAGACAACAATAGGGCCTGCGATCGCGGCCATGCCCGTATGGCTTTTGACCACGCGAGATTCATGACTAATCACCGCCTGCTTAATCGACTCATTCATCTCTTCGCGTAGCTTCGTCATCTCCGCATCAATACTGTCAGAGCTGTACAAATCTCTCAATCTATCAAAGACATCACGGGCCAACAGTAGGCTTTCTTCTGGCTTATTAAACAGCAAATCCATAATTTCGATTTGCGAAAATTCAAGAACTTTAACTTCGTTAGCTGCTCTAGCCGTCGAAACTCTAGCCCGCTTATCCATTAGCTCCACTTCGCCAAATACCTTGCCATTTCCTAATGTTTTAGAAACCGCTTGACCGGTCTCTGGATAGGTATCCACTAGCTCTACTTTGCCAGATTTAACTAAGTAGACAGTCTCACTGAGATCGCCTTCTTCATAGATAACTGAACCGGGCGCGTAGGTAAGTTTATTCATGGAACAAATTTTATTTTTACAACACGATAGTTTCACTCTAAGCGTTCCCATACTGTTTTTTGAGTATCCTCAATTCAACATTGTTGAAGGTTATAAATATGTCTCAAATCATCTCTGTACACTCATTTAGAGGCGGCACTGGAAAATCTAACCTAACGGCGAACTTAGCTGTAGCCCTAGCCCAGCAAGGTAAACGAGTGGGCATTGTCGACACTGACATTCAATCACCTGGCATTCACATTATTTTCGGCCTAGACGAAGATGATTTTAGATACTCTCTTAATGACTACTTGTGGGGAAACTGTCCGTTAGAGAAAACAGCCCACGATGTAACTGGCCTGCTCAAAACAGCAGATGGTAGCCCTGCCAGCATTGGCGGAACGGTTCACCTGGTACCCTCTAGCCTCAAAGCTGGAGAAATTGCCAGAATCTTACGCGAAGGCTTTGATGTAGGACTCCTCAACGACGGGTTTCAAGATCTCATTGAGGATATGAATTTAGATTTTCTGCTAATTGATACGCATCCTGGCCTCAATGAAGAGACACTGCTCTCTATTGCTATCTCGGATGCAATGGTAGTCATTCTACGACCTGACCATCAAGACTTTTTGGGTACGGCTGTCACGCTAGAAGTTGCACAAAAACTAGATGTGCCCAACCTCATGCTCCTCGTGAATAAAGCGCCTCAGGTGTACGAGAAAGAAGACTTAAAGCAAAAAGTCAGTAGCCGCTACAACGTGCCTGTACAAGGGCTGTTCTATGAAAATGACGAAATGCTTCAGCTGGCAAGTAGCGGCGTGTTTTGCTTGCATCACCCAGACCACCCCTTTAGTGAAGAAGTTAGAAAGGTCGCTGAACACTTAGCTAATTGAGTTGGGAGAAACGTCAACGATGAGTGATAGTCCTCCGCCTAGCCGAACAATGACAGACGTATTGTCTTTGCCAGATGACGAAAGAAATCTGGTGAATTGGATTATGCGTCAAAGCAATGCCACCCTCGCCCAATGCGTCGCAAACTTTCAACAGCCTACTGCTGAAATAGAAGGTAAGCTCAGCAGCTTAATCAAGGCAGGGTTTCTAAAACGAACTGAAAACAAAGACGATGAGTGCGTTTATCAGCCTGCTATGCGCACGCGGCGTAACCGACAGGTTCCTAAGAAAATTTGGGATGCTTTAGGTTAGCTGACAAGGGCGAATAGAAAAGTGTTGAGCTTCAGGTGTTGAGATTCAGGTGTTGAGATTCAGGTATTGAGTCTGAATAGAATCACCGCTCAAAAAGGCAACATAGTAATCGTCAAATAAGTTCCGTCAGGTCTGTTATCAGAATGTTGTGGGAAAGCTGAGAACAAGATTATTTTTTCTACCCGCATTAATTAAACAGATTAACTGAACAGACTCATTAAATAGACTAAGCGATCAGCCGACATTAAATGCGCGCTGAATAATGTTGTGAGGATAGGGGGAAGCCATCCATGCTAAAGAATTTTTGGTATGCCGTTGAATTTAGTTCGGCAGTTAGTGAAAAACCGGTGCAAATCACCGTCATGAGTGAGCAGTATGTGCTCTATAGAGACGATGCCGGAAAAGCGATCGCGCTCAAAGACCGCTGCGCCCATCGAGGTGCATCTTTGGCCCAAGGCTGGGTTGAAAATAACTGTGTCCGTTGCCCTTATCACGGCTGGAGCTTTGATGAGAGCGGCACCTGCACCCACATTCCTGCCGACCAGCCCGGAACACCCATTCCTAAGCGCGCTCGGGTAGATGCTCTACCGGTTCAAGAAAAATACAGCTTTATTTGGTTATTTATCGGCGACTTGCCAGAAGCAGAGCGCCCTCCCCTGCCAGAACTCCCAGAATTTGACGCGCCCGGATGGCGAATGGTAAGCGGTGAGTATACCTGGAATGCACACTACACCCGCGTGGTAGAAAGTGGCTTAGATACGGCCCATGCACCGTTTGTTCATAAGGCTTTCTTTAGCAATCGCGATGATGCAGAAGTCGCCCCTTATGAAGTAGAAAAAACAGACTGGAATGTGAGCGCATTAACTATTTCAAAGCCGCCTAAAAGAGTCGGTTTGTTGAAGTTTATTGTGAAACGCGATCGCGCCTTCTCCAGCGCTAAGCTAACAGGCCACTTGCCTAACATCAATCACATAGAACTAGACTTCAATTTCCGAGGCTTCCAATACATTTACTTTGCTAGCAACATCCCCGTCGATGAAAACACAACGCTAACGAAGTGGATTGGCCTACGTAACTTCTTGCCACAGGCTTGGGCGGACTGGAACTCTGTACAAAATACAGTTGAAACCTACGAAGAAGACAAAGCTATTATTGAAAGCCAAATACCTCGTGTGGTGCCACTGACTGGAGAGCTATTGATTAAGTCTGATATCTTGCAACTGTCCTATCGCAAGCTGATGCGCAAATACTTAGATATGGGCTGGGGCATAGGCGACTACGGCCTGATGATGGTGCCCGAAGCTGAACAGCTTAAAACTGAAGATTTGGCAAATACGAACACAGAAAATGAGCCTGAAATAAACAGCGCTGCAACAGATCCATTGGAGAAACAAACAACTGAACAGTCTGAATCTAGCGCTGATCTGGTGGGAGTGTAAAAGAGTATGTCAGAAAACTCGTTGAAAAAACAAACCAAAGAGCAAAGCCAAGGGTTGCTACAGAACTTTTGGTATGCGGTAGAAGCCAGCCCTCAAGTGACCAGCCAGCCTACTCAGTTAACTCTGATGGGGAAAGACTATGTGCTGTATCGCGATTCAAAAGGAAAGGCGATCGCCCTAGATAATCAGTGCCCGCATCGGGGCGCATCACTCGCCCTCGGTTGGACAGATGGCGACTGCATCCGCTGCCCCTATCACGGCTGGAAATTTGAATCAGATGGCGGCTGTTCTCACATTCCTGCCGATGCGCCAAATACCAGAATTCCAGCGCGGGCAAAAGTCACCTCTTATCCCGTACAAGAGCGCTATGGCATCGTGTGGATCTTTGTCGGAGATGTCACATTACCCGCAGCGCAGCGGCCTTCTCTCCCCGAATTCCCACAGTTTGATAATCCTGAGCGCCCACCCACTTACAGCGAATTTACCTTCGATGGGCACTACACTCGTAGCATCGAAATTTTAATGGATGCCTCCCATCCCCCCTTTGTTCATAAAGGCGCACTGGGCAAACCCAAAGATGCCTCTAAAGTACAGGTAAACCGATACACCATAGACGAAACCGAATGGGGTTTTACCGCTCGCATGGATGTAAAGGTGAACCGCCTCAATGGCATTAACCGATTCATCTTTGATCAAGATGATCCAGATGCTTATAAGACGTACGCCTTTGGCCTACCCAACCTAAACCACACCTCCATCAAATTCGGAAAGCTTCAGTTAGAGAGCCTTATGTTTAGCGTGCCAGTAAGTGACACCAAAACCATCGTCAAAGCGGTGAATTTACGTGGCTTTATGAATAATATTCCGATCGTGAGTGATTTTCTCGATTATCACGTTGCCAAGGTAGGCAACAAAATTTTGGCAGAAGATGAGGTTATCGTCCGGCAACAGACGCCTCAGCCTGTGCCATACCAAAATAGTCGCTCTGAACTGCTCGTCGCATCAGATGCCACAATGATGGCGTATCGGAAGCTGTTGCGAAAGTATTCGCAAGCAAAAGCATTTCCGGAAGGGCTAAAGCCAAGCAATGGCCAATCTTCTCCTTCAGAAAATCATATATCGACCTCAGTCTAAACGTGATTGTACGATAAGCATGATTTCATGCCTAACGGTTTGGAAAAAACATTCCGAGTAAGTCAATAAGCCCGTTCACTCGTACATCAACAAGCACATCAATCCTGTAAGGCTCATAGGCATCACATCATGACGAGTCAAACCATTAGTAAAAACGCTTCTGAAGGTAGCGAATCAGCAAGCATTGAACAACAACCCAAAAATCTCATTTGGGAATGGAAAGGGTTTAATATTCGCTATCAGGTAGCCGGAAACACAGGGCCAGCACTCGTGCTCATTCATGGCTTTGGCGCATCTAGCGACCACTGGCGCAGAAATATTCCAGCACTCGCAACAGATCATCGCGTTTATGCCATAGATCTCATTGGCTTTGGCCGTTCAGCGAAACCGATGCCTGGAGATACGCTTACAGATGAGCAAGTCCCTTACACTTTTGAAACCTGGGGACAACAAGTAACCGACTTTCTAAGCGATGTTGTGCAAGAACCTGCTTTTTTAGCCGGTAATTCTATTGGCTGCGTAGTGGCTCTGCAAGCCGCCGTCTTTGCGCCTGAGCAGGTAAAGCGTCTGATGCTGCTAGACTGCGCTCTCAGACAAATTCACGACCGCAAGCTACACACCCAGCCACCAATGCGTCGAATTGGTCGTCCACTGCTTAAAAAAGTAGTTGCGAATAAATCTGTTGTTCACTGGCTATTCAGCAAGCTGGCCAAGCCCAACACAGTGAAAAAAATATTGCAGACGGCTTATGGCAACGCCGATGCAGTTACCGATGAACTTGTTGAATTATTGATAGAGCCATCTCAAGACCCAGGCGCTGCCGATGTGTTTTGGGCATTTATCAACAACTTTACCGGGCCGCTACCAGAAGACTTGTTGCCTGAAGTGAGTTGCCCAGTGCACTTTGCCTGGGGAACCGCCGACCCTTGGGAGCCGATTGAGTTAGGACGGGCATTGGCAAATTTTCCTACCGTTAGAGATTTTGTGGAACTAGATGGTGTGGGGCACTGCCCTCAGGATGAAGTTCCTGAGCAAATTAATCCAATGATTAGAGACTGGGTAAGTAAGAACGAAGTGAAACAATCATGACCGCAAGTACGCAAGGTTCGACTGCGCCGCTGGCAAAGTCTCAGCTCATTTTTATCTTTATTACTATTCTGATTGATAAGATCGGCTCTAGCATTATCATCCCTATTCTACCATTTTTAGTCGGTCAGTTTAGAGATGATGCACTAACATTAGGCTTTTTAACAGCAAGCTTTTCAGTCGCACAGTTTCTCGCTATTCCCGTCATTGGCGCACTCTCTGACCGGCACGGCAGGCGGCCTGTGTTGCTCATTTGCATTCTAGGCACCACCGCCGCCTATTCTCTGTTTGGCATCGCTGGTAGCCTCTGGGTTATTTATCTCTCTCGTTTAATAGACGGCATTACGGGCGGCATTCCGAGCACCGCGCAAGCCTACATTGCCGATGTATCGACTCCGGAAAATAGAGCCAAAAACTTTGGCATTACAGGGGCAGCATTTGGGTTAGGGTTTACCATTGGTCCCGCACTCGGTGGATTTTTGGCCAAATTTAGCTTAGAGCTACCGATTTTCATTGCAGCAGCACTCGCCTTACTGAACTTTTTATGGGGCTATTTTTCTCTGCCGGAATCACTTCCAAAAGAAAAGCGTCAGCATAAATTAGAGATTAGGGACTTTAACCCCATCGGCCAGCTTTGGAAAATGTTTAACCAAGCTCAGCTGCGAGGGTTGTTAGTCTCCTTCTTCCTGTTCAACTTTGTTTTTACGGGCTTTAGCAGCGTTTATGTACTCTTTCTCAATCAGCGATTTGGATGGGGGCCAACGGAAGCAGCGCTGGTTTTTGTCTGGATTGGGGTGCTGTCTACGCTGGTGCAGGGCGGGCTGATTCGTAAGCTGTTGCCCAAATACGGTGAAGCTAAGCTAGCGCTAACAGGCATTTTGCTAATTGCGCTGGCGTTTGGGGTGACGCCTGCCATTCCTAAGCAAGGGTTAGGACTATACGGCGGCGTGTATTTAACGCAAGCCATGCTGGCCTTTGGGGTAGGCTTTATTTTGCCATCTTTGCGCGCACTGATTTCTAACCGTGTATCGGATAAAGAACAGGGCCGTACAATTGCTGGAACGCAGAGCTTACGAAGCGTAGCGTCCATCGCTGGGCCTATTTGGGCAGGTGTTGTTTTTGACCATTTAGGCATTCTCTCGCCCTTTTGGATGGGCGGAATCATGATGGCTGTTGCATTGGGTGTGACGGTTGTAGGACTTCGACAAGAAGGAGCGCAACCATGCAGCTAAAAAGGCCACAATGGAAAAAGGCTAACAAACTATCGCAACAGGTTGCAGTCCCTGGCATATTAGGTGGGTTAGGGCCACTGGCACATATTGAGCTAGAAAAACGAATGCTGAGGCAGCGCCACGAACAACATAACGTTCGCTGCGACCAAGATTATCCCACTTGGCTAATGGTGTCAGCCACTCAAACCCCCGATCGCACGGAGAGTTTGAAAAGGGGTGCTAACGAGAACGACACTAATAAGAATAGCGCTAACGACAGCCACAGCCCTTGTATTTCATCATTACAGCAGTCCGCGCAGCTATTAGAAAAAATGGGGAGCGACTTTTTAGTGGTGCCTTGCAACACTGCTCATGCTTTTTATGGCCCGGTGCAAGCTGCGATAAATATTCCTTGGTTGCATTTAATGGATGTGACCACTAATTTTATCCGTCAGCAATACCCCAACGTTATTCGAGTAGGGGTGCTAGCAACAGATGGAACCCTAAAAGCACGACTCTACGCAGATAGCTTGCGAAAAGCAGGCTTTGTACCGATTGAACCCGTCTATGGATCTTTAGCCCAAAAGCAGGTGATGCAAATTATTTATGAGCCAGAGTGGGGCATAAAAACAACCGGTACTCAGGTTAGCGATCGCGCTATTCAAAACTTGAGTGAAGCAGCTGCAAACCTGTACGCCGAAGGGGCAGAAGTCATCATTGCAGGCTGCACAGAACTATCAGTTGCATGCGCGCAACTAACAGCATTACCCATTCCCTGGGTCGATCCGCTCCAGGCGATCGCCACCGTTACTCTGGCCTATGCCTACGGCGATCGCGCCCTTCCCCTTTCTGGTAGCGCTGTTTCTGGCGGCGCTGTTTCTAGCAACGCTCGTGACTCTTCTCCTATTCTGAATTATGCCGCTCTCTAGTATGCCGCCCTCCAGACTGAAAAGAAAATTCTCTCGCCGTCTCTGGACAATTTCTACCAGCCTTTTAGTATTGGTGGGTCTTGTGGTGGGCATGGTTCTTGTCCAGCCACAGCTCAGCCGTGCGCAGCTCTCTAAATTAGATGCCGCAGCAACGGTTTCTACCATACCAGCATCTCAGGAGCGAGCGGCTAACACATCAGCAATCACACACTGGCTAGCATTGGGCGATCGCAATTCACGGGTGAGCGCGCTAAAAGCCCAGCTCCAGCAGCTTGGGTATGAAACAGGTGATCGCACCTCCTATTTCAACCCAGCCACAGAAGAAGCTGTTTTTCAATTTCAGCGAGAGGCGGGCATTGGGCGAGATGGCATCGTTGGAGAAGAGACACAGGCTGCACTCGCACAGGCACTAGAAAGTTCAGAAGGCACAAAAAAACCAACAACTGCGGCAGTCTCTACCTTGCCTGCTCCAGAAGGCCCTCCAGTATCCTCTATAAGCCAAACCCAGAACCAAATCCAGAGCCAAATCCAAAGCCAAACCCAGGGCCAAATTCAGAGCCGAACACAAAGCCCACCTGATATTGAACGCATTCTCTCTCAGGGAAAGCTGGTGGTCGCAGTGCTCAACAAAAACAACCCGCCTTTCTTCATGACAGATGAAGAAGACAAATTAACCGGATCAGACATTGTCCTTGCCGAAGAATTAGCCGAGCAGCTTGGGGTCGAGCTGGAATTTAACCGCAGCGCCAGAACCTTTAACGACGTAGTAGAACAGGTCTATAACCTAGAGGCCGATCTGGCTATTTCAAAAATTAGTCGGACATTGAAACGTGCCAAAAGCGTGAGCTTTTCACAGCCTTACTTAACCATGCGTCAGGGCCTGCTGGTAAACCGCGTTCAGTTTGCGGAGCAAGCCAAAGGCGAAAATGTCGCAGAAATGCTCCGCACCCTAGAAGGCAAAGTGGGCGTAATTCGCGGATCTTCCTATGTGGGCTTTGTGAAACAAAAGTTTCCAAAAGCAACCATTGCCGAGTTTTCTACTTGGCCTGAAGTGGTGAAAGCCGTCACCCAAGGGAAAGTGTTAGCTGCCTACCGAGATGAACTAGAAGTGAAAAAAATTGTGCGCAACAACCCCGACGCAGCCCTTCAGTTTCAAACCATCGCCCTAACAGACACTCAAGATCCACTGGCCATTGTGCTGCCTTGGGATAGCCATTCACTACAGGATTTTGTCAATCAATATCTTGAAGTTGCCCATCCCGATGACACCGTAGATTCTCTTTTAGATCGTTACTCTGGTCAGATTTAAGTCCCAAATCTCTTATCTAGGTGTTCTATCCAGATCTCCTATCCAGATTTCATGACCAGATCTCATAACCAGATCTTATAGCCAATATCTCCCCTATATCCAAGCCCCTGCTATCTGCCCAAAACTGTCTATCCGACTCGCTTTTGCTCTCTTTCGCTTATTTTTCTGATAGCTATGATAGCCCGTTCTTTTCCCCCTCTTAAGCTGCTCAGCACAAAAAGGGTAGTGCACATATTACGCAGCCCGTGGGCGATCGCCATCAGCGCCATCTTAGCCATCTATATCGGCACCACCTATCCTGGCATTGCAGAAGCCAGTGCGCCCATCGGCCAGGTTTACTTAGGGCTGCTGAAGATGTGTGTCTTTCCTGTCCTGCTCTCTGCCATTACCTCCAGCATTGGGCGGCTCATGGGTAGCCCAGATGCAAAACGATATGTCCAGCGGATTGTGGTGGTGTTTCCGTTGGGGCTGCTATTGGCGAGTGGATTGTCAGCGGCGATCGCAGCGATCGCAGGCCCCGGAAACAACCTTAGCCAAGACACGCTCTCTACGCTGGGGGTATTGGTCAATCAATCTGGCATTGACTTAGAGATATCGCTAAGCGAGCCTACCGTTGAGGCCGTTGCAGAATCCGGCATGGATAATTTTGTGCTTAGCCTTGTACCAGAGAATATTTTTTCGGCCTTAAGTGAAGGCCAAACGCTGCAAGTACTTTGTTTTTCAATTATCGTCGGCATTTCTCTAGGGCTGCTTAAAGAACAATTCACCGATAAAATATTTTCAGCCTTAGATAGCATCTATCAAAGCTTTAATCAGCTCATTCATTGGCTCACCGTCGTTTTGCCGTTTGGGTTATTTAGCTTGCTGGCTTATCAGCTCTCCCAGCAAGGGTTGGAAGTAGTGACTTCCATGTTTAATTTTATTGTCGTGGCGCTGAGCACATTTTTTGCTATTTATGTGCTGAGTACGCTAATTATTTGGCAACAGACAAAACTCTCGTTTTTAAAAGTGTTTTTAGCAATGAGAGAGTCTACCATTTTAGCGTTGGCCACCTCCAGTAGCTTGGCCTGTTTGCCCTCGGCGATCGCCACCCTCAGCGATCAGCTTAAATTAGATAGACAAACCATTAAGCTAGTCACGCCACTCTCTATCACTATCTGCCGATTTGGCTCAGTGATTTACTTCTCTCTCGGTGCGCTGTTTGTCGCGCAGCTTTACGATAAATCACTGAGTTTCAGCGACTTTTCGATTATTATTATCGGCTCTATTTTGGCAGGGATGGCAACCTCCGGCGTTTCGGGCATTCTAACCCTAACCATGCTGGGCATTGTGCTAGAGCCGCTGAAGCTTCCTCTCGAAGCTGTTTTAGTTCTCTTTATTGCCATCGACCCACTGATGGCCCCATTTAGAACGCTCAGTATTGTACATACGGGCATGGCCGCAACCGCAGTGGTAGCTCAAGAACGGCATCAGGAGTCGTCAATCGATCTCTCCTCTTCTACCGTTCGAGTAAGTTCATAGGTTTATGTAAGCTGACATTTGAGCAAGTTGATATATGAAAGCCGACCCGTCTACACCTCACTCTGTTTCACCTGAGGTTGCATCATCTCAGTCTGCATCATCTCAGTCTGGCTCATCTGAGGTCACTACTACTGCAGCATCCGATGCCGCCTGTGGGTCTTGCCAGTGGCCCTTCAAAGCGCCAGGCATTAAGGCTTCACTCGTCGGTGCTATTTTAGTAACCATTAGTGCAACATCGGCGCTGGTATATATTCCGTGGGCGCTCATTTCACGGCGCAATATCGACACGATTGTAACGCAGGCCAATGAAGAGATTGTGCTGGGCACTTCGCAAGAAGTTAAGCGGTTGTTCAATAGTGCGAAGGTGGCCAATCAACTTTTGCAAAACAACTATCAATACGATCTGGTCGATTTTTATAACTCTAAGGAAAGAGAAGCGTTATTTTTGAGCGTGCTAAGTGCCAACCCTAACTTTAGCTGGGTGCAGCTCGGGTATGACAATGGTGACTTTTTTGGTGCACAAAGGCTCACAGACGGAACGCTGAAAACGCACTTTCGAGACTGGCAGGCATCTGATCGCTCCACCACGGCAACGGTTCACACTTACCCAACACAAAACCCACAAGAAAGTGTATCGATGGGCAACCCTGACACGATAGAAACGGTGTCTATGGATCCGCCCTTTTTTGCACCCGCAAGACCTTGGTACACCAACGCGATCGCAGCCCCCAATAAAATGAATTGGACGGTCTATGTCTATCGCTCTACCCAGCAGCCAGGCATGGATGCAGCCATCACATTAAATGATGGCAATGAGCGCATTGGTGTTGTGGCTATTGGAATTGAATTAAATCAGCTTTCTGAATTTTTGATTGAATTACAAGATTCCTTGGAAGGCGAAGTCTTTATCATCAACAAAAACCGGGAGATTTTAGCCTCTACAGATATCGCAGGCGAAATTAACACGCAGGGCGAAACACCAAAACTCCAACGACTAGGAGACTCTGACAACCCGCTTTTGCAATACGCTCAAGCCGCGATTGACGAAACCGGCACACAAATGGCATCCGGCGAGCGGCTCTCTTATGTTGATCCGGTCACTGGCGATCGCTACTTTGTTTCGCTCAACGCAATTGAAACCTCAGAAACCTCAGAGTGGCTGGTGGGCACCATCGTACCCGCCAAATACTACCTCGCAGATATTCAAAAGAACCGCCGCCGCCTGCTGTTTGTTATCAGCGCCTTTATTGCCACCACCGCAGGGCTTGCCGTCTACCTATCAGATCGCGTCATTGCGCGGCCCATTTTAACCGTCACCAAAGCAGCTGCCGACATTGAGGCTGAAAACTTCCAGCTTGATTGCCTTTCTGGACTGGTAAAGCGTCAGGATGAGCTAGGCCAGCTTGCCCGCGTCTTTAGCCACATGGCAAAAGAAGTGCATGTGAGAGAAAAGCGCTTAAAGCGCCAGGTTAAAGCTCTCCGCATCGAAATTGATGAGGTAAAACGGGAAAAACAAGTCAACGAAATTGTGGAATCAGACTTTTTCCAAGATTTGACCGCAAAAGCCAACAACCTCAGACAGCGCAGCAAACGGCGACAATCAAGCCCCAAATAACGCAAGTTCGGGCATAAGAAGCACCCAACAAATAATCGCAAGTGCGCTTATTTGTAGCGAATATGATCGTACATTCCCTCGTACTGATCGCCAGGGTTCTTCCAGGAGTAGTCGTAATCCATCCCTTGCTTAGCTAATTGCTCAAACAGGGCAGGCTCCTTCTTATACAAATCCAGCGCCCGAGTCAGTGCAGACTCTAAGGCAACATGATCGTTTTCATAGAAGACGAAACCATTGCGATCCTTCTGGTCATGATCCTTGTCGTAATCCCAGTCAAAAATAGTGTTCGCTAGTCCGCCAACGCCACGCACCACAGGCACCGTGCCATACTTTAGGCTGATAATTTGGGTGAGGCCGCACGGCTCATAATTGCTAGGAACAATCATGATGTCGGCAGCAGCATAAATGAGGCGAGCCAGCTCTTCGCTGAAGCCAATTTCTAAATGACAGTCTGAATTATCGTTGAGATAATTTTTCTCTTTCCAGAACCAGTCATTAATGCCTTTTTCGGTGGCAGAACCTAGCATAACGAACTGCGCACCCTGCTCTAAGCAGTAGTAAAGTGCGTGGTGCACTTGGTGCATGCCCTTTTGCTGATCGAGCCTGCCGATGAAGGCGACGATGGGCTTGTCATTGGCATCGAGGAGTAGGCGATCGCGCAGCGCCTTTTTGTTTAGCGCCTTATTTTCAAAGTCTGAAATCGAATAATTTGGCTCCAGCAGCGGATCTACATCCGGACTCCACATACTGTAATCAATGCCATTAAGAATGCCGCCAAACTTAGCCTGGTGCACATCTAACGTGGACTGAAGGCCGCAGCCAATGTCAGAGAACCGAGCTTCCCAAGCATGGTGAGGAGACACGGTATTGACGTAGTTAGAATACACAATGCCGCCCTTCATAAAGTTAAGCGCTAAGGGATTGCCGGTATCTTGCAAGCGCTCGGGTGTGAAGTAGTATTCGGGGCGATTAAGGCCGGTGGCGGTGAGGATTTCTTCGCCCCAGACGCCTTGGTGCTTAAAGTTGTGGATGGTGTAAGCAACGCGCTGATTGGCCATGCCATGCCAGCCGTACATTTCGTATAGCATGACGGGAATAAGGCCCGTTTGCCAGTCGTGGCAGTGAATCACATCAGGGCGTTTGCCGCTTTTGAGCAAGAATTCTAGGGCTGCTTTGCTGAAGAAGGCAAACCGGAGCTGATCATCGTGGTTGCCGTAGTAGTTGCCCCGGTTAAAAAAGTTATCGCCGGAGTGGGGTTCGATGAAAAAGCAGAGCTGGCCGTGTACCCACCCGCATTGCACAGAGCAGTGAACGACACCATCAAACCAGGGCACCCACAGGTCACGGTAGGCTTCATGCATGCCCCAAACGTGGTCGTAGCGCATGCAGTCGTACTTGGGTAATACGATTTCGACGCAGTGGCCACGGCTAGAGATTTCGCGGCTGAGGCCATAGACGACATCGCCTAGGCCACCGGCTTTAATCACTGGCGCACATTCAGAGGCTATCTGCACGATGTACATACGCTTGTCTCCGGAATTTCTTAATCAAGTTTTTCTTTATACGTTTATTCAAGCAGAAATATGTCTAAATGTAACGACTTTTCGGGTAAGGTTTGCGATTCTAATGGGTTCGGCTAGCTAGCATCAGCGAGTCGTTATTAAGGCTGGTCATGGTTAGAGATTGAGAGGATTAGGGGTTGAGGCCACAGTAAAGTGACGACGGCACTCTACGCGTTGCTGCCTGCCATTGCGTAGACGAGGCCGTAGCGATATTCGTGGCGAATGGGGCTGCGATGCTCTATTTCTAAATATTCTTGGGGGCTGATGTAGTGAGGGATCGCAATCATCGGTTTGACCGGAGCTATGAGAGGCATGTCTATTTTAATTGTCCCATTTGTTTAACTGTCCCGTTTGTTTAACTGTCCCGTTTGTTTTAAGGATTGAACGGTCTCTTTTCTATCTCGCTCATGGGCAATAGCAAGGTATCTTCGATGTGCTGGCGGGTTGCTTTTGTAACGTAGCAATCGCTGTTGAGGCAGTCTACCAAGAGTTTGTTGGCATCATAATACTGTTGCAGTTGCTCTTTTTGCGATTGCGTAAACTGCCAATCGTGACCAATATTGCGATGCTCAATCATGCATTCTCTGAGGCTAGCAGTCCACGTTTTTCCATGCTGATTCCACCATTGCCTGAAATGCTCAATTTGTTGATGGTCTGGTAGCTGTTGTTTCAAACTCTCGACTTTTGCCCGCAATGTAGAGTTTACACTGCGGGCGAGGTCGAGGTCGAGGTCGAGGTCGAGGGCAAGGGCAAGGGCGCGGTCGAGGGCGAGGGCGCGATCGAGGTCGAGGTCGAGGGCGAGGGCGAAGGCGAGATCGAGGTCGAGGGCGAAGTAAAAAGCTCTTGTGGCGGCAGGTTTGTATTCGACATTTACAGAAAGCGTTTTCTGTTGCACTGTCTGCAATAGCTGCTGTATTTTGTTGTCTTCTTTCACAATCTGCTCAATTTGCCGCTGCATACACAGCAAAAGCTCATCTGCCTGCGGCAACATCCCCACTGCCAGCAAAAAGATTTCTCGATATCGCTTTTCCGTAATGTGGGCCGAAAGCGCTTGCAGTTGTGTTTGCATTTGAGCAGAGGGGCCAGTCACCTGCTTGGCGGTAAAATATTCTTGAAACGTGAGATGCGAGAAAGAATAAATGCGCTTAGCTCTCTCTACTAGCAAACCGTGCTGCGCTTCAATAGATTTCAAAACCGCTTCGCTATCCAGCAGCAGTGCTTCCTCATCTTCTTTCGCTCCTGGCAAATTCTGAATGTAGTCAACAATCTTCTGCTCCACCACGCGCTGCTTAAAAAAGTACTCTCCCTGTTTAAACGTGCTAAAAGCTAGCTGCGCTAGCAAATCTTCTTTTCGCTTCAGTGACAGCTTTCTATAAATCTTGTCTCGCTCAATATTACGCTTTGCGTCCCACTTCTTTAGCAGCACGTCTAGCCCTTCTTTATACAGCTCTGCTCTGTTCTGCGGAAAGTCAGCCGCCTCACCAAACACCAAACATAGTAACGTCAGCAGCAGTGGGTTTGTCGCCAACTCCTGAATAGGTTCATTATCTTCCAGCCGTTGGATAAATCTCTCACCTTTCTTCTCGTCATCTTTTGCAGCAAACCATTTTGTCACAAACTCACTAATCTGTTCTTTATTAAAGTCCGCAATCTCAACTTCCGTAAATGTCTGAAAAGTGTACTCCCGTGCCGCAATCCGGCAGGTCATCACAAATTGACAGCCCTGAAATTCTTGCGTAAACCCTTTAATGCAGCGCAGCACTCTATCATGCTCTGTTTCCTGCACTTCGTCTAATCCATCCAGCAAAACAAGCGCACACCCTGCCTTCAGCAACTCACGAATAGGCTCACCTGCCACCACGCCGCAGCTCGTCCACTGATCAATAATGTATTTCAGCAGATTCGGCTGCCCTTCCGCTTCCGCAAACTCCTTGAGTGTCACAAACACCGGCACCCGCTCAGCCTGAAACTCGCCTTGATTACACAAAACGGCTAGCCGTTTCATAAACGTCGTCTTCCCAGCGCCCGGCTTACCCAAAATCATCAGCCGGTCATATCGAGTCACCGCTTCCAATCCAGGCACTCGCTTCTGCCTCACCTGCCCCAACATAAACCGATCAAAATCTTTGATATCGCAATCTTCCATCAACGCCGAGATATCCGCTCGCCGCCGCCCTAGCACCTTCTCTAAAATATTGACGCTCGTATAAATATCACCAATTCCAATCGGCTGCTCCATATCCAGCACCCGCATCGTGCCGCAGCGATTCTGAATATCTGCCTTTACCTGCTGACGAATCCCTGCAACTAGCTCATCTATACCTAATGGATCTTCAGATGGCTGTGAGTTAGGATTCTCCTTTTGATATCGATCAAGTAATCGGTCGTGAAGCTCACGCAGCTTACCTGGCCCGTCTCCGTTTACCGAAAACTTCGTGTAGATTCCGTTCATCCGACTGCTCAGAGCACTCTCGGTAATATTCAAAGCTACTGCATCTTGAATGGCACTACTACGCTTACTGCCATGACACAATCGCTGAATCAGCGCTTTCCTTTGCGTATCTCTCAGTTCATAATCATCGGCAACTTTCTCTAAGAAATCTTGAGGTAGCGGCTGCATATTCTTTATCAGCAGTATCAACTATCGACAGCGTAGCTTATCCACAGCGGCTTGCGATTGCCAATAACCTTATGCAAATCAAAAAATTGGAAGTTAAGTCAGGCAAGTCAGGGATAAGTCAGGAAGAAAATCCTGAAACGTAGGCGGCATAGTAAATACAGACGAATTAACAACGCGCCTTAACTATGAAAAAGACCTTCTTTGTCATCATCATCTTTCTCAACCTTGTCTCTGGCGGAACCGTATTCAACCTCGCCGCCCAGCCCACCCTCACTCCCCAGCAAGAACACCTCTTCGCCATCGCCCTAGAAGTGTGGGCCATCAGCACCGCAAACACCATTGAAATAATTAAAGAACAGTAACGAAACAGTTAGGATATTCTCGCTATTCCACATCCCTTACCCTAATTCTTAACTCACTTATCCATCTCTCATCACGCTCGCCCCATTCGCCCATCACAGCCCATGCATCCAAACAATCGGTATAAAACCAACAGAAGCAAATACAGACGCAAAAGACGCTTCGGCCCCGCCTACTGGCTCAAACTCATCGCCAGCATGATCTTCTGGCTATGGGTACTCTCCATGCTCATCATCCTGCTACTGAAGTTCGTACCCCCACCCACCACCAGCTTCATGATGCAAACCGCCCTCCGCAACGGCACCTACGCCTACCAGTGGCAGCCTTATGAACAAATTTCACCCAACATAGCCCTAGCCGCGATCGCCGCCGAAGATCAACGCTTCCCCACTCACAACGGCTTTGACGTAGAAGAAATCAACGCTGCCATCGAAGACGCTCAACGCGGCGCAGAACTTCGCGGAGCCAGCACCATCACCCAGCAAGTCGCCAAGAATATTTTCCTGTGGCCCGGTGGCGGCTTCGTGCGCAAAGGCATCGAAGCCTGGCTCGCCTTTTTCATAGAGCTAACCTGGAGCAAACAGCGCATTTTGGAAATGTATTTGAACATCGCGCAATTTAGCGATCGCACCTTCGGCGTAGAAGCCGCCAGCCGCCAGTTCTTCCAAATCTCTGCCCGAGATGTGACCGCCACTGAAGCAGCCCTGCTCGCAGCCGTATTACCCGCCCCAGAGCTATACAGTCTGGCTGCGCCCACCCCACAAACGCTTAACCAGCAAGATTGGATTCTGGTGCAAATGAATCAGCTCGGCGGCGAAGCGTATCTACAGCAGCTATATGACAGCAATTAAAGGCCATTCCAAATAAGTCATCAACAGCTACGTGGAGTCTTGTTGCGAAGATGAGATCTGCAATGGGTATCTGCTCTAGGATTTACCCGTTATGTTTGTTTCTTGATGGCATTATGATCGCGATCGCTCCTAACTCCAAGCGCCCCCCACTCAGCGATATCCGCAGCGGACTGCCCAATATATGTGGCTCTGAAAGTGCGATCGCACAGGCCACTAATCACACCAATCCCGTCTTTTTACCCCACACCAACCTCACCCTAAACAACATCACCTCAAGCTTCGCCTGTGCCCTCCACATGCACCAGCCCACCATTCCAGCCGGGGCCAATGGCGACCCCATCAGCAACTTGCAACACATGTTCGAGCATCAGGGCGAAGGCGATAACCACAACGCCAGCGTGTTCGCTTGGTGCTACCAGCGCATGGGCGAATGGATTCCTCAGCTCGTCGCCCAAGGCGAAAACCCTCGCATCATGCTCGACTACTCAGGCAATCTCTTCTGGGCCTTTCGCCAAATGAACCGAGAAGACATCATCGGCAACCTCCAAAAGCTATGCGAACCCCAGTATCAGCCCTACGTAGAATGGATGGGCACCATGTGGAGCCACGCGGTAGTGCCGTCTACCCCCATTCCCGATATCAAGCTGCACATTCAAGCCTGGCAACATCACTTTGCTGCCATGTTCGGCTACGACGCACTGGCGCGGGTCAAAGGCTTCTCTCCCCCAGAAATGCACCTGCCCAACAACCCAGACACACTGTACGAATACGTTAAAGCGCTAAAAGAATGCGGCTACCGTTGGCTGCTAGTGCAAGAAGATTCCGTAGAGCAATTAAATGGAGAAAGACTGCACCACGACGACAAATACATCCCTAATCGCTTAGTAGCCCGTAACTCACGCGGCGACGAAGTCAGCATTACCGCCCTCATCAAAACCCAGGGCAGCGACACAAAGCTAGTGGCCCAAATGCAGCCCTATCACGAAGCTAAAGGGCGCGGACGTCAGCAAATTGGCAACGTCAGCGTACCTTGCTGCGTATCGCAAATTGCCGATGGTGAAAACGGCGGCGTGATGATGAATGAATATGGCCGTGATTTTGTACCCTTTTGGGGCCAAATTAAAGACAATGGCCGCAATGTAGAAGGCACCGTTGGCGTCAATGGCACTGAGTACATTGAGCTACTTGAAGCAGCTGGCGTGAATCCAGATGATTATCCAGTGTGTCAGGCCGTGGGTCAGCACAAAATTTGGAACAAAGTCGATACAGTCACACCAGAATCTGTCGCAGCTGCAATTAAAGATTTGCAAGAGAACGACCATTCCTTCCATATGGATGGCGCATCTTGGACAAATGATTTGAGCTGGGTAAAAGGCTATGAGAACGTTCTGGAGCCAATGAATCAGCTCAGCGCTAAGTTCCACGAAAAGTTTGATCGGCTGGTGCAAGAAGATCCAAGCGTGACGCAGAGAGAAGACTATCAAGAAGCATTGCTGTATCTGCTGCTGGTAGAAACAAGCTGCTTCCGGTACTGGGGCCAAGGCCGCTGGACAGATTACGCACGGGAGCTGTACCGCCGAGGTGAAGCAGCCTTGCAATAATTACATCGCCGTATTTGGGCAATGACAACTACAACAAACACGTAGCGGCCATTGCCCAAATAGTTTTTTGTAGCCCCAAATAGCTTTTTGTAGATAAGCAGTTCGTACTGTGCCTTACGTCAGATGTGGAACTTCCGGATTGGGCATTTGCGGATATGGAATGCCTTGTCTGGCACAGGCAGATTTAATCCGTAGAACAAGATCGGTTTTGTACACAAATTCATTACGCGCATCCATCGGATAGGATTTTAAGCTTAAGCGCGTAGCCCAAGGCTGCTCAGCAGCAATCACAACGACGGGGAGCTTAAGCTGAGTGTAGCGGCTGCTATAGGCCGCTTGATAGAGAATGTCAGTGGCTACAGCAATATCTGCACTATGGGCAAAGTAAAAATCCGTGACCACTTGGGCCTCTAGCTGACCGCTGTTGGCGTTAGATATGGGCTCTGTCCAAGTAGCACTGTGAGGAATGGTCACCGCATTATCATCAGGCGTTTGTAGCTCTAGCCCACGCAGGCCATAGTTAGTTACCTCGCCATAGTGGTCACCAATTTGAATGCGATCGCCCATCCGAAACGGCCCCTCAATTAAGTTAATGAGTCCAGCCGCAATAGAACTCGCATAGTCTTTAAAGGCAAAACCAAGACCCAGCACTAAGGTACCTGTGAGCGCCAACGGATTAGACTTGGTAAGGGTAATAAACAGATACAGCAAATAAACAACAGTAATCAGTAAAACAATCCCCTTAAGTAAAGGAACTGATTGTTTGATTAGCAAGCGGTTGCGGCGAGGGACTTGCTCGGAGAGATAGTTAGTCGCTATCTGGATAAGGATGAGGGAACCGTAGGCAATAAGAATGGTGATCGTAGCTTTTGACAACCCTGTAATGACGGTGGCAATCAAATCCGAATCCCAAAAGGGCTTATTTTCTAATGAGCTAGCTTCTAGTAAATGAGTTTCTAATAAGACAATCATTATCGCGCTCCAATCAGAAAGTTGTTGTTTTTGAGTTCATTGTAGAGGCGCGGGTAGTGAGCCGGATGTACGCTAAGGCGACGGCCTTTTTGAAGAATAATGCCTTCACGCTTGAGAACTTGGAGGCGATCGCGTATTTTACGTTCAGCCTCACCCAAACTCAACGCAAGGTGAGCGCGGGTCATTTCACCGTGGATAAGCAGAGAATGGAGCAAGTAGCGATCTATAGTGTTAAAAGTGATCGCACTCGGTAAAGCCGGTTTTGCCGGCAACAGCGACAGCGTTTCTGTTTCACTCGTACGCACGCGTAAAGACTTTAGCCAAAGTCGCGCAGCCGTTGCCCCAATCCCAGAAGAGAGATTTGCCAAACTAGTCCAGTAACCATCAGGCCCCATCTCTAAAGAAAGGATAAGCTCCTCCTCTGGCATCTCTAAGTTCAAAACGGTCATCACATCACTAAAAAACGGCAGTAGCCACTGCTTAAGATCTGTACTAGAAAGCTCAGGCAAGTCCAAAGGCTGCTCTAAATAAGCACTGATTTGGCATACCCTATCTAAAAACGCCCAGGCCCAATGGTTGCAGCCAAATATCCAGAACCGAGAAGGATCGCGAGTCGTGAGATTTTGCAGATATTCAATCCCCTCCCAACCTTGAATACAGCGCAAAAAACACTGTTCTAAACGAGGCATCACCACAATACTCGATGCGGTGTCTGTGCACTCAGGCAGCTTTTCCAGCTCGCGACTAATATGCTCTTTGATCGCCAGTGGATCCAGAGGACGCTGGTAGCCCTTCATCAGAAAAGTAAGGGTACATTCAGCCAAACTATCGGGTTTGGCCTGCGTGTTTCTGTCCTCTTCTGGTGTAGCCTCAGTTTGGAGCGCAGATCTCAAAATAGCACCGAGATCTTCAACGGGTCTACTCAGGACAACAAGGCTATTATTTTCAATATCAGGGTTGGCCTGCCAGCGTGTGATCGCCTCCACCATGCCCGCTTTCACCGTTGCCTGACAAGGCCTTGGCGCCGGAAGCTGACGTCCCTTTTCGGCCAAAGCATTAAACAGCGATGGCGGCACCTTTTCTAAGATTTCACCGCGCGCAGCGACTGGCGTAACTTCACCCCAGGTCGCCGCATTTTGAACAATAGTTTGCAGAAAAGATTGAATGCCCACAAGTTTGACTAAACACTATAGCTTCTGTTGACTCAGCTGCAATATAGTCATGGACTAAAATCACTGCAAAACAACGGCCAAAGTAGCTAAGCAATGCCCGAACGAATCCGCACCTTGCCCTACCCAGCACTATAGTACGAGGCAATAGTCTATTTATGAAAGTTTATTCACAGACTGTCTCTTTTTGATATAGGCAACATTATGAAAATACTGATAACGGGAGCCACAGGCGCCATCGGAACAAAGCTCTGCGAATATCTCAGGAAGCTGAATCATCAAGTGATACCCGTAGGACTTACACCCCGAGAGAATATTATCTCAGCTGATCTACGGGATGAAGCGACTGTGATTCAGCTCTTTAAGTCATACAAGCCTGATCTACTCATACATCTTGCAGCACTGACAAACATTCGCTTCTGTGAACAGAATAAAGCAGCCTCTTGGGCAATGAACTATAGCATCACAGAACTACTCACTCAAGCCTGCTTAAAGCATAAAACCCGCATTCTCTTTTTCTCCTCTGACTATGTATTTGGAAAATACAATTATTTATGGAAAGAGAGTGATACACCTTGTCCAGTTAATCAATATGGAAAAGATAAAGCTGCTGCCGAGCAACTTATTAAAATAAACCTTTCTGACTATGCAATCATACGGACAGCTCAACTTTACGGAGTTCCTGGAGATCTGGTAGGGCTAGTTCAGAAAACTCTCGCTTCTCAGAAAGAATTCACAGCATTCGCAAATCTGATCAATTGTCCAACCTGGATTGGAGATCTTTTCGAAATGTTAAAGATCATTATTCATCAGGAGCATCAGGGCATTTTTCATTGTGTAGGGCCAGAAGCTGTCTCAAGGTATCAATACGCTTGCGAAATCGCTAAAGCACTTGCGTTAGAGCCCTCACGCATAAAAGCTTTAAAACTAGATTTCTCAGATGATATTCGCCCACCGATTGTTCGACTAAGTGGTACATCGACCTATGAACGCCTTCAGTTTCGTGCAGGAAAATTAGAGAATATTCTGCCTACCTATTGTTCATCTTTGAGGCAAGAAGTTTGACTATGCTAAGGGGCTTAACCATAAAAAGCCGTTATTTATTTTTTACCATAGACAAAGTCAAGTACGGGTTCTTAGCAGTTCTAGCAGTTACTTTTTTAAGGCAACTCATCTCGTCATTAGCTTGGCCGTTAGGACACGATACTTCTTTCATGCACTACGTTGCCTATTTGATAAATGAGCATAATTTCGTGCCATATCGCGATATTTTTGAGGTCAATATGCCAGGCACGTATTTGTTTCACATAGCTATAGGAAAACTGTTTGGCTATTCTGACTTTGCATTTAGAATAGTAGATATTATTTGGATTATCGCAACGCTAACAGTTACTTGGTTAGTGATGAAGCCTGCCGGTCAAATCACAGCGATGGCAAGCTGTTTACTCTTTGGAAATATCTATTTATCCTTTGGTCCATCACTGAGTCTACAAAGAGATGTCATTGCCATACTACCGATAGCTATCGCGTTCTTAATCTGACTTTTCCTGTTAAGTCCTATCGCTCAACTGTGATCGCCCTTTTACGAGCAGAGTTGATATAAAGTAGCCTCACAGCAAGCCGGGAGTAGATGATGAAAGCAACCCGCTATAAGCAAAATTTTGGCGACTGTGAGTT